>NZ_JADPIX010000049.1:0-491336 GCF_023073155.1 Bradyrhizobium sp. 45 | reverse complement strand
CGGGTAACAGACTCTCGGCGACGATCCGAGCTCTCTCAGCTTCCGAACGTACGCGGCGCCCCGATGGTCCTTCAAGAACCTCCAGCCGGCTCACCGATCCCCTCGTTGAGCCGTCCAAATGGACGTCCTTTTTGCTGTCCAATCCCATCCGAAACCTCCGTCCAAGCCGGAGGCTTCTTTCGCACGTTCATTCGAATTCTGAAGCAAGGGTATCGGCTTCGCGCTTACGTCCATGTCGGATTTAGGCGATCGTACGAACCTCTCCCGCCTCGAAAACTCGACCAACCCTCGGCGGGATACGCATCTATGCCCCCGAAGACGACGAGACGACAGGCGTGTCAGCTATTCGCGGCGACAGCATCTTCTGCACCTTGGGCTGAACGTGTCCTCGCTGTCATGTTGCCACGCTGGTCAGATCGATCGCTCGTGACTTCGACATAGGTCGGTACGGGGCAGCGGCGCCGAAACGTCAGATTAGACCGGGGCGAATCGCCTTGGCAAGGCAATGGGTACGGCTGTTCGTCTCTAGCTTTCGCATCGCGTTCTTCAGGTGAAAGTTCACCGTATTCTCGCTGACTCTCAGGATGACTCCGATTTCCCAGGATGATTTCCCCTCTTCCACCCAGCGGAGGCAATCCTTTTCTCGTTCGGATAGGGCCACTTTCATATGGCATTTGCCCTCCGATGAGGGCGCGATTTTTGTAAATGCATGATGAAACTGCCAAGCCAATGCGTTGAGACGGCTGAGGCGATACTGAGGGTCGACATCGTCGAACCTGGATGCAAAGGATACGACCCATAGCCGTCCAAATGGTCCGAACAGTGGTACGGTTACGCCGTGCTTCAGACCCGCCTCTTTGGCCTCGTTCAACACACGCACTTCGCCGGGTTGCAATCGATCTTGTGAGCGAGTTGATCCCATAGAAACGGTGCCGACTGCATCGTCGTACCGAACCACAGGATCGATGGCATTGTATCGGCGTTCAGCATAGCGCTCGCGCCACGCGGAAGGAAAGCTCACCGTCACGGCGGCTGGCAGATACTCTGGCCGGCGGGTCGGCTCCGCGTCCGTCAGCGCCCCGTAAGCGACTTGACTGAAGCCCTGTTCGCTCGAGCAGCTCACAAGCACATCGAACAACACCTCGGGAGATCGACTCTGTTTTGCGCATTCGATGAAGCAAAATAGGTCCATTTGGTGCCTCCCGCCACCGACTTAGGCAATCCGGTGCTGCGTCTTTTGAGTGTATCGATTTGGGCAGGGCCCTGCGCCACTTCGGCCTCATCTTGCTTCGAAGTGCTCGACCGAACGCGACAGTCATACTTCTCGTCACGAGCTGCAATCGAGTTGGCTGAGATCGGGTAGCTGCTCGATAGAGAACATTGTGCATGCGCCTCTTCCGGAGGAGGCGGACCTGAAGCGTCCAGCAAATGTCGTCCCAGCTGAGGCGGCAGGAGCACTGCCGCAAGCAGGAGTGTTGGAGAACTGGGCGCCACGTTCACTGCTACAATTCGGACATTCGTCGCAAGAGAGACAACCTTGTTGGTGCTAGCTGAAGAATGTATGTCGCATCGGCAAGTACGCGAACGATCGTTTACGCCTTGGGTCAGCCTCCGCGCCTCTGCTCCGGGGGCCAGCCGAGCTATTAGACCCGGCGCCCGCGTCATAGGGCACAGAGGCAATTAGTCGCAGAAATGGCATGCATCCGCTGCGATATACCCGTTTGCGGTCGCGCCGTAACCGAACGGAAAGCCGGAGATTCCCGGTTGCGCGGTCGCCTATTGCCAAGCGCTCGTGTTGAAAAGCACCCGGACATGTTTGGGCAAGCGAATCATCCGAATACGGCAATGGCCTGCGGCTTAAATGAGATCCAACCGACCGCACACATGGGCGTTGTGCTCACGCACATTGACAGACAGAAGCCGTACGCATGGTTGCGATAGCGCCCCCAAGCGTCGCTCTTATCGGCCTCCTCGCACCATCAATACTGCCCTTGAAATCACCCGTCTCTGCTCTCATCCTGGTAAGCAGCGTCGCTCACGGAGTGTTCGCAGGCGGCTTGCAGCGCCTGATGCATGTCCGCGATGAGATCACTCGGCCTCTCGATGCCGGCGTGAATACGAATCAACGGTCCATCAAATGAAACCTTAGCTTCCGTTCGTGGAGGATCATCGACAGGCAGCGCAAGGCTTTCGTACCCACCCCACGACAATCCGATTCCAAAAAGGCGCAGTTTCTGGAAGAAAACCGAAAGCTGGGCCTTGGGCATAGCCTTCAGAACGACGCCGAACAGGCCACTTGCACCCAAGAAATCCCGCTTCCAAATATTGTGGCCGGGATCGTTTGGGAGCGCAGGGTGTAGAACCCGGCCCACTGCCGGGTGGTCTTCCAGGCTTTGAGCCAGCTTGATGCCATTTTCGCAATGCTGCCTCATGCGAACGGCTAGTGTCCGCAGTCCACGAAGAGCTAAATAGATGTCATCTGGCCCAGCGATCTCCCCGAAATGATGAGCGCTTGGCTGCAGGAGCGGCCACGCTTCCTTGTTAGCAGTAGCAATGCCCAGAAGGGCGTCGGAATGACCAACGATATACTTGGTCGCGGCATGGATCGAAATGTCGACGCCATGGAGAAAGGGTTTGAAATAGAGCGGCGTCGCCCAAGTGTTGTCCATGAGCACGAGCGCACCCGAATGATGCGCGATCGCGCACAGCGCGGGAAGATCCTGTACCTCAAACGTCAGTGACCCCGGGGACTCCAGGTACACAGCTCGCGTTTTTGCTCCAATCTTCGCGAGTAGATCCGAAGGTTGTGTGGGATGGAAGTACTCCACTTTGACCTTAAATCTAGTTAGAACCTCGTTCGCGAATATCCTGACCGGTTCATAGACGTTATCGCAGATCAAAACATGATCCCCGGCCTTCAGGATCCCGAGAAGCGCGTGGGAGCACGCAGAGAGCCCCGAAGGGAACAAGATCGAACGATACCCGCCTTCCAGTTCACAAATGGCAGCCTCGAGAGCGCGAGACAGCGGTGAGCCGAATCGTCCGTAGTTCGTCACTGGATTCTGCTTGCGCCTATCCCACTCTTCGAGGCTTTCCGAAACGATCGTGGAACCTCGATAGACAGGCACATTGACCATCCCGGCGTGTTCAGCCGGCGCGCGACCGAGATGAGACAATTTCGTGTTGGGCTCTGGCAAGCCTTTACCCGAAGGGATCCGATCCATACTTCTCCTATCTGGGATCGCGCCGCTTAATGCGCAGCGAATGCCCACAACGTGCAACTCGTCTCCGGCGCGACCACTCGAGAACTCTGCATCGACGCCCTCTTCGTCATCATATCCCAATTTTAGAGCAGCTCTCCTCCCGCACCGAAAGCGCGGTCAACCGCACAGCGAGACCGTGCCGGACCGCGCTCCTGAAAGTCGGTGGTCAGCTTCATGCAGATCTACAGTGGGTCCATCACTACAGCAAAGGTTGGGCCAGACGCGCGGGGTGCGGGCTGCAGGCGGATTAACCAGGACTGATCGAATGACTCGGCACCAGGCGACTTTCTTGTCGGACAAAAGACGCTGCATGTGGGCTCCTCGCCAAATCGATTAAATCGGGACGATCTTGATGTGGGTTGACAATTGCACTTGTTATGAACTCGCGCGTTGGCGTTGTTTTTTCAGCCGCTTGGCTGGATCGCGCCGCTTGGCCGCATCGGCGTGGTAGGTCGCGGGGGCGCATCGGCAGGACCTTGCAGATCGGCTCACCCCCATGCGCCCACGATGGATCATCAAGAGGCGATCATGGCTTGGACCCGCGGTCGAGCTCCGCCATCGCAAAATAGGCGCTTGCGTTCCGTAGGATTTCGTTAGCCTGCCGGAGCTCGCGGTTCTCCCGTCGGGGCCTTCAGCTTCTCGGCCATCTCAGTCGGAACGCCGGTCCGCTGCCCGCTGTCGATCTCGCCTTCTTGACCCAGTCACGAAGCGTTTGCGGTGTGCCGCCGATCTTTGCCGCAACCGATCTCACCGCCGCCCGGCGCGAAGGATGCTCGCCGGAGAGATCCAGAACCATCCGAACCGCTCGGGTTCGGACCTCGGGTGACAATTTGTCCGTCGTCTTGCTCGTCATGGCTCCATCCTCTCAGGAGTTGGAGCGTCCGACAAACCCGGGCGGTTCAAACCGATACCTGACTGAATCGAGAGCTGGACCTTAACACCACTTGAATCGTACCTAGCGTCAAGTTGTACTAACTACCGGTTCGATTCTCCGAACCCGAGACACATTCCGGCCTCAAGGTGCAGGCGCGGGACATTGAGGATCTGCGAGGCGTGCTTGAGATGATGGTGGCAGCTCTTATTGTCCTTTCGATTGTCGCCGCCGGTGGGGCTGGCTACGGCGTCCGTACTCGGCGCTTTCGCATCCGACGAGAGCGCGCGCGGCTGCATATGGCTACGGCCCACTCCGCAGAGAGTTGCAGCAGTCATCCGCCGTCGCGCAACTCGCTCGAGCAACCCGCGTGCTGGCAACCAGAAGCAGATCTTGCGGACCAGAAGCGCTCGACAATAGCCCGCGAGGGCTAAACAAATTCACACGGGCTCACCTCTCACCTGCAGAATTCGCTGCCGGCACCCTCGGCAAGGTGCAGCTGATGCGCGAGTTCTTACGTTGTGCTGCGGCGTGTCGCGGCTCCAGAACTACGACAGATGCTTTGTCTGGCGGGGACGTCCGAACGGAGCGGCGTGCCGCAGGCAGCACGCGTTTCGACGCGCTAAGTTCAGAACAATTTGAAACGCAAGTGAGTCAGATGATACCGCGAAGAAGAACCCCAATCCCAGATCGTATGATGGCTGGAGCCACGCGTGGCTCGTCGATTATGCGCGGTGCAAGGCTTGTTCCCCGATCCTTGCGCTGTACGATCATCGATCCGCTTTCGGAGGCCTTAACATTCGGGCTCATCAGCCTCATAGTGTTAATGATCGTGGCAAACCCCGTTTTTCAGAAAACAGGTGATCAGGATTGGAGCCAGGATCCCACACTCTGTCTGCCGGAATGTCGCACGGGTCTGACCAGCGCTTGCGCGACCTACAGCTCGATTTCAGTGAAGGAGCTTCCGGACGTCCTAGTCAAGGCGACATTGGCAACCGGGGATCGCCGCTTCTATAGCCATTTCGGCTTTGACCTTACCGCGATCGCGCTCTCATTGCATGCCGCCCCGGGCACACAGGCCGTGCGATCGTCCATTACCCAGCAGGTTGCGAGAATTCTATTCCCCTCAGATCAACCAAATTTGGAGGTCAGGATTCAGGAGGCGCTTGTCGCAATTTGGCTCGAATGGCGGCTCAGCAAGGATGAAATCCTGAAGATCTACCTAAACCGTGTGCAGATCGGAGGCGGCATCTTCGGCGTCAGTAAAGCTGCGCAGAGTTATTTCCAGAAGCAGGTTCAGGATATCGAACTTGGCGAAGCAGCCTTGCTTGCCGGCCTGATAAATGCGCCACTAGATCTATCTTCGCATGTTGCTCTTCCGAATGCGCGTGAGCGTGCAAACCTGGTTCTGGACACCCTCCTCGAGACCGGGCTCATCACCAATGATCAGCTGTTCGCGGCAAAGCAACATCCGGCACGCCTGATCTTCATGGATCAGGACGCATCGCCGAATTGAAGCGATCGAGGCGAGCGTGATCTCGCGGAACATGATTGCCACTGCTGCCAACGAGTGGAGGGTAGCACAGCTGATTGACTGGCTATGAAGCCTGCTCCGTGTTGACGGCTGCGGCCAGCATTGCCTCGCCCATCACATTGTTCCCTGTGCCTTTAGGGCATAGCCGGCGCCGACAATATCTCGGACCTCTTTGTTCTGGCTGAGCTTCGACTTGCCTATGAGGCGTGTGACCTCGATCTCGACGCCGACGATCATCTTGAGCATCTCGCCGATGTAGTCCTTGGGGCTGTCGGTCATCTTCCAAGGATCGGCCTGTTTCGCCTCATGAATGCGCGTCAGGCGCGCGACCATGCCGCGGACATACGCTCATCATCGCGGATCGTGACACGTCCGTACACATGCGCAACCATGTAGTTCCAGGACGGGACCTGCTTCTTGGACTCGACCTTGCTCGGATACCAGTTTGGCGCGATGTAGGCATCCGCGGCGCGGAAATCGATCAGAACCTCATCGCCGGTGGCGAGATCCTGACAAATAGGGCTCGTACCAGCGACATGCGAATGAAGCACGCCCTGCTGACCTTCGTGCGCATGCAGCTCGAAGGGAATATGATTCGCGTCAAACCCACTCTTCCCGTTGGTAAAGAGGATGCCGAGCGGATTTTTTTCAATGAGATGGTGAAGTACCTCGGCGCGAGCCTCAACGAAGTGCGGAGGGACGTACATGATAACTCCTTTGGCATTGTGGGACGCCGTGCACCATAGGGTCGCGCAGCATCAACGGTTTGGTTCAGACCTCGGTCATCTCGAATTCACTTTTGCCAGCACGACAGTCGGGGCAGATCCAATCTGCGGGCACGTCCTCCCAGCGGGCGCCGGGCGGAATGCCCTCTTCAGGCCATCCGTCTCGCTCGTTGTAAATGAGCCCGCACAACGCACACATCGAGGTCTTGTAGAGAGGCGCGTCGGACGCGATCTCGGTGTTCACGTGAGCACTTTCGTTGCTCATGACAGCTTCCATATTCGTCGGGCAGGGTTCATGAGGTCGACTTAGGGCGAGTCTGGCCTATCCAACTTGTAACTGCATTTTTGCTGGTGCGATCGCGATGGGATAGATCAGGCCGGGGTAGATGTTGCCGGTTGCCGGTGTAGCTGACGAGCGAGAGGCTGATCAGCGGAACGAAGCCGCCGAGTATGCCAGTGCCGATGGGATACGGAAGCGACAGCGAGGTATATCGCAGCCGCGCCGGAAAGAGCTCGACGAGAAACGCGGCATTCGGCCCATACACCAGCACTACCAAGACGAGTTGCGCCAGGAATAGCGCGGTGACGGCCACGTAGTTGTGCGCAGCCGTGGCGCTTGCAACGCCCATGTAGATGTGAATGTAGAGCGCGGCGGCGAGCAGAAGTCCGGTGACGATCAGCGGACGACGTCCGATGCCGTCTGACAAGGCCCCGCTCACGACCACCAGGGGCGTACCGATGGCTAGGGCAATGGCGACGCAGACATTCGCCGTCAGGAAATCCACCTTGAGAACGCTCTGCAGGAAATACAGCGCGTAGAATTGCCCGGTGTACCACACGCATCCCAGACCCGCCGTCGCGCCGAAGAGAGCATACAGCGCATAACCAAATCCTTGTCTCGTGCCGAAACTTTCGGGAACCGGCGCGCGCGAGACCTTGCCGGCCTGGCGCATCTGCTCGAAAACCGGCGACTCGCTCAGCTTGAGACGAAGATTGATCGAAAACACGACGAGAAGTGCGGACGGCAAGAACGGGATACGCCACCCCCAAGCACGGAAACCTTCCTCCCCGAGCGTTAGCCGACACGCCAGCACGACCAGAATTGCAACGAAGATGCCATCGCTTGGTAAGAGGAAGTGCCTCGATGGACCTTCAGAAATTCTCGATCAGAAAATCAAAGATCTGCCTGCAGGCCCCTATAAAATCGGCCTAAAGGCGGTGATGGCGCATATTGATGCCGCCATCAAGCACTACAAGCGAGGACAATCCGAGCCAGACCAAACACTATTCACCGATGTTGTCTTTCGCTGCAATCAAGCTTTTGAGGGTTAAGGAAGCTTACCGAGTGCTCGCTGGCAAGGACCCGTCGCGTATCGCGCCCCACAAAATCGAGGAGTTCCTCGGTCAGGCTGATCTACTTCGAAAGAAAGTGTTGGATCAATTTGCGCGTTACCGGACCGAATGGCGCAACCCATTCCACGCACGACTACGCTCTCGATTTCGACGAGGACGAAGGCCTGATGGCAATCGTATCTGTCACGGTCTTCGCCATCGTTCTTTGCGATCAGATCGACGGAAACTTCCTTTTGACACTGCGGCGGACCCACGAGCGCCTGCCGCCACCCCGACGACCCGGCAGGCACACCGCTGTTTGACTTAGTTACGAGCGCCCTTCTCAGATTTGCTCAAGGACATACAGATGACCCTTTGGTTTCTCGCGATCAATTGAGACCGCATTATCTTCGTACGGTGGGCACTATTGCGGGCTATCTCGTCAGTGCGCTGCGCGGCGTGCCAGGTGTCAGGGTCAAACAGAGCCAACTGTTCTCTGATAGAGAGGCTGATATCGTCGTCGAGCGATCAACGGGAGTGAGCTCTACGGAGAAGGTAATCGTTGAGTTGAAGGTTTCCTCCTCAGGGAAGTCCCTTCCGAGGCGCTTCCTTCGACGTAGCGCGGTCGAAAAAGCCGCTTACTTCTTGCACCTGCCCGACGTGACGGGAGCCGTCGTATTTCTATATTCCGGCAGCAATAAAACGTATGAGATTGCCGATACAACGGAGGCGCCGATAGAGAAGATGCGAATAGTCGGCGCGGCTTCGGATACAAAGTTAGTGAGCCCAAGAGATTAGAAGTGCACCGTCTGTTTGGCATGGGCCTCGGGCTTCTCGTTGGCATAAATGCGGTGATCTTCACGGCTATGATTTTCTCGGAATGCCGGCTCACAGCCGCGATTGCCGGCGAGCGGTCCGCCGAGACGCCGGAATGCAGGGAGATAACGGCTCGGATCATCGAGCGGGAAACACGCATTTCGATCACTTCTCGGCCTCCGGCGGCAGTGTCTTTTTCAAGAAGCCGGACAGGGTCTTAATCTGCGATCCAAAGTTTGTAACGCGAGCGGCTTCCCGTCAAATGATTGGTTTGCCCTCGCCGCGACGGCAGGAAGCGCGGTCACGGGTGTCGATCCGAAAAAACTGCAGGCGGCGGCTCATCGATGCCAGAGAACCGCACTCAAGGACGACGGCGAACAAGCTAGCGTTGCTCTTCCTAACGCAGCAGTCGGGTGTCAGGCGTTCACCAGAGACGGCGGAGGCGTGGTCGTGGATGTGGCAATACCGCTGCGAAAGCATTGAACTGGTTCAACGCAGGTCCCAGCACACCGCCGCGTTGTTGCCCGCGAAATAGCCAGAGCCTGCCCGAATTGGTTAACGGGTTGTTAATCGGGGTTCGGCAGGCTTACCATCAGCGCTGCCGATCAGCCCCCCAGCCACAGGTAGCGCAAAGCGATGGCCGGCGGCAGCGATGCCCGCCGGCCATTGTCGTGACCTAGCCCTTTCAGCAGCCGAAGGCCATCCTTGCCGCAGCAACCGACGGTACCCACTGTCAGCGACCCATTTCGCGCGCTCAAGATGGCTTTCGAACGCGGGCCGAGCGCGCGCTGGCTCACGTTCCGGGTCAATGCGCAAGATGATCCGCGATACCTCGCGCCAGTCAGCGCCTTCCGCATCGGCATCAAGCATGCGGAGATAGGTGATGCGGTGCTGTTCATCATAGAAACATGTGCTTCCTTCCGATCATTGGTTGCAGCGTCGGGACCATTCTCGGTCTTTGTGTCGCCCGGGTGGGCGCCGGCACGGGACTAAGGCCGTTGCGAAATGTGGCTGATTTATTTCCCGCGCGATCCGGGTTGACGTGATCGGTATGCGCGCCGGCGTTCCCACTTCGGCCCGCGGTAGGGCCGGCCACCCGGCGTTCTTGTGAAGCGCGCCGGGCGAGTACCGAGACAGCGCCGCTGCGACAGTCCATGCAGCCCGCGGCCGCTTCCAAGCCGCTAGGGAAGTTGGACAGGATAGCCAAGTCGCCCCCGCGTTTCGGGGTCCGCACCTACCGCAGCGCGGGGCCGTAGGACTGCCGGCACTCGACAGCCCGGTCATGTTGCACACTGGTTATTGATCCGGCCAGCCCAACATGCAGGCTTGGGATGGGCCGGCACCGACGCCAAACACGCGCCCAGCTGGGACCGCGGCGCCTGCGCGCCGTAACGGAAGTTCAATGCCAATGTGGAGCATCTCTCGGCGGATCGCGGCCGCCACCTGAGCCGGTAAAACAAGGCGGGCCCGGTATTCCTAGGAACCCGGGCCCACAACCTCAGCAACGTCATGGCGGCGCCGTTCGGCTGCGTGTTGGGTTCTAAGCGCCCTTGTCTCAAACCGCCTTGAGCAAGGTCAAAAACTCCCCTTCTGGCAGTCGGGCTGGTCATCGGTCGACTTGATGCTATCGGCTACAAGCGGATGCAATTCAACCTCGATGGACCAGGCGAGCATAGTTTCGCCTGACAGTGGGCACGAACCAAGCAGATGCGTCCTCCCATGCCGCAAAACAACAACCATGAACCATTTAGAAAAGATTGCCGGCTGTTCCCGGTCGTTAAGTGATCGTAAACCATGCGATGGCAACAAACCGCATGGAAACCGAACTCCCGCCTGAAACGATACTGCGAGACAGCCGTCGGCAAGAAAAGCGCAGGTCGCTTTTTGAGCACTATCACCGGCAATTTCTCGATCGTCTTCGTGACCGCGATTGGGTGTCTTCGTTAAAGCTTCCCGACAGCCCCGGAACGACGCTCGCTCGTTTACGAAACGGATGGATGGAGCGACGCTCAACGGGCAAAGGCGTCGAATATCGTATGACCGAAGCCGGTCTGTTGGAGCTTAGCCGGCCGCGGTAACTCAAAGGCGCAGTGGAGGCAACGCAGTGTCAACAGCCATGGAAATGATCGTCGCCGGCTACGTGAAGGTGCGGGACCGACGTGCCTTGACGGACCTGCTCGCGCATCGGCGCAAGATGCTGGGCGAACTACACGCTGTCTCCGGCATCGATCCCGCGAACGCTGTTCAGGCCGTCCAAGACGAAATAACAACTATCGAAGCCGGCCTAGAAGAACTCAAACCGCCGCCCGGCTCGCTCCCCGAAAACGAGTGGAGCTAGGGCGTGCGCGTTAACAAGATCAATTGGGACAAGATCGGCCGCATGACAGAGCCCGGCCGTTACAAATGCTTCTTCGGCTATCTAACCGTTACGTCAGACGACATCGAAGTGTGGACGCGCTATCCCGACGCGACGTTCACTTTGATTGTGGGGCCAATGACTGAGCAATCGTTGGGCGAAGATTACCGTTTAGGCGCGTTCGACATCGGCGATCCACAACAGTAGGCGGTTCGCCGTCGGCGATGCCTATCAGGCTGCCGCTTGCGCCGACCTCGCCAAGGCGCTAGGCCGCGATCTAGACCGCCTCGCCGGTACATCGCTGGACAAGGGCGCCGAACTTGATGCACTCGCGGCGATGCCAGCAGACGACCGGGCTTCGCTGATCCGATGGGCGGCCGCCGGCGAGATTGCCGCCTTTGCGGTCCTGCTGGCCGGTTGGTTCAGCGAGCGCGCACTCCGTGCAGAAAGACGGCGCTGGATATCCCATCGACGCCGCTGATCGTCATGGTTGCAATGCTAAGTGAACCCTCGCCAATCAGTTGGGGGCAACATGGTTCGGGCATTTCGCGATACCGTCATGGCACTCACTTTTCTTGTAGGCGCGGGCAGCAACATTTTGTGGGATTTCATGAATAGCTACCTCGCCTGCGCCCTTGCACTGACCGCTTCAATCACAGCCGGCGTTTGCGTCGAGCGCGCCTTCATGAAGCGGCCCAATCGCGAGATGGCCCGCCTCCACCGCGAGCATTCGGCAGAAGGACCAATAGGCCGGCGCGGCTGGGAGTAAGGCCAGCTCGGCTTACGAAATACGGCTCCCGTGATTGAGACGCTGCATTCCCGATCGCGGCGAGATCAGCCCTGAGCTATTCCGGGCCGCTTATCGCATGGGTCTTGAGGGGCTGGTATCCAAGCATCGCGATCGGCCTCACCGTGGCGGCCGGCAGAAGCACTGGATCAAGGTGAAGAACCGCAGCCACCCGGCGACGGACGGGAGCTACAGATCGGCAGCACGGCTGTTCCAGAATTAACCTGATCTCGCTGCATCAAGCTTAATTCTGCAACTCGATTGCAGCACCGCTGCGAAGCGTTACCTTCTGAGCGCCGGACATTGCCCGTCCGGCTCCACCCAAGGCGAAGTCGTCGCACCACCATATTCGACGCGGCGCTTCGTTTGATTGCAGGCGGTTTCGTTTGGAAAAGCAGCCGGACCACGAACCGCTTGATCTCGTCGAGATGCGTCGGCAACTCACCGTACTGCGTTCGCAACATTCCGAAAATCTTGGAATAGCGTCGCTGTTGAACCGCCTCCTCGTGAAGATCGCGTTTCTGTCAGAGCCGAGGGACGTCGCGCACGTCCAACATCTGCGGTCTGAGTTCGCACGAACGCTACACAAGGTTGAAGCGATCGCCTCGCGGTCCCCATCTGCGAAGCCATCAGGCGCCGTCAAGCAGCCCAAGTAACACTAACGCACAGACGTCCTTGCGCCTGCCGCCGGCGGCGCCGATGCTGGATGCAGTCGCGAAGTCGTCCTCGTCTCGCGTACCGGCGGCTTCGCGGCTAGGGGTCGCCGCCACAAGCGGCGGCCCCGCCCATGATCAGATCTAGGGAGCGCGCCGCACTGCTCGGGGCACAAACGGCAGTCTCGGAGAAAACGACTTCGCGATCGCGAGAACTGCGGCTTCGTCAGTTTCGAGTGCGATCTTCTGGGCGAGCATCACATCGCCAATCGCCAACGCCCGTTCGGGGAGGAAGCACCACCCCACCTTAGGCTCCAAGTTTTCATCCAGCTCCAAAACATTACTCATCGTGCCCTGATAAATTCGGTATCGACGGCCAGTAAGAGAACCAGCGACTTCAAAAAAGCCATTGGCATCAAATTGCGCGCGCTGTTCTGGAGATAACCATTCCCGCAAAAAACGGCGTGCACGCGCTTCCGGGCCATTTTGCTCGTTGAAGCTCCGATAAAGGGCACGCAGGGCACGTAGACGCGCGCCCTGGGCGACGTTACGTCCGAACAAAAACATCTTTGATGCTGGACGGTTCTAACCGCCGACTAAGTGCGGATAGAACAGCGTTTCCTCCGCTGTTGCATCAAATGTCCGTATCAGCTTGAGATCGGCGGCCGGGGTCCGAGTGGCAGCGGTAAATCCCCGGCCGGTAAACATCTTGAAGCGCCGCTCGGCCTCGGCGAGCCCCTTGGGGTCGTCTTGCTCAAAAAAATGTCTGCTGTCGCCTGTGCTGTCCATTACAATCTGGGTAGCCATGGAAGAGAACTCCGCAACGCCTAGCCTCTGATGAAGAACAAACCTCGCTGCGATCAATAGTGTTCCTGCTCTCGGCAAATTTCATTGTGCCTTCTTGTTAGTCAGCGGTCGTCTACGAACATTCTACCGTCGTGACGCTACCCGCGCCAAGGGGCTAGGTTCTTGGACTATGTTTCAACACGTCGCGCACCAATCGTCAGGAAATGGAACGAGCAGCCACGGCCCGTCCTCAATGTTATCGTTTGCAGCTACGGGTCTGCCGGTCGCGAGGGGCTCGGCTGCGAACTCTTCGACCTCAGCGGTACTCACCGCGTTACGCTCGGCGCAGCTTAAATCACTTTGCATGAATAAAACTTCCCACCGGGGCACGATCGAATTTGCAGCGTCTTCGAAAAATATGGATCAAAAAGATCGGCACGCGACAAAATATCAGACCCCCTTGGCAAGCGATAGGAGCGCGGACCTGTCCTTTTGCATCCTAGTCGCGCGCGCCATCAGGCGTTGCAGTGCAGCCAACAGCCATCTCCATTCTTTGAGCGCCGTCGCTCCATCAAACTTTGCGGGCGGCGATCATGGCCTGTGAGGGCGGCTCAACGGAGTTCTGCGCCGCGCGCCGTACCTCCCTGCCGCGCAGCGCACGGCGGAAGCGATCGCTGCTAACCCGGAGAAGTTTGACCGCGCTATCGCGGCGGAAATCGGCGTCAGTCACCCAACCGTAGCGAAAGCCCGTCGATCAACTGGAAAGCAGTTATCAGTTGAAAAACGAACCGGCCGCCACGGCAAGCAACGGAAGGCGCCGACCATGTCAGCTGCGCAGGTTGAGGCATTCTCGGTCGATGAACTCGACGCCCGCGGCCGTGCTGTCGTTGCCTATACTGCAGCGAAGCTTCAAGCGCGGCTTGCGAAGGCGAAGAAGGCCCACGACGAACTGATCTGCGCCGCCTACCGCGCGCAAGGCGATGCGCTTAATATCGAGGCGCAGGCAAAGCGTCGGCTTGCCGACGAATACGACGCAGCGCAAGCGCGGGGTGAGGTTGCGCGTCTTGGAGATAATCTGCCTAGAGTTACCACCCGGAACGCTAGCAAGCCGACAGCGGCCGACGTCGGTATCTCCCGCCAAGAATTCCATGAGGCGCGCCAGATCAGGGACGCGGAAAAGCGCCACCGCGGCGCGCCGCTAGGCCGCATTAAACGGGGAAAACCACCGCGGGAGAATTCCTCGCGCCAATCACGAGTGTAATGTCCGTCGGTGCAAAACCCGGCCGCCTCCGGAGTGTTGCAGGGGGGGCTGCTATTGGCAATCATTTTGATCCTGGCTCTCGCCGGCGCGATCGTCCTTCTAGCGATCCGCATCGTCATCGGCTGGATTTCCACCGCCGGTAAACAGTTCTCCCCGGCGATCGACATAGCCGGGACGTTCTTCCTGAAACTGATCGTCGTGGTTGCCGCGGTCGCGATCTTGGCCGTCGTCGGCTTCGCGCTGATGACCTGCACCAAGTAGAGCAAGCGAACCACGACATCGATATCAGACGCCACTTCGGGATAGAACGTCGCCTGACGATTACCTAGATCGAAGTGAACGCGACCTCGGTCAGGCATGGTTTTGCCCGAGCTCGCAGATACCGATTGCCGCGGCTTGATTGCGTGAACTCGATCGGCTTGATCGGACAGACGGCCTTCAACATGTGGGCCGACAGCCCGCAATAGCTCGCGGCTTGACCCAGCCGCAGCGCCGCCGGCCAGTATGGTAGGTCGCGCTTCATGTCGCTGCTTTGACCCGCCCGGCCAGCGCGGGTACTCGTTCGTACCGACGTAGCCGCGCTTCCCAACACCCGACCTATATGACCGTTTGGTAAAGCCATCGTCGGTCCACTCCGCAAACAACATCCGCTCGCCCTGGAACCTAATTTCGAGTTTTCTGGTGTGCGCTGGATTGTCGATCTGCCGACGCAAGGACAGCGCCATATGGTTGTATCGGAAGTCGTAAACGCGGGTCCGGCCGTCGAGCGCTTGGATAATGAAACCGGCAGCGTTCCGGAAGGATCGCTAGAGCGACCTTCACCAAAGGATGCGTTCAGAGCGGTCAGCTTGGTACATGCAATTCAGCTGGGTGTTTCGGCTATAAGCTGGTCAAGTTCACTGGCCGTAATCAGATCGCGGTGCATTAGGACTTTCGCTACACGGTCAATCTCGGCCCAGTGCTCGTCGACCAACGCTTCACAATTCTGCAAGATGACGGCCAGTATGTCGTTCGCCTGCCGAAGGACGTCCGGGGGAAGTTCAAGCTCCTCGTTCCCAGCGCCGGGCAACGACTGGCCAGATTTCAGTAGAGCAATAGAACCGGCCGCCGCTTGTGCAATCTGCAAGTCGCTTTCGGCGCCGTCAGAAAACGAGCTGGGATGCCCTGAGAAACGAACGTTCGCGACTGGTCCTGCTAATGCTACAGCGCCATCGATCTCGTACCCCGCAATCTTCGCTTCTACTGCTTCTCCACTCTCATAAGACGCCGAAGCGGTTAAGGCTCCGACCGATCCTGACATACGTATTTCCGCGCATGCTAGGCCTTGACGGCGAGCCAGCACTGCGTGGGCCGCTTCATGGTATGCCATCATCATTCGTCTTCGCCTTCGCTCGCCCATGGTTGACCTTTTTCGTAAAGATGGCCCGGAGGACGGCGGCGGAAGCCGCCGCCCCATTCGACGATGTTATGCCGCAATTCCGGCGACGCGAAGGACCGCACTTGCTAACTCGCGGCCCAGAAGCAGACCTCGCCCCTGTTCGCCGCCGCAATAGTTGCTCTTCTGCACTTCCTCGAACAGCATCATGCCGCGCGCCAAGATCAACATTCCTGAGACGGTAAGCGGCGCGTGCTGGCGAATTCTATACAGCAAATAATGAATTTTCTTTGCTTCTATGTGTGCTGCGTCCTTCGCGGCTTCGACACCGGAGACTTCGATAGCTCCGGCGCACTGGGCTCCGTATCGTTCCGCTGCAACAATTCGCGCTGTCAGGTCCCCTTCCAGTCGTTGCCTAGCCCGCTTGCCTCCCCAACGTTCGGTATCCCCCCGGACCGCGGCGAGTGCGATGCGGAGACGATCGGGCTTGAGCAGGTCGAGCCAGGCCGCGTCGGGGTGGACCGTCCCGTTGGCATCGACGATCGTGCGATAGAGCGGCTGCCTTCGAACCCTTCGGCTTGTTCAAAGCAACCTTGGAAGGCCCGCCGGTCGGCCGCGGACGTGATCACGATCGAAGGCGGCGGTTCGGGCCACTGTTCAGCGGCCGGCGCCCGGGCCTGCTCTAGGCGCGCCACCGCGGCCCGGTAAGCCGGCGTGCGACAGCGGTGCTCATTGGTCACCGCCCGGCGTCAGAACCTGCCGCCACAGTTCGGCGCGGACCTTTGCTTCGATGCGCCGGACTTCCGCGTCGATGGTGAAATGATCAACGCCTATTTCATCCAGTGTCCGACGGATCGCGTTTAGATTTTCCCGAACATGCTGCTCGCCTTGCTCGGCAGGTCGCGTCAGAACGAATTCGACGTGGCGCTTGATGTAAGCGGCGTCCCGGAAGCGGCCGGGCAAAAGTAAGACCTTCGCCTTCGGCTCGGCGATGCGGACATGAAGCCGGGGATCGCCTTTCCTGAGCCGGCGCCACTTCGCGCCGGGCGTTGCGCACGGCGCGCGACACGGCCCGTTCAGTCATGCTGCCCCCCAAGTCCGACGATCTGCGAAGACGATCTGCCAAGCGGCCTTCGCGAAAGCGTGGCAATGCTGTTCGATTTCGGCATCGGTGATGCCCAGCCCAGCGAGCCGGCCCCACTCGATGTCAAGGTGCTCGATCAGAAATTTCTCAGCGTCGTCAGCCGACGGTCGCTTGCGCATTTCGGCGGCTATGAAAGCGACGATCCGACGGTGGCGGGCCGACGGGAACGCGTAAATGTGCGCTGAAGGAACTGCCTTGCGTCGGCGCTTCATCGGTCAACTCCCGATCTGCTGGATGAAGTGCGGCGCGCTGGGGAAAGGTTCAGAGACCGCAGCGCGCCGCCGCTAGCGCCGCCCGGGTACGTCCGCCGGGTCGGCGCCGGCGCTGACGCGGGACGGAACCGCGCGCGCCGAAGTGGAAGGTTAGGCGGCGGCTTGATCGCCGCGCAGAAGCTGGAACAAATCTTCCACAGGAGCAGTCGTATGGCGTCCGTTCTTTCGAACGCGGATCACGCCGTCCTTCATTAGCTCATAAAATCTGGTTGTCCAAATTCCAGCGACTTCGCAAAAGCGGTCGACGGGCACGTTCATGGACAGGTTGTAAAGTTTGACGACGTCCGGGAGCGTCATGTCGCCGGGGCGAGAACGATGGGAGGTCGACAACTGGGGCGGCAATTCGCGGCGCATTGGGAGAGTTCTCCTAGGCTTCAGTTTCGTCCATGACCGCAATCATTCGCGACACTCAGAGCGTTCGTCAACGTGCCCAAAATCCAATACTAAAGCACCGAAGTTATGTCGTTGATGCGAGGTTTATTCCGGTCCGACGGATTATTGATGAAACGACTACATCGAATGGGCGGGTGCGAAATCGCGCAGCGATGTGATTTGCGGCGGTCATTCCGGGCGCTTTACCGGTTGATTTCGAGCGTAGAGAGACGAAGGCGAATGCAAGTGACGGTGCTTTCGTTTCACCGCGGCGTCGAATGCCGGCGGATGACTGCGCCGAGCTGATTACTCGGATGCGTTACGGAGACGTCGTCTTTGGCGACGAGATCGTGCAGTTCAACGGTGGCTCGGCTCATATCACTCGCGCAAAGAATGGATTTTGGCATGGGCCTAACGGTCCGCGGAACACGCATGTGAGCGCAGTTCTATTGTTACCTGAGACAGGATTGTGGAAGCTGAGAGAGGAGAAATGGCAGCCGGTACTCGCAGTTCATCCTTGGGCGGACCACCCTCTTCCGGACGAGCTACGAGAGATCAACCGATTTGAGGCGGACGACGACAAGTGGATGTTTCGGGACGGAAAGCGGTTCGCCGACATTGTCAGCCTGCCTGATCCGTGGTCGCCAAAGGAAGAATGAAAGCTATTCCCTTGCAGGCAAGCGCTGGCGCGTCCCAATTCGGGCCGCTGTTCTCATCGATAGGTTCGCGGTCGTCGTAGAATTTTCGTGCCACTGCTTGTGGCCGGCGAAAGCGCCTCATGCGTCAGCGCCATTAGTCGCCGCCGCCATCACACACCTTCTCGTGACCGGGTGTAAATTTAGAACGGCGATCGATCGTCCTTCTCCCAGCGGGAACGACGCACCTGATACTCGTCTGTCTTGAAGACGACGCCCTCCACATGGTGTACGCTGACGCTGTCCGGCATGACGCGAAGGCTTGGCTCCCGCAGATCGGAATCGACCCGTTCTCCCGCCAACGCCGGCATGGCATCGAAGTCGGGCCATCCTGGCGATTTTTCCTTTTCTTCATCAACCTTTGGCCGCGGCGGCACCTCCTCGAATACCGAGTAATCGACTTCCCACCCCTCCGCGGTACTTTGCCCCGTCCTGGCTCTGATCTCGGTCCCGCTCGGAATTTCCATCGCCTCGACGCGCGCAGCCTTGTGGAATAGGACGACGTTGAGCACGTCTCCCGCGACCTGAACCGACGGGAAGATAATGCCATCAATGGGCACCGAGGATTCCGTTGCGAGAAAATCGGCGATGGCTTGCGTTGCCAGATACTCGAAAGGCTCATCGTCGGGCATGACCGGTTGGGTGATACGGTTGCTCAGAGATTTCAGAAATTGCGCTCGTTCCAGCCGGCGCGCAAAATCGACGTCAAAGATGCTTCCGCGCATCTGGACATTCTTGAGCGCCGTCAGATCGAGCAGCCGGAGTTTTCGGATAATCTCGAATTGCGCCACGGCAACCTTGCTTCCAACCGGAGGCCGCACCTCGGCGATGGCGGCGTTGGGATCGTTGGCGCCGTAGAACACAGAAATGCCCCGCGCATTCATGCGACCTGCCGCAGCCACCAGCGCTGGCGGTGACCCGAGCTGGAGGTCGGGCCGACACATCGCCACCTCGAGTTTGTCCTCGGACTGGAAGACCCGGGCACGAGCGAGTGTATGGAAGGGCGTTCCGGGCCCCGCATCTACGACCAGAGGCTGCCCCTGCCGCGTCCGCAAAGCATTCACCCCGTCGAAGATGGCCGCCAGATGCGTAGCTGCGGTGCGACTGAAGAAACGCGCCTCGGTCTTGAGTGAATTCTCGAACCGATACCATTCCTCGCGCCAAGCATCATCGCTGACCTTTTTCTCTTGATAGTAACTGTCGCTCGCGAACTCCGTCTCTTCACCCATGGCCGCGCTGTCGAAATCGCTATGTTCCTCCTCCAGGATTGACTGGACGTCCTGGGCCGCGTCTTCAGGGATTTCGGCGGCGTTTTGAATGGCGTACACGACATCATCGCCATGTCGATTCCATTCGTAGCTCAGCTCCTTGTCGCGCTGGAGCATATATTCGTAGTCGTTTGGATGATCTGACGTTCGATAGTAGTGCTGCTCGAACGCGGTCGCCACACGTTCAGCCATCTTGTCAAGGCTGAAGGTACGACGCGCCTTGTCGCAATAGCTGCACTTGGCGCGTTTGCCCTTTGCGCGAACTTCATCGCTTAGATACTTCTCGCCAATGCAGGCGTAGCATATGCGCTTCGCTTCGAGGTCGTCACTATCTACGGAATGCACGATATTTTCCACCTTGTTGCGCCATCGTCTCCTACCAAGCCGCTGCCCCCACAGGCAATCTGGCCCCGTCCGCAATCCTCGACTCACTTGATTGCGCTACAGAATACGTCAAGCGCTGAGATACGCTGCTGGCATTGCGTCAAGCTGAAGAGAATATCTCCGGGAACAAGGCCAGCGCGATCTTTCCCGACACGCTTTGGCGGTCGTCTTGCACCACTGTGCGAGCTTTGACGATCTTGTTGCGAACACTCTCGATTTCAAAGAGAGCGTCCCTGTTGGTCAGTCGGGCGAAGGTCCGAATGAGGCGCACATAGCGCTGTCGTCGCTCGACATTGAGAAAGGAGTTCAGCACCTCGACAAGATTCTGCTGCCGCGATCCGACTGGCCGACCGTCGACCAGGGAAAGTAAGCAGTTGATCAATGCATCCACATCGAGCGCGTGCAGCTCGTTGACGTCGCTCCCCGGAATCGCCACTTTGGCGACGAGTTCGCCAAACAGGATCTCACGCTCTTTCCATTTCGTACCTCTTTCGGCGAGCGCGCCGCGCCAGCGCGACAGAAAGTCATGATGCCAAGGCGGCCTCGACGGGACCGCGTTTGTGCGCCCTCCCTCGATCCAATTGAGGTCGGAAATCGTGACCAATTTCGAGCGCCATGCGTCTTCATCCAGCCAGAACGCGCGCAAGATTACTTCTCGCCGCTGTCTGGAGAGGGCTATCGTTTCGTCGTCAATTGAGAACAGGTTCTTGTCGTGGGAGTAGAAAATGTCCTCAAACGAACTGAGTAATCGGCCGCTCGTGGGTGGCTCAAGATTCCAGGTGAGCCAAATCAGGCGAATGGACGCGCTCTCATAGAAATCTTCGCGTTGCACGATGATGGGGATTTGCGTGGTTGCAAGTTGAACCTCCACGACGAGTGGCATGCGATCATAGATCGCGCGTACGTCCGGCCGCCGCCGTCCATTCTCTAGGATGAGATACTCATCGACAACGACGCTTCCTGCGGTCGTGCGCGGATCGTTGGTCAATAACTCACCGACGATATGTTTGATTTTAGAATGCAGCGGGCTTTCCTGCGCTCCGTCAAATTGCTGCGCGCTAACGATATCGACGCTGGCCGGCGTCCCCGTCCACCAGGGACAAAGCTGTGGGGCACCCGGGTGGTGTTTCCAGTAAGGCTGGCCGGTCCGGCCTTCGCGCGGAGCATAGACGGCATGTCCGCATTTCGCGCAGACGAAACGCGCTTTTCTGTCGAGCCGCGCGCGCGTCGCCGCGCGACGGAGAACCTGATAATCATCCTTGCTCATCGCTATGAGCGCATCACTCGTGATGCTGTGCATCGCTGCAAGGTCAACCACTCTTTTGAGTGTCCTTCGGAGAATCGCCTCGACCATCTACCGAATCTCCCTTCGTCCGGCGTGATCATTGAGCATTTGCGGGATCGCGTGCTATGGAAAATCGCCTGTGTCTGGAAGTCCCGCCGACGGCATGACCGGCGGCGGGGCGAAGACGCAATTCGCGGCTTCACCGATTGTCAGCCCGGCATACCGGCCGTCAGGTGTCCGCACCGGGAAGAATGGGTTCTTCGCCGAAGGGTCGGTTAATGATCGACAGCGCGTCGGGCGCGGCGAAGACGCGGTTGCGCGCATAGCCGGTACGCTCGTTCAAGATTTTATTCTCGACCAGTTGCTCTACCGCTTGCGAGGCTGCAGGCACCGTAATGCTGAGAAGCGAGGCCAGACGCTTGACGGTCAGCACCGGATAGTGCGGCAGAACATCGAGTGCTCGCAGGCTCGCTGAGCCCTGGCGAAATTTGCGCCGCTTTCGCCATAGATCGCCAAGTGCAGACAAAGCGTCGCGCGTCTTCAGCAGCTCATCCGTGGTGCCGACAATTGCGTCTGCCATGAATCCGACCGCTTCATGCCAATCGAGGCGCTGCTGAGCCGCTTTGAGCGATTCATAATAAGCCGCCTTGTGGGCTTCAATGTACGGTGACAGGTAAATCGGCATCATGCCTTCCGCCGCCATCATCAACGGCAGGAGGAGACGGCCGACGCGGCCATTGCCATCACGAAACGGGTGGACTGCCTCAAAATGTGCATGCGCAACCGCCATTCGCACAATGAAGCTCTGGTACATCGCCTGCATGCCCTCGCAGCGCATGTACTTCATCGTGTCCTCAAGACACGCGGCAATGTCAGACGGCGGCGTCGGATTGTAGGTCGAGTAAGCAATATCGCCCCTGCCGCCGATCCAGACCACAACCTGGCGAAGATCGCCGGGCTTGTCCTTGTATTCTGCGTCGCCGCGCATGACGGCGTGATGCAGATCCTGCACCAAACCGCTTGTGAAGATTTCCAGTTTCTCTTGTCTGGCCCGCGGCAGGAAGTCATCGAGCGCGAGCGCGTAGTCACGCACCTGAACTACCGCCTCGCCCTGCTGGGAATCTTCGCTTTCTTCACCGGACAGCAATTCGTCAAGCGTGCTGTTGGTGCCTTCGATCGCCGAGCTGCTGACAGCTTCCCGCCGTGGCAAGATGCGGCTGATCAGATATGGGTCCTTTACTTCGGCCGCGAGCGTCTCGATACGCACCAAGGCTGCATCCGCCGCCCTGAGCCGGGCAAGGACCGCCCCCCCGGCAACGCCGTCCTCAGGCGGGGGCAGCGGAACCACGCCGTAATGCGCCGCATAGGGCGCCGGAAGCCGCTGCAATCGTTCCCGAACGGCGTGAGTGAGATTATCGCGGTTCAAGAGAAACCTTCCGCAGAAGAGCCAAGTCCGACACCATAATAAAGGTTGTTGAGCTATACTTCAATAAAGCGACTGACGGTGGGCCCTATATAACGTTCTTAGGTTCCATAAAGGAACCTCTTGCCGTACTGTCCTTACGGTATATATTGCGTAACGACAGTACGGAGACATTTCGTGGCCGATCCTACGGTAGTCAGGCGAGTAAGACGCCAGCGCGACGTTCGCCTGGCTGAAGGCTGGCAGGAAGTCCGTGTGTGGGTGCCCACCGAACAAGACGCAAACGACATCAGAAACCTCGCCGCCGATCGCAGGGCAAAAGCAAAAGCGCTCGCCGGCCTTGACGAAGGAATTAAGAGCATGCCCCCAGAAACACTGCACCGCATTGCCGAGGCGATCGCATCCCAGGGCTCGGCAGCCTACACGACCCCTTCCGGTCCTGTACTGGACCTCCTCACCAAACTCGCGGAAGAGGACGATCTCGCGAGCTTCTCGCGGGCTTTCATTCTTCTGGCGCGCGCCGCACCGGCTAGGGCCGCGTTTGTCGCGGGCGCGGTGCCGGCAAAGATCTCCAACTTCCTGATCAAGCATCGCGGCGTCAAGGCGACCGCGCTGATCAAGTGGACCGAGTCGAATCCGGATTGGACTGAGGAGCTCAAGAACGCACTGCGTGATCCCGATCTATTTGTTCGTGTTGTCGAAGACTTCGCCTCTGCGATCAAGCAAGGTGCCGCCGCTCACTAGACCTTTGACAAAGAAACCGGCGCCGTTTCAAAAAAGCGGCGCCGGTTTCTAGGCTGCGCGCCCCTCGTATTCACGGCGAAAGGCGTCGACACTGCAGCCCGCGTTGCCAGAACCACTGTAGCAGCTCCAGAGCCGTCCCCTCAGGGGTGCGCGAGCTGGCTATAGCTGGGGCGGCCGCGAAGTGAATATCTTTGCGTCGCGTCTTACGGACGCCTTGGCGGCGGCAGCGAAAACCGCGCGGGAATCCGACCTTCATCAGCTTCAGCCACTGCGCGAGATACGAGCGTGATCGGCACGTACATCCTGCGTGATCTGAAACTCCGCGCACAGGAACGCCGCGCCGAATTTCAGCGACCAATTCCTCGGCGGCGTAGGCCTGACCGCCGAAGCGTTTGCCGAAACGTGCGATCGAGCCTGTGTTTCGCGCCGGGTCAGCTCGTGGACAAGCGTGGCGTAATAGCCTTCGCTGCGGGACAGCGTTTCGGTGCCGCAGAACATTTCCTCCGGAGGCATCTGGATACTATCGGTGGAGAGCCGGTAAAAGGCCCGTCGCGCCGTGCTCGATGCGCGCGCCCGTCGCTCTCACGAACGCATCGGCGCCTGCGATGCGGGCGACCGGACCGAGAGGCTCCGGCACTGGGTTCATGGCGTAACCCTCGACCTGCGCCGCGTTGAACACCCGCGCGATGCGCGGGCGACACGCGGTTTGCCGTCGTCATCCGCGACGTCGGGATCGGGCTCGGCGTCGAATTCCTTGTAGAAGATCACAGGGCTCGATTTCACGCCTGCGCGAACCTGAGCGCAAAGCTCCGACCATTGTTTGTAAGTGGCCCACACGGGCGAGCTGAACCCCTTTAATTGGGCGGCGACCCAGAGACTCACGATATTGCTATAGCCGTTCTTGGTCAGCACATTGACCGGCATGAAGAGAGCGCCCGATGATTTGCGCCAGGGTAATTATGGTCTGTCGGGATTCGCTTCGATTGCGGCCACAAGCTGGGACGTGATCTCGGATTAGCATCCTTCCGGGTGGAGACGCTGGTTGATTGAGGGGACATTGCATCGCCTTTCGCTCTTGCGAGCCCGCCGTGATTGGCGGTCTCGATGCCGAGCGAAGGCGGCGGTGCCTGACGAAGTGCCGTACGCTTCGAATCCACGGCTGGTCACAGCACTTATTGCTGTAAGCCCACAAGACTCACAGGGAATTGACGAGCATAGCTCCTGATCTCGTACGTTCAGCCTGAAGCGGTTTCGAACCAAAATTGTGAAACATCGGCTTGGTATAGCTAATGGTATTCTCGGTTTGGTAAATTATAAAATTGTGAATTTTCAGTTAGTTGGTGGTATTCTTAGATTCCGGCCAGGGGCTTGCGGGTCAGGCCATGGAAACGAAGCTTGGCCGCCACTGCCTTCCTCGACCATGCCGAGGATATTCGACCACCTCTCCGACGAGAGGGATCGCCGCAGCCCGCACCCTCCGGCCAGCTGTGACATAAAGGCGCCAGGCGCTCGGCACCCTTGAAGCCACGGATCGATGGGATCATTCCAGAGCAACTCGATCGTCCCCTGAAGCACTACGACATCGCCAATAACAGAGTCGACGATCCCGCCCTGGGATTTGGAAGAGACCGCACAGGCTAGTCGTCCGTTAAGAAGGCGAATTGAGCGGGGCTGGACCGGCCAGCACGCGGCATAGTCGGGCCAGGAACAGGCACAAGAGTTCTCTGAGCCAGGCTAGGATGCGGCGGAAGTTGTGGCCGACGGCTGAGAGGATGACGTTGGCGGCGTCTCCGGCACGGCCTTTGAGGTAGCAGCGACCGAGGTGACCTTCGGTCTTCATGTGGCCGATGATGGGCTCGATGGCGGAGCGGCGGCGCAGCTCGCGCTTGATGACGCCGAAGACGCCGCGCTTTTGGCCGGAGATGAAGACGCGACGTGGATTTTGAGCATCGTGGCCGCGGTATCCCTTGTCGACATAGGCCCGCTCGATCGGACATCCGGTGAGCGTCTCGGTCCGGTCGATGACGTTCCGCAAGGTGTGACCGTCGTAGGGATTTTCGGGCAGCGAGCTGGCATGCAGTACGAACAGGCCGCCGGGAGCTCGGCGATTGTTGGTGACGATGGAGGCCTTCACGCCGAACTCGTAAGGGGCTGAGGCCTTGCCTTTGCCGATGCACTCCACCTCCGGGGCATGAAATGAATAGAGCTTCCAGCCGCGCTGGCGCTGCTGCTGGGAGCGGATCTGGCTGGCTCGGCCAAGCGGAAGGGCGAATGCCTCCTCGAGGGCTGGCTGGCCCTCGATCTTGCGACGGATGTCGCGGATGATCCGGCCCAGCCGGCTGCGCAGGATACGCAACTGCCGCTGATGCCGCCCGAACTGTTTGGCATGGGCGTAGCGGCCCGCCATCATCGCAGCGGCCTTGGCCACGCGAGAATAGGATTGCCGGAGCCTGACGCTGTGCCTTCTCGCCAGGCGGTTGAGGCCCTGGATGGCCGCATGAAGCAGCTTGGCGTCGGTCGGGAAGGTGATGGCCTTCGGCTGCACCGTGGTGTCGACCGTGACGCGCTTGAGGTCCTGGCTGCGTAAGGCGCCGGCTTCGTGCGCCACCCGCAGGCTCTCGGCCAGCAACGACTCCAGCTTGTCGCCGAGCCGCTTGCGCCAATGGCTCAGGTCCGAGCGTTCGTGCGGGAAAGCGTGCCGGAAAAACTCTTCGCCGGTGAAGAACTGGAAATAAGGGTCGTGGACCCAGCGCTCGCACACCCCCTCATCGGACAGCCCGTAGATATGCTTGAGCAACAACAGCCCGATCATGAAGCGGGTCTCGATCCCGGGCCGGCCGTTCTCGCTGTAGAGCGGCGCGATCTCGCCGTCGATCCAGTCCCAATCGATCTTGCCGGCAAGCAGAACCAACTCGTGCTTCAGATTGATGATCTGGTCCAGCCGCGCCCGGAACAGATCGTTCGATCCCGTCGTCCTGTGCTTCTTCGGTCGCATCGGCCCCTCCGATGCACCACAGAATCATGGTCCGCAGCGAAAGGGAATCCACAAACGAAAATTGCAAGGTTTGGGGGCCTCAAGCCCCCAATCCCTGCAATCTCAAATGCCGCCGCAACCGGAAAACTGACTCCTGCTCAATCGCTTAGTGCCTTGTTCACGGACGACCCGCTACCTCGACGATGTTGGTGGCTGGGTTAGAACCCCGGAGCCGGCCCCTCGCATAGGCACTCTGTCCTGCCCTGCCAGGCGAACTGAGATTGCTCACTACTTCTCGACGGCTTTGGCAGACCGCCGGCGACCCATGGGCTTTGAGCTTACGCGGTGCCCTTCGGGTGAATGGTCGCACCCCACAGTACCCGATACGGTACACTCGCGCTGTCGTTCACATGACCGACCACGAGGACCTGCTGTATCGAGAACAGATGTAGTACAGAATTGTGGAAAAATCAAGTTCTACAAGGGCTTGCTAGTTTCTAGCGAGGAAACGGCCCTTTTGCCAATTCGTACTCAACTCGAGTTGGGCGAGTGAGGGCGTATTGTGTCAAAAAAAGGGGAAAGACACAATATCGCCATGTTTGCCGCTGCCGCGGTGAGCGCGCCCTGCAATCGGGTCGTCAGGCGCGATCGACCTTCTTCCTCACCCTCCCGTGTTCAGCACCCGGCGCAAAGCCGCGCGGGTCTCGGGATGCATCTGTGCAATGCTGTCCTCGTCTGTCTCGCGCTCTTCGACTTGAAGGAAAAGCGAGACCTCGCGGTCGTTCAGGATGCTTCGTGTTCTTCGGGTCAGTCCCGAGAGGGGTCCTCTAAGCTGGCCGTAACGTTCCAGCCCCATCTTCTCCAAGAGGTCACGGATGCGAAAGTGCGGGTCTAGCTGTGCCGCAGCTTCGAGCATCCTTCTAGAGATATCGGAAAGAGGCTTTTGTACCAGGCGCCGGGCCTGGCGATCGTTCAAGCGAGCGAGCGACTCGTCGGTGCCCGAAACTAGGGACTCTGATACGTCGCCGACGTCAGTGGTCACGCCCGATAGCCCCAGTTCGGCGAGCACCGCAGCCCTCGCTTCCTCCGGCAAACGGTTCAACGATGCTGTAGACAGAAAAAATCCGTTCATAAGACGTCTCCTTAAGAATGATGCAAAGTCACCTTCAGTGAAGATCAATCTATATCAATACATGTCATTGGCAACCTAATTTAAGAATGATCATCATTGATGTGGACTCTTGGCATTCGTTCTGTTACGGAATCTCAGGAAAACGAAACGGGAAAACCCATCAAGTGACTGGTGTGGCAATCAATTCTAGGAAGGCAATCGCATATCTCCGGACGTCTAGCGCGGCTAACGTCGGCTCAGACAAGGACAGCGACAAGAGGCAGCGTGCGGCAATCCAGGCGTTTGCGGAGCGCGAGCGTCTCGAGGTGGTGGCCGAGTTCTATGATGCGGACGTGAGTGGCGCTGATCCCATTGAGACCAGACCGGGCTTCGCAGCTCTGCTCGATCGGATTGAAGGCAATGGGGTCAGGACCGTGTTGGTCGAGGACGCATCGCGCTTTGCCCGGCAATTGATTGTCCAGGAGGCGGGCATCATCGCGCTCATTGAGAGGGGGGTCCGTGTTCTGACGGCATCGGGCGATGACCTCACGGCGACGGATGATCCCTTCAAGGTGGCCATGCGACAGATCGCCGGCGTGTTTGCGCAATTGGAGAAGGCTCGACTGGTCAGCAAGTTGAAGGCGGCTCGGGATCGAAAGCGGGCCAATGGGCTGAAAGTCGAGGGTCGCAAAAGCTATGCCGAGATAGATGCGAGAGACAACGGCGGGCAGATGATCACGCTGGCCCGGAAGCTACGTCGCAAATCGCCAAAGGGCGGTCGGCGTTCCCTCAGAACGATCTCGGCTGAGCTGGCAGCGGCCGGGTTCGTCAGCGAGTCGGGAAATCCTTTCGCGGCGACAGCAATTGCGAGGATGCTTGGAGAGCTATGAGCTGATGAAGAGTTAGCGCTGTCCAAATCGGTACTCGTAGCAGATGGGGTTCAGGCGCTCCACTTCGAGCTGCCAAGGTACCATCGCCACAATTTCACCTCCCGACACTTTGGGAGTGGACGGGTCAAGGTCGATGCCGTGAACGATGAGCAACCCGTTTTTGGGGTGCGCCTGCTGGTGGAGTAAAACCTCGTTGCGAGTGAGAAGGACGGCGCCTGGTCCTCCGGTTGTTCCTTTGACCTCAATCACCCACTGCTCTCCGTCTCTCTGAGCCTTAAAGTCGCAACTATCAGTGGCAGAGACGTCCTGAAACAAAAATCTTTGAGCTTTCAGCCATTCCTTTGCCTTGCTCATCGCATGCAATTCAACCAGCTTTCGCAAAGGTGCAGATAGACCGCGGCCTTGCCCGCCTCCGATCGCCCGCAGCGGCGCGGTGAACTTTTCGATCTCTCGGTCAATAGCGCTCACGTCTACGTGTGGTTCGCCTGGAGATAAGCCCAGTTCCTTGGCGCGATACAACTTCCGAAGGGGTTCACAAAAACGAACGAGGTCTTCCTCAAGTTCAGCATCACTCGGGATGTTCGAAGTCGGATAGAACTTCGAGAAGACCGTTGTCTTCTCATAGGCTCGCGCAAGATCATGAGTTCCCAGCTCTATCCCCCGCCGAACCGTTCGATCGTTTTCGAACTCAGACCCCACCGAAGCTTCCGCCCAGCTCATGAGTTCAGCGACCTCTGCATCATCGCGGCTCACGTAGCTTCCATTTTGGAGCACCGTCGAGCCGTGGCTCAGACATAGCGAGACACCTTCACCGTCAGAGTGAAACAGGTACACAATGTACCAGCCCTGCTGAGCAGAGGGGGAGCGTGAGGGAGAGTACCATCTCACCCAGGGGACAAGTGTCTTACGGCCCGTGCCATCCCGCCCCTCGGCGTCTCCGTCGATCCCATACTCACCCAGAGCCGACCTCAGTCTGCCACTTCTGCCTCGTATTTCAGCAGGCAAGACGTCTCGAATGAGGATGCCCCGCCGTTCCATCTCCCGGGTATTCTGATCCGAGTAGACCTTTTGCAGCTTCAGCACCTCTTCAATGATCTTCTTCACGCGCCCTCACTCACGTCTCTATCCCACTGGGGGCCGACTGCTGGCAGCCACTTGCTGGAGCGCAACTGAACTCCTCGCTTCCGCGACGGTGCATGGGTCGACCGGGTGCGCTAGAGAAAGCTGCGTGGATTTGGGGAAGAGGCATGTATGCTGGGACCGATTACACGTCCTGACACCTGGATAGGCCCTTCGCCTTATCTTACGATTGGATCCAACACGGATCCGCTTGCGTAACCGTGAAGACGGCCGTGTAGCCCCAGCGCCTCTGCTTCAGTGAGGCTCGCGATACAATCGGCCACAAAGCGTGCCGGAGTTTCATCTCCTTCGAGCCAAAGGTACTTCAGCCGCTGTGGCAGATATTTAGGGATCGTCGTTTGCGAGTCCTCGAATAAATATTCGAAGAGGGTCCTGAGTACCCTCTCTTGCCCTTTCTGCTGGGCAGCTAAAGAAGGATTGTTAATAATGTAATCTCGGGTGATCTGCTTGAGAATGAGAACTTCGTCCGCTTCCTCGGGGGCAATTACCACTGCCTTGCCTGTAACGTCAGGTTCCTGAAGTCGGGCGGCTCGAATGTACCGACCAATGAGCTTGGATGTCATCGTCCGCAGTTGCTGACGTTGGTGACGAGCACCATCGTAAGGTTCGGTTATCAACTGGGCAAAAGATCCAGCAATGAAGCCATGCAGGCTTCTGAGAGCCTCTCGCAGTCGTCCCGCAGCATCGGCAGGTGCTGCAAACCAGTTTGCAACGGCCCTTGAGACTATTTGCTCGCTTTGATCACCTGCGAGAATGCGATGCCACGGCAGTGCGCCACAACGATGAAAATCTTCGAGGTCGTGTACGGAATAGGCAATATCGTCCGCCCAATCCATCAGGTCAGCCTCGGGGGTCTTTGCGTCGTGAGCGAAAAACTCCCGCGCAAACGCGAAATCCTCGCGGTCCGCTTGGTATGCCCCCCATTTTTTCGTGCGCCCTGGAAGTTTCGTGTCACGATGCCATGGATATTTCAGGCAGGCCGCGAGGGTCGCTCTGGTGAGGTCCAGGCCCTGACATTCATCGAAGCGGACGGCAAGCTTTGTGAGGATTCTAAATGATTGGGCGTTGCCTTCAAAGCCATCGGGGTCGTGCTTGACGACAAGTTCGTGCAGCACATGCTCGCCGACATGACCAAATGGTGGATGGCCCAGGTCATGTGCTAGGCACGCGGCCTCTACCACTTCTGCATGCACGCCTAGAGTACTCGCCAACTCAGGCGCGTCCGCGATGCATTTCTGAGCTAGGCGTCGACCTACCTGGGCGACCTTAATCGTATGCTGCTGGCGGGTATGAAATACGTCCGCCTCGCCCGCACGAACAATTTGCGTGATGCCGGCCAAACGGCGGAACGCGGAAGAGTACAATATGCGGTCGCGATCACGCTCAAAACGACTTCGCTGGTCGTCCTTGACCACACTGTGACGTCGCCGAACGCGATCGGCCTCTAACCACATTCTGAGTGTTTACGCGGCGACGAGTGCGACACACAACCGCAGCTTGGAACCGAGCTCAAGTGCGCCCTTGTCCAGCGCTCGCTGCATTGTTCGCTGAATGTTGTAAGGCTCGTAGCCCCTCTGGGAGAAAATCTGCACCAGGGTCAGAGCATCGATCCCATCCGGATGCCGAGAAACCTCCGCAAGGAGCTCTCGTTCATCAGGGCGCCCGGTGGTATCCATCACTGCGGTGGCCATGGGGAACTCTCGTAAATGAGGAAGAACACGAACGAATATTGCTTATTCGTCCAATGATGGCAACTGGTGTCGTCAGTAACTTTTCATATGACCTCCTGCACAGTAACGCCCGTACGTGGTTAATGATCCGTTTGTTCACCATTCTCAGGCACATAACCAACACTCCCGGTGCACGACGGCGACCAACGTCGGCGTTAGCCATCAGGTCGCGCCGAACACGACGGTGACTCCCAACGTAATTTCCGTCCCAGGCGCTCCGGTGACCCCGGGCGTCGTCCTTGAGCACTCGTTCTAACCGGCTTCACGATTTGACAGCTCGTCAGAGCTGCGCATTGCTTGTGCCCGGTACACAACTCCGGTACACAACAACAGGTTTGCGGTTCGAAAAACTCCTGCGAAAACAGTCGATTCAGAGGGTGCTGCTCCAGTCCTTTCCTGGGCACCATCTCCTACTCAAGCGATTGAAATCGCTTTTGCAGGGAATTTGAGTTGCTGACCGGTACTCAAAACCGAGGCACGGCGATCGCAGGCGATCTGGAGGCTGGCTTCAGTCGTTCAGGCAAGCGCTACGCGCCGACGTCCACCGCGCTCGCGGCCGAAGCCGTCATCGCTATGTGGGAAAAGGTCGGCAAAGCTGATGACCCCAAGCGCCTAAGAGGTCTCAATGCTCGTTGACCGCGGCGCCGAGCTTGATCAGGCTCAGCGAGCGGTTCGCGGTCTCGCGCAGGCGGCAGTAGCTCGCGCTGCCCCGGTACATGCCGGGATCGACCTTGTCGAAGACCGCGCAGAAGCCATCACGCGACGCGGCGAAAGTTTTCTGCGAGTCATTGACCGCCTTGATCGCGTCGGCGAACCCGCCGGCCTGAACCTTCTTTAGCGCCTCATTGGTTTTCTGCGTCCAAATGGCGAGTTCGCGCGCCGCGCAGGCTTTCCATTTGGCGACATCGTCATTCGCGCCCTCTGCCGCTTTGATGCAGGGGTCGGCGACGAGCCCAACGCACGCGCCGCCGAAACCGCCGGTTTTCTCCGCGGTCTTCAGGCAGCCATCGATCACCGCAAGTTCGGCTGGCGCGATGCCTTGGGCGAAAGCCATCGATGCGATCGGGAGGCTTGCGGCGAGCATCGCGACGGCAAGTTTGAGCTTCATTGGAGATCTCCGTTCGACGCATCGAAAATATGGAACAGAACACCACTGCGAGCGCATGAAGCTCAGCGAGACGGTAGACCGGCGGATGTGGCGGAAGGGCCGGACGGCGAGTGCGAAGGGAAAACGAGGGGGTATGCGGCTTCGGCTACGCCCTCTCCAATCAATGCCTTTGATGTGCCTTGACCTGACTTACGGGATTTTCGACCAATAGGTGATACATGCAACTTTGGTCATCGAAGGCCCAGCGTTGGTTCACCTGAATGTGGAACAGGAGCTACGCTGACGAATAATGACGGCGGGACCGCTTAAGGCACGCACTGGCGATCTCCACGCTGCGCGGTCGCGGTCTCGCGGGCCTCCATTTGGACAACTGAAGGTGACGATCGAGTCTTTTCCTGGGCACCACACCCAACCCAGGTCGTTGAATCGCTCCCGCCGGTGAGACCACCTCCGCCCCCGAAGCCGGTGACTGCGCCGCCGCCGCTGCCGAAACCGGTAGCTGAAGCGATTTCGGGCATTTTCCAGCAATGCCATTAATAACAGCTCGGGGATGAGACGATGCAGGTCCGCTTCGAAGATTTCCAAGTGTAAACAGCTGCTTGGGAGACCTCGGAAGCCCGCCGTTGAGCGGAATTTCATTCCGCCAATCCCCCCTCGGTTGCATCGTCCGAATTTACCCCGCTTTAGACAAACTAGCTCTTAGTCAGCGGGCAGGCTCGCATCCGGCCGTCGGCGAGCGCGGAGCCATCGGGCTCGCTTTATCGTGGGGGAAGCGGTGGATCAGCATCAGGTCTGGCACGAGCCGGCATTCGACAAGGCTGCGAACGCGATCAGCCCGTTTCTCCTGAGATCGGGAATTTATCTGTTCCTGATCTCGTTCATCTGCCTGTTCTACGTCTTGAACGCGCCGCTTCTGCTCGGCCATTACGATCTGGGCTGGCATCTGGCGGCCGGAGATATCATCCGGGAGCGCAACGCCATCCCGCTCCACGACCCCTGGTCGTTCACCCACGGCGACAAGCCATGGCTCAATCTGTCCTGGCTCTGGGACGCGCTTGCCAGTGCGACGTTTCAATACGCAGGCTTTGGCAGCCTCGTCCTGCTGACGGTGGCCTGCGGCGCAGCGATCGTCGGCATCCTGACCGCGATCTCTCTCGGCTACGGCGCGTCGGCGATCGCGGTCTGCGTCTCGGTCTTCTTGGCCTGCCTGCTCTATCCCGCTTACGAAGCTTCGCCGAACATGTATCTCGCGGTCTCGCCGAATACATGCACGATGTTGTTCTGCGTCGTCTTCTATCGCGAATGCCTGCGACGAACGCGATGGTTCGTGCTTCCCGTGTTGATGGTGCTCTGGGCCAATCTGCATGGCGGTTTTCTGCTCGGCTTTTTCGTGATCGGCGTCTTCTGCGGCGGCGCCGTGCTCAGAGGGGCCTGGGCCGAGCTCCGGATCCTTGCTCTCGCGGGGATCGGGTGCCTTGCCGCGACCTCCATCAATCCGCTCGGCTGGAATATCTATGCCGGTGCCGCCTCGACGATGGGGCACTTCGTCCAGGGCAATATCGGCGAATGGCTGTCCTACTATCACAACATGGAAATGCCGGGCAGCATTCCCGGCATCCTGTACATGCTGGCCTTCGTCGCGCTCGAGCTTCGCTACAGAAACTCCAGACCGATCCCGCTCGAGCCGAGATTGATGTCCTGGCTGTTTCTGATTCTGGGACTGTATCAGTTCAGGTACATCGCTTTCTTCTTCATTTTCTCGACCGCGCCGATGGCGCTTCACCTCAGCCGCTTGCTGCCTGAGCGTCTCACCGGTCGGGACGTGAGGGGAGCGTTGCTGGCCGCCGGCATCGTCGGTCTCGGCACCCTGCCGATGGCCTATTTGAACGTTGCACCGGCGCTCGCACTTCCGCCGATGCTGTCGAGTGAAGATGCCGGCTATCTGCGAAAGCATCTCGCAGGTCGGCGGGTCCTGAACAATTGGAACGTCGGCGGCTACCTGATCTTCGCGACGCACGGCACCGTCCCCCCATTCGTCGACGGTCGCGCCGCGACCGCCTATCCGGACGATTTGCTGCGCGACTATTTCAAGCTGGTGAGCTGGGAGATCGACGAAGCCGCGTGGGACATGGTGCTCGACAAATACCGGATCGACGCCGTGCTGTGGGTCAAGGCGCACGAACAGCTGCGGCGATTTCTGGTGGAGCGGCGAGGCTGGCGCGAGCAATACACCGGCGCTTACGAGACCGTTTACGTCAGGCCGCAATCCGGTTTCGCCGGCGAAGCCAAAAGACAATGACGACCAGCGCCGCGGCTCTGTATGACCAGCCGCGCCTGATGCTTGCGCCGGCGGCTGCCAGCGGATACATCGCGGCCGGCCCTCGCCAGCGTCTGTGCCGGGGATTAGCCTGCAAAGCGCACCGATTCGATTGAGGTTTGAAACGCCATGACCGTACGCCTGCACCGCGGCGACCTGCCCGATCTGTCCCGCTATACCGGAGCGGTGGCGATCGACACCGAGACCATGGGCCTGAACCCGCATCGCGACCGGCTCTGCGTGGTGCAGCTCTCACCCGGCGACGGCAGCGCGGACGTGGTGCAGATCCCCAAAGGTCATACCGACGCGCCGAACTTGAAGGCGCTTTTGGCCAATCCCGCGAACACGAAAATCTTCCACTTTGCGCGGTTCGACGTCGCGGTGCTGTACCAGACGTTTGGTGTCATGACCGGGCCGATCTACTGCACCAAGATCGCCTCCCGCCTGATCCGCACCTATACGGACCGCCATGGCCTCAAGGACCTCGTGCGCGAGGTGCTCAATGTCGACCTCTCCAAGCAGCAGCAATCGAGCGATTGGGGTTCCGACAGCCTGACCGAGCCGCAGCTCGCCTACGCCGCCTCCGACGTGCTGCATCTGCACGGCTTGCGCGAGCGGCTCGATGCCATGCTGGCGCGGGAAGGCCGCACGGCGCTGGCCAAAGCCTGTTTCGACTTCCTGCCGACCCGCGCTTTGCTCGATCTCCAGGGCTGGGCCGAAGAGGACATTTTCGCGCATTCCTAGAGTTTAGCGCGGCGGCCAAGCTGGGCGGTCGCCCCGTTTCAGACACTTTCGTAACGGCCTGTCGCGGGCTGCATATTTTGGCGTTGCCGGCTACAATGGGGCGCCCGCCAGCCGGACAAGGCGAGCGACACCTCAGGAGCCCAGGTGAATTCGGCCCACAATGTCACCTACGACGCCGCGCTCGCGGCGAAGTTCGCCAGCGCGGCGCGCCACAGCCGCCTGGTGCGGATTCTGCGCATCGCGGTGCCGACGACAGTGGCCGCGGCCATGGGTCTGCTCGTCCTCATCTCGACCATTTTCAACCCGTTCCAGATCCCCGTGAAGCTCGACTCCGGAAATCTCGTGGTCACTGGCACGAAGATCACGATGGAATCGCCGCACATGTCCGGCTTCACGCCGGACCAGCGGCCCTACGAGCTCTGGGCCAAGACCGCGACCCAGGACATCACCGATCCCGATCATGTCGATCTCCATGATTTGCGCGCGAAGGTGCTGATGGAAGACCAATCGACCCTGTTCCTCGATGCCCGCACTGGACGGTTCGACAACAAGCAGCAGCAGCTCGACCTGCACAAGGACATCTTCCTGCGCACCTCGACCGGCTACGAGGCGCGGCTGAACTCGGCCTTCGTCGACATGGGCAAGGGCACGGTCTCCTCGGACGAGCATGTCGACGTCAAGCTGACCAACGGAACGCTGACGGCCGATCGGCTGCGGATCACGGAAGGCGGCGACGTCATCCGCTTCGAAGGGAATGTGGTGATGCACCTCGACAAGCTGGACGATCCTGCCGCCACTCAGCCCGCGCCGACTGAACCCGCGCCGGCTGCGAAGACACGTACGCCCCAGAACAAGTCCGCCAATTCAAAGTGATTTTCATGATCAGGTTTTTTCCGCGCAACGACGGCAAGCGGCGCGTCATCCCGGGTGCGGCCGCGCTCGCCGTCGGCATCGCACTGGTCGCAACGGGTGCGGCGATCGCGCAGAGCACGATGCAAGGCGTGCCCAACGCGATGCAGGGCTTCTCGCAGAACCGCGATCAGCCGATCCAGATCGAGGCCGCCTCGCTCGAGATGCGCGACAAGAAGAAGGAAGCGACGTTTTCCGGCAATGTGAAGGTCATTCAGGGCGACACCACCATGACCTCGAAGACGCTGGTGGTGTTTTACGATTCGGGCGGCGACAAGCCGGCCGCGCCACAGCCTGCGGCAAAGGCGACCAAGGGGGCGCCGATGCAGTCGGCGACGCCGGGACCGGGCGGCAACTCCTCGATCAAGCGACTGGAGGCGCGCGGCAATGTCGTCGTCACCCAGAAGGACCAGGTGGTCACGGGCGAGACCGCCGTGTTCGACACCCGCACCAACCTCATCACCATGCTCGGGGGCGTCGTCTTGACGCAGTGCAAGAACGTGCTGCGCGGCGACCGGCTGGCGGTCGACATGACCACGGGCGTGTCGCGTGTGGAATCCGATAGCGGCCGGGTGCAGGCGCTGCTGCCGCAGGGCGGCGGCAATGATTGCGGATCCGGAGGCGCGGGCAAGCCCGGCGCGGGACCTCTGCAATTGCCTGGCGCAACTAAACCCAAATAAGTCAGCGTAGACCCAAGCCCGTCAAAGTAAATTTGAAGAATGATTTCAGACGCTTGGGTCGATCATCGCCGATCCGAGGTTGAAGCTTGCGCGCCGAGACTGTATCTAGCGCGAAGGGCTTTCGAAGCGGGGTTCGCCGCTTTTCGGGCGTGTTTCACTGGGCATGAGACATCCCTTCATTCATGCTGCGTCGGCGAATCCTGAAGCCGGCGTGGCAGATCGCGCGAAGACCGCGCAGGATCGTCGCGAAAGGCTAGAAGGCGGGGATGGTCGATCTCTTCAGCATGTTCCGTCGGCGCCCCGCCAAACGCGGCCGGCCAGGATTTGCGCGCCAGGACATCACCGCGCTCGCTGACAGCGTCGGCGGCCTCGTGGCCAGCCCTGTCAGGGACGCGCCGCCGATCGCCCGTAACCAGCCGATGCACGCACCCGATCAGTTCCAAGGGGACTATCAAGCCGAGCAGCCCCGGGCCCAGGCGGTTCATCCCGTGAGGGCTGCCGGCAGGCCCAACGGTTCCGGCGGGCCTCAGCTCTTGAAGCGGCCGGGCTTCCTGGCTGTGCATAGCGTGGAAAAGAGTTTTGGCAGCCGCCAGGTCGTGCGCGGCGTCAGCATCTATGTGCGCCGTGGCGAAGCGGTCGGCCTGCTCGGCCCCAACGGCGCCGGCAAGACCACCGTGTTCTACATGATCACCGGCCTGATCAAGGCCGATCGCGGCGCGATCGAGCTCGACGGCCACGACGTCACCAAGCTGCCGATGTATCAGCGCGCGCGGCTCGGGATCGGCTATCTGCCGCAGGAGGCCTCGATCTTCCGCGGTCTCACCGTCGAGCAGAACATCCGCGCCGTGCTCGAAGTGGTCGAGCCGTCGCGCAAGAAGCGCGAGCAGCAGCTCGACTCGCTGCTCGACGAATTCAACATCACGCGCCTAAGGAAATCGCCGTCGATTGCGTTGTCCGGCGGTGAGCGGCGCCGCGTCGAGATCGCGCGCGCACTGGCGACGCGTCCGAACTACATGCTGCTCGACGAGCCCTTTGCCGGCATCGATCCGATCGCGGTCGGCGACATCCAGGACCTCGTCCGCCATCTCACCAACCGCGGCATCGGCGTGCTGATCACCGACCACAATGTGCGCGAGACGCTCGGCCTCACCGATCGCGCCTACATCGTCTATGCCGGTGAGATCCTGACCGAGGGGAGCCCGGATGAGATCGTCGCCGATCCGGACGTGCGCCGCCTTTACCTTGGCGAGGAATTCCGCCTCTAGCCCGTTTTTCCAATTCGTCAAGACGTGTACATCGGGCTTGGACTAGGATAAGCAAAAATCGGACCAACTTTTGGGATCGGTTCTTGCTTCATGGCGCTTTCGCAGAGATTAGAGTTCCGGCAATCGCAGTCGCTGGTCATGACGCCGCAGTTGATGCAGGCGATCAAGCTGCTGCAATTGTCCAATCTCGATCTCACGACGTTCGTCGAAGAGGAACTCGAGCGTAATCCCCTGCTGGAACGGGCCAATGACGAGCCGCCCGCGGGCGAGGGCCCGGCCGAGACCGGCCAGTTCAATGACAGCGACGGCGGCCACAACGACGAGCCGGGCGGCGGCCCGGGCGAAGCCTTCGAGCCCGGCCAGGAAGAGTGGATGAGCAAGGATCTCGGCACCCGCGCCGAGATCGAGCAGACCATGGACACCGGGCTGGACAACGTCTTCTCCGAGGAACCGGCCGAGGCGGCCGCGCGCAACGCCCAGGATGCGGCGCCGACCACCTACACCGAATGGGGCGGCGGCGCCTCCGGTGACGAGGACTACAATCTCGAAGCCTTTGTCGCCGCGGAGACCACGCTCGGCGACCATCTCGCCGAGCAGCTCTCGGTTGCCTTCACCGGGGCCGCGCAGCGCATGATCGGCCAGTATCTGATCGACCTCGTCGACGAAGCCGGCTACCTGCCGCCGGATCTCGGGCAGGCCGCCGAACGGCTGGGCGCATCGCAACAGGACGTCGAGAACGTTCTTGCCGTACTGCAGAAATTCGATCCGCCCGGCGTCTGCGCGCGCAATTTGAGCGAATGCCTGGCGATCCAGCTCCGCGAGCTCGACCGTTACGATCCCGCGATGCAGGCCCTGGTCGAGCATCTCGACCTCCTCGCCAAGCGCGACATCGGAGCCTTGCGCAAGGTTTGCGGCGTCGACGATGAGGACATCGCCGACATGATCGGCGAGATCCGCCGGCTCAATCCCAAGCCCGGCATGAAGTTCGGCACGGCCCGGCTCCAGACCATGGTGCCCGATGTCTATGTCCGCCCGGGACCCGATGGCGGCTGGCATGTCGAGCTCAACAGCGACACCTTGCCGCGCGTGCTGGTCAACCAGACCTACTATTCGCAGCTCTCGAAGAAGATCGGCAAGGACGGCGACAAATCGTATTTCACCGATGCGCTTCAGAACGCGACCTGGCTGGTGCGTGCGCTCGACCAGCGCGCCCGCACCATCCTGAAAGTCGCAACCGAAATCGTGCGCCAGCAGGACGGCTTCTTCATCCATGGTGTGGCGCATCTGCGACCGCTGAATCTGAAGGCCGTCGCCGACGCCATTCAGATGCATGAATCCACGGTGTCGCGCGTCACCGCCAACAAATACATGGCGACCAATCGCGGCACGTTTGAGCTGAAATATTTCTTCACGGCCTCGATTGCATCGGCCGATGGCGGCGAGGCTCATTCGGCCGAAGCCGTGCGCCACCACATCAAGCAGCTGATCGATGCGGAGGCGCCCTCCTCGATCCTGTCCGACGACACCATCGTGGAACGCTTGCGCGGCTCGGGCATTGATATCGCCCGCCGCACGGTCGCGAAGTACCGCGAAGCCATGCGCATTCCTTCCTCGGTGCAACGCCGTCGCGACAAGCAGAGCGCTCTTGGTAACGTCGTCTCCACCGCCATGGCCGATCGCTCCCGCAATCCCGAACCGGCCTGATTGCGCCGGCGCGAAATCGCGCTACTCTCGATCTGCTATCGGGCCCAAATCCAGGCCAGGCACGAACCAAGTGAGGTTCACATGACTCTCCGCATCTCGGGAAAGAGCGTCAACGTCGGCGAGGCCCTGCGCGGCCGCGTCAACGACCGGACTGAAGAGGTCCTGCGCAAATATTTCGACGGCAATTACTCTGGTCACATCACGCTGAGCAAGGACGGCTTCGGCTTCCGCACCGACTGTGCGCTGCATCTTGATTCGGGAATCACGCTCGAGGCCGATTCCAACGCACCGGACGCCTATGCCAGTGCCGACCAGGCGCTGGTGATGATCGAGAAGCGGCTCAAGCGCTACAAGAGCCGGCTCAAGGATCGCTCCGCCCGCAAGGCCCATGTCGCCTCCGCGGCGCTGGCCGCGATGGATGCCACCAGCTACGTGCTGGAGGCACCGGGCGAGGGTGAGGATGAGGACGAGATCACCGGCTACAGCCCCGTCATCATCGCCGAGGCCACCACCTCGCTGAAGCCGCTGTCCGTGAGCGAAGCGGTCATGGAACTCGACCTCAGCGGGGCGCCCTGCCTGGTGTTTCAGCACGGCTCCTCCGGCCGGGTGAACATCATTTACCGCCGGGCCGACGGCAATGTCGGCTGGATAGACCCCCCGGGGGTCAAGACGGACGGCAAGGTGGGTGGCAAGGCGTGAGGCCGTCGGGCGACGCTCTGGGGGCCCCGCGCCGGGGCCCCTTTCCGCCTTAACAATGACCGGGGCAAAGCTGCACGCGGGAGTTGGCACCGGGATTGCGTTGGAGTAGAAGCCCCCCACATCAGGGGCGAGCTAAGTCCGCCTCCTGCTTCATCTTCTTGACGTCGGCCCGCCCCGGTTCTTTGTCCAGGCTGGCCAATTCGGAACCTGACGTTTTCATTCACCTCGGAAAACTTCCATGCCGATTACCGATCTGGTCGCGCCCGAGGCGATTCTCCCGGCATTGAAGGTCAACAGCAAGAAGCAGGCGCTTCAGGAACTCGCGGCCAAGGCCGCCGAGTTGACCGGGCAGAACGAGCGTTCCGTGTTCGAGGTACTCCTGCAACGCGAGAAGCTCGGCACCACTGCGGTCGGCTACGGCGTCGCCATTCCCCACGGCAAGCTGCCCAAGCTGGAAAAGATCTTCGGCATGTTCGCCCGCCTCGATCGCCCGATCGATTTCGAATCGATGGACGGCCAGCCGGTCGATCTCGTCTTCCTGCTGCTCGCCCCCGAAGGCGCCGGTGCCGATCACCTCAAGGCGCTGGCCCGCATCGCCCGCCTGCTCCGCGACCAGGACATCGCCAAGAAGCTCCGCGCCTCGCGCGATGCCCAGGCGATCTATTCGGTGCTCGCGCTGCCGCCGGCGACCGCGGCGTAACTCCCCTCCTTCTTGCAGGATAAGGCCCGATCGATTCTGGCACCTGGATTGCGCGGCGCGCAGCAATCTCGTCATGCTCATCTTGATCTCGAAGGTAGAAGACGCGAATATCTTCCCGTTTGAGACGTAGGGCATAGGGGCGGCCCTCACATCGTTAAGGGCCGTTCGCCGTTATGGACTGAGTGCACGTGACTGGGAATGGAAGGGCGCCGCTGCACATCGGTGCCGGGGCGGAAGAGCGGCCCGCGGCCGTGCTTCAGGGTGGTCAGCTTGGCGCCGGACTGCATACCGCAGCGGACTCCGATGCATATGAAAGCGCGATCTGGAAAGCGCCAAGCGCCGGCGTGGAACGGCTGGCCAGAAACGTGATCCGCAGCTCGATCACCCTCAACGTGGTCGCATCAATGGGTGTTCTTCACCCCGCATTACTACCTTCAGAGTGGAGCTATGTGCAGCAGGCGGTCGCGCTGCTGATGTGGATCGTCTCGATCTATGCCAGTGTCTTCGTACGGCCGCGGGTCCGGATCCAGCCCAATCCAGATCTCATCGCGTTGGTCACATTTTATGCCCTCGCGGCCGTTTCCGTTCTCTGGACCACGCTTTCCATCGCAGCGATCATGAAGAGCGTTGCACTTGTGGTGACGACTTTCGGTGCGTATTGCCTCATCACGCGTATCGACATCGACGAGATCGTCGGATCCACGGCGCTTGGGCTGTTCGTTCTGGTCGCCGCCTCGGCGTTGTGCGCCGTCTTCGTGCCCGAGATCGGCGTCGACCAGAGCTGGATGCACAACGGCCAGTGGCAAGGAATCTACGAATCGAAGCAGACGCTCGGCTTTATCAGCGCATATCTGATGTTCTTTGCCTGTTATCAGAAGATCACGGGGCAGGGATGGATTGCATTCCTCGTGTCGCTTGTTCTGGCATCGACCTGCGTCATCGCCTCGGAGTCGCGTGGTGCCGGCGCTGTCGCATTCGCGGCGGGCGGGCTGCTCGTGACTTCCATGTGGTCGATCCGCTGCATGAAAATCTATGCGGTGTTGCCATTCATCATGTGCATCCTGGCCGCTCTGCTGATGCTGTATTTTTACGTGACGGGGTACGATTCCATCCATCTCGGCGAGGCGACCGTCGATTTGACCGAGCGGACCTTCATTTGGCAGTACGCCATCGGCCATTTCAACGATGCGCCGCTGCTGGGCTTCGGCATCAACGGATTCTGGACGCGGCCCGCGATCTACGACTATTTCAATCAGAATCATGGCTGGGTGCTCGACAATTATCATAGCGGTTACATCGCGGTCGCGATTGAAACTGGATTTCTGGGATATTTGCTGTTCGTCACGAGCGTTTATCTGTTCTCGGAAAAGGTCCTCTATTTGATCGCCACCCGGTCGATCGATCGGTATCACTGCGCGCTGATCATCGGCTTCGTCGTCCTGAGCTTTCAATCGAACTTCACGGAGACGATGTTTCTTCGCTCGACAATGTTCACGTCGGTGCTGCTCGTCGCATTCTTCTTCGCAGTGTGCAGGCCGGTGCCCCAGCAGGGGCCTGCAGCAATGACGGGGCAAACAGGATGAATGCCATCCGCGTCCGCTGGACGATAGCCTTTCGTCTTGTCTTGGCACTATCCGTGCTTCCGATCTGCTTCCGGACCGAGGCAGCCGGACAGGCCAACACGCCCCCTGCTCCAAAATTGGGGCGCGGCATCAACATCCTCGGCTACGACGGCGTCTGGGAGGGAGGCCGAAACGCGCCATTTCGTCTGGACAACCTCACTGCGATCAGACGCGCCGGGTTCTCGCACGTTCGGATAAATTTCTTCGGCTTTAGATTCATGAATCCGGAGAAGGTAATGGATGAAGTCGTCTTGAGGCGGCTCGATGGCGTCATCGAGGAAGTGCTCGCCCGAAATCTCATCCCCATCCTGGACGAGCACGATACCCATGTTTGTCAGCGCGACATCTCCGAGTGCACAGACAAGCTGAAATCGTTCTGGACCCAAATCGCCGCGCGCTACGCCGGGAAATATCCAGCACTTGTCTTCGAGGTCCTCAACGAGCCGGGCGGGCAGATGTCGTCCACCGGCTGGAACGGCCTTCTGAACGAGTGCCTCAGCATCATCCGCGCCACCAATCCCCGGCGGACGGTCATCGCTTCGGTTCTCAACGTCGACGAGATGCCGGTCGAGGACCTGGTCCTGCCGTCGGATGACCGGAATCTGATCGTCACGTTTCACTATTACGCGCCGATCCGTTTCACCCATCAGGGCGCACCGTGGTCGCCCACATTCTCGCGAATCGGCCCGCTCGACTGGGGTACCCCGGAGGATAAACAGAAGGCCCGCGCCGATTTCGAGAAGATTCGGTCCTGGTCCCAAAGAGAAAAGCGCCCGATCTATCTCGGCGAGTTCGGCGTGTACGAGGCCGCTCCAGCCGAAGCACGGACCAGATATCTGTCATTCGTGGCGCGGAGCGCAGAGCGGCTTGGCTGGGCTTGGGCCTATTGGCAGTTCGATCATGATTTCGCGGCCTTCGACAGCGCGCGTCAAGCCTGGAAGCCGGACATCCTGCGGGCACTGCTTCCGGCCGGGCGTTGAGGTGCATCCGGGACGCGAGCCATCGCCGCACACTGCCTCATTGCGAGCGAGCGAAGCAATCCAAAATCTTGCCACGGAAAGATTCTGGATCCCCCAAAGCAAACGGGCACGCCTTCCTGCGAAGGCATGCCCGCTTGAAACCCTATTCGTGCGACGCGCGCGTGCTCAGTGCACGCTCACCGCTTGCAGCTCGTTGCTCCAGGCGTTGGCGATTGCGGCTTCGCGGCTGTCGGTCAGCATGATCGGCGTGCCGTCGGCGGCGTGGAGCGCGAAGAGCTTGAGGCCCGGCGCGATCTTCGGCGCTTCGGGAAACAGGCCCGGCACATCCTCAGAGCGGATCTGCTTCACATAGGCGATATGGCCTTCGCCGAGGGTTGCCAGCGTTTCCGGCGAGACGTTCTTGGCTTCGTATTCGAACGCAACGTGACCTTCACTCATGGTCTCGACTCCTCTCTCGAAACTAAGCGGTCGAGTCCGCTACTCGTTCCATTATTCGTGCTCATTGATAGCGATTGTCTTAACGATCCTCTCCGGTTCCGGCCGGGCAAGATCGATCGCCAGCAATCCGTTCTTCAGATCCGCACCCAGCACCAGCATCCCCTCCGCCAGCACGAAAGTGCGCTGGAAGTGGCGCGCGGCGATGCCGCGATGGATGTATTGCCGGGTCTTGTCGTCCTGCTGCCGCCCGCGAATGACGAGCTGGTTTTCCTCAATGGTTACATCGAGTTGGTCGCGGGTGAATCCGGCGACCGCCAGCGTGATCCGCAGACGCTCGGGCTGGCCCTCCGACCGGTCGCACCTCTCGATATTGTAGGGAGGGTAACCGTCGGCGCCTTTGACAACCCGATCGAGCACGCGCTCGATCTCGTCGAAGCCCAGAAGGAAGGGACTGGAAAGCATGGGAACACGAGACATAGTTTACAAAGTCCTCTCGAAGCGACTTTGGTGCATCAGGGCCCGTACAGGCACCCCTTGATCAGCAATATGGGCATATCCGCGTGTGGGTTCAAGGACGTAGCCGGGGCTGTGGACTGGCAGCTCACCCGCAAAAGCTGACTTGTCGCCATGGCGCGAAACGCCTGCCACAAGCCGGCCCGACGAAATTGCGGTGTGATTTTTCTCAACAAAAACAAACCCCCTTCTACTGTGCATGGGGTTGTTTTCGCGTTTTTTAATCGACGGCCCAGCGGAACCCGATCAGGCCTCGATCCGCGTCCGCCCATCGCCGCTGAACAGATGCAGCTTTTGGCGCATTGCTGCGACGCGGATCTTCTCGCCGATCGGAGGCGCCTCTGAGCCGGGAATGCGGACGATGACCTCGCCGGGCGGCAGTTCGCCGGGGTTGGCGGCGATGCGCTGCTCGTCCTGAGCCCGCGTGCCGTAAACGAAGGTTTCAGCGCCGACGCGCTCGATCGCTTCCACGGTGAGCGGAAGGGCGACGCCGCCGGCCGGGCTCTGGTCGGTGATGACGAAATCCTCCGGGCGAATGCCGAGGATGCCGGCGTCGGTGCTGCCGAGCTGCGACTTGATCTCGTCGGCGCGAATCGACATCAGATTCATCGGTGGCGCGCCGATGAAGGAGGCGACGAAAGTCGTCGCCGGCTTCTCGTAGATCGCCAAGGGATTGCCGACCTGCTCGACCTGGCCGCCATTCATCACCACGAGAATGTCGGCGAGCGTCATCGCCTCGAGCTGGTCGTGGGTGACGTAGATCGACGTGGTGTTGAGCCGGCGCTGCAATTTGCGGATCTCGACCCGCATCGCGATGCGGAGTTTGGCGTCAAGATTGGAGAGCGGCTCGTCGAACAGAAACACCTTCGGCTGGCGCACGATGGCGCGGCCCATGGCGACGCGCTGGCGCTGGCCGCCGGAGAGCTGGCGCGGCTTGCGCTCCAGCATCGAGGTGAGCTCGAGCACGCGGGCGGCTTCGTCGACGCGGGTCTTGACCTCGGCCTCCTTCATGCCGCGGTTGCGCAGGCCGTAAGCCATGTTGTTGAAGACGCTCATATGCGGATAGAGCGCGTAGTTCTGGAACACCATCGCGATGTCGCGGTCGGCGGGCTCGATCTGGTTGACGATGCGGCCGCCGATGTCGATCTCGCCGCCGGTGACGGTTTCGAGGCCTGCGACCATGCGCAGCAATGTCGACTTGCCGCAGCCGGAGGGCCCGACCAGCACGCAGAACTGGCCGTCGCCGACATCGACGTTGACGCCCTTGATGGCCTCGAAGCCGCCGGGATAGGTTTTGCGGACGTTGCGCAGGGTGACGTTAGCCATGGGATTTACTTTTCCGTCTCCACGAGTCCGCGCACGAACAGTTTCTGCATCACGACGACGACGAACACCGGCGGCAGCATCGCGAGCACGGCCGTCGCCATCACGATCGGCCATTCGGTCAGCGCGTCGGTGGTGGTGATCATCTTGCGGATGCCGACCTGGATGGTCTGCATGTCGTCGCGGGTGGTGATCAGCAGCGGCCAGAGATATTGATTCCAGCCGAGGATGAAGAGGATCACGAACAGCGCCGCCATGTTGGTGCGCGACAGCGGCAGCAGCGTATCCCAGAAGAAGCGCAGGGGACCGGCGCCGTCGATGCGCGAGGCCTCCAGCAGCTCGTCCGGCACCGTCATGAAGAACTGGCGAAACAGCAGCGTCGCGGTGGCGGAGGCGATCAGCGGCAGTGACAGGCCCGCATAGCTGTCGAGCATGTGCAGATCGGCGACGATCTTGTAGGTCGGATAGATGCGCACCTCGACCGGCAGCATCAGCGTGATGAAGATGATCCAGAAGATCGGCATCCGGAAGGGAAAGCGGAAATAGACGATCGCGTAGGCCGAGATGATCGAGATCGCGATCTTGCCGACCGCGATCAGCAGCGCCATCACCAGCGAGTTCAGCATCATGTTGCCGACGGGCTCGCGGGTCGATCCGCTCGTGCCGACGAAAATGGTCTGGTAGTAGACCTCGAAGAAATGGCCGCCCGGCAGCAGCGACATTTGCCCGTTGGCGATCAGCGCGTTGTCCTGGGTCGAGGCGACGAACGCGATGTAGACGGGGAAGGCGACGACCGCGATCCCGATCCAGAGGATGATGTGGGCGATGTTGCGCCGGAAGCCCTCTTCCTCGACCATCAGTAGGTCACCTTGCGTTCGACGAACCGGAACTGGATTCCGGTGAGCACGATGACCATGACCATCAGGATCACCGACTGCGCCGCCGAGCTGCCGAGATTGCCGCCGAGCAGGCCGTCGGAATAGACCTTGTAGACCAGCGTGACCGTCGACGTTCCGGGGCCGCCGCGGGTCATCGTGTCGATGATGCCGAACGTGTCGAAGAAGGCGTAGACGATGTTGACCACCAGCAGGAAGAAGATGGTCGGCGACAGCAACGGGAAGGTCACGGTCCAGAACCGCCGCATCGGACGGGCGCCGTCGATCGCGGCGGCCTCGAACACGCTCTTTGGGATCGCTTGCAGGCCGGCGAGGAAGAACAGGAAATTATAGGAGATCTGCTTCCACGCGGCGGCGAGGATGATCAGCGCCGCGGCCTGGTCGCCGTCGAGCAGCGGATTCCAGTCGACGCCCATATTGCGCAGATAGCGCGAGAGCACGCCGAGCGAGGGATGCAGCATGAAGATCCAGAGCACGCCGACCACGGGCGGTGCCACCGCATAGGGCCAGATCAGGAGCGTGCGGTAGAGCATCGAGCCACGCAGCGGCTTGTCCGCCATCACGGCGAGCAGCAGCGCAAAGGACAGCGACGAGACGGCGATGGCGAACGAGAACAAGAAGGTCCGGACGATCGCCTCGAAATAGGCTGCGTCCTTGAACAGCTCGACGTAATTCTCGAACCAGACAAAGGTGGTCGACAGACCGAACGCATCCTGGAGCAGGAAGGACTGGATCACCGCCTGCAGGGCCGGCCAATAGAAGAAAATCAGGACGATCGCGAGCTGCGGCGCAACCAGCGCGTACGGTAACAGTCTTGACTGGAAGATGGCTTGCTTTTGCATGATGCCAGCAGAGCGGCAGGCCGGGTCGCGGCCTGCCGCTCATTGCCTCACTTGACGGCGGTCTTTTCGAACTGCCGCAGCATCGTGTTGCCGCGCTCGACGGCGGCATCGAGCGCCTGCTTGGCGCTCTTCTTGCCGGCCAGCGCTTGCTCAATCTCTTCCGACCAGACGTCACGCAGCTGCACCATGTTGCCGAGGCGCAGACCGCGCGAATTCTCGGTCGGCTCCTTGTTGGTCAGCTCGAGCAGCGGGGTCTCGAGATAGGGCTGATCCTTGTAGAAGCCTTCTTCCTTCGCCTTGGCGTAGGCCGCCTTGGTGATCGGCAGGTAGCCGGAGGCCTTGTGGATGTAGACCTGGCGATCGGTGTCGGAGAGGAAGGTCAGGAATTTCGCGACGCCCTTGTATTCCTCGGCCGACTTGCCGCCCATCACCCACAGCGAAGCGCCGCCGATGATCGAGTTCTGCGGTGCGCCCTTGACGTCGGGATAATACGGCATCGGCACGGCGGTGAAGTTGAACTTGGCCTGCGCCTTGACGTTGCCGAAGAAGGCCGACGAGGTCAGGTAGATCGGGCACTCGCCCGAAGTGAAGCGGCCTTCGCCGGTGTTGGTGCGGCCGGCGTAGTCATAGGTCTTGGTCTTCTGCAGCTCGACCAGGGTTTCGAGATGCTTGACCTGAAGCGGTCCGTTGAACTCGAGCACGGTGTCGAAGCCGTCGAGGCCGTTGGCCTTGCTGGCGAGCGGCACGTTGTGCCACGCCGAGAGCTGCTCGAGATTGACCCAGGTGATCCAGGAGCCCGAGAAGCCGCAGGTGTCATGACCGGCAGCCTTCAGCTTCTTGGCGGCCTCGAACGTTTCGGGCCAGGTCTTCGGGATCTCTACGTTCGCCTTCTTCAGCTCGTCGAGGTTCACCCACATCACGGTCGAGGACGAGTTGAAAGGGAAGGACAGCATCTCGCCCTTCGACGTCGAATAATAACCGGTGATGGCGGGCAGGTAGATCTTGGGGTCGAACTTCTCGCCGGCGTCGGCCATCAGCTTGTAGACGGGCTTCACGGCGCCGGTCGCGGCCATCATGGTCGCGGTGCCGACTTCGAACACCTGCATGATGTGCGGGGCGTTGCCGGCGCGGAACGCCGCGATGCCGGCGTTCATCGTATCGGGATAGTTGCCCTTGTAGGTCGGGATCACCTTGTAGTCGCTCTGCGACGCGTTGAAGTCGGTGGCGAGCTTGACGATGACGTCGTTGTTGGCGCCGGTCATCGCGTGCCACCACTGGATTTCGGTCACGGCCAAGGCCGGCGAGGCCGATAGTCCAACCGTGAGTGCAATAGCGGCAGCCGCTCCAAAATGTCGAAGAGCCATCAAGTAAACCTCCCTTGGGCCGTCAAAAATGATCGCTTGCGCTAGCAGCGCCATATGACGTTCACATGACTGTGTAAGCGGCCGAAACGAAAGCGGCAAGCGCTGGAAAAGGGAAGCCGTCAAATAGGCGAATGCCGCGCGCGCAGCGTCCTCCGTTCGCGGTGCACAGAGCGCCCGCACCGCACTGCGGCATTGCCGTGGGATGTGGAAGGCGAGGGCGCTAGCGCTTGCGCTCGGGGCCGCAGACAGTGCCCTGCTCGACCATCGCGTCGATCTCGGACCTGGAGTAGCCGAATTCGCCCAGGACCTCGGCGGCGTGCTCGCTGAATTTCGGCGGCAGGCGCCGCAGGCTCGGCTTGCTGCGGTCGAGCCGGATCGGCGACGCCACGCCCTTGTACCAATCCTTCTCGATAATATCGCCGCGCGCGATCGTGTGCGGGTTGGTCAATGCCTGGTCGATCTTCTGCACGGGGCCGGCGGGCAGGCCCGCGGCGAGCAGGCGATTGCACAGCGGCTCGGCCTCGTGCTGGCTGAACACGGCGGCAAGCTCGGCCCGCAGCGCCTCGCGATTGCCGATGCGATCCTTGTTGCGCGCAAAGCGCGGATCGGTGCCGAGCTCGGGCTTGCCGATCTCCTTGGCGAGCTTGCGGAAGGTGCCGTCATTGCCGACGCCGATGAAGATGTCGTCGGTCTTGGTCGGGAAGATCGCATAGGGCACGAGGTTGGGATGCTCGTTGCCGGTGAGCGACGGCGGCTTGCCATGCATGAAATAATTCGCGGTGTGCGGATGCATGATGGCGAGACCGGTCTCGTACAGCGTGGTCTCCAGGAACTGGCCCTGGCCCGAGCGCTGCCGCTCCGACAGCGCCATCAAGATGCCGATCGCCGCATAGAGGCCGGTGCCGATGTCGACCAGCGGCACGCCGATCCGCATCGGTCCGCTCTCGGGCGAGCCGGTCGCCGCGATCATGCCGGTCATGGCCTGGATGATGGCGTCATAGCCGGGATTGCCGCCGCGCGGGCCGTCGGCGCCGAAGCCGCAGATCCGGCAATGCACGAGGCGCGGAAATTTCTCGCGTAACACCTCGTTGCCGATGCCCCATTTCTCCAGCGTGCCCGGCTTGAAGTTCTCGATCAGGACGTCGGCGCTCTCCAGCATCTTGAGCAGCACGGTCCGGCCGCCCTCGGAGGCGAGGTCGAGGCCGATCGAGCGCTTGTTGCGGTTGATGCCGATGAAATAGGCCGCGTCTTCCTCGTGGAAGGGAGGGCCCCAGTCGCGTACCTCGTCGCCTGCGGGCGGCTCGACCTTGATCACGTCGGCGCCATGGTCGGCGAGGATCTGGGTGCAATAGGGGCCGCCGAGCACGCGCGTCAGATCGATGACGCGCAGGCCGCTCATTGCACCCATGGCAGCTCCAGAACTGGCGGCTTCAGTCATGCCTTCGCGTCCCCTGTGTCGGTATTGATCACAGGCCTAACGAGGTTCGTCCGAGCCGGCAATGGCTTCGCGCGTAGGGCGTCATGCAGGCCGCTCGCCGCAATCCCGCGGGATGGCAAATCAAGGGAGGCGGCCGGCCCGAGGGGTATCTCGGGCCAGCCGCTTCAGCTAACCGATCAGACGACCGTCAGACGGACGTCGACATTGCCGCGCGTCGCGTTGGAATACGGGCACACCTGGTGCGCCTTCTCGACCAGCGCCTCGGCTTCCGCGCGGGCGAGGCCCGGCAGCGAGACGGCAAGGTCGATGTCGAGACCGAAGCCGCCGGCCGCGCGCGGGCCGATGCCGACGGTCGAGGTCACGGAGGCGTCGGCCGGAACCTTGGGGCCGCCCTGCGAGGACACGAACTTCATCGCGCCGATGAAGCAGGCGGCATAGCCCGCAGCAAACAGCTGCTCGGGATTGTTGCCGGCGCCGCCTCCGCCGCCGAGCTCCTTCGGCGTGGTGAGCTTGACGTCGAGCGCGCCGTCGAGGGTCGCGGCATGGCCGTCGCGGCCGCCGGTGGCCTTTGCGCTGGTCTTGTAGAGGACGTTCACTGACATTTTTGTCTCCCTGTGTTTTCGGGGTGGGGGCGCCATCTTTATCGCAGGCAATTAGATTGCGCGCAATTGAAATTATAGCGTCTCACATTTAATTGTTCGCAATTGAATGTAGCGACGGCCGGCCCCAGAATGGAGCAAGTCCTGTGAGATTCTCGATGCCCCGGAAACATTCGGCAGCGGACGCGCCGCTGCGCCTCGACAACCAGATCTGCTTCGCGGTCTATTCCGCCGCGCATGCGTTCAACCGCGTCTACAAGCCGCTGCTGGACCGGCTCGGCCTGACCTATCCGCAATATCTGGTGATGCTGGTGCTGTGGGAGCGCGACGACGTGCCGGTCAAGAGCATCGGCGAAAAGCTGCACCTGGATTCGGGCACGCTGACACCGCTGCTCAAGCGGCTCGAGGCGGCCCACCTCGTCAAGCGCACGCGCTCGAGCGAGGACGAGCGTCAGGTGCTGATCGCGTTGACGCCGCAGGGCCAGGCCTTGAAGGACAAGGCGCGGGCCGTGCCGCAATCGATTCTGGCGGCATCGGACTGCTCGGTCTCGGAGCTTGTCGCGATGAAGGACGAGATTGTGGCGTTGCGCGATCGGTTGAATGCGGTGATCGGGGAGTAGGGTTAGAGGTGCGCTCTTAGGACAGCCGCTTCTTTGTGAAGGCTCGGCCGGAGTGAGACTTCAGGTAGGCTTCAAAAGCGAGCGCTTTGTGCTTGTCAGGGAAGGCGCAGTACCAGATCAGCTTCCAAGGCTTGAACTTGGCAGTGTGGGTGGATTTGCCAGCATTGTGCTCTGGAAACCGGCGCTTCAGATCTTCCGTAGCCCCAACGTATTCCTGCTCGGGAAATTCGATGCTGCGGAGGATGTAGACGTACCACATTGACGATTATCGCCCGGGCAGCCGCTGCGTGGGAGTCTCACCAGTCCGTCTTCGCCCTTCGGGCTTCGCCGGACACCACGCTTCGCCCTTCGAGCTCCGCGCGGCTGCGCCACGCGTAGCCCGAAGGGCGAAGCGTGGTGGAGCCAGGCGGGATCGAACCGCCGACCTCTTGCATGCCATGCAAGCGCTCTCCCAGCTGAGCTATGGCCCCTTAACCGTCCGACGCGCCTTGGGCGACGCGTCGGGAAAGACCCAGAACCACAGTTCTGGAATTATCTCAAGTCTCTTCGTCACCGCCGACATCACCAATGATGTCGGTGACGTCCTCATCGCCTTCTTCGTCGTCGGCGATAAAGGTCGAATCATCGTCGTCATCGTCCTCGATAGTTTCATCGACTTCGATGTCGTCCTCGGATTCGGGCACGACGGCCTTGACCTTGCCGGTGTTCTCCTCGGCATCGGCCTCCTCGAGCGAGACCTCCTCGACCTCCGCCGGCTCTGGCGTGGCGTCGGCGGCAGCGGCTGCGTGACGGGCTTCGGCACCGCGGGGTGCGCGAGCCGGCGCGATGGGCGCGATCGGCACGACTTCACCGGTATAGGGCGAGATCACCGGATTCTTGTTGAGGTCATAGAACTTTTTGCCCGTGGTCGGGCAAATACGTTTAGTTCCGAGTTCGGACTTGGCCACGGCAGAGGAATCCTGGAAATGTCTGAAAAGCGGTGCTTCACTTGGCTAGTTGGCGGCCCGCTGTCAATAGCGCATTGCGGGAGAACGACATGCCCGTGACGGCGGGGAGACCATGTGGTACCTGCCCCGCGAGTCCCACAGGGACGTTTCGGGCCTACCCAAGGACACAAACTTGACCGATTCCGACAAGCCGACGCCGCTCCAGTCGCGCGCCAGCGGTCCCCTGACCGGGAAAGTAAGGGTGCCCGGAGACAAGTCGATCTCCCACCGTGCCCTCATCCTCGGCGCGCTCGCGGTCGGAGAGACGCGGATTTCGGGCCTCCTAGAGGGCGAGGACGTCCTTAACACCGCCAAATCCATGCAGGCGCTCGGCGCCGGGGTCGAGCGTACCGGAGATTTCGCCTGGAAGGTGAACGGCGTGGGTGTCGCAGGCTTCGCGGAGCCCAAAGCGCCGCTGGATTTCGGCAACTCCGGCACCGGCTGCCGGCTCGTCATGGGCGCCGTCGCCGGCTGTCCGATCTCCGCGGTTTTCGACGGCGATGCCTCACTGCGCAGCCGGCCCATGCGCCGGATCCTGGATCCCCTGGAAAAGATGGGCGCGAAGGTCGTCTCCGGCGGCGCGGGCGGCCGTCTGCCGCTGACCGTCCAGGGTGCGCGCGATCCGCTGCCGATCACCTACAAGACGCCTGTGGCCTCGGCCCAGATCAAATCCGCCGTGCTGCTCGCGGGCCTGGCCGCGCCGGGCGCCACGACCGTCATCGAGACCGAGGCCAGTCGCGACCACACCGAACTGATGCTCAAGCATTTCGGCGCCGAGATCACCTCAGTGCAAGAAGGTCAGCACGGCCGCCGTATCACGCTCGTGGGGCAGCCGGAGCTGCATGGCGCCAATGTCGTCGTGCCCGCCGATCCCTCGTCGGCGGCGTTCCCTATCGTTGCTGCGCTGATCGTCGAAGGCTCCGAAATCGTCCTGTCCGACGTCATGACCAATCCGCTGCGCACCGGTCTTTTCACCACGCTGCGCGAAATGGGTGCCTCGATCGAGGAAAGCGAAGTTCGTGGCGACGCTGGCGAGCCGATGGCAAAGCTGCGGGTACGCGCCTCGAAATTGCGCGGTGTCGAGGTGCCGCCGGAGCGTGCACCGTCGATGATCGACGAATATCTGGTGCTGGCGGTGGCGGCCGCCTTTGCCGAGGGCACGACCATCATGCGCGGCCTCCAGGAGCTGCGCGTGAAGGAATCCGACCGTTTGGAGGCCACCGCCGCCATGCTCCGCGTCAACGGTGTCAAGGTCGAGGTCTGCGGCGACGATTTGATCGTCGAAGGCCGCGGCCACGTTCCCGGCGGCGGCGTGGTGGCCACCCACATGGATCATCGCATCGCGATGTCCGCGCTGGTGATGGGCTGCGCCTCCGATCAGCCGGTAACCGTCGATGACACCGCCTTCATCGCCACCAGTTTTCCGGATTTCATCCCGATGATGCGTTCGCTTGGGGCCGATTTTTCATGATCATTGCCATCGACGGGCCCGCGGCGTCGGGCAAGGGCACCCTCGGCAAGCGCCTTGCCCACCATTACGGCTACCGTCACCTTGATACCGGCGTAATCTATCGCGCGGTGGCCTATTCCCTGATGCAGTCCGGTCATGATCTCCGGGACGAGGCGGCGGCGGTCGCTGCGGCGCTGGAACTCGATCCCGAAAAGTTCGGCAATCCCGCCCTGAAGACCCAGAAGGCCGGCGAGGGCGCCTCGATCGTCTCGGCGATCCCCAAGGTGCGCGAGGCCCTCATCAACTTTCAGCGGCAATTCGCCGCCGATCCGCCCGGCGCCGTGCTCGATGGGCGCGATATTGGAACCGTGATCTGCCCCCATGCCGACGTGAAGATCTTCGTCGTCGCCGACCCCAAGGTCCGTGCCCGCCGCCGGACCATGGAGGCCAAGGCGCGGGGCGAGGAGGCGGACGAGGCGGCCGTGCTCGCCGATATCATCCAGCGCGACGAGCGCGACAAGAACCGGGCGATCGCCCCCCTGAAGCCGGCTCCGGATGCTTACTTGCTAGATAACTCCCAACTGGATATAGAAGGCGGCGTCCGGGCCGCCATCGACATTATCGAGGCCGTCCGAGCGGGCCGGTCGCGGGGTTAAGCCGCTGCCGTCATTGGAGGAAGCGCCCGCTCCCGCTCTTTGAGGTCGATACTCTCGGTCCCTGCTCGGGGCCGACGCGATCCAGGTTCCGGACAAAAGATTTCCACGTATCGAACGCGCGGGCCTCAGCCGGCCCGCTTCCGCTGTTCCGCCCTCCAGGTCGGAGCAGCGAGCGGTCGCTCGAAGGTTCTGCGGACCTTCCGACACTGCGCGTACGGTGCGCCCAAGAACCCAACGGCCGGCATGACATCCGCAACTGGAGAACAAATGGCTTCGACTTCTGCTGATACCTATAGCCCGTCGCGCGACGATTTCGCCGCGATGCTCGACGAGTCCTTCGCAGGCGGCAACCTGCAGGAAAGCTCAGTCATCAAGGGCAAGGTTGTTGCAATCGAAAAGGACATGGCCGTCATCGACGTCGGCCTGAAGACGGAGGGCCGCGTTGCCCTGCGCGAATTTTCCGGCCCCGGCCGTGACAGCGAGCTCAAGGTCGGCGACGAGGTGGAAGTGTTCCTCGATCGGATCGAGAACGCCCTCGGCGAAGCCGTGCTGTCGCGTGACAAGGCGCGCCGCGAAGAGAGCTGGGGCAAGCTCGAGAAGGCCTTCCAGAACAACGAGAAGGTCAACGGCGTCATCTTCAACCAGGTCAAGGGCGGCTTCACCGTCGACCTCGACGGTGCCGTGGCCTTCCTGCCGCGTTCGCAGGTCGACATCCGTCCGATCCGCGACGTTGCGCCGCTGATGAACAACTCGCAGCCGTTCCAGATCCTCAAGATGGACCGCCGCCGCGGCAACATCGTCGTGTCCCGCCGCACGGTTCTCGAAGAGACCCGCGCCGAGCAGCGTCAGGAGCTGGTGCAGAACCTCGAAGAGGGTCAGGTCATCGACGGCGTGGTCAAGAACATCACCGATTACGGTGCGTTCGTTGATCTCGGCGGCATCGACGGTCTGCTGCACGTCACCGACATCGCGTGGCGCCGCGTCAACCACCCGACCGAGGTGCTCTCGATCGGCCAGACCGTGAAGGTCAAGATCATCAAGATCAACCACGAGACGCACCGCATCTCGCTGGGCATGAAGCAGCTGTTGGACGATCCGTGGCAGGGCATCGAAGCCAAGTACCCGCTGGGTGCCCGCTTCACCGGTCGCGTCACCAACATCACCGACTACGGCGCGTTCGTCGAGCTCGAGCCGGGCATCGAAGGCCTGATCCACGTCTCCGAGATGTCGTGGACCAAGAAGAACATGCACCCCGGCAAGATCGTTTCGACCTCGCAGGAAGTCGAAGTGCAGGTGCTGGAAGTCGATTCCGTCAAGCGCCGCATCTCGCTCGGCCTCAAGCAGACCATGCGCAACCCGTGGGAGGTCTTCGTCGAAGGTCACCCGACCGGTTCGACGGTCGAGGGCGAGGTCAAGAACAAGACCGAATTCGGTTTGTTCCTGGGCCTCGAGGGCGACGTCGACGGCATGGTCCATCTCTCCGACCTCGACTGGAAGCAGCCGGGCGAGCAGGTGATCGACAACTACAAGAAGGGCGACATGGTGAAGGCCGTGGTGCTCGATGTGGACGTCGAGAAGGAGCGCATTTCTCTTGGAATCAAACAGCTTGAAGGCGACCCCTTCGCCGAGCCGGGCGATGTCAAGAAGGGCGCGGTCGTGACCTGCGAAGTGATCGAAGTGAAGGAGAGCGGCATCGAGGTGAAGATCACCGGTACCGACTTCACCACGTTCGTGAAGCGCTCGGAGCTCGCTCGTGACCGCAACGATCAGCGCGCCGAACGCTTCGCCGTCGGCGAGAAGGTCGATGCCCGCGTGATCCAGTTCGACAAGAAGGCCCGCAAGGTCCAGGTGTCGATCAAGGCGCTCGAAGTCGCCGAAGAGAAGGAAGCCATCGCGCAGTACGGCTCTTCCGATTCGGGAGCAACGCTCGGCGACATCCTCGGCACCGCGCTCAAGAACCGCGACACCAAGTAAGCGAAACGCAGGTTTCACTGCATCAAAGCCCCGGCGCGAGCCGGGGCTTTTTTGTAGTGAGGTCGTCGCCCGGATGGGGCGAAGTGAAATCCGGGAAAGCCTCTCCGTGAGGCGAGAACCCCGGATTACGCTTGCGCTCCATCCGGGCTACGCGGCAGCCGGCCTTGTTTTCTTCTAATTGCGCCGCAATTGATGTATCCAGATAAGCCAATGGCGACGCTGCGACGGCACAACGCGCCTGGCCTTTCATTTGGAGATATTGAGATGTCACTCGATTCGGACATCATCGTCGATCGCCGCAGGATCCGCCGCAAGCTGACGTTCTGGCGCGTATTGGCCGCGCTGATCGCGATCGCGGCGATCGCAGGCTTCGCGCTGGTCGCGACGCCTGGTGCGCGCGGCACGTTCGCGTCCGCCGGCTCGATCGCGCGGGTCCAGATCGAGGGCCTGATCCGCAGCGATTCCGATCGCACCCAGGCGCTCGAGCGGCTGGAGAATTCGCAGGCCGCCGCCGTCATCGTTCACATCAATTCGCCGGGCGGCACCACCGCCGGCTCCGAGCAGCTCTATGATTCGCTTGTACGGTTGAAGGCAAAGAAGCCGCTCGTTGTCGTCGTCGAAGGCCTCGCCGCCTCCGGCGGCTACATCACCGCGATCGCCAGCGATCACATCATCGCCCAGCAGAGCTCGCTGGTCGGCTCGATCGGCGTGCTGTTCCAGTTTCCGAACGTCTCGGAGCTGTTGAAGACCGTCGGCGTCAAGGTCGAGGAGGTAAAGTCCACGCCGCTGAAGGCCGCGCCCAACGGTTTCGAGCCAACCAGCCCTGAGGCACGGGCGGCGCTCGATGCGTTGGTGAAGGATTCCTATGCCTGGTTCAAGGGATTGGTGAAGGAACGGCGTGGCATGGATGACACGCAGCTCGAGAAAGTGGTTGATGGCCGTGTCTTCACCGGACGCCAGGCCATCGATCTCAAGCTGATCGATCAGATCGGCGACGAGAAGACCGCCGTGACCTGGCTGGTCGAGCAGAAGGGCGTCAAGAAGGGGCTCTCCGTGCGCGATTACAAGCTGCAGCCGCGCTTCAGCGATCTGCCGTTCCTCAAGACGGCGGCCGCAGTAACGCTGGAAGCACTGGGTTTAGGCTCGATTGCGCATCAAATCGGACAAACCGGCGTCGCACAGGCGGTCGATCGGCTCGGAATGGATGGAATGCTCGCCTTGTGGCAGCCGGCGGCGTCGAACTGACCGGAACCGGGCGAGCCACAGAGGTTTTTCCCGTTCGGCGCGTGTAGGTCCAGCCCGCTTTTTCGGCATTTGTCACGTGTTTTCACGACGCTCAACCCTCATTTAGCGTCTTGACAGATCACGGTATTTTCACGGAAATGGTCGTCCGCACGCTCCCGGGTCCTATCTCTCGATGATCAAATCCGAACTTGTTCAGCGTATCGCCGAGCACAACCCGCATCTGTACCAGCGGGATGTCGAGAACATTGTGAATGCGATTCTCGAAGAGATCGTAGCGGCTCTCGCGCGCGGTGATCGCGTCGAGTTGCGCGGCTTCGGTGCCTTCTCGGTCAAGCATCGCCCTGCGCGCGCAGGGCGCAATCCGCGCACCGGCGCCCATGTGCCTGTCGATCAGAAGAGCGTTCCGTTCTTCAAGACCGGCAAGGAAATGCGCGAACGGCTGAATCGCGACCATCCGGATCCAGGCGCGCCAGACTGAGGTCCACCTCAGGGTTTCCCGCGGTCGCCAGTGATGCGGCCGCAACCTTGATTCAAGGCGAGCGAGCCGAGATGCGAAAATTCCTGAGCGCGCTGGTCGTGATTCCGCTGGGCCTGGTCCTGATGGTCTTTGCCGTCGCCAACCGGCATTTCGTCACGGTCTCGTTCGATCCCTTCGTTTCCAACGACCCGTCATTCTCGGCAACGCTGCCGCTGTTCCTGCTCCTGATCGTGGTGGCTGCGCTCGGGGTCCTCGTGGGCGGGTGTGCCGTCTGGTTCGGCCAGCGGCACTGGCGGCGTGCGGCGCGCCGGCATGACGCGGATGCCCGGGCCGCGCGAGGCGAGCTGGCTGATCTGCGGGCCCAGTCTGCCGCAGCAAGGCCTGAGTCCCAGCGCCTCCCCGTTCCCTCCGGTGTGGGGCTTTACGGGCCCGTCGGGCGAGACAAGCAGCGCGCGACGTTGTAGAAGCGGCCGCAACCGAAAAGCCCGTTTTCCGGCCGCGGACCCGCGGCCCTCCATTTGCTTTGAGCCCATATCCGTCGAGAACATGTCCTTGCTCGTCAAAATCTGCGGCCTGTCCACGCCCGAGACGCTCGAAACGGCGCTCGAGGCGGGTGCCGACATGGTGGGCTTTGTGTTCTTCCCGCCGTCGCCGCGGCATTTGTCGCTGGAAGCCGGCCGGGAGCTCGGCCGGCAGGTGAAGCGGCGCGCGCTCAAGGTCGCGCTCACCGTCGATGCCGACGATGCCACGCTCGACAACATCATGGACGCGCTGTCGCCGGACATTTTCCAGCTTCATGGCACGGAGAGCGTGGCCCGGCTGCGCGACATCAGGCAACGGGTCGGTCGTCCGGTGATGAAGGTCGTGCCGGTCGCAACGTCAGCGGATCTCGCCGTGCTGCCCGGTTACGCCGAGATAGCCGAACGCATCCTGTTCGATGCGCGCGCACCGAAGGACGCAACGCGGCCAGGCGGCCTCGGCGCACCATTCGATTGGCATCTGCTCGGAAACCTGGAGCTCGCGTTGCCGTATATGGTCTCGGGCGGCCTCAGCGCCGACAACGTCGCCGAAGCCGTTCGCGTCACCCGGGCCGGTGGCGTCGACGTCTCCTCCGGTGTCGAGAGCGCCCCGGGCGTGAAGGACCCCGAGATGATCAAGGCCTTCATTCGCGCCGCGCGCGCAAGCCAAGATGCAAGTCAAGAGTTGAGCGTCCGATGAATGTTGCAAAACCCAATTCCTATCGCAGCGGCCCCGACGAGCGCGGCCATTTCGGCATTTTCGGCGGACGCTTCGTTGCCGAAACCCTGATGCCGCTGATCCTCGATCTGGAGAAAGCCTACACCGAGGCCAAGGTCGACCCGGCCTTCCAGATCGAGATGAACGGCTATCTCAAGAATTATGTCGGCCGGCCCTCGCCGCTCTATTTCGCCGAGCGTCTGACCGAGCATCTGGGCGGCGCCAAGATCTACCTCAAGCGCGAAGAGCTCAACCACACCGGCTCGCACAAGGTGAACAACGTGCTCGGCCAGATCATGCTGGCGCGACGCATGGGCAAGAAGCGCATCATCGCCGAGACCGGCGCCGGCCAGCACGGTGTCGCCACCGCGACGCTGTGTGCGCGCTTCGGCCTGGAATGCATCGTCTATATGGGCGCCGTCGACGTCGAGCGGCAGCAGCCCAACGTCATCCGCATGGAGATGTTGGGCGCAACGGTCATTCCAGTGCAGTCGGGCACGCGCACGCTGAAGGATGCCATGAACGAGGCGCTGCGCGACTGGGTCACCAACGTGCACAACACCTTCTACTGCATCGGCACGGTCGCGGGTCCGCATCCCTATCCGACGCTGGTCCGCGACTTCCAGTCGATCATCGGCAACGAGACCAAGGTGCAGATGCAGGAGATCGAAGGCCGCCTGCCGGATTCGCTGGTCGCCTGTATCGGCGGCGGCTCCAACGCGATGGGCCTGTTTCATCCGTTCCTCGACGATTCCACCGTCGAGATCTTCGGCGTCGAAGCTGCGGGCCACGGGCTGACGCAACTGCATGCGGCGTCGATCGCGGGCGGTCGTCCCGGCGTGCTGCACGGCAACCGCACCTATCTCCTGATGGACGCCGACGGCCAGATCCAGGACGCGCATTCGATCTCCGCCGGGCTCGACTATCCCGGCATCGGCCCCGAGCACTCCTGGCTGCACGAGATCGGCCGCGTGAACTATCTCTCCGCGACCGACGACGAGGCCCTCGCAGCGTTCCAGTTGCTGTCAAAGCTGGAAGGCATCATCCCCGCGCTCGAGCCGGCACATGCCATCGCCAAAGTGATGGAGCTCGCGCCGAAGCGGACCAAAGATCACCTGATGGTCGTCAACCTCTCCGGCCGCGGCGACAAGGACGTCCCGCAGGTCGGCGACATCCTGAGGGGCAAGAGCAAGTGACCACGCGTATCGACACCCGTTTCGCCGAGCTGAAGAAAGCCGGCCGCTCGGCCTTCGTGACTTATGTGATGGCCGGCGATCCCGATCTCACGACGTCGCTCAATATCGTCAAGGCGTTGCCCAAGGCAGGCGCCGACGTGATCGAACTCGGTATTCCCTTCACCGATCCGATGGCGGATGGTCCCTCGATTCAGGCTGCCGGTCTGCGCGCGCTCAAGAACGGCATGACGTTGAAGAAGACGCTGGAACTGGTGCGTGATTTCCGCAAGGACGACAACGTCACGCCGCTGGTGCTGATGGGCTATTACAATCCGATCTACATCTACGGCGTCGACAAGTTTTTGGTTGATGCCAAGACGGCCGGGGTCGACGGCCTGATCATCGTCGATCTGCCACCCGAGGAAGACGAGGAGCTCTGCATTCCCGCGCTGAAGGCGGGCCTGAACTTCATTCGCCTGGCGACCCCGACCACCGACGACAAGCGCCTGCCCGCGGTGCTCGCGAACACGTCAGGCTTTGTCTACTATGTCTCTATCGCCGGCATCACCGGCGCAGCGGCGGCGGACGCCAATGCCGTTGGCGACGCGGTCGCGCGCATCAAGCGGCATACCAAGCTCCCGATATGCGTCGGTTTCGGCATCCGCACGCCGGAGGCGGCGCGCGCCATTGCCGAAAAGGCCAATGGCTCGGTAGTCGGCACCGCGCTGGTCGATGCGCTCAAGAACAGCCTCGATGCGGAAGGGCGCGCGACGGCCAAAACCGTCAACGCCGTCGCCGAGCTGACGGCGGCACTGGCCCAGGGCGTCAAGGGCGCGCAACAGGCGGCGGAATAGGCCTTAATTCCGCTGCCAAGTCCGACGAGCAAGGCGGACGATACGGCGGCTTGCCGGGCCGGGTCCCGGCCGCCATATATCCCTTCAGGTGGTCCCCAGGCGGGATCGCACATCGGAGCAAACCATGAACTGGCTTACCAATGTGGTCCGGCCGAAGATCCGCAACATGCTGCGGCGGGAGACGCCGGAGAATCTGTGGATCAAGTGCCCGGATTCCGGACAGCTCGTGTTCTACAAGGACGTCGAGGCCAACCAGTTCGTCATCCCCGGCTCGAACTATCATATGCGCATGAATGCGGTGGCGCGTCTGAAGTCGATTTTCGACAATGAGACCTGGTACGACGTCGCGCTGCCTGACGTCACGCCCGATCCGCTCAAGTTCCGTGACGAGAAGAAGTACGTCGATCGCATCAAGGATGCCCGCGCGCGGACCAATCTGAACGACGCGATCAAGGTCGGCTACGGCAAGCTCGAAGGTGCCGCCGTCGTCGTCGCGGTGCAGGATTTCGACTTCATGGGCGGCTCGCTCGGCATGGCCGCGGGCGAAGCCATCGTGCGCGGGCTCGAGCTCGCGGTCGAGAAGAAGTCACCCTTCATCGTGTTCGCCGCCAGTGGTGGCGCGCGCATGCAGGAAGGCATCTTGTCGCTGATGCAGATGCCGCGCACCACGGTCGCGGTGCAGATGCTGCGTGAAGCAAAACAGCCCTACATCGTCGTGCTGACCAACCCGACCACCGGCGGCGTCACTGCGTCCTATGCGATGCTCGGCGACGTGCAGATTGCCGAGCCCGGTGCGCTGATCGGTTTTGCCGGCGCGCGCGTGATCGAGCAGACCATCCGCGAAAAACTCCCCGAGGGGTTTCAGCGCGCCGAATACCTCAAGGAGCACGGCATGATCGACATGGTCGTGCATCGCCACGAATTGCGCCCGACCCTGGCGCGGCTCTGCCGACTGTTGACCAGGGCGCCGGCGCTTGAGACCGCGTCAAAGCCGGTGCAGCCGGTCGTCAGTCCGGCGCAGATTGTATCGGCTCCCGAAACGGCGCCGGCCGCGCCGCACGCGTGAACGCTTCCTCCGACCGCGCAAAGCCGCCGCTCGACGAATTGATCGGGCGGCTGTCGGCCCTGCACCAGAAACGCATCGATCTCGGGCTGGAGCGGATGCACCGCCTGTTCGAGCGGCTCGGTCATCCCGAGCGCAAGCTGCCGCCGGTGATCCACATCGCCGGTACCAACGGCAAGGGCTCGACGCTCGCTTATCTGCGCGCGACGCTGGAGGCAGCTAACCTGCGCGTCCACGCTTACACTTCACCCTATCTCGTTCGCATCAACGAATGCTTCCGGCTCGGCCGCGTCGGGGGCGGCGTGCTGGTCGGCGACGACGAGTTGCGCGCGGCACTGGAAGAGGTCGAGCGTGTCAATGCCGGCGAGCCGGCCACCGTGTTCGAGCTCAAGACGGCGGCTGCATTTCATCTGTTCGCGCGGAACCCGGCCGATGTGGTTCTGCTGGAGGTCGGCCTTGGCGGTCGGCTTGATTCAACCAATGTGGTTGACGCGCCGGCGGCCTGCGTGATCACGCCTGTCAGCATGGACCACATGGATTTCCTCGGTGACACCTTGACGTCGATCGCGGGCGAAAAGGCTGGGATCATCAAGCGTGGCGTGCCCGTGGTTTGCGCCGAGCAGCCGGCTGAGGCGATGGCCGTGATCGAGGCGCAGGCCAGGCGCATGCGCGCGCCGTTGTTTGCCGCGGGCGAGAGCTGGCATGTCAATGTCGAGAACGGGCGGCTGGTTTATTCCGATGAGCGCGGCTTGATGGATCTCACAGCGCCGCGCCTGTTCGGCCGGCACCAGTTCGACAATGCCGGTCTCGCCATCGCGACGTTGCGGGCCACCAACGCCTTCAAGATCAACCAGGCGGCGTTCGAGGCGGGGATCGTCGGTGCGGAATGGCCGGCGCGGATGCAGCGCATCGCTTCGGGCGAGCTGCTCGCTCTCGGCCCGCAGGGCTCGGAGATCTGGCTCGACGGCGGCCACAATGCGGAAGGCGGCCGCGTCGCGGCGGCCGCGCTCGGCGATCTCGAAGAGCGGGTGTCGCGGCCGCTGGTCGTGATCGTGGGCATGATGGCCAACAAGGACGCGAAAGGCTTTCTCGCCAATTTCGCCGGTCTGACCCGTCACATCATCGCAGTGCCGATTCCCGACACCGACAACGCGATGCCGGTCGACCGCCTTACGGATGCCGCCCGCAGCCTCGGCATGCGCGTCGAGCCCGCGCCCGGCGTGGAGGCCGCACTGCGCGCCTTGGCGAAGCTCGCCTACGAAGTGCCGCCGCGCATTCTGATCACCGGCTCGCTCTATCTCGCCGGCCACGTGCTCGCCATCAACGGCACGCCTCCTGTATAGTCTTCGCTCCATCCGAGCTACGGGAAGACCCATGCGTTTTGCCGCGATTGCCGACGTCCACGGAAATTACCTGGCGCTGGAAGCTGTGCTCGCCGACATCCGCGCGCAAGGCGTCTCCGAGATCGTCAATCTCGGCGACATGCTGAGCGGCCCGCTCGATGCGCGCCGGACCATCGAAATCCTGATGCAGCTCGATGCCGTGCACGTGCTCGGCAATCATGACCGCTATCTGCTCGACCGTCCGCCCGAGAAGATGGGCTCGTGGGATCGCCCGGCCCATGCCGCGCTCAATGCCGCGCAACTCGACTGGCTGCGCGCGCAGCCGATGACGCGCGTCTTTCGCGATCAGGTGTTCCTCTGCCACGCGACGCCCGACAATGACGAAGTCTATTGGCTCGATACCGTGCATCCCGACGGCGCGGTGGCGCTGTCGCCGCTCGATCGCATCGAGAAATTTGCGCAAGGCATCACGCAATCGCTGATCCTGTGCGCCCACACCCATCTCGCCCGTGCCGTGCGACTTCGCGACGGAAGGCTGATCGTCAATCCCGGCAGCGTGGGCGGCCCGGGCTTCCGTGACAAGCATCCGTTCCCGCATGTCGTCGAGGCCGGCACGCCGCACGCGCGCTATGCGATCCTTGAGCTAACCGATGGTGCCTGGCAGGTCACGTTCCGCCATGTGGTCTATGATCACGAGGCGATGGCCACGCTCGCTCGCCGCAACGGCCAGCCGGAGTTGGCGAACGCGCTGGCGACGGGATGGCTTGCCTAGCGGCTACGGCTACGGCTGTTTTAGCAGCTTCATCGGATCCACCGCCTTCTGCTTCAGCTGCTCGAAGCTGCATTGCCGCGGGGCCTTGTCGAGGCGCCAGCGCAGGATCGAGGTGCCGTGGCGAAAGCGGTCGCCGCTGAAATGGTCATAGCAGACCTCGATCACCAGCTTCGGCTTGAGCGGACACCACTTCGCCGAGCGCTCGGTGGACCAGCGGCTGGGGCCGCCCGGCGCGTTGCCGGTGAAGCCGGGCTCGCCGATCAATGCCTCAAGCCGATCGGTCAGGTCAGGCTTTTCCGCCGCTTTGATCGCCGAGGTGAAGCCGACATGGTGCAGGAGACCATCGTCATCGTAAAGCCCGAGCAGCAGCGAACCGACCACGCTCCGGCCGGCGATCTTGTTGGTCGCATAGCGGAAACCGCCGACCACGCAATCGGCGCTGCGGAATTTCTTGATCTTCTGCATGCCGTCGCGATTTCCCGCCTGGTAGGGCAGGTCGACGCGCTTGGCGATGACGCCGTCCGAGCCGCCGCCGGATTGCGCCAGCCACTTTTTCGCAAGGGCGTAGCTCGTCGTCGCCGGTGAGAGGCGGAAGATGCTGCTTTTCAGATTCGCCTTGGCAAACGCTTCCAGCGCCGGTCGCCGCTCCCTCAGCGGTTGCCCGGCAAGCTGCTTCTCCCTGGCCGTCGCAAGCAGATCGAAGGCGAGATAGAGCGCCGGCGTCTCCTCCGAGAGTTTCTTCACGCGGCTCGCCGCAGGGTGAATGCGTTGCAGCAGCGCGTCGAAGGAAAACCCCTTGCCGTGCGGCACGACGATCTCGCCGTCGAGGGTGAAGCGATCCGCCTTCAGCTTCAGCGCCGCGGCGACGATCTCGGGGAAATAACGCGCAAGGTCTTCACCGGATTTCGAGCGCAGATCAATGCTGCCGCCGTTGCGCGAGAGCAGGCAACGAAAGCCATCCCATTTCGGCTCGTATTGCCACTCCTTGCCGCGCGGGATCGCGTCGACCGAGCGCGCCTCCATCGCCACGAGGGGGTCCGACTTTCGCGCGCGTTTTGCGGGAGGAGGAGGCAACAGGCGGGACTCATCATACGCTGGACATGTCCCATCAACGCGAAACGGCCGACTTTCGCCGGCCGTTTCCAAAAATAATCTTGCGCGCGGCGGATCAGACCGCGGAAGTGATCCACTGCTGCAGCTTCGCCTTCGGCGCCGCGCCGACCTGGCGGGAGGCCATCTCGCCGCCCTTGAAGATCATCAGGGTCGGGATCGACATCACGCCATATTTCGACGCGGTCTTCGGGCTCTCGTCGACGTTGAGCTTCACGATCTTGACCTTGTCGCCCATCGCGCCGGCGATCTCGTCGAGCGCGGGTGCGATCATGCGGCAGGGGCCGCACCATTCGGCCCAGAAATCGACGACCACGGGGCCGTTTGCCTTGAGCACTTCGGCTTCGAAATCGGTGTCAGAAACCTTACCAACGGCCATGGGAGTACCTCGTACCTGAGAGAACGGCGCGACGGGAATCGCGCCAAGATCATGGCGTCAACCTATGAATGGCTCCTTGCCGGGTCAAGGACGCTCACACCGAGATGAAGAGATGCCAGCGCCGCGTCCAGCGCGGGAGCCGAAATCTCCATATATTCAAGGGCCTCGGTCCAAAGCAGGACGGCGCGGACAGGCTTTTGGGGATAAAGCCGCGATAGCACCGCCCGATAGAGCGCAAGCTGCCGGACATAGGCGGCGGGCGCCGCATCGGCGCTCCTGGGAGCCGCCTGATTGGTCTTGAAATCGACGATCAGGACCTCATCCGGCCGAACGACCAACCGGTCGATCTGCCCCGACACCAGCGCCCGGGCGTGGCCCGGCCGTTCCAGCCGGCCGACGATCGCGACCTCCGCCCGGCTGCCGGCCGCAAACACGGGCGCAAACCGTGGCTCGGCGATCAAGCCGAGCACCTTGTCGGCCAGCGCGGTCCGGTCGGCCTCCGCCCAATCCGCCGCGTTGCGCGCCATGAAGCCGAGCGCGGCCTCGCGTCGGCGCTCAGTGGCGATGTCGGGGAGCGATTGCAATAGCCGGTGCACCAGCGTGCCGCGTTGCAGCGCGAGCGCGCGGGACTGCACTGATTCGCCCGACTGCACGGCGCGGCCGTCCCCGGACGGCTGGCCGGAGGGGCGCACCGGATCGTCGTCGATGGTGTCGCGCGGTGCCGGCGTCCGCAGCCAGTCCGGGAGCGCGGTCGCCTGGTCCAACGAGGCCGCGGGCGTGCCCAGCGCCACGACATCCTCCGGTCGGGAGAAGCGCGTCGCCTTTCCCAGCGGCGTCTCGATCGTCTCTTTCGTCAGGCCCGAGCCGGCGAGCCCGGTGTCGACCAGATCGTACCAGCTCAGCTTGCGAACCGTCTTCATGTTGCCGGGCATGCAGCCGCCGACGATGAGCCGGTCGGCGGCGCGCGTCATCGCGACGTAGAGCAGGCGGCGATATTCGTCCTCGGTCTCCTCGAGCATCGCCTTGCGCGCCTCGACGACGGGTTTGGGATCATCCGCCTTGCGTCCGGCCCAGACCACCACCTCGCCGCCATTGCCGCGCGGGACATGGATCAGCCGCAGCCGCTGCGAATCCGCTGGCGACGATGTAGTGTCGACCATGAACACGACCGAGGCCTCCAGGCCCTTGGCGCCGTGCACGGTCATCACCCGCACCTCATCGCGGGAGATCTCCATGTCGCGCTTCACCTCGGTATCGGCCGAGCGCAGCCAGGCCATGAAACCCTGCAGCGAGGCGGGCGCCTTGCGCTCGTAGTTCAGCGCCAGCTCCAGGAACTCATCGAGCGCGTCATTGGCCTCATGACCGAGCCGGCGCAGCATGCGCGCGCGTCCGCCGTCTCCCCCGAGCAACCAGGCGTAAAAGGCGAACGGCGTCTCCTCGCGCGCCCGCGTTTCGCAGGCTTCGAGGCCTCGCAACGCCGCAGCGAATGTCTCGCTTGTCGTGGCATGCTCGCCAAGCGCGCGGCGCAGCGATCCCTTGCGGTCATGGGCCAGCTGGAACAGATCGTCGTCATCGAGCCCGAACAGCGGGCTCTTCAGCGCGACCGCGAGCGCGAGATCGTCCTGCGGCAGCAGCAGCGCATCGGCAAGGTTCATCAGGTCGATGATTCCGATGTGCTCGGTGAGCTTGAGCCGATCGGCGCCCGCGACCGGAACGTTGGCATGCTTCAGCGCCTGGATCACGGCATCGAACGCATTGCCGCGCCGGCGCACCAGGATCAGCATGTCGCCATAGCGCAAGGGACGCCGCTCGCCTTCGTGCCCGGTCAGCGTGCCGCTCTCGACCAGCCGCTTGATCTCGGTTTGGATCCGGCGCGCGAGCTTCACCTCGGGGCTGGTGGCGGCGACGCCGTCGAACGGCGCGCGCCAGCCCTCGATTTCCTGCCTGTCGTCGGCTTCCGCAAGGTCCCACAGCTCGATCACGCTGGGGCCGGCATCGCCGAGTGCATTGTGCAGGGGATGACCGGTCTCGAGCGAATGGATGCTCTTGTAGATCGCGGGCTCGCGGAAGACGTGGTCGACCGAATGCAGGATCGCGGCGCCGGAGCGGAACGAATAGGTGAAGGCGACCGGATCGAATTTCAGTCCGGCCGCCGTGAACTTGCGGTGCAGTTCGCGCCGGCGTGCATCGAATTCCCGGGGCTGGGCGCCCTGGAACGAGAAGATCGACTGCTTCTCGTCGCCGACAGCGAAGACGGTGCGGTTCAGGCCCTCGCGCGCACCTTCGCCGGCGGTGAACTCCGAGATGATGTGCGCGACGATGTCCCACTGCCGCGGACTTGTGTCCTGGGCTTCGTCGATCAGCACGTGATCGACGCCGCGGTCGAGCTTGTAATGCACCCAGCCCGAGGAAACGCGATCGAGCATCGCCAGCGTCTTGTCGATGAGGTCGTCATAGTCAAGCAGCCCGCGCTCCTGCTTCTCGCGGCGGTAGTTTGCGGCAGCCGCGGTCGCGATATGCAGCAGGGCCGCGGTGCGGTCGCGCATGGTCACCGCACGGCGCGTCTCGACCAATCCGGCGACGCGCTGCGCCTCGTTCTCGAACAGGCGGGCGACGGACGGGTTGTGATCGCAAAACTTCTTGGTCAGCACCGCCTTGCGCGGCAGCTTTTCGTCGGTGAGGAAAACGCTGAGATAGGCATCGACCTGCGCGGCGCCGGAAAAGACCTTTGCCTCGCGAAGCCGGCAGGCCTGGTCGTTGTCGGACTTGCTGCCGTCCTCCAGCGCAAAGGCGATCTCGTTCCAGCGCGATCGCGGCAGGAACGGACCGTCGACAATCTCCGTCTCGACGTCCTCGATGCGATCGTTCGCGTCCACCCCCAGCGCCGCTGCCATCTGCACGGCAGCCAGCTCCGCGCTGCCGGCTTCATCGGTCCAGGCCATGAAGTGATCGCGGCTCAGGCAAGCCTCGCGCACCACCTCCTTGAAGGTGACATCGGCGGCGCTCGCCATCGCGGTCAGCAGCGCGCGGCCGGTCACGCTGTCTGGGTCGCGCGCGGCCTCCAGCAGCACCTTCAGATTGGCGCGTTCCATCATGTCGGTCTGGTCGCGCTCGTCGATCACGGCGAAGCGCGCGGGGACATTGGCCTCGAACGGAAACTGCTGGAGCAAACGCGTGCACAGCGCGTGGATGGTCTGCACCTTGAGCCCGCCCGGCGTCTCCAGCGCACAGGCGAACAGCTTTCGTGCGTCGCGCCGCAATTTTGCAGTGGGATGCGGGATGCCGACCGCGCGGATCGCCGCATCGAGTGCCGTGTCGTCGAGCGTCACCCAATGCCCGAGCGTGGTGAACACGCGCTCGGCCATGTTGGCGGCAGCCGCCTTGGTGAAGGTAATGCAGAGGATCTTTTCCGGCGGCACGCCCGCGAGCAGCAGGCGGATCACGCGCTGCACCAGCACATGCGTCTTGCCCGAGCCGGCATTGGCCGACACGAAGGCCGACGCGGACGGGTCCGATGCGCGCGCTTGCCTGGCGCGCACCTCATCCGGGATGGGGCGCGGTGCCTTCACCATTCCTCGATCCCCAATCCACCGGCCGCGGACCATTCCTTGATCCGGGCGAGATCGTCATAGGCGCCGTAGCGATTGGTCCACATCGGCAGGTTCAACGAGGTATAGGGCTGGTTCTCGTCCTCGAAGGCGCGGATCAGCGCCTCGAGCTTGGCCCTGGCCTCGGCAGCCGCGGTGTCCGGCGGCTGCGGCTCGTCGCCCTGCTTGAACTTGAGTTCGAGAATGCGTTCTTCGCCCGGCGGATTGTTGCCGCTCAGGCGAACATAGACGAGCTGGCTCACGGACGCGCCGGCATCGATGTCGGGAAAACCACCCTCGCGCAGGATCGCGGCTTCCAGCGTGAGCTGCGGCGACAGGCCCATGCGGACCTGCTTGCCGGTCGGTGGCTGGCCGGTCTTGTAGTCGAGGATGGCGTAGCCGCCGCCCCGGCGCCGTTCGATGCGGTCGGCGCGCGCGGAGAGACGGAAGCTGCGCCCATGGTCGAGCGGGATCGAGATCTCGCCGCGAGTTTCCGCGGCGATCGCCTCGATCGCGTCGCGCCGCGCCGTCTCCCATTCGCCGAACCAGCGTGCGATGCGCTGGAAGCGCGGCCACCACAGCGCCCGCGCCTCGGGTCGCTCCATCAGCGGCTCAAAGTATTTTTCGCCGATCGCGCGCAGCACGCGCGCCGGATCGTCGGGCAGATCGGTGGCGTAGCGTTCCGTGAACTCTCCGAGCGCATCGTGGATCGCCGAGCCGCGGTCGGCGGCCGACAGCGGCATGTCGACGGGATCGAGCGCGTCGAGCCGCAAAATGTGTTTTGCGTAGATCGTATAGGGATCGCGCAGCCAGTCCTCGATCCCAGTCACAGACATCCTGAGCGGCCGGGTCGCGCGTGGCGGTCGCGGCTCGGGCTGCTTGATCGGCCTCACCTCGTCGGGCTGGTCCAGCGCGGCTGCGAACTGCACGTATTTCTCGCCCGCGCGAATCGCGGCCTTCCAGTGCGCATCGCCCGCGACCGCCTCCAACCGGTGCAGGAAGCGCGAGGCAATCGCCGGGGCACCGCCAGCCTTGGCGGAGTGGGTGAGGATGACCTCGTCGCCGCCCAGCAGTTGCGCAAAATCATGCGCGGAGAGGCCGATACGGCGTTCCGGCAGATCGAGGCCCAGCTGGTGCCGCATCGGCCGGCTCAGCCACGGATCGATGCGCGGCGCCGGTGGCCAGACCCCCTCGATCAGCCCGCCGACGATGATGCGGTCGGCCTGCATCAGGCGTGATTCCAGCGGTCCGTAGATCTGGAGCCGCGCGCCTGGCCTGTCCCGCCGCCGCACCGCGCGATCGCTGAACGCGGTCTGGAACACGTCTGCGTAGTCGGGCAGCGTGACCATCAGTCCGCTGGTCGTGCCGCCGCGCAGGAGATCGTCGAAGGCGCTCGCGAGCGCGAGGCCCTCGCGGTCCTCGAAGGCCACGGAAATGCCCTGCTCGTCGCGCGACAGCTCGATCATGATCTCGCGATGCCGATGCGCGAGTTCGGCGAAGTCATACGGTTTTGATGACGCAAGACTCTCGATCGGCGCCAAGGCTTGTCGTAAGGCATCGATCAGCGCCTGGATGCGATCGAGGTCTTCCGCCTTGAGACGTGCGCGCGGCTCGGCCTTATGCAGCGCGGAGACTTCGCTGCGCCACAGCTTGGCCAGCTCCTCGCGAAAGCGATTGAATTCGCGCAAGAGGCCGGCGGTGCCTGCAGGCGGGCGCGTGCCGCGCAACAAGGCGAGCTCCAGGCCTTCGATCGCAGCCTTCCATGCGCCAGGGGCCCGGCCGAGCCGGCATAGCGGATGCTTCAACATTGCGAGCAGCGTCGGCGGCTCCAGTCCCTTGGTCGCAGCCTCAGCTGTCAGTCGGGCAAAGACGCCGGCGGAGGTTTCCATCAGGACGTCGCCGCCGGAATCGTCGAATGCGAGATCCCACCGGGTCAGCGCGGCCATCACCCGCCGCGCCAGGGCGCGATCGGGCGTGACAAGTGCGGCGGATTTGTCGAGGTGCCGCGCCTCGCGCATCGCAATGGCGATGGCGAGCGCTTCCATTTCAGGGTTGGGAGCTTCGACAACCGCGAGGTTCTTCATACCGCCGGTGATCTTTAAGGCCACATCCGGCTGCTTCAACCGATCGTGCCAGATCTCGGTCTTGGCCGATGGCCGCATCGATTCGGAGGCGAGCAGATCGCGACCGCCTTCCGCCGGAGGCTTGAGGATATCGACGTCGCTGCGCTTGATGCCAAAGCGATCCAGCAGCGCGTGCATGGCATATTGCGGATGGTTCGAGACCGGATGCTCCGCGAACTTGCCGAGCGCATCGCGGACGCCGCCGATGCTGCGCCAGGCATCGTCATCGAGATCAGTGTCGAGGCCGGGCAGCACCACGGCGCCATGCGGCAGCGAAGCGACTGCGTGGAGAAATCTTGCCGTGGCCGGCATCGAGCCGGTCGAACCGGCCGCGATCACGGGGCCATGGCGATGCACGGTCAGCCGCCTGGCTTCGGCATTGATCAGGAGGTCGCGGCGGGCAGCGGGTTCGATGCGTTTGATTTCGGCGAGATGACCGGGCCAGGCGATGCGCGCGATGCGCAGGAATTCGAGCGAATGCTGCCAGTAGCGGTCGAGCATATCGGGCACGAGGCCATCGAGCGCGCTCCAGTCGACGCCGCGCGTGACCATGTCGTCGATCAGCCGCGCGAGATCGGACGCCAGTGCCAGCGTCGACGCGGGGCCGCCGACGACCAGCGGAGACAGCACCGGACCCTTGGCCCAGGCCGCGACGAGTTGCGCCAGTGTCAGCCGCCGTTCGAGCTCGCCGAGCCGCGGCGGAATGTCGAGCGGCGTTGCGCCGGAAAACTGTTCGCCCTCATCGGCGAAAGCGAGCTCATCCTCGTCGATGTCGCCGAGCGCGACGATCCGCGGCAGCACGACAGCCTCCGCCTTCATCTCGTCGAGGAAGATCTCGCGGACGACGCGCATGGCGCGCCGTGTCGGCAGGTACAGCGTGGCATCCGCCAGCCGTGCCGGCTCCTTGCGTGCCTCAAAGCCCTCGACCAGCCGGCCGTCGAGCAAGCCTGAGACGACGGTGCGCAGGAACGGAACTGAGATGGGAACGCTGAAAACGCGCATGAGCTGCCTGATTCGGGAATCAGGCGCCAATATAGGGAGGCGGAGTCAAATGGTCATGGGCGGAGGTGGGATAGTCCCCGCTGTTTGCCGGACCAGAACAGGTGCCGTAGGGGACAATGGCGCAGCCCTACGCCACGCTCTCCAGAAACGCCTCTTCCGCCGCGTGCACGGCATCAGGCGTGCCGACATGCATCCAGACGCCGTCGAGGCGAAGGCCGAACAGCCGCTCCTGCTCGTTGGCACGATCGAACATCTTGGTCAGCGAGAACTCGCCCGCGGGGGCATCGGCGAAGATCGACGGCGACAAAATCGCAGCGCCGGCATAGACGAACGGAACGACCTCTTTTTCCTTGCGCTTGCGCAGGGCACCGTCGGCCAGCATGCCGTAATCGCCGCGGCCGCTATAGCCGATGCTGGTCGCCGTCGGCGCCATCAGCAGCAAAATGTCCATCCGCGCGGGATCAAAGTTTTCGGCGAGCCGCGTCAGGTTGGAGCGTACGCCGTCGATCCACAGCGTGTCGGAATTGACGTGAAAGAACGGTGCGTCCCCGAGCAGCGGCAGTGCCTTGACCACGCCGCCGCCGGTGCCGAGCACCTGGTCGCGCTCGTCCGAGATGGTCACGCGCGGATGCTGGCGGGATGCGGTGTGATCGATGATCTGGTCCGGCAGGTAATGCACGTTGACCACCGCCTCGCTCACGCCGGCCCGACCGAGCTTGTCGAGCACATGGTCGAGCAGCGGCTGGCCGGCCACCGGAACCATCGGTTTCGGCATCTTGTCCGTCAACGGACGCATGCGCAGGCCGAACCCTGCGGCGAGCACCATGGCTTTGGTCGGTTTGACGGGCATCCTTCGCTTTCTCAGACCTACTGATCTCGCGTTCGCAGCAATCCTAACATGAGGTTCGACCGACCGCACCGCGTCTTAACCGCCTTAACCACCTGCCGTGACGCTTGTACGACAGGTGTTGCCGTTACGCCCCGATGGACGTTGACCGCGCCTTTTTCTTCTTGTCACCGAGCTTGAGAAAGTTGACGCCGATCTGGTCACCATTCACCCAGGCGAGCTCGCAGCGTCGGTACGCAAGTCCGGTGGACGACAGCAGCAGAAAAAACTCCTTCAGATGCAGGCCTTCGACTGAGCCGTCGATGGTCAATTTGGCGCCGCTGTCGGAGACGTCCTCCATGGTGCAATCGCGCCGCCAGGTGCCGTCGATACCCATCATCTGGGCCGCGATCCCGCGCTCGAAAACAACCCGGCTGTTGCCGCGCTGGTCCGTCTTCACCGCCATCTGCCCTGCTCCAGCCCCGTAATCATCCGGCTGCTCCGCCGCCAGGTTACCGGCGTCTTGGCTAACAGCCGGTAAATCGAGCCCTGAATCAGCCTTTTCAGCCCCTACTAGCCTTTTCCGCCTTGGGCCTCAGCCTTGGGCCGGGCCTTGGGCCTGCCTTTGGGGCGGCGGGACGTTGGCGAGATACCAGTCGCGCAGATGGGCGAGCGTGGGATGCGCCAGGGAGCGCTGGAGATAGGTCCAGATCCGCGGCTGGTGACGCAGATAATGCGGCTTGCCGTCGCGGCGGTTGAGGCGGGCAAAGGTGCCGAGCAGACGCGTGTTCCGCTGCGCCGACATGATGGCGTAGAGCTCGGCGAAGCCGGCCGCATCGAAGCTCGCCTCGCTGGCGCGGCGCGCCTTGATGTAGCGCGACAGCAGCGTCAGCTCGATCGCCTCGGGCACGTCGATGCGGGCGTCCTGGAGCAGCGACACCACGTCGTAGGATTGCGGCCCCAGCACGGTGTCCTGGAAATCGATCACGCCGACGCGTTCGATGCCGGTGCGATTGCTGAGCCAGATCAGATTCGGCGAGTGATAATCGCGGATGATCCAGGTCTTCGGCGCGGCCTGCGCCTTCTGCAGCAACTCGCGCCACATGGCGAAAAATTCGGCGCGCTTCGCGTCGTCCAGCGGCGCGTTGCGATCAGGCAGGTACCATTCCGGCATCAAGCCGATTTCGATCAGCAGCGCCTCGATATCGAAGACGGGAATGGCGTAGGTCTGCCGCCCGAGCGGCAGCGTTTGCGGCAGCGTCTTGCCGTGCAGCACGGCCAGCAGATCGGCCGCGGCTTCGTAGCGTTCGGCGATCGGGCGCGGCGGATCGCCCTCGATCACGCCTTCGGTGCCGAAGTCTTCGCTGATCAGGAACCCGTGGTCGAGGTCGGAATGATGGATCGCGGGCGCCGAGATTCCCTGCGCGCGCAGGCCCTCGTCGATGGCGACGAAGGGTTTGATGTTTTCGGCGAGATGCACCGCGGCGCTGTAGGATTTTCCGTTGTACATCGCAGCACCATCGGGGCGCTGCGGCGAATTCATGAGGATGACGATCTCGTCGTCGCGCTGCAGCCGCGCATAGGAGCGCGTCGAGGCGTCGCCCGCCATGCGTTTGCGCGTTGCCTCCATGTAGCCGGATGCATCGAGGAATTCGCGCAGCGCCTGCAGCCGCGCGACGATGGCGGCAGCCTTGCCATGGCCGGTGATGTCGGCGGCGCGTGCATTCGAGCCCAGCGCCGGCCGGTGCGTCAGCGCGATGTCGATGCGGTCTTGAGGCATCGCCGACGGCGCGCGCTCCGGCCATTCGATCAGGACGAGGGTTGCTTCCGGCAGCGGCGACAGCCCGATCTCTTCGAGCTCGCTCTCGTCCTCGACGCGGTAGAGGTCGGCATGCATCACCGGGAACGGTGGCAGCTCGTAGCCCTGCACCAGCGTGAAGGTCGGGCTCGGCACTTCCAGTGCATCGTCGCCGGCGAGGTAGCGGATCATGGCCCGCGCCGCCGCGGTCTTGCCGGCCCCGAGATCGCCGGTGAGCGTGATGACATCGCCGGGGCCGACCAGCAGCGCGAGGTCGGCCACTAGTTGCGCAGTGGCTGTCTCGTTGCGGAGCGCGACGGCGAATGTGGTTGGCGCAGTCATTCGGCGGCGTCGCGATGCGCCGCCTGGTCGGTCGGGAAGTCACAGATCACGACCGTGCCCCTGCCCACGATCGAATCCACCCGGATATTGCCGCCATGCAACTCGACGAAGGAGCGCACCAGCGACAGGCCGAGCCCGGCGCCGCGATGACGCGAGCCTTGCGAGCGGCTCTCGAACCAGTTGAACACCTTGTCCTTCATGTCGGCAGGTATTCCAGGCCCGGAATCTGTCACAGTGAAGACCACACTGCGTTCGGTGCGGCGGGCGCTGATGCCGACGGTGGAATCCGGTGGAGAAAACCCGACGGCGTTGGCGAGGAGATTATAGAGCACCTGCACCACGCGCTTCTCGTCGCCGGTGAAGCTGCCGACATCGGGCGCGATCTCGACCTTGAGGCGGATGCGGTCGGTGGCGAGCCGGTCCTGAAGACCCTCGGCGGCGAGCTCGATGGTCTTGCTGACGTCGACCGGGCCGAGTTCCAGCTTCATGGCACCGGCGTCGATGGTGGCGAGATCCAGGATGTTGTTGGTCAGCGCCAGCAGCGCATTGGTCGATTTGGTGACGTAGTCGAGATATTCGGCCTGTTTCGGGGTCAGCGGCCCGGTCGAGGGATCGCTGAGGAAATGCGCAAAGCCGATGATGGTGGTGAGCGGCGAGCGCAGCTCGTAGGAGACGTGGTGGACGAAATCCACCTTCATCTGGTCGGCCGCCTCCAGCGCCTCGTTGCGCTCGCGCAGAGCGCGCTCGACGTTCTCGGTGTCGGTGATGTCCTGGAACGTCAGCATCGTGGCGCCGTCGTGCAGCGGCCGGATCATGCCGTCGAGCACGCTGCCGTCCTTGCGCTCAAGCTTCAGCGGAATGTCGGCGCGGCTCTCGATCGAGGTGACGGCCTCGCGGATCTGCCGCCAAACGATCGCGTCGTCGAACAGCTGATGGCACCAGCCCTCGACCGTCTGGATGTGCGGCTCGTCGCGCATGGCGTCAGCGGACAGCTTCCACATCCGGACGAACGCCGGGTTGAACAGCTGCGCCCTGCCATTGCTGCCGAACACCGCAACGCCCTCGGCGAGGCTATCCAGCGTCTCACGCTGGACCCGGATCATGCCGTCGAAGCGGCGGGCGAGCTCCAGGCTCTCGGTGACGTCGTCGAACAGATAGGTGACGCCGCCCTCGGGATTCGGCGTGGTGACGACGGAGAGCGCGCGCCCATCGGGCAGATACCAGGTGTCCTTGGCGGCCTCGACCGCCCGATAAGCCTCGTGCAGCTTGGCCTTCCAGGCGCGGAAGTCCGGCTGCTCCGGCAATTTGCGCGCGGCGCGAAGCTTGTCGAGCACGCTGGAATCATCGGGGTTGGCGTCGAGAAAGGTGCGGTCGAGGTCCCACAGCTGGCGGTAGGAATCATTGTAGAAGGCAAGCCGGCGCTGGCCATCGAACACGGCAACGCCCGAGGAGAGCTGGTCCAGCGTACGGCGATGCGCCTCCGCCATCCGCACCAGCGCCGAGCTCAAGGCATCCGCCTCGCTGGCATCGATGGCAACGCCGACATTGCCGCCACCGACATTGACGGCGCGCACATCATAGATGCGCCGCTCGCCGCCGATCACGATCGGCAGCCGCGAGGTGAAATTGGCCGCTTCCTTCAGTCCCCGCTCCATCGCGGTGCGGTCGGCGCTGTCGAGCAGCTCGAGCTTGCGCTCCTGGGCGTCGGTGATGCTCGCCGCCTCGGTCGCACGGACATAGGCGGGATTGGCATAAGCCAGCGCGCCGTTCTCGCCCTTGGCCCAGATCGGCCAGGGGGCGGCGGTCGCGAAGCCGCGCAACATCTCCGTCTCGTCGGAAAGTGCCTTGTAACGCAGATTGGTCTCGGCCAGATCGCGGCGGAGCCCCGAGAGTTCGCGAATCCTGACGATGGCTTGGCCACCGATGGCGCGGCCGATGGCCTCCAGCGTGTGGCCATGCGCGGTGGTGAGCGTCAGCTGGAACCCGTCGCCGCGGTCGCGCAGCGCATCGACGGCGTGATCCATCTGCAGCGCCGGTTCCGGCGGCAACCAGGTTCCAAACGCGAGCACGCGCTGCGGAGAGGAGTCGCGCGGCAGCACCATGGAGATGTCACCGGAGATCTGCGCGCGATTGTCGCCGGCCGGCCAAGAGATCAGGATCTGCGGCTCGGCGAACAGCAATGCGCCGAAGCGGTCGGCCTGGAGCTGGAGTTCCCCGATCCGGGCGCGCAGCCGCGCCTCGTTCTTCGCCGTGCGCACGCGCGTGCGCATCAGGAGGATCGCGGCGACCACCGAGAAGCCGAGCAAGGCCAGCGCGGTGGCCAGCACCGCGAGCTCCTGCCGGTTGAAATCCAGCAACGTTGAGAGTGTGTCGACGAGGTCGGCGGCCTCAGCCGGCGCAGCCGGCAGCAGCGCCGCGAGAGCGCTTCCCAACAAGCCGTTGCGCACCAGCGATGTGCACGACAGCAGCGTCCGACGCATCGACACGATCACGCCTGACATAGTTGCCCCAAGATCGCACGAATTTGCGCGCGGCGACCCCCGTCGCGCGCGAATCAAACGACAATACCCTCACCGTGACTCCACCGGTAAGAGTCCAGATCGTGAACGCAACGGCGGTCCCAAAAAAATGCCGAAGGCGGTGTTCCAATTCGCGTAATTCCTCGGGTGATTCGGTGTGTTAGCGGCCGGTCGAGCCGAATCCGCTGGTCCCGCGATCGGTCGCGGACAATGTCGACACGGGAACCAGCGCGGCCTGCACCATTGGCGCAATCACCATCTGCGCGATGCGCTCGCCGCGCTTGACCACGAAGGCGGTCTGGCCGTGGTTGATCAGGATCACCTTGATCTCGCCGCGATAGTCCGCGTCGATCGTGCCCGGTGAGTTCAGCACGGTGACGCCGTGCTTGGCCGCAAGCCCGGAGCGCGGCCGCACCTGCGCCTCGTAGCCGGGCGGCAACGCGATCGCGAGTCCCGTCGGCACCAGCGCGTATTGGCCGGACGCGAGCGTCAGCGGCTCGTTCTCGGGCACCGCCGCCATCAGGTCGAGACCGGCGGCATCATTGGTCTGATAGGCCGGCAGCGGCAGCCCCTCCGCATGGGGCAGGCGTTGCAGTTCGACGGTGACTTTGGTGCTCAAGATGCGGGCTCCCGGGATTTGCCGGTCACGCTCTTTGCGATATGCGCGACCAATCGAATGGCGACCTGTTCCTTGGTCATCGCCGGCCAGGAATCAACTGCAATGTCGCCATCCTTCTCATCGTTCTTCTCACCGCTCTTGCTGATGAGGTGCACGGTGTTGCGGTCTCCGCCCATCACCCCGGTTGCGGGGGAGACGTCGTTGGCGACAATCCAGTCGCAGCCCTTGCGGGCAAGCTTCGACTTGGCGTTGTCGATGAGGTGCTCGGTCTCGGCGGCAAAGCCGATCACCAGTGGCGGCCGCTGGTCGGTCAGCTTGGAGATCGTCGCGAGGATGTCGGGGTTTTCGACCAGCTGGAGCGGCGGCATGCCGGCCGAAGTCTTCTTCAGCTTCTGCTCGCCTTCATTGGCGACCCGCCAGTCGGCGACGGCGGCGGCGAAGATCGCGATGTCAGCGGGGAGCGCGGCCTGCACCTGCTCCAGCATCTGCCGTGCCGATTCCACATGCTTGACTGTCACGCCCTGGGGATCGCTGAGATCGACCGGGCCGCTGACCAGGATTACCTCGGCGCCCGCGGCCTGTGCCGCGGCGGCGATCGCAAAGCCCTGCTTACCGGAGGATCGGTTGGCGATGTAGCGCACCGGATCGATCGGCTCGTGGGTCGGACCAGCCGTGATCAGCACGCGCTTGCCGGCGAGGGGGCGCGGCAACGGCGGCCGCAGCAGTCGCTCGGTGGCAGCCGCAATTTCGATCGCCTCGGACATGCGACCGATGCCGGCTTCACCGGCTTCCGCCATCTCGCCGGAATTCGGCCCGATCAGCATCACGCCGTCGCGTTGAAGTTGCGCGACGTTGCGCCGCGTCGCCGCGTTGTTCCACATCAGCGGGTTCATCGCCGGCGCGAGCAGGACCTTGCGGTTGGTCGCAAGCAGGATGGCGCTGGCGAGATCGTCGGCATGGCCGTTGGCCATCTTGGCCATCAAATCCGCGGTCGCAGGCGCCACCACGATCAGGTCGCACTCGCGCGCCAGCCGGATATGACCGGCGTCGAACTCGCTCTCGGGATCGAACAGGTCGGTGTGGACGCGCTCATGCGAGAGCGCGCTCACGGCCAATGCCGTGACGAATTGTTGCGCCGCCTTGGTCAGCACGCAGCGGACCTCGATCCGCCGCTCCTTGAGCCTGCGGATCAGGTCGAGCGATTTGTAGGCCGCGATCCCGCCGCCGATGATCAGGGTGACGTTGGCCTCGGGGAGGGCGCCGCTGCGCTGGGGCGTGGGGGTGGCGGAAGCCGCGGGCGGCGCCGTGAACGGCGTCAGGGGCTCCTCGCGGCCCTCGATCAGCTCGCCGAGGATGACCCGGACCTCTTCCTCGACCGACCTGCGGTTCCTGGCCGAGCGCAGCCTAAGGTAAGTTTTGATGCCTTCATCGAGCTTGCGAATGGTCAGGCTCGCCATGACACCCCTCCAGCACAAATGATGGCGATGCTATCATTCGCATGATTGCACTGCAATCAAAGATTCCGGACGGCGATCAGGATGCCGATGAAGGTCGCGGCGATGATCCAGAGCGCCACGGTGCGCCAACGGTTCTTGCGGCCTTCGCTGCGGCCCATCGCCGCGATGCTCTCCGGCGACAGCCGGATGCCCTCCCGGGTCATGGTCTCCAGCTGTTCGAGCACCGTAACCGAGCGCGCGGCGATATCAGGCAGGCGCATCAGGATGCGCGCGAGATCGCCGGTGCCGGAGATCGCGCCCTGGACCCGGCCGATCGGACCGAGATTGCGCTCGATCCATTCCCGCACCACGGGGTCGGCGACCTTCCAGATGTCGAGCTTGGGATCGAAGCCGCGTGCCACGCCCTCGACCACCACCATTGTTTTCTGGAGCAGGATCAGCTCGGGCCGCGTGGTCATGTCGAACAGGCCGGTGACCTCGAGCAGCAGCGTCAGCAGCCGCGCCATCGAGATCTCTTCCGCCGTGCGGTTATGAATGGGCTCGCCGATGGCGCGGATCGCTTGCGCGAAGTTCTCGACCGAGTGATGCGCCGGGACGTAGCCTGCCTCGAAATGCACTTCCGCGACACGACGATAGTCGCGGGTGATGAAGCCGAGCAGGATTTCGGCAAGGAAGCGCCGCTCCTTCATGCCGAGCCGGCCCATGATGCCGAAATCAACCGCGACGAGGCGACCGGCGTCATCCAGGAACAGATTGCCCGGATGCATGTCGGCGTGGAAGAAGCCGTCGCGCAGCGCGTGGCGCAGGAAACTCTGAATCACCTTGCGGCCGAGATCGGGCAGGTCGACCTGCGACTCGGCCAGGCGCTTGTGATCGTTCAGCGCGATGCCGTCGATCCACTCCATCGTCAGCACGTTGTGCGTGGTGCGGTCCCAGTCCACGGTCGGTACGCGGAAATCAGGATCGTCGCGCGTGTTCTCCGCCATCTCCGACAGCGCCGCGGCCTCGAGGCGCAGGTCCATCTCCATCGCGACCGAGCGCGACATGGTGTTGATGACCTCGATGAGACGCAGGCGCCGCGCCTCGGACGAATAGGACTCGGCCTTGTATGCGACGAAGAAGAAGTCGGAGAGGTCGCGGCGGAAGCGTGCGGCCACGTTGGGGCGCAGCACTTTCACGGCGACCGCCTTGCGGATGCCATCGCGCAAGACTTCGCCGCGATGCACCTGTGCGATCGAGGCCGCTGCGACCGGCGCACTGAGGCTCGCGAATACGTCCGTCAGCGGACGCTCCAGCGACGTCGCGATCACGGCTTCCGCTTCGACTTGCGAAAACGGCGGCAGGCGATCCTGCAGGCTTTCCAGATCGCGCGCCATGGCAACGCCGACCACATCGGGGCGCGTCGCCAGAAATTGCCCGAGCTTGAGATAGGCCGGGCCCATCCGGGTCAGCGCGCGCGACAGCCGAGGCCCGTCCTTAGGGCCGCCCCGTTCGACGATGCGCGCAAGCTTCAGCGCGAGCTGTCCGGGCGGCGGCACCAGGCTGGGATCGACGGCGCCGAACACGCCCTCGCGCGCGAATACGAACGCGGCGCGCATCAGGCGCGCACTATGGGTTATGGCAGAGATCACAAACGCCAGCCCGAATGCAGTGCGACGATGCCGCCGGACAATATCTGCCAGTTCACGCGGGCGAAGCCGGCATTACGGATCATATCGGCGAAGGCGTTGGGTCTTGGGAACTTGCGGATCGACTCGACCAAATATTGGTAGGACTCGGCGTCACCCGTGATCATGCGGCCGAGCGGCGGGATGACCTTGAACGAGAACAGGTCATAAAGACGATCGAGTCCGGGCATCTCGACGGTGGAGAATTCCAGACAGAGGAAGCGGCTGCCTGGCTTGAGCACGCGATAGGCCTCGGCCAGCGCGAGATCGATCCGAGGCACGTTGCGAATGCCGAAAGCGATCGTATATGCGTCGAAGCTGCGGTCGGCGAAGGAGAGCGCTTCCGCATTGCCCTCGACGAAATCGACCTGGGTCTTGAGATGCCGCTTTGCGGCGCGCTCGCGGCCTACCTCCAGCATCCCGGAATTGATGTCGCAGACGGTGGCATGGAAGCCGGGGCCTGCGGCCTTGGCGGCGCGGAACGAGATGTCGCCGGTGCCGCCGGCAACGTCGAGCAGCGCGAACCGCCGGTCGCCTCGCGGCGGGTCGAGCGCGGTGATCATGATGTCCTTCCAGACCCGATGCAGGCCACCGGACATCAAATCGTTCATCAAATCATAGCGCGACGCCACGCTGTGAAACACATCGTTCACCAGCGTCTGCTTGTCGCCCAGGGGGACGTCCCTGAAGCCAAAATGCGTGGTTTCGCCCGGCCGATCCATTACTCTACTCCACGAGGCGGACCATAGCGCGCCCGCCGCAATGGCGCTATCACACCGCTCTCATAAGGTGAATGCCTGACCATGCCCGAATTGCCCGAAGTCGAGACCGTCCGCCGCGGCCTTCAGCCTGTCATGGAGGGTGCGAAAATCCTGGTCGCGGAGACCCGCAGGCCTGATTTGCGCTTTCCTTTCCAGCCGGACTTCGTGGCCCGACTGAAGGGGCAGGTCGTCACGGGGCTCGGCCGCCGTGCAAAATATCTCATGGCCGATCTCACCTCCGGCGACGTGCTGTTGATGCATCTGGGCATGTCGGGTTCGTTTCGCGTCATCAAGCCGGACAACGAGGCGGCGCCGGGCGAGTTTCACTATCCGCGAGCCAAGGACTCCGCGCACGATCACGTGCTGTTTCGGATGTCCTCCGGCGCCGACATCATCTTCAACGATCCGCGCCGCTTCGGTTACATGAAAGTGATCGCGCGCAGCGCGCTCGACGAGGAGCCGCTGCTGCGCGGGCTCGGGCCCGAGCCGCTTGGCAACGAATTTGACGCCGCGATGCTGGCGCGATCCTGCGCCGGCAAGACCACGAGCCTGAAAGCCGCGATGCTCGATCAGCGCGTGGTCGCCGGGCTCGGCAATATCTATGTCTGCGAAGCCCTGCATCGTTCGCATCTGTCGCCGCGCCGGATCGCCGCGACGTTGTCGACCAAGGCCGGACAACGCAAGGGCGTTGCCGGGGGCGAGCCGACCGACCATGCAAAGCGATTGGTCGGCGCGATCCACACCGTGCTGAACGACGCCATCAAGGCCGGCGGCTCCAGCTTGCGCGATCATCGCCAGACCTCGGGCGAGCTCGGCTATTTCCAGCACTCGTTCAAGGTCTACGATCGCGAGGGCGAGAAATGCACCTCGCCGCGATGTGGCGGCATCGTCAAGCGTTTTACGCAGAACGGCCGGTCGACCTTCTGGTGTCCGAAATGTCAGAAGTGAAAATCAGGCTCGTATCCGAGAGGTCGTAAGTTCAGCGGCGGTGACGAGCCCACCACGACCGTCATTGCGAGCGCAGCGAAGCAATCCAGAAGCTTTCCAACGAAGCAGTCTGGATTGCTTCGTCGCAAAGCTCCTCGCAATGACAGCGGAGATAGAGTTTCCCAAAAACGCGAAGCGAAGCAATCCGGCCGGGCTGGTGGCCGGATTGCTTCGTCGCTAAGGCCCTTCCGGATGGTGAAGGTCCGGCTGCCATCCGAGCGATACCCCCGCTCAGGACGCCAGTATCGTAGTTTCATCGGCGGCCAGCTCGGCGGCGACGTGCAACATTCCGTCCGCGGCCGCGATGACCTGGTCGATCAAGACATTGGTCGTGACGTCGAGCTCGAGCCGGGTCTCAATCCAATGCCAGAGGCCGCGGATCTCCTCGGTCGACTTGCCGTTCGGCGCGAATTCGCTCACCGCAAGGCCGCTGGCGAGCGAGTCCTGGTGATCGTTGCGCATCACGATCAGGGGACGCGCGAGCACCTCGGCGAGATCAAGCGCTGCTTCCTCGGCGAGCGTGTTGGCGGCGTTGTCGATGCGCTGGCCGCGGATCGGGGTTTGGTTCAGCACGAAGCTGTAAGGCCGCTTCCAGGCGCGCGCGACGCTCAGCGTCGAAACGGTCGCTTCGATGTCGGCGACGCTCGGGCGTGCCGGGATCAGGCAGAGGTCGGAATGGCGGATCGCGGCGGTGGTCGCGGCGCTGAGGCCGGCGGCGGTATCGACGATCGCAATCTGGAGACCGCCGTCGGCGAGCATCTTCAGGCGCGGCTCGATATCGGCGGCGTGATAGATCGGCTCGACGACGAGATCATCGGTGGTGCGGCGGCGCTGCCAGTTCGACAGTGTGCCCTGCGGGTCGGTTTCGATCAGGCGAACGGTGAAGCCGGCCTGCTTGGCTGCCAGCGCGAGGCCGATGGCGAGCGTGCTCTTGCCGCTGCCACCCTTTTGGGTGGCCAGTGCGATCGTGTGCATTGAAGATCAATCCTTTGGAGTGCTTGGGTCTCGGGAAACGCCACGCGAACGTGCATCGATCTCGATGCTGAGCTCTTCTCGCTCAGGACGTGCCGGCCCGATCCAAAGGGGATCGCGGAGGTCCGAATCAGCAGTCACGATGATGGCGGAATCGGGAATGCCAACGAATCCGTACCATTACTGGACCCGTACTCGTCCGTGTGCTGTGCTTGCAGCCGTGAATAATAAGGACAAGCGGCATGGGCGGAAACTGGCGCGACCGGACGGCGACGAATTTCGAATGCCAGAAGATGCCGGCGGTATCGAGCCGCGGCATGGTGGTCAGCAACCATCCACTGGCCTCCAGCGCCGGCGCGGAGATGCTGGCCGCCGGCGGCAACGCCATCGACGCCGCGATAGCGACCCTGTTCACGCTGACCGTGGTCGAGCCGATGATGGTGGGCATCATCGGCGGTGGCATGGCGCACATCCGGCTCGCCGACGGCAGCCACCGTTTCATCGACGGACAGAGCACCGTGCCCGCGGCGGTGCTTGACACCAGCTACACCCCCACGCCGGGTTCCGCGCATGATGTGTTCGACACCGTCGGCAATGAAAATCTCAACGGACCAAAGGCGGTCGCCACGCCGGGCTCGCTGAAAGCCTGGTGCGAGACGCTGCGCTGCTTCGGCACCATGAGCCTTGCCGACGTCATGCAGCCCGCGATCAAGCACGCCGCGCGCGGCTATGCGACGACACCCTATCTGCACGAATGCATCACCGAGAGCGCCGCCGAGATGCGCAAGGACAAGCCGATCGCGGCGATCTATCTGCCAGACGGCGAGCCGCTCAAGGTCGGCGAGCGCGTGGTACAGGCCGAGTATGCCGAGACGTTGCGGCATATCGCCGACCACGGCGAAAAGGCGCTCTATGAGGGGCCGCTTGGCGATATCCTGGTCGACTATATGGAAAAGGCCGGCGGCTTCATCCGGCGCAACGATCTCACCAGCTACAAGACCGTCGAACGGCAGCCGATCCGCGCCGATTACCGCGGCTGGACTATCTTTGGCCCGCCGCCGCCCGCGGCTTCCGGCGTGCATATCGCACAGATGCTGAACATCCTGGAAGGCTACGACATCCAAGGCCTCGGCTTCGGTACGCCCGAGACCATCCACTATCTTGCCGAGGTCCTGAAGATCGCATTCGCCGACCGCGCCGCGGCCAGCGGCGATCCTGATTATGTCGGCGTCCCCGTGGAGCGGCTGACCTCGAAGGCCTACGCCGAGGAGCGCCGCGCTGCGATCGATCCGGCACGGGCGCAGAGCTGGGGCGCCGGCGTGTCGCAGCTTGAAGGCGCTCACACCACGCACATGACGGCGGCGGATGCGTTCGGCAACGTGGTTGCGACCACGCAGACCATCAACAATCTGTTCGGCGCCAAGATCATGATCCCGGGCCTGGGCGCCATCGCCAACAACTACATGAACCTGTTCGATCCGCGTCCAGGCCACGCCCTGTCGCTGGCGCCGGGCAAGCGGGTGACGACCTCGATGTCGCCGATGATGGCACTCCGTGATGGAAAGTTGCGCTATGCGCTCGGCTTGCCCGGCGGAAAACGAATCTTCCCGAGCGCGATGCAGGCGCTGCTCAATCTGATCGACCACGGTATGAGCTTGCAGGAAGCAGTCGAGGCGCCGCGGGTCTGGACCGAAGGCAATGCGCTTGAGGTCGAGCAGAGGGTGCCGGAGAGCGTGCGCGCGAAGCTCGCGGAGCTCGGCCACAAGGTGCAGCCTGTCGCGGCAGTCGCCGGCGGCATGAATGGTATCGCCTTCCACGACGACGGCACCATGAGTGGCGCCGCTTGCTGGCGTGCGGACGGCACGCCGGTCGGGATCTCGGGTGGTCTTGCGAAGGCCGGGATCAGGTTCAGGCTGAGCTAGGTCTCATGCCCCGGACGCAGCGCAGCGCTTCTTCAGCGGCGCGCATTTCATGCCGCACCGCGCCCGGGACACGAGAGCTACTTGCGCACGCAGATCACGCGCACGACAGCGGCTTTCGCATCTGTGGACGTTCCGTTCGCCGCGACACCGTTCGCCTTCAGGAAATCGCGCACCGTCTCCGCGGAGACCATCACCGCCTGCGACGCCGGCACCGACGTCGCGGGGCCCGCAACCATCGCCGGCTTCAATAGTGCGATGCCGGCGAACTTGCCGTCGCCGTCGATGGCGGGGCTGCCGGAGAAGCCGACAGACGGTGGCGGTGAGAGTGGGGAATCGCCACCACCGACGGATGCCAGCGTAGCCTTGAGGCTCGACACACCCGCGGCTCCGCCCTGGCTCTGCGGATCCGCGATACCGATGACATCGACACTCGTCTTCGCTGCGCCGGCCGCGAGGTTGAGGGGCTCCAGGCCGCGGGCGCCGTAAATATGCAGCAGCGCGAGGTCGTGTTCCCGGTCCTCGGCGAGACGGTCGGCGCTGCCATAGCCGGCGATCGTGATCGCGAGGCAGCTATCAGTGACGAGGCGGTCCGTGAGGATCGCGCCATCGTCGCTGACGACAATGCCGGTGCCATATTCGACGGTCTTGCGTGGCGGCGGCCCCGCCTGTGGCCCCGACGGAAACGCGTTGAAGGCGCTCGACATCGCGATCACGACCGGCTCGACCGTGTTCTCGGTCGCCTGATCGTAGAGGATCGTCATGATGCGGACCTCGTCACCCCTGGAGGTGCCGCGCAAATAGAATTTCTTCAGGCCCTGCAGACCCGACAGCACGAAGAAGTCGGGCTTTACCACGGTGTAGTCGACCTTGCGACCCGGCTCTTTCTTCTCCGCTTCGGCAAGCTTGGCTGTGGTCGGGTTCGCCTCCTTGCGGCGGCTGAGCAGAACCTGCACCGTGCCAGTGGGCGAGGTCCATTTCGAGCCGTTGGCGTCGGTCGCCTGCTGCGGCACCAGCTTTGAGGGAATGCCGAGCCGCGCGCCGCTGGTCATTTCCGTCACGATCTTCCAGCCGACGCTGTCCTGTTTGCGGCGCGCGGTCTCGGCGAGCGCTGCGCGTTCCTGCGGATTGAGCACGCCGGTCGCCTTGCCGCCCTTGGCCTTCTGATACTCCTTGATGGCCTCGACCAGGCGCGCGCTGACGTCGCCGGTGATGGCGCCGTTATACTGGCCGACCCAGGCGAGGTCGGACTGCAGCGACAGCCGCTCCGCCTGCGCCATGGCATCGGCCGTCGCAGCCGGCGTCTGCAATGCAGGAGGCCGGATCGGAACGGTCTGGACCGGCTTCGGCTTGGTGCCGGGAAGCTGCGGTGTCGTCATCTGGGCGTTCGCGCCTGTCGCAGCCGCAAACATCAGTGTTGCCGCAAGCATCGATCTCATGACAAATCCAGCCCGCCCATTGAACGCAATGCCATTGAAGCACATCTCGTTGGTCGCGAACAATGTTGCGGTGGTTCAGACCGGCAGGAGAGGTCTAGCTCCTCATCCTGAGGAGCCGCGTAAGCGGCGTCTCGAAGGATGAAGGCCGTGCAGCCGCAGCGGGGCCTGCATGGTTCGAGACGGCGCTTCGCGCCTCCTCACCATGAGGAGAGGATCTGGAAGGATAACGATGCTGAGCCCGGACGAACTCGAACGTTATGCCCGCCATATCGTGCTGCGCGATGTCGGTGGCCCCGGCCAGGCTGCGCTGAAGCGGGCCTCCGTGCTGGTGATCGGCGCCGGCGGGCTCGGTGCGCCCGCTTTGATGTATCTGGCGGCCGCCGGCATCGGTACGCTCGGCGTGGTCGATGACGACGTGGTGTCGCTGTCGAACCTCCAGCGCCAGGTCATTCACACCACGCCCGATATCGGCCGGCACAAGGTCGAGAGCGCGGCCGAACGGATCTCGGCGCTCAACCCGCATGTCCGCTTCGTCGGTCACGCCACCTGGCTCAATGCCGACAATGCGCTGTCGCTGATCGGGGACTATGACCTCGTGCTCGACGGCTCCGACAATTTCTCGACCCGCTATCTGGCCTCGGACGCCTGCTTCTTCGCCAAGAGGCCGCTGATCACGGCGGCGCTCGGCACCTTCGATGGCTCGCTGACCACCATCCGCGCGCATGAGACAAACGAGCAGGGCGAATTCAATCCGACCTATCGCTGCCTATTCCCGGAAGCGCCGCCGCCCGGGACCGTGCCGGCGTGCGCGGAAGCCGGCGTCATGGGCGCGCTCGCGGGCGTGATGGGCTCGATGATGGCGCTGGAGGCGATCCGCGAGATCGTCGGCTTTGGCGACGGCCTCGTCGGCCGCCTCCTGATGATCGATGCGCGCGCGATGCGCTTCGAGACGCTGCGTTACGCGCGCGATCCCGCCAATCCGCTCAATGGCGATGGGCCTGTGATCACCGATCTCAGCGCCCATCGCACTTGATTGCAGACGTTATGCTGTGGCCGGCTTCTCGCTGTCGAGATGCGCCATCTGCTCAGCGGCGTAACGCGTGCCGGCAGCGACATCGGGCGGGAAGGCCGTTGCCAGCACGGCGAGATGAGCCGGCGTCAGCGTGACCTTGGCCGCGCCGAGTGCTTCGGTGAGGCGGTTGCGGGTGCGGGCGCCGACCAGCGGCACGATCTGCTTGCCTTGCGCCGCCACCCAGGCGATCGCGACCTGTGCCGGCGTCGCGCCAATCTCAGCGGAGATGGCGCGCAGCTGCTCCACCAATGCGAGATTGGCATCGAGATTCGATCCCTGGAAGCGCGGCGTCATCAGCCGGTAGTCCTTGCCTGTCTTGCCGGAGTCCTTCGACCAATGGCCGCTGATGAGGCCGCGCGCCAACACGCCGTAAGCCGTGATGCCGATGCCGAGCTCGCGGCAGGTCGTCAGGATGTCGCGTTCGATGCCACGCTCGATCAGCGAATATTCGATCTGGAGATCGGCGATCGGGTGCACGGCATGCGCGCGGCGGATGGTGGCGGAGCCGACCTCGGACAGGCCGATATGTTTGATGTAGCCGGCCTTCACGAGATCGGCGATGCCGCCGATGGTCTCCTCGATCGGAATGTTGGGATCGAGCCGCGCCGGACGGTAGACGTCGATGTAGTCGGTGCCGAGCCGCTGCAGCGAATAGGCTAGGAAGTTCCTCGTTGCGGCCGGCCTCGTGTCCATGCCGGTGAATTCGCCGGCAGGACCGCGCAGCGCACCGAACTTGACACTGATCTGCACCTTGTCGCGCGGCACCTCCTTGAGCGCTTCGCGCACCAGCATTTCATTGTGGCCCATGGCGTAGAAATCGCCGGTGTCGACCAGGGTAATGCCGGCATCCAGTGCGGCGTGGATCGTGGCGATGCTCTCGCCGCGATCGGCGGGGCCGTAGACCTCGGACATGCCCATGCACCCGAGACCGAGAGCGGAGACGGTGGGACCGGTCGAACCGAGTTTGCGCTGTTCCATGATGGCTCTCCTCGAAAAGGCGCTGACTGCGCCGCGTGACGAGGCCTGATATGCGCTTGATCGATTGCGCCGATAAGCTGGACAATCGAGAATGGCTTGTTCACATTAACGAACAATGGCTGAGCCCGACCTGCGTGATCTCGACGTCTTCATGGCGGTCGCCCGCACCCGCAATTTCCGGCGCGCGGCGATCGATATTCGCGTGTCGGTGTCGAGCCTTAGCCAGCGATTGCGGGACCTGGAGGAGCGCCTCGGCGTCCGCCTGATGAACCGCACCACCCGCAGCGTCGCCCTGACCGAGGCGGGCGAGCTGCTGCTGTCGCGCGTGGCTCCGGCGCTGCGCGATGTCGGCGAGGCCCTCGATCAGGTCCGGGGCCTGCGCGAGATGGCCTCGGGCCGGCTGCGCATTAACGCGCCGCCACCCGCGGTCGATCTCGTGCTGGCCCCCATGATCGGGCCGTTCCTTAAGGCCTATCCGCAGGTCGACCTCGAGATCGTTTCCGAGAGCGGGTTTGTCGATATCGTCAGCGCGGGCTTCGATGCCGGCGTACGTTATGGCGAGCATCTCGCGCAGGACATGGTCGCGATCTCGCTCAGCGGCCCGCAGAGCTATGTCGTAGTCGCTTCGCCCGATTACCTCGCGCGCCGCGGCAAGCCGGAGCATCCGAAGGATCTGCTCGACCATAATTGCATCCGCGCCCGCTACTCCAGCGGTGTCATGCACGATTGGGAGTTCGAGAAGGCCGGCCAGCTGGTGAAGGTCGATCCGCCGGCAAAGCTGATCTCGACCAACATGGGCCTTTCCATGCGCGCCGCGCTCGACGGCGCCGGCATCTGGGCGACGCTTGATGGTTATGTCGGCGAAGCCCTGAAGTCCGGCGCGCTCGTCAGTCTGATTCAGGATTGGTGCGAGCCGTTTCCCGGGCCGTTCCTGTACTATCCAAGCCGGCGACAAACGCCGCCGGCGCTGCGGGCCTTTATCGATTTCGTTGCCGACTGGCGCAAGCGCGAAACACGCAGCAAATAGACCTCACAGCATGCTCGGCAGCACGCGATCCGGCGGCTTGTGCGCATCGAGGAAGGTTCGGATGTTGATGATCACCTTCTCGCCCATCTCGACGCGGCCCTCGATCGTGGCCGAGCCCATATGCGGCAGCAACGTCACCTTGCCGGCCTTGGCGAGCCGCACCAGCTTCGGGTTCACCGCGGGCTCGTGCTCATAGACATCGAGGCCGGCGCCGCCGATCTCGCCGCCTTCGATCAGCTTGATCAGCGTGTCCTCGTCGGTGACCCCGCCGCGCGCGGTGTTGACGATGTAGGCGTCCTTGCGAATAAGCTTCAGCCGGCGCGCCGACAGCAGATGGTAGGTCGCCGGCGTGTGCGGACAGTTCACCGAGATGATGTCCATCCGTGCCAGCATCTGGTCGAGGCTTTCCCAATAGGTCGCGCCCAGCTCTTCGGCGATCTTCGGCGCCACCGGCCGACGATTGTGGTAGTGGATCTGCAAGCCGAAGGCGCGGGCGCGGCGTGCGACCGCCTGGCCGATGCGGCCCATGCCGATGATGCCAAGGCGCTTTCCGCCGATGCGATGGCCGAGCATCCAGGTCGGCGACCAGCCCGGCCAGGGTTTTCCTTCCGTCAGGATCGAGGCGCCTTCGATCATCCGCCTGGGCACGGCGAGGATCAGCGCCATGGTCATGTCGGCGGTGTCTTCGGTCAGAACTTTCGGCGTGTTGGTGACGGTGATGCCGCGGGCATGCGCGGCCTCGACATCGATGTTGTCGACGCCGTTGCCGAAATTCGCGATCAGTTTCAACCTGCAGTCGGGCTGGTTGACGATGTCGGCGGAGATGTGGTCGGTCACGGTTGGGACCAGCACGTCGGCGGTACGGGCGGCTTCCGCGATCTGCTCGGGCGACATCGGCGTGTCGTCGAGATTGATCCGCGCGTCGAACAGCTCGCGCATCCGGGTCTCGATCGAATCCGGAAGCTTGCGCGTCACCACGACGAGGGGCTTTTTCTTCACCGACATGTCCTGCCCTCATGAGGCGTTGCGAGCCGCCTCTGTCGCCAAAGGCCGGCCGTTGAGGCCTCATTAACCCGGTTGTTCGACACTGCGCTTGCCGTGTCGTCCCCGGCGTTTCCTTCAAGCTCTCCCGACATTTCCGGCCGGAAAATCGGGACAAACCGGTTGTTCAGATGTCCGTCCTCTCTAGCAGAAGGCCGGGCCAAGACAAGAACCACGGGTAAAGGGCTCGGGAACACCCGCGTGGGGCGGGGTCAGGGGCGACAGCGGCCTGGTTTGGGAATTTAGGGCGAGGGACCGGCTCGGCCGGACCTTCGACAGGAGACGGGTTGATGGCGTTGGGGCGTTTTTGTTCGGTGATGGCGCTCGTTTGCACCTGGTTGAGCGCTTCGGTCAGTCCCGGGCATTCGGCAAAGGACAACACCCCTCAGACGGCCTCAGGCCTCCCGGTGCCGCGCTACGTCAGCCTGAAATCGGATCACGTCAACGTCCGCGCCGGCCCGACCAAGGACAACGACGTCGCCTGGGTCTACACCCGTTCCGGCCTGCCGGTCGAAATCACCGCCGAGTTCGAGAACTGGCGCCGGGTCCGCGATTCCGAGGGCGCCGAGGGTTGGGTCTATCACTCGCTGCTGTCGGGCCGCCGTACTGCTGTCGTCACCATGAAGCACAAGGACGAGCTCGCGCCGATCTACGACCGCGCCGATCCCGAGAGCGCGGTTGCGGCCAGGCTCCAGGCCGGTGTCGTCACCCAGGTGAAGAAGTGCACTGCAAACTGGTGCCGCGTCAGCGGTAACGGCTTTGACGGCTGGATCCAGCAGGAGCGCCTCTGGGGCGTCTACTCGGACGAGCAGGTGAATTGATCTGGGAGGGAGCGGAACTGTTGCTCCACCGTCATGCCCGGGCATCCACGCATTTTTCGACGCCTGACCGAATAACGTGGATAGCCGGGACAAGCCCGGCCATGACGATCAAATCAGCAGTTCAGGATAGATCTCAGCGCTTCTTGCGCAACCGTACGACCATGTCGATGCGGGCGATCTCGTAACCCGCGGGCACCTCAGGCATCTTGGACAGCGCCAGATGCGGATCCTCGATGTCGACCAGCTCATGGCTGTTCTCGAGGTAGTAGTGATGGTGGGTCGTGACGTTGGTGTCGAAATAGGTCTTGGTGCCGTCGACGCTGACCTGACGCAGCAGACCGGCATCGGTGAGCTGGTTCAGCGTGTTGTAGACGGTCGCCAGCGAGACCGGCACCTTGGCCAGCGTCGCTTCCTCGTAAAGCATTTCAGCCGTGAGGTGACGTGCACCCTTGCCGAACAGGAGCCAGCCGAGCGCCATGCGCTGGCGCGTGGGGCGAAGCCCTGCGGACTGGAGCATTTCGTTGACGTCGTGCCACGGGCAGCCGGTCAACGCCGGCTGGCGGCCGGACATAAGAGCCGCCGCATGGGCCTCTTCGTCGCGATGGGGCGCGTTATTTTCGTTCATTTCCAGCTTCGGGCACGCGTGAACACTGTCGTTGCCCAACATATATGGAGAGATAGATGCAGATGCAAGTTTCTCGCAACTAGAGCGGTTCTAATCAGGCAGGGAACCGGGGTGGCGGCCCGTCATTTTACCTTCATGAGAGCGCTTTGCTACCCGAAATGGCCTGTGTTAGAGAGCCCGCGGTTCCGCTTAACCCATTTTGGCGCGACCCGGCATTGAGGGCCGCTCGCTATCCATCCAGGGTCCTTCGGTATTCTCGTCTGACAATGGCAACAGATGTCGCCTTTCGAACAGGATGGGGCCCATTTTCGCCGGAAACGCCGCTCAATCGGGGTTTGAACACAAAGGCTTCCGCATGCTGAACAGGCGCAACGGTTACGAATATGAAGATCTGCTGGCATGTGCCCGCGGCGAGATGTTCGGCCCTGGCAATGCGCAATTGCCGCTGCCGCCGATGCTGATGTTCGACCGCATCACGGACATCAGCGAGACCGGCGGCGAATTCGGCAAGGGGGTGGTGCGCGCCGAGCTCGACGTGAAGCCCGACCTCTGGTTCTTCGGCTGCCACTTCAAGAACGATCCGGTGATGCCCGGCTGCCTCGGGCTCGATGCGCTGTGGCAAATGGTCGGCTTTTATCTGGGCTGGAGCGGCGGTGAAGGTCGCGGTCGCGCGCTTGGCCTGAACGAGCTGAAGTTCAGCGGCCAGGTGCTGCCGGAGGCCCGCAAGGTTGTGTACAACATCGATATCAAGCGCGTGATGCGTTCAAAGCTGGTGCTCGGTATCGCCGACGGATGGCTTTCGGTGGATGACCAGATTATCTATCGCGCAAAGGATTTGAAGGTCGGCCTGTTCAAGCAGGGCACGAGCCTGGGCTGAGCGCATCACCACGAAGACAACGATTGAGGCGAGGCTGTCATGAGGCGGGTTGTGGTCACCGGGATGGGCATTGTCTCCTCCATCGGAAACAACACCCAGGAGGTGCTTGCGAGCCTTCACGAGGCGAAGTCGGGCATTTCGCGGGCTGAAAAATATGCCGAGCTCGGCTTCCGCTCCCAGGTGCAGGGTGCGCCGACGCTCGATCCTTCGACGGTGGTCGACCGCCGCGCCATGCGTTTCCTCGGTCAGGGCGCGGCGTGGAATCACGTCGCGATGGAACAGGCGATCCAGGATTCCGGTCTTTCGCCCGACGAAATTTCCAATATTCGCACCGGCATCATCATGGGCTCCGGCGGTCCGTCGGCGCGCACCATCGTCGAAGCCGCCGACATCACCCGCACCAAGGGACCGAAGCGTGTCGGGCCGTTTGCAGTGCCGAAGGCGATGTCCTCCACGGCCTCCGCAACGCTTGCGACCTGGTTCAAGATCAAGGGCGTGAACTATTCTATCTCGTCGGCCTGCGCGACGTCGAACCATTGCGTCGGCAATGCCTATGAAACGATCCAGATCGGCAAGCAGGACGTCATCTTCGCCGGCGGCTGCGAGGAGCTGGACTGGTCGCTGTCGGTGCTGTTCGACGCCATGGGCGCGATGTCCTCGAAGTACAACGACACGCCTGCGACGGCCTCCCGTCCCTACGACGTCAACCGCGACGGCTTCGTGATTGCCGGCGGAGCCGGCGTGCTGGTGCTGGAAGAGCTCGAGCATGCCAAGGCGCGGGGCGCACGCATTTACGGCGAGATCGTCGGCTATGGCGCGACGTCCGACGGCTACGACATGGTCGCACCATCAGGTGAGGGCGCCGAGCGCTGCATGCGCATGGCGATGTCGACCGTGAAGACCAAGGTCGACTACATCAATCCGCACGCGACATCGACCCCGGCCGGCGATCCGCCGGAGATCGACGCACTCCGCAGGGTGTTCGGAAGCGGCGAGAAGTGCCCGCCGATCTCGGCGACCAAGGCGCTGACCGGTCACTCCCTGGGCGCAACCGGCGTGCAGGAAGCGATCTATTCGCTGCTGATGATGAACAATGGTTTCATCTGCGAGAGCGCCCACATCCAGGAGCTCGACCCCGTGTTCGCCGACATGCCGATCGTGCGCAAGCGCATCGACAACGTCAAAATCGGCACCGTGCTGTCGAACTCCTTCGGCTTCGGCGGCACCAACGCCACGCTGGTGTTCAGCCGGCTGGATGCGTAATTTTGGCACGCTGTCATGCCCCGCGAAGGCGGGCATCCAGCACGCCGCAACTTCTCGATTTGCAGTAATCGCCTCGAAATACTGGATCGCCTGCCCCAGTGCGCAAGTGCGCGCAAGGCGGGCGATGACGCCGGAATAATGGGAGCTATCAGGCAATGGAAGGTTTAATGAAAGGCAAGCGCGGTCTGATCATGGGCATCGCCAATGATCATTCGATCGCCTGGGGCATGGCGAAGACGCTGCATGCCCACGGCGCCGAGCTTGCCTTCACCTTCCAGGGCGAGGCGCTGGGCAAGCGTGTTAAGCCGCTGGCGGAGCAGCTTGGCGTCGACATGGTGCTGCCCTGCGACGTCGAGGACATCGCCAGCGTCGACGCCACATTCACGGCCTTGCGCGAAAAGTGGGGCCGGCTGGATTTCGTGATCCACGCGATCGGCTTCGCCGACAAGAACGAGCTCAAGGGTCGCTACGCCGACACCAGCCGCGAGAATTTTTCGCGCACCATGGTGATCTCCTGCTTCTCCTTCACGGAAGTGGCAAAACGCGCCGCCGAGCTGATGACGGAGGGCGGCAGCATGATCACGCTGACCTTCGGCGCCTCGGAACGCGCGATGCCGAACTACAACGTGATGGGCGTGGCCAAGGCGGCGCTGGAAGCCTCGGTGCGCTATCTCGCCTCGGATTTCGGACCGCGCGGCATCCGCGTCAACGCGATCTCCGCCGGCCCGATCCGCACGCTCGCCGGCTCCGGCATCGGCGAGGCGCGCGCGATGTTCGCCTTCATGCAAAAACATTCGCCGCTCCGCCGGGGCGTGACGCTCGACGAGCTCGGCGGCTCGGCGCTGTATCTGTTGTCGGATCTCTCCGGCGGCGTGACCGGCGAGATCCACTATGTCGATTCCGGCTACAACACCGTCCTGATGCCGCGGCCGGACGATTTGAAGGCGCAGGATTAGCTCTCGTAGAGTGGGCAAAGGCGCGCAAGCGACGTGCCCACGATTTCTCAATAATCGAGACCAGTTCCTGCTGCGAAGGACGTGTCGATCAGCGCGCGTCGCTGTTGCGCGCCGCTCGTTGAACCCCGATCAGCAGCGGCAGCGTCTTGTCGAGGCTTTCCGTCAGCATGGCACGCACGTCGTCGCGCAGTGCGGGATTGTCGGCGGCATCTTCAGGGCGGGTTGGAAACGATTCTGCGGGTAGTTCGCGATAGGGGCCGCCGATTTGCACGCCCAGGAGCCTCTGCACCATAAGGGAATGATGCGTGTTGATCAGCGCAGAACTCTGTCTGACAACGGAGAAGTCGCGCCCATCGAAGATGCGGACAAACGCCAGGGCGTAGAGATAGATGCGACGCCCGAGCACCACATCATGGTTGAGGATGCCGAAGCCGCGGACCGTATAGTTGGATGACCCGAAAGGGCTGATTGAATTGAGGATCTGGATGTAGTGCCGGCAATTCGTTCCTTTCACGACGTCGCGCATGTATTGGGCCAGCTCCGCATTGAGATCGCGGAACAACCTGTCCTTCAATGTGTCCTTGGACTCATCGCGGGGAGGAAATTTCGCCGGGTTGTAGGGGATTCTCAGAACGGACACGCCGGCAGGGATCGTGGCGCGAATCCGCGCGAAGATCAGATCATTGAGTCCCCAGCCCGGGATCGGGACGACCGTCTTCTTGTGCTGAAATACGGTCAGGCCGGTCGTCAGCACGGTGAACTCATCGCCGGTGGTGACGACGACACCGAAGTCGCACGGGCCGCCGACCACGGGAGCGGGTTTGCCCGTCGCTTCACGCCGCGTGGTCGTCTTGTTGTTGCTTTGCTTGACGGCTGATCCTGCCGTTTCCGCCCCTGGTGGTACCAATTTGGTCTGCGCCCAAGCAGATGTCGAAAAGCACCACGCGACGGCCGCAAGGACGACGAGCCGGGCCAAAACGTCAAATGCAGCCCAGCCGCAGGAAGCGGACGAGCGATAGTCTTTGTCGCGTCCCCTCGGCAAAGGCGCTTACTCGCCCTTGATATACGCGGGTAGATACCTGTCCAGCTGGGCCGTGAGCAGGCTGCGTGTGCTGTCACGCAGCAATGCACTGCTGGTCACCTGTTCAGGGGTCTTGGGAAATTCGAGATTGTTGAGGATTTGCATATTGTCGTTCTTGTTGGAGAAACTCGAAGCAATCACATCGCCGAAGCTGCGGGTAGGCGCCCGATGGATGTCGAAAGTCCGTCCGTCAAAAACGTTTATGCGGAAATAGGAAACCACGACGCCGCGCCCGGAAGGGCTCGCCCAATTCTTGTAGACCCCGAGGCCCTCGATTGATTGATTGGTGCCATCCACCGAAACGCGGGCTTTCGTGGCTACGACGTAGCGTTCGCAATTTGCAGCTCCGGCGATCTGCCGCACCAGCGCCGTCAGGTCGTCGCGGTCATTGCGGAACAGTTTCGCTTCCGGATGATAGTACGGCCTGAAGGCTCCGCTTGCGTAAGCGACCTTTCGGACAGCCGTGCCGGGAGCCGTGGCGCGAACCCTCGCGACGAACAGATCATCGATACCCCACGTCTCGATCGGCGCCTCCATATACTCGTTGCCGAACATCGTGAGGCCGACATGTTGCACCGAGAACTGGTCTCCGATCGCGGAAATGACGCCGATCTGACAGGGGCCGCTCTCCGCCGCAACTGGCTGTTGTGCAGCCGGTTTGGCCTTCGGCGCCGCCTTCTTGACTGCCTTCTTGGCTGGCGCCGCCGTCTGAGCGGGAGGCGCGGTGGTTGCGGGAGGGGTTTGCGCGGCTGCCGTGGTGAGCAGGGACAGCAACGCGATCAGCGAGACAGCAATTCGAAGCATCGATTCCGGGAGATCAGGGGCAGGAGGACGGCGGATACGCCACAGTAAATTGGAACCGTGACAACCGCAAGCTGCACCAGGCGACCACTGCCTATCCGGCGGGTCGCTGCCGCCGCCACCGATAATACTTCATCATGAATCCGTTCGACGGCTCGACCTCTTCTTTCTCGAACACAAAGCCCTCGCGCTCGTACCAGCGCCAGGCTTTTTCGTTCTCGCGGATGCAGCGCAGAGACATCTCGTCGGGCATTTGTGTGCGCGTGAAGCCAAGCAATTGGCGGCCGAGCGATTGGCCCTGATAGGCGGGCGCGACGAACAGCATGTCGAGATAGAGTTTTGGCAAATGCAGCGCCAGCATCGCGGCGATCGTGCCGTCGTCGTCGGCGACGAACAGGCTCCAGCCGTCCTCGGTCTCGCGCCGGATCCGTGCACGCAGGTTTGCCAGCAGGAAGTCGCTCGTCTCGCCGAGGCCGGTCGAGACCCAGCTCTCCATCCAGATACGGCCGATCTCGTCGTATTCGTCCGCGCGGGCTGGGCGAATGATGGGATGCGACATCGAGGCCTCAGGTTGGCTTGCTGCGCACGGATGGACGTGCGCGCACCTTGCCCGCCGACAGGCACACCACCTCGGAGATTTGCAGGAGTTGCCGCGCCAGCGGGCTGGTCTTGCGCCAGACCATGCCGATGGTGCGCGACGGCTGCGGGTCGCGGAAGCGCGCGAGCGAGACCGAGGCCGATCGCGTCTCAACTGACACCGCCATCTCGGGGATCAACGTGACGCCGATGCCGGCGCTGACCATCTGGACCAGCGTCGACAGCGAATTGGCATCCAGCATCTCGCGTGGCGGCGCCGATTGCATGTTGCAGAATGACAGCGCCTGATCGCGGAAGCAGTGCCCCTCTTCGAGCAACAGCAGCCGCATCTCGCGCATCGTCTCCCGCGACGGTGCCGGCGTTCCCTCATCCGCACTCGGCCGCACCAGCAGGAATTTTTCCTCGAACAGGGCGACCTCGGTGAGCGAGGGCTCGGACACCGGCAGCGCCACGATGGCGGTATCGAGCCGACCCTCCACCAGTTCCTGAATCAGCCGCGGCGTCATCGTCTCGCGCACGCGGATGTCGAGCTCCGGATGCATGCGCGTCAGATTCTTGGTGATCGTCGGCAGCAGATAGGGCGCGATCGTCGGAATCATGCCGATGCGCAGCCGTCCGGAGAACCGGTCCTGCGAGGCGCGGGCGAAATCGCCGAGCTCGTCGACCGAGCGCAAGATGTCGCGGACGCGCTGCGCGAGCTCCTCGCCAAATCGGGTCAGCGCCACCTGCCGGGCGCTGCGCTCCAGCAGCAGACCGCCGAGCGCCTCCTCCAGCTCCTTGATCTGCATCGACAGGGCAGGCTGCGAGATCGAGCAGGACTCAGCCGCGCGGCCGAAATGACTGTGACGGGCCAGGGCGTCGAAATACCGGAGCTGGCGCAGCGTGAGGTTTAGCATCAGAAAATCTTATCGCTGCGATCATTAAAGTCAACTTCCCCTGATCGAACGTGAAGCTTAGAGTGTTTCTACCTGGTCAAAGGCGCGAGTTCGACGCCACCAGAGGAGGTATTCATGGACGACACTTCAAAGTGCCCGTTTTCGGGTGGAAAACGTGTGCCGGCGAACCGCGATTGGTGGCCGACCCAGCTCAGCATCGAGATGCTGCACAAGAATTCCGCCAAGTCCGACCCGATGGACAAGGACTTCGACTACGCCAAGGAATTCAAGTCGCTCGACCTGAACGCGGTCATCAAGGACCTGACCGCTCTGATGACGGAATCGCAGGAATGGTGGCCCGCCGACTTCGGTCACTACGGCGGCCTCATGATCCGCATGGCCTGGCACAGCGCGGGCACCTACCGCACCACCGACGGTCGCGGTGGCGCCGGCGCCGGACAGCAGCGTTTCGCGCCGCTCAACAGCTGGCCCGATAACGCAAATCTCGACAAGGCACGCCGTCTGCTCTGGCCGATCAAGCAGAAATACGGCCGCAAGATTTCCTGGGCCGATCTGATGGTGCTGGCGGGCAACGTCGCGCTGGAGTCGATGGGCTTCAAGACCTTTGGCTTTGCCGGCGGCCGCGTCGACGTCTGGGAGCCGGAAGAGCTCTATTGGGGTCCGGAAGGCACCTGGCTGGGCGATGAGCGCTACAGCGGCGAACGCCAGCTCGCCGAGCCGCTCGGCGCGGTGCAGATGGGCCTCATCTACGTCAATCCGGAAGGCCCGAACGGCAAGCCGGATCCGATCGCCGCGGCCAAGGACATTCGCGAGACCTTTTTCCGCATGGCGATGAACGACGAGGAAACCGTCGCACTGATCGCCGGCGGCCACACCTTCGGCAAGACCCACGGCGCCGGCGATCCGTCGCTGGTCGGACCGGAGCCGGAAGCGGGCGCGCTCGAAGATCAGGGCCTCGGCTGGAAGAGCAAGCACGCGTCGGGCATTGGCGGCGATTCCATCACCAGCGGTCTCGAGGTGACCTGGACCACGACGCCGACGAAGTGGAGCAACAACTTCTTCGAGAACCTGTTCAAGTACGAATGGGAGCTGACTAAGAGCCCGGGCGGTGCGCAGCAGTGGACGGCCAAGGGCGCCGAGGCGATCATTCCCGATGCCTTCGACAAGTCCAAGAAGCATCGGCCGACGATGCTGACGACCGACCTCTCGCTGCGTATGGATCCGGCCTATGAGAAGATCTCGCGCCGCTTCCTCGAGAATCCCGATCAGTTCGCGGACGCCTTCGCCCGTGCCTGGTTCAAGCTCACCCATCGCGACATGGGTCCGGTGGTGCGCTATCTCGGTCCGCTGGTGCCGAAGGAAACCCTGATCTGGCAGGATCCGATCCCTGCTGTGAATCACGAGCTGGCCAGCGAGCAGGATATCGCCTCGCTGAAGACCAAGATCCTGGCCTCGGGTCTGTCGGTCTCGGAGCTGGTCTCGACCGCCTGGGCGTCGGCCTCGACGTTCCGCGGCTCGGACAAGCGCGGCGGCGCCAACGGCGCGCGTATCCGCCTCGCCCCGCAGAAGGATTGGGAAGTGAACGAGCCGGCTCAGCTCTCGAAGGTCCTGGGCAAGCTCGAAGCGATCCAGAAGGACTTCAACGCGTCATCCGGTGCGAAGAAGGTCTCGCTGGCGGACCTCATCGTGCTCGGCGGCACCGCCGCGGTCGAGAAGGCCGCCAAGGATGCCGGCGTCGACGTCAAGGTCGGCTTCACGCCGGGCCGCATGGATGCCTCGCAGGAGCAGACCGACGCCGCTTCGTTTGCTCCGCTGGAGCCGCGGGCCGATGGCTTCCGCAACTTCATCGGCAAGCGGCAGCAGTTCATGATGCCCGAGGAGGCTCTGGTCGATCGTGCGCAGCTGCTCCGGCTTACCGGCCCGGAGATGACGGTGCTCGTCGGCGGTCTGCGCGTGCTCGGTGCCAATGCGAACGGTTCGAAGAACGGCGTCCTCACCTCGAAGGTGGGAACGCTGAGCAACGACTTCTTCGTCAACCTGCTCGACATGAGCACGCAGTGGACGCCGGCCGGCACCGACGGCACCTATGAGGCCCGCGACCGCAAGACCAACGCGGTCAAGTGGACCGGCACGCGCGTCGACCTGATCTTCGGCGCACACTCGCAGCTTCGCGCCTACGCAGAGGTCTATGCCACGTCGGATTCCAAAGAGCAGTTCGTCAAGGACTTCGCCAAGGCCTGGACCAAGGTGATGAACCTCGATCGCTACGACATCGCGGCCTGATTCCAAAGTTCGGCAAGCGACAAACAAAAAGGGCGGCCGCGAGGCCGCCCTTCGTGTTTCTGGCAGGTAGCGAGATTTACTCGCCGGCCGCTTCGCGCGCGGGCTGCTGGCTCTCGCCCTTGCCCTCGAGGTCTTCGCCGGTCTCCTGGTCGACCACCTTCATCGACAGGCGGGTCTTGCCGCGGTCGTCGAAGCCGAGCAGCTTGACCTTGACCTTGTCGCCTTCCTTGACGACGTCGGAGGTCTTCTGCACTCGCGCCGAGGCGAGCTGGCTGATGTGGACAAGGCCGTCCTTGGAGCCGAAGAAGTTCACGAAAGCGCCGAACTCCATCACCTTGACGACGGTGCCGTCATAGATCTGGCCGACTTCCGGATCGGAGGCGATCGACTTGATCCACTTGATCGCGGCCTTCATCGCCTCGCCGTCGCTGGAGGCGACCTTCACGGTGCCGTCGTCCTCGATGTTGACCTTGGCGCCGGTCTTCTCGACGATCTCGCGGATCACCTTGCCGCCGGTGCCGATCACTTCGCGGATCTTGTCGGTGGCGATCTTGAAGGTCTCGATGCGCGGCGCGTATTCGCCGAGCTCGGCGCGGGCGTTGGTGAGCGCCTTCGACATCTCGCCGAGGATGTAGATACGCCCATCCTTAGCCTGACCGAGCGCGACCTTCATGATCTCCTCGGTGATGCCCTCGATCTTGATGTCCATCTGGAGCGAGGTGATGCCCTGCTCGGTACCGGCGACCTTGAAGTCCATGTCGCCGAGATGGTCCTCGTCACCGAGGATGTCCGAGAGAACCGCGAAGCGCTTGTCTTCGAGGATCAGGCCCATTGCGATGCCCGCGGTCGGCCGCTTCAACGGCACGCCGGCGTCCATCAGCGCGAGCGAGGCGCCGCAGACCGATGCCATCGACGAGGAGCCGTTGGATTCGGTGATCTCCGACACCACGCGCGTGGTGTAGGGGAATTCGTGGTGCGGCGGCAGCACCGGGTGGATCGCACGCCAGGCGAGCTTGCCGTGGCCGATCTCGCGGCGCTTGGTACCGCCGAGGCGGCCGGTCTCACCGACCGAGTAGGGAGGGAAATTGTAGTGCAGCAGGAACGTCTCTTTGTACGTTCCCGACAGCGCGTCGATGTACTGCTCGTCCTCGCCGGTGCCGAGCGTGGTCACGACCAGCGCCTGGGTCTCGCCGCGGGTGAACAGCGCCGAACCGTGGGCGCGGGGCAGCACGCCGACTTCGGCGACGATGTTGCGCACGGTCTTGGAATCGCGGCCGTCGATGCGCTTGCCGGTGTCGAGAATGTTCCAGCGAACGATCTTGGCTTCGAGCTCCTTGAACACGCCGCCGATGCGCAGCTTGTCGTATTTCGGCTCTTGGCCTTCCGGGAAGTAGTGCGCGATCACCTTTTCCTTGACCTTGCCGACCGCGGCGTAGCGATCCTGCTTGACCGGAATGGCGTAGGCGGCGCGCAGTTCCTGCTCGACCATGCCGAGCATTTCCTTTTCGAGCGCCGAATTGTCGATCGCGGTGACCTCGCGCGGCTCCTTCGCGGCCTTTTCGGCGAGCTCGATGATCGCGTTGATCACCGGCTGGAAGTGGCGGTGACCGAACATCACGGCGCCGAGCATGATCTCTTCGTTCAGCTCCTTGGCTTCCGATTCCACCATCAGCACGGCGTCCGCAGTGCCGGCGACGACGAGGTCGAGCTGAGTGTCGACCATCTCGTCGAGCGTCGGGTTGAGGATGAACTCGTCATTGGCGAAGCCGACGCGCGCGGCGCCGATCGGGCCCTTGAAGGGAGCGCCCGACAGGGTCAGCGCAGCCGATGAGGCCACCAGCGCGACGATATCGGGATCGTTCTCCATATCGTGCGAGAGCACGGTCACGATCACCTGGGTCTCGTTGCGCCAGCCGTCGACGAACAGCGGACGGATCGGACGGTCGATCAGGCGGGAGACCAGCGTTTCCTTCTCGGTCGGACGACCCTCGCGCTTGAAATAGCCACCGGGAATGCGGCCGGCTGCGTAGGTCTTCTCCTGGTAGTCGACGGTCAGTGGCAGGAAGTCGACGCCTTCACGCGGTGACTTCGCGGCAACGACGGTGGCGAGCACCACGGTCTCGCCGTAGGTCGCGACGACGGCGCCGTCGGCCTGGCGGGCGATCTTGCCGGTTTCAAGCTTGAGAGGGCGTCCACCCCAGTCGATCTCGACTGAATGCTTATTGAACATAGAGGTCTTCTTTCATGGGTTCTCGAAAGAAGGACGGGTCGAAAAACAAAAACCATGCGCAAGATTGCGGGACGTTGATCGAAGCGGGCGATCAGCGTCCTGCGATCCTGCCATGGTTTTTGGATTTCGGATGGCGTCCATCCCTTCGGGTCATACGGGCGCCTTGCCCGTTGTGCCCAGCCGCCGGATTGCTGCTGGACTGTCAGTCGGCACGAACGCGAACACCGAAGCGCGGTGTTCGCCCATCATGCCCGGATGCTCGCCGTCAACGGCTCGCATCCGACGCGCACGCAGCCTCGACGAAAAACCTTTAAACAAACGCTTTCGTTCGAAATCACGCGCGAAAACGCGCGCCGGTTGGCGCGCGCAAGAACTCTTAACGACGAATGTTGTGCTTCTCGAGCAGCGCCTTGTAGCGCGCCTCGTCCTTCTTCTTCACATAGTCGAGGAGCGAGCGGCGGGTCGAGACCAGCTTCAAGAGACCGCGACGCGAATGATTGTCCTTCACGTGGGTCTTGAAATGGTTGGTGAGGTTGGCGATGCGTTCCGACAGGATCGCGACCTGAACCTCTGGCGAGCCGGTATCGCCGGCCTTGTTGGCATTCGTCTTGATGACTTCCGCTTTGCGTTCTGCGGCAATCGACATCGTCAATTTCTCTCGTTGCGATCGGCGCTGGCAGTCAGGCCGGTCAGGTTGAACACACGCTTGGGGATGATTTCGCCATTGCCGACTTCGGCAAGCGCGAGAAGCCGGCCTGCCACCGTGACATAGACTGTGCCGCTACAAGTGGGCGCATCCCGTCCGCGCAACAAAACGGCCTGGCCCCGATGGAGCCTTGCCGCATCAGCCCGAGTGACGGCCAGTGCCGGGATGTCGTCCAGCGCGGTCTCAACGGGCATAAGCGCGTCGGCGAGGCTACCCTCGCCGGACGCGGCTCTATCGCACAAAGCCTCCAGCTGATCCAGCGGAATCATGTCGTTCTCGCCAAATGGGCCGACCAGGGTCCGCCGCAGTGCGCAGATATGGCCGTAAGTGCCGAGAATCCGGCCCATATCGCGGGCCAGCGCGCGGACATAGGTGCCCTTGCCGCACTCGGCCTCGAACACGGCCCGGTCGCTATCCGGTTGATCTACAAGGCTTAATCGGTGAATCTCGACCGGGCGCGAGGCCAGTTCCACGATCTCGCCGTCGCGGGCGAGGTCGTAGGCGCGCTCGCCCTGGACCTTGATCGCGGAATAGCGCGGCGGGATCTGCTGGATCACCCCGGTGAAACGGGGCAGCAGGGCCTCGATGGCCTCCCGAGTCGGGCGCTGGTCCGAGGTTGCGGTCGCCCGGCCCTCGATGTCGTCGGTGTCGCGCTCCTCGCCCCAGCACACCGTGAACCGGTAGCGCTTGCGGCCGTCCATGACGAAGGGGACGGTCTTGGTGGCCTCGCCGAGCGCGATCGGCAGGCCGCCGGAGGCCAGCGGATCTAGCGTGCCGGCATGGCCGGCGCGTTTGGCGTTGAACAGGCGCTTGAGCACGGCAACGGCCTGCGTCGAGGTCATGCCGATCGGCTTGTCGAGCACGACCCAGCCGTGGACGTCGCGACGGTCGCGGCGCGGCTGGTTGCCCTTCTGCTTGTTGGCGCGCGGATCGTTGTTGACGCGGCGCGGCTCTTGAGCGGGCTGAGAATTGCCGCTCATGTCCGCAAAATTATTCTTCTGCACGTCGAGCTGATCGGCCTCTTCGCCGCCGATCGTGCCGTGAGCCGGGTCCATCGTCATCGTTCTTCTTCCCGATCCGTATCCGGATCCTGTTCCAGGTCCTTCTGCACCGCGGGTGTTCGCAAAAGCTTCTCGATCCGTTCCGCTTCGTCGAATCGTTCGTCGACGCGGAAGCGAAGGTCAGGTGCAAATTTCAAGTTAACGCGCCGCGCGACCTCGCCGCGCAGGAATTTCTTGTTGCGCTCGAGCGCAGCGAGGACGATCTCGGTGTCGCGGCCACCGAGCGGCATCACGTAGACTGTTGCGAGCTTCAGGTCGGGCGACATCCGCACCTCCGGCACGGTGATGATGTGACCTTCGAGGTCAGCATCATGCACGCTGCCTTGCGCCAGAATCTCGGCTATCGCATGGCGAACCTGCTCGCCGACCCGCAACTGACGTTGCGAGCCGCCAGACGCGGAACTCTTTTTTTGATGATGGCGGGGCATGGTCTGAAAATCACCTCGTCATGCCCGCTTTTGGGACACGGGCATTGTCATTTGTCTTGCTGAAACGAAGAGGGGTGGATGGCCGGAAAAAATCCGGCCATCGTACTCCCGCAATTCAGTTCAAAAAAGATCCAGGCGCTTCGGTAAGATTTGGACTTACAGGGAGCGCTGGATCGTCTCCACGCGGTAACACTCGATGACGTCACCGGCGCGCATGTCGTGATAGTTCTCGAAGGCCATGCCGCATTCCTGACCGGACTGGACTTCCTTCACTTCGTCCTTGAAGCGCTTCAGCGTCGACAGCTTGCCTTCGTGCACGACGACGTTGTCGCGGATCAGGCGCACGTTGGCGCCGCGTTCCACGGTGCCGTCGGTGACGCGGCAGCCGGCGACCTTGCCGACCTTGGAGATGTTGAAGATCTCCAGGATCGCGGCATTGCCGAGCATGGTTTCCCGCAGGGTCGGCGCGAGCAGGCCGCTCATGGCCTTCTTCACGTCGTCCACGAGGTCGTAGATGATGTTGTAGTAGCGGATCTCGATGCCGTTGCGCTTGGCGGCCGCAGCGGCCTCCTTGTTCGCACGAACCGAGAAGCCGATGATCGCGGCGTTGAAGCCCTCCGCGAGCGTCACGTCCGATTCCGAGATGCCGCCGACACCCGCATGCAGGATGCGCGCGGCGACTTCGTCGGTGCCGAGCTTCTCCAGCGAGCCGAGGATCGCTTCCAGCGAGCCCTGCACGTCGGCCTTGATGATCAGCGGGAATTCCTTGCGGCCCGCCGTCTTCAACTGCGACATCATCTGCTCGAGCGAGCCGCGCATGCCGGAGATCGAGGCAGCCGCGTTCTCGCGCTTCTGGTGCGCGCGGTAGCTGGTGACCTGGCGGGCGCGGGCTTCGTTCTCGACCACGGCGAGACGATCGCCGGCTTCCGGCGGACCGTTGAAGCCGAGCACCTCGACCGGCACGGATGGACCTGCCTCCTGCACCGTCTCGCCCTGATCCGAGATCAGCGCGCGGACGCGGCCCATTTCGGCGCCGGCGACGATGATGTCACCGACACGGAGCGTGCCGCGCTGGACCAGAACGGTCGCGACCGGACCGCGGCCACGATCGAGCTTGGCTTCGATCACGGTGCCTTCGGCCGGACGATCCGAATTGGTCTTGAGGTCGAGGATGTCGGCCTGGAGCGCGATCATCTCGAGCAGCTTGTCGAGATTCGTCTTGTTCTTCGCCGACACTTCGACATCGACGACTTCGCCGCCGAAGGATTCGACCTGCACCTCGTGCTGGAGCAGCTCGGTGCGCACGCGCTCGGGCTTGGCGTCGGGCTTGTCGATCTTGTTGATGGCAACAATGATCGGCACCCGCGCCGCCTTGGCGTGGTTGATGGCTTCGATCGTCTGCGGCATCACGCCGTCGTCGGCCGCAACCACCAGCACGACGATGTCGGTCACCTTGGCGCCGCGCGCGCGCATCGCGGTGAACGCGGCGTGGCCGGGCGTGTCGATGAAGGTGATCTTCTTGCCGCTTTCGGGCGACAGCACCTGATAGGCGCCGATATGCTGGGTGATGCCGCCGGCTTCGCCGGAGACCACGTTGGCATGACGAAGCGCATCGAGCAGCGAGGTCTTGCCGTGGTCGACGTGACCCATCACCGTCACCACCGGCGAGCGCGGCTCGGTGTCGGTCGAATCGTCGATGGCGTCGAACAGGCCTTCTTCAACGTCGGACGCGGCAACGCGCTTGACGGTGTGACCAAGCTCCTCGGCGATCAGCTGCGCAGTGTCGGCATCGATCACGTCGGTGATCTTGTGGATCGCGCCCTGCTTCATCAGCATGCGGATGATTTCCACCGCGCGCTCCGACATGCGGTTGGCGAGCTCCTGGATGGTGATCGCTTCCGGAATGACCACCTCGCGGATGAGCTTTTCCTTCGGCTCGTTCGCGGCATGGCCCTTCAGGCGCTGGGTGCGGCGGCGGAACGAGGCGATCGAGCGCTCGCGGACGTCGTCGGCATTGAAGGCGGTGACGACCGTCAGGCGGCCGCGCTCCTTCTGCGGGCCGGGCTTGTGGGTGGGCTTGGGAGCGACCACAGGCCGCGCAGCGCCGCCGGGGCCGCGACGGATCTGGCGCGGACCGTCGTCCTCGTCCGGTCCGGCTGCGACGGCGGGGGCGCGGCCCACCGGGCCTCCCGGCCGCTGCGTGGTCGTTCCGGGTCGCGCGGTCGTTGTTCCCGGGCGTGCCGTGGTGGTTGTGCCGGGTCGCGCCATCGGCGCTCCGGGCCGCGCTGCAGGAGCGGCCGAGGTCCCCGTTGCAGGGCGCGCCACAGATTGCGGCTGCTCGCCTTCGCCAAAACGCTTCTTGGCCTCGGTTTCGGCCTTCCGCTTGGCTTCCTCCTCGTGACGGTGACGCTCCTCCTCGGCCTTGCGGCGGGCTTCGGCGGCCTCACGATCAGCACGCTCGGCGCTTTCGCGGACCGCGCGGCGCTGGGCCTCTTCCTCGGCATGGCGGCGCTCTTCGACTTCGCGCACCTTGGCATCGGCCAGCGCGCTGGCGCGGGCGGAACGTTCGTCCTCGGTCAGCGTGCGCAGCACCACGCCGGAGCCGGCGTTGCGCGGCGGCGCGGGGCGTGCCGGGGCAGGCTTGGGCGCGGCGGCCGGCGCGGGCTTCGCCACTTCGGCCACCTGCGGTTCAGGGCTGCCGTCGACACGGCGCTTGCCACGCTTCTCGACCACGACCTGCTTGCTACGGCCATGACTGAAGCTCTGGCGCACGGTGCCCGTTTCGACGCGCGGCTTGAGCGATAGCGTCTTGCTCGGAACGCTCAGCTTCTTGTCGCCAGGGGTCTTGGTATCAACCATTAAGCAGTCCTAATCCTGATCTTGTTGTCTTGTGCGTTGCCGCACCGTGCTATCGGGTGGTCGTTGTCTCTCAGAAATCCTGGCCGGGCTTTTCGGCAGTCCTGTCAGCGTCCGCCATCCGGTATCGGACCAGCATCTGGCTACGTGACAGGAATGACTTGCTCGCCGGGCCCGCGAGCAGGGCAGCATGTATCACATTTGACCGGGTAAGTGCCAAATCCAATTCTGTCGATTTTAGTGCAGTGACGACGGGAATCTCCGGCTTGGCGCCGCGATTTCCCTCATTTTGACGCGCCAGCATGTCCAATTTGCGGATTCCGTCCGCGGCCCCGTCGCTGGCATGGATCAGGACCTCGACCGTACCCTCCCGAAGCGCGCTTTCGACCTTGCCGAAACCGGCGACGATCTGGCGCGCCTTGGCCGCAATCCCAAGGGCTTCGACCACGCTCCGGACCAGGAGCGCCTCGAGGTCGGCGGGAAACGTCTGAGGGATGCGCAGCTCGCGCTTGAAGGCTTTCGTAAAATGGTGACGCCGAACGGCTTCCGCAACCACCTCGCGCGAGGCGGTGACCCACATGCCGCGTCCGGGCAGCTTGCGCTTGAGATCGGGAACTATGTGCCCTTGCGGCGAGACGACGAAGCGGATCAGCTCGTCGATCGGCCGGACCTCGCGGCTGACCGCACACATCCGCACGGTCGCGGACCTTTCGGTCCGCGGTCCATGGTCGAGTTCGGGGTCAGTATCGGCGAGCATCCGGGTGACATCCTCCTTCGCCCTAAGCCGGCTGATCTTCGGTCGCCTCGGCCTCTTCAGCAGGCTTGGCGAGATCGGCCTCGGTGATCCATCCGGCCTTGACGCGGGCCTGCATGATCATCGCTTCAGCATCGTCACGGGAGATCTCCAGGCCATCGAGCGCGCCCGGATATTTGGTCTGCTCGCCGCCTTCCTTGCGCTCGGTCCAGCCGACCAGATCGTCCGTGGCGCAACCGGCGAGGTCGTCGACCGTCTTGATGTCGTTCTCGCCGAACTTCACCAGCATCTTCGAGGTGACGCCGGGCACGTCCTTCACGGCGTCCTCGACGCCGAGTTCCTTGCGCCTGGCCTCGAGCTCGGCTTCCAGCTGTTCGAGATATTCCCGGGCGCGGTTCTGGAGTTCCTGCGCGGTCTCCTCGTCGAAACCTTCGATGCCGGCGAGTTCCTTGACGTCCACCATCGCGAGTTCCTCGACCGACGTGAAGCCTTCGGACGCCAGCAACTGGCCGACCACTTCGTCGACATTGAGCGATTCCATGAAGACGCGGGTGGAGTTCTCGAAGTCGGCCTGGCGGCGCTCCGATTCCTCCTGCTCGGTCAGGATGTCGATGTCCCAGCCGGTGAGCTGCGAGGCCAGACGCACATTCTGGCCGCGGCGGCCGATCGCCAGCGAGAGCTGGTTGTTGGTGTCGGGCACGACGACCTCGATGCGCTCGCGGTCTTCGTCGATGACGACCTTGGAGACTTCGGCCGGCGCCAGCGCGTTGACCACGAAGGTCGCGATGTCGGGCGACCAGGGGATGATGTCGATCTTCTCGCCCTGCAATTCGTTCACCACCGCCTGCACGCGCGAACCGCGCATACCGACGCAGGCGCCGACCGGATCGACCGAGGAATCACGAGAAATCACGCCGATTTTTGCGCGCGAGCCGGGATCGCGGGCGACCGCCTTGATCTCGACGATGCCGTCATAGATCTCGGGCACTTCCTGCGCGAACAGCTTTGCCATGAACTGCGGATGGGTGCGGGAGAGGAAGATCTGCGGCCCGCGGGTCTCGCGGCGGACATCGAAGATGTAGGCGCGGACGCGGTCGCCGTTGCGGAACACTTCGCGCGGCAGCATCTCGTCGCGGCGGATGATGGCCTCGCCGCGGCCGAGATCGACGATCACACTGCCATATTCGACGCGCTTGACGACGCCGTTGACGATGTCGCCGATGCGGTCCTTGAATTCCATATATTGCCGGTCGCGCTCGGCTTCGCGCACCTTTTGCACGATCACCTGCTTGGCGGATTGCGCGGCGATGCGGCCATATTCCAGCGGCGGCAGGGTGTCGGCGATGGTGTCGCCGACCTGGGCACCGGGATTGGCGCGCTGCGCATCCACCAGCGAAATCTGGTTGGAATGGTTTTCGACCGTCTCGACCACCAGCATGTGGCGCGACAGCCGCAGCTCGCCCTTCTTCGGGTCGATCTCGGCGTGAACGTCGGTCTCGCTGCCGTAGCGGGCCCGCGCCGCCTTGGCGATGGCATCCTCCATCGCCGCGATGACGATGCCGCGGTCGATCGATTTCTCGCGCGCAACGGCGTCGGCGATCTGAAGCAATTCAAGTCGATTGGCGCTGACTGCCATGGCTAGTCTCCTTCGTCAGGATCGATTTCGCCCCGTCGCGCGCGTTCGGCGGCCAGGCGATGTTTCTTGGTATTGGTCGGAGCCGGCTTCTTCGTCGCGGCCGGCGTCGGTTTCTTAGTCGGCTTGGTGTTCTTGGTCGTTTTTTCGCTGATGCTGGCGTGCGGCGCCGCCGGCGGCTCGAGGCCGAGATTGCGGCGCATTTCGCGGGCCTGGGCCTTGCCGCGGCGCATGGATTCCGCGATCAGCTCGTCCGTCAGCACCAGCCGTGCCTCGGCGATGTCTTCCATCGTCAGGAGAACGTCGGCAGCCTCGCCCGCCTTGATGTCGTCGCGATGCAGATGCACGCGGTCGCCTTCGACGGGGCCGATCGTGCCGCGGAACCGCTTCCGCCCCTCATGGGCGACAGCCATTTCGACCTTCACCAGATGGCCGGCATAACGCTCGAAATCGGAGCGGCGCACCAGCGGGCGGTCGATCCCCGGTGAGGAGATTTCCAGCCGATAGGCGCGATCGACGGGATCGGCGACGTCGAGCACGGGCGACAGTGCCCGCGAGATCGCCTCGCAATCCTCGATCTGCATCGAGCCGTCCGGCCGCTCTGCCATAACCTGCACGGTGCAGCCGGATTCCCCGGAAATGCGGATCCGCACCAGGCGGTAGCCCATGCCTTCGAGCACCGGCCCCGCGACCGCGGACACCCGCGCCGCGACGCCCGGCTCGACCACGAGCCTCGGCTCGGCCAGCAATTCGGCATCCGTGGAACCAGGGTTCGGTTCGGTCATGTCAGAGGTCAAGGCGCTCGGTATGGTTAAGGCTTGGTTAAGCTTTCAAGCCCGCTTCGGAACTCTCCCGACAGATCGGCGGGCCGCACATCTTCCACCAGGCCGCGTTCAGGTAATAAAAAAGAGCGGGTCCTTTCGGGCCCACTCTCACTACGCGGATCGTATGAGAAGATGAATTGCCGGTGATATAGCCCTTTCCGCCCTCTCGGACAAGGCCCATTGCACGGCGCGCGAGGCTTTTTGCGCCCGCTGTGCGGCCCGCTGGCGCAACGCTTCCTTCACCTCCAAGGCCTAGATTCCCTGATTGTGGGGCGGCTTGGACCAGGGCGTACCCGCGGCGTGCCCCCTACGAGTTTGCGTTTTCATGACCGTTGCCACGTCGCTCATTCCCGGACTGGACGATATCGTCAAACGCGGCGACCCGCGGCGTCGCGGCGAGATCGCGCATGCCATTTCCCAACTGTTCTTTCAGGACGCCGAGAACCTCCGTCCCGATGTCATCGATCTCTTCGACAATCTGCTGATCGATCTCGTCCCGCATGCCGAGCTCGCCTCGCGCGTCGATCTCGCCGAACGCTTCTCGCGCCTGAACAACGCGCCGCGGCGTCTCGTGAGCGAGCTCGCGCGCGAAAACGAAATCGCGGTGGCGGGCCCCGTGCTGCGCCATTCGCCCGTGCTCGACGACGCCGCTCTCGTCGAAATCGCGCGACTGAAGGGCCAGGGACATCTGCTGGCGATGAGCGAACGCCCCACGCTGTCGGCTGTCATCACCGACGTGCTGGTCGAGCGCGGCGATCGCGACGTGGTGCGCCGCGCCGCGGGCAATGCCGGCGCGGTGTTCTCGCTTGGCAGCTATTCGGAGCTGATCAAGCGTGCCGCGCAGGATGGCGTGCTGACGCTCAGGATCGGCCAGCGCAGCGATCTTTCGGGTGAGAACCTGAAACAGCTTCTCGACGGTACGCTCGACGTCATCCGCCGTCGCCTCTCGAGCGTGGTCAATCCCGTGCGCCAGGTCGAGATCACGCGCGCCATGGCGGCCATCGAGGAAGCCACGCTGCCGCCGGGCCCGCGTCGCGATTTCTCGGGAGCGCAACGTACGGTGCTGGCCTTGCATCGCGGGGGCCATCTTGGCGAGAGCGCGCTGTTTGGCTTCGCGAAGGCCTACAAATACGAGGAGGCGATCGCTTCGCTCTCGGCGATGTCCGGAGTCCGCCTCTCGGTCCTCGACCGCCTGATCACGGGCGACCGCTACGATCCAATCCTGGTTCTGGGGCGTGTGCTGAATGTCAGCTGGCCGACGGTGCGGGCGCTGATCCTGATGTGGCACGGCCCGAATCGCACGCCAGCCGATGCCGATCTTGAGCAGGCGCGCGCGAATTTCACGCGCTTGATGCCGACGACCGCCGAGCGCGTCGTGAATTTCTGGCGCAACCGGCAGACGATCTAGACCCGCCTGAACCGCAGATACGCCGCCTTGCGCCCCTCGCGCGTGGCCTTTCGGCCGTAGCGCGTCATCGTGTATCCGGCCCACGGCAGGCGAAAATCATCGGCGCGCTCCGCGAGCCAGACAAAGTCCTGCGAGCGCGACAGATGCGACAGCGTCCAGGCGCAGTAATCGTCGATGTCGCAGACGAAACGAAATTCGGCGCCGGCTTTCAGCACGCGCGCCATCGCGGCGATGGTCCGGTCCTGGACGAAGCGCCGCTTCCAGTGCCGCCGTTTCGGCCAGGGATCGGGATGGATCAGGTCAATCCGCGACAGCGAAGCTTCCGGCAGCCAGGCCAGGAGCTCGGCGGCATCGCCTGCGAACAGGCGGATGTTGCCGATCTCGGCGGCCTCGATCTGCGCGAGGATCTTCGCCATGCCGTTGACGTAAGGCTCGCAGCCAATGAAGCCGGTTGTGGCGAAGGTCTGCGCTTCCGCCGCAAGATGCTCGCCGCCGCCGAAGCCGATCTCGAGCCGCAAATCGTCGGCTGCGGGGGCGAAGATCTCGCGGGCATCCGCCGGTGCTGCGCGGTCGATGGCGAGCGCAAGACGCGGCAGCAGATGATCGATCAGCTCGGCCTGGTGCTGCCTGAGCTTGTGGCCCTTGCGGCGTCCGAAGAAGGCGCGCTCGCTGTCCTCGCGATCCGGATCTGATTTGCGCTCACTCATCGTAGCGTCTGGTAGAGGCGGTGGAGCAGCCGCGCGCGCGGTGCGAGCGACGAGACATAGAGCTGCTCATAATGGGTGTGCGCGCCCTTGCCGTCGACGCCGAGCCCGTCGAGCGTCGCGGTGTGGGCGGCGGTGAAATTGCCGTCCGAGCCGCCGCCGGTGTGAACGTCCACCAGATCGAAGCCGATCTCCGTGGCAACCGTCTTTGCATGTTCGTACAGCGAAGCGCCTGCATTGCTCTTCTCGTAAGGCGGACGATTGAGCCCGCCCGTGACCTTGACGGTGACGCCATCTGTCTTCGATGTCAAAGCGAGGATCTTGCCGACGAATTCATCCGCGTCCTTGAAGCTCGGCACGCGCAGATCGATTTCAGCATAGGCTTCTTCCGGCGTCACGTTGGGCCGCGTGCCGCCGCGCACCACGCCGACATTGACGGTGACGCCGCGCGCCAGATCGTTCATCGCCTCCAGCGCCAGGATGACGTTGGCAAGCTCGCGGATCGCGCTGCGGCCATCCTGGGGCCGCGTGCCGGCATGCGCGGGCACGCCCTTGATGAACACTTCGAATCGCCCGACGCCCTTGCGACCGGTGACGATCTTGCCGCCCTCGCGCGCCGGCTCCGTCACCAGCACGTACTTCGCCTTGCGCCCTTCGGTCTCGATGAGTGCGCGAGAGGTGGGGCTGCCGATCTCCTCGTCCGAAGTGAACAGATGGGTGATGCCGAGCGGCCGGCGATCGGCCGTGGCGCAAAGCGCGCGAAAGGCGTGGTGGGCGATGTAGGCGCCGCCCTTCATGTCGTAGATGCCGGGACCGAACGCGCTGTCGCCTTCGACCTTGAACGGCAGGCGCTCGATGAATCCCATGGGGTGAACGGTATCGAGGTGGCTCAGCACCAGGATGCCCGGCCGGTCCTGGCCCCAGGTCGAGCGCGCCACGAGATGATCGCCGCAACCATCGACACCGGCGATGCGCTCGAGCGTAACAGGGAGATCGCGGTATTGCTCCGCGACCATCGAGACGAGCTTGTTGACCTGTTCAGGCGTGTCCGTTGGCGTCTCGACCTCCACCCAGCGGCGGATGCCATCGAGAATAGTTTGAGAATCGAACCAATTGGAGCTGGCCATGGGCGCATCTGTGCCTTTGAATCGCATCATCAAGGAGGACGCGCATCAAAGCGCGGCCACAAATGACGACATAGGCCAGATTTGACGCAGTCTCAAATCGGATTGAGATGGCGCGTCAGCGCTTGTCGGGGCCTTCGCGGGCCGCAATCTGCTCGACGAGATCGACGATCGAGCGGCGCATCTTCGAATCGGTGATTCGGGTGAACGCCTTGGTCAAAGCGAGTCCTTCGGAAGTCGCGAGGAAATCCGAGACGTAAGACGGCGATGCGCCTTCTGCGAAGCCGTCCGGCCCCGCCACGCCGCTCGGACCGCCCTCGAACAGGAAGGACACCGGCACCTGGAGAATTTCGGCAATTTGCTGGATGCGGCTCGCGCCGACCCGGTTTGTGCCCTTCTCGTATTTCTGAACTTGTTGGAAAGTCAGGCCCAAAGCTTCACCGAGCTTTTCCTGGCTCATGCCCAACATGATGCGGCGCATCCGCACGCGACTGCCGACATATTTGTCAACAGGGTTGGGCGCTTTCGACATTTCCTCAGCCCTCCAAACATCACCTTCGGCGCAATCAGGAATGCCTGAGGTGTAAGCAACGTCAAAATCAGACCCTGTTATTGGGAAACATTGCGGAGAAATTTAGCAATACCCACTGTCTTTTGCAGCCGGTGCAGAATGAGGAGGCCGCGTGCAGTCTGTCAACCGTGGGACTACGGTTGTCAAAAGCTATCGGCCGCGGCTGCGTGATCAGGGACGCCGTTTGGCAACACGTCGGCGGACCGCCAGAAACACGGCGAGCGCGACAAACATGGCCGCGGGGACATCGCCCACGCGCGCATAGATAGTCGGCGGGATCGCGGCGGGCAGATTTGCATCCAAAATGCCTTCGATCCCGAGACCGAGGCTGGCGACGATGCGTCCCACCGGATCGATCACTGCGGAAACGCCGGTATTGGCGGAGCGAACTAGCGGCAATCCGAGCTCGATCGCGCGCATCCGCGCCTGTTCGAGGTGTTGGTAGGGACCGGTCGAAATTCCGAACCAACCGTCATTGGTGAGATTCACGATCCAGCCCGGACGTTCATTGCGTCCGGCCACCTCGCCGGGAAAGATTGCTTCGTAGCAGATCAGCGGCAGCGCGGACGGCGCGCCGGGGACCGGCAGCGCATGGCGCACGGTGCCGGCAATGAAGCCGCCGCGCACACGCGTGAGTTGCTCGAAACCGAGCTTCTCCATCAGGCCCTGGTAGGGAAGAAACTCGCCGAACGGCACCAAATGCAGCTTGTCGTACATAGAGAGCACGCTGCCGTCGTGGTCGATCACGTAGATCGAATTATAGGCGCGTGTGATCGGCGTGCCCCGCGGCAGGTCGGGCGCGCGGACAGAGCCCGTGATCAGCACCGTGCCCTTGGGCAGAAGCTCCGCGATTTGCGCCATCGCATCGGCTTCGCGAGTCAGGAAGAACGGAAAGGCGGATTCCGGCCAGATCAGGATGGTGGCATCGCGCACGCCGGTCGATTGCGGTCCGGAGGCGCGGTCCGACAAGGCCAGATATTTCTTCATCACCTCCGCCTTGGCGGCGTAGTTGAATTTCGCGTCCTGCTGGAGATCCGGCTGCATCAGGCGCAATTTGGGGCCCGCGACCATCGTGGTCGGATGCAGCGACAGGCGGATCGCGCCGAAGATACTCATGACCAGCAGGAGCGCCAGGGCCGCGGCCGGTGCGCGCCACGCCAGGCGGCGATCGGGCGTGCGGTCGATCAGCGCCGCGGGGCTTGCGAAGATCGCAACCGTCAGGAACGTCATGCCCCACAGGCCGATCAGCGACGCCGTTTGTGCCAGCGGCAGCGGCTCGGACAGCGCATAGCCGAACGCGTTCCAGGGAAAGCCGGTCAGCGCATGACCCCGCAGCCATTCCGTGATGGTGAGGCTTGCCGCGAGCGCAAGCACGCGCGTCGCGTTCTTGGTCCAGAGCAGGCGGGCGAGCGCAAAGCCCATTGCCGTGAAGATCGACAGATAGGCCGGCAGGCCCAGCACGGCGAACGGCGTCAGCCAGGCGAATACATCGGCGTCGACGAAGAAGGCGTAGCCGATCCAGTAGAGGCCGGGCACGAAATAGCCGAGGCCGAACCAGTAGCCGGTAAGCGCCGCGGCGGGGACGCCGCGATATCGTCCGGCGCCGGCGCCGTCGATCAGCCAGACCAACACCGGGAAGGTGATGAACAGTACCGGGAAGGCGTTGAACGGCGCCAGCGCCAGCACCGAGAGCGCGCCGGCAGCCATCGCGACGAGCGCGCGCTTCCATCCCCAGGTCAGGATGATGGCAAGCGCGATCTGGCGAAATCGCTGGAAAGGGCTCACTGCGGACCGGTCCCGTCGCTTGGCGGCGGGGTGGGCGTGTCGCTGGCCGTCGGCTGGCTGCCATCCGGCGCAGCCTCGCGGCGCCGGCTCTCGCGCTGGGTGCGCGGCGCGGGACGCTCCTTTCGCGTCGAGATCCGCAGTCGCTTGACCCGGCGCGGATCGGCATCGAGCACCTCGATCTCGTAATGGCCGGGGCCCGAGATCACCTCGCCGCGCACCGGCAGGCGCCCGACGAAGCTGACGAGATAGCCGCCCAGCGTCTCCACTTCCTCGCCGGCCTCGCCGGTGACGAAGTCCTCGCCGATCACGGTGCGGACGTCGTCGAGGCTGGCGCGGGCGTCGGCGATGAAGGCGTTGTCGGGCAACCGCACGATCGAGGGCGGCTCGTCGCTGTCATGCTCGTCGTCGATCTCGCCGACGATCTGCTCGACGATGTCCTCGAGCGAGACCAGGCCGTCGCTGCCGCCATATTCGTCGACCACCAGCGCCAGATGGATGCGGGTGGCCTGCATCTGCGCAAGCAGGTCGATCGCCCGCATCGACGGCGGCACGTAGAGCAGCTTGCGGATGATGCGCGCTTCCTCGAGCGGCAGCGCGAGATCGACCGTACGCAGATCGAGCCCGGCCGGCAGCGGTTTCTTGCGCTTGGTTTTCGTGACCCCCGACACGCGCGCACGCGCGGTCATGAAGGCGAGCAGATCGCGGATATGGACGATGCCGACGGGATCGTCGAGCGTCTCGTTGTAGACCACGAGGCGCGAATGGCCGGCGCTCTCGAAACGGTCCATCAACTCGCCGAGCGGGATGTCGCGCTTGACCGCGACGATGTCGGCGCGATGCACCATGACGTCGGCGATGCGACGCTCGTGCAGGCCGAGGATGTTGCGCAGCATGGTGCGCTCGACCGTCGAGAAGCCGGTGTCGTCGGGCGTCGTGGCGTCGAGCACGACCTGGAGGTCGTCGCGCACCGAACCTGCCTTCCAGCCGAACAGGCTGCGAATGGCACGCAGCAGCCAGCCCTCCGCGGTCGGGCGCATCACCTCGCCTGAGGTCACCACGACCGGTAAATTGGCCGTGTTGCGCGGATTGTCGTGAGTCGGGTCCGAATCCGGCATCTCAATGCGTCCCTGGGCGGTCGGCATAGGGGTCGGGAATGCCGAGATGAGCCAGGATCTCTCGTTCGAGCGCTTCCATTTCCTCGGCGTCGTCTTCGTTTTCGTGGTCGTAGCCGACCAGATGCAGGAAACCGTGCACGGCGAGATGGCTCAAATGATGATCGAACGGCTTTTGTTCCTCGTCCGCCTCACGCCGCATGGTCTCGTAGGCGATCGCGATGTCGCCCAGCATGCGCGGCGCATCGCCAGGCTTCCAGTCGCCTTCCGGCTGCAGCGCGGGAAACGACAGCACGTTGGTCGGCTTGTCGATGCCGCGCCAGTTGCTGTTCAGGGTGCGGATGCCGGCATCATCGGTCAGCATCACCGCCACTTCCGCCTCCGCAACGTCTTCGTCGACATTCTCGGCGGCGGCCGCCACGGCGCGCTGGATCACGGCTTCGGATTCGGGCTCCCGCTGCCAGCAATCGGCGACGACGAGGACCTCGGTGATGGGAAGGTTGGGGTGTGACATTGTCCTTGTTCCGAACGAAGGGGCGCCGTGTCCGCGCCCATATGGTCCGGTTGCTGTCTCGTCAGGATTTACCGGCGGCCGGCCGCTGCGGCGACCCTTCGTAGGCGGAGACGATCCGCGCCACGAGCTCGTGGCGGATCACGTCTTCGGCCTTGAAATGAACTTGCGCAATGCCTTCGACGCCGCTCAGCAGGCGCGTCGCCTCGGCGAGGCCCGAGGTCTGGCCGTTCGGCAAGTCGATCTGCGAGGGATCGCCGGTGACGATCATGCGGCTGTTCTCGCCAAGGCGGGTCAAGAACATCTTCATCTGCATGGACGTGGTGTTTTGCGCCTCGTCCAGGATGATGGCCGCGTTGGTCAGCGTGCGACCGCGCATGAAGGCGAGTGGCGCGATCTCGATCTCGCCGGTCTGCAGCGCGCGCTCGACAATGCGCGCGTCCATCAGGTCATAGAGCGCGTCGTAGATCGGGCGGAGATAAGGATCGACCTTCTCGCGGAGATCGCCGGGCAAAAAGCCGAGCCGCTCGCCGGCTTCCACCGCCGGGCGCGACAGGATGATCTTGTCGACTTCCTTGCGCTCGAATAGCTGCGCGGCATGCGCGACCGCGAGCCAGGTCTTGCCGGTGCCGGCGGGGCCGATGCCGAACACCAGCTCGTGGCGCTTCAGCGCGCGGATATAGGAATCCTGCGCCGCCGTGCGCGCACGCACCGGGCGCTTGCGCAGATTGATGCTGTCGAAGGTGGATTTGGCCGACTTGGCATCGAACTCGAACAGCGAGCCCTGCGCGATCACGGCACGGATCGCGCCCTCGACCTCGCCCTGGTCGAGATCCTGTCCCTTCACGGCCTGGGCGTAGAGCGTCTCCAGCACCCGGCGCGCGGCATCGCAGCCGTCGCGCGAGCCGCCAATCGTGATGTGGTTGCCCTTGGAATCGACGACGACGCCAAGCCGCCGTTCGATCTGTGCCAGATGCTGGCCATAAGGGCCAACTAGCGCGGACGCGGCGCGGTTGTCGTCGAAATCGATGACGACCTGGGTCTCGGGCGGAACCTGCATGTCGCGGTCAAATTTGCGGCTGGGAGCGATGGAAGAAGACGAATCCGATGCGCTTTTGGGCAAGGGTTCAGGCTCCAGTGGCGATGGGCGATAAAGCGGGCTCGTGCGCCATGGCGAGCTCACCGAGGAAGCTGTAGCGTTCGAGACTGTCGATCCGGACCGGCAGGATCTGTCCGATGATGTCCGGGGAGGCCATCACATGCGCGGGCTGGAGGAAGGCGGTGCGGCCGACGATCTGGCCGTCCTTGCGGGCCGGGCGCTCGAACAGCACATCGACCGTTGAGCCAATCGCAGCCTTGTTGAAGGCCGATTGCTGGCTGTCGATCAGTTCCTGGAGCCGCTCCAATCGCTGGTCCATCTCGGAGGGGGACACCGTCTCCTGCATGTCCGCGGCCGGCGTTCCCGGCCGGGCGGAGTATTTGAACGAATATGCCGCAGCGTAGCCGATTTGCGTGACAAGCGCGAGGGTCGCGAGAAAATCTTGCTCGCTCTCGCCGGGGAAGCCGACGATAAAATCTGATGAGAAAGCAATGTCTTGGCGTGCGGACCGGAAACGGTCGACGACACGCCGATAATCATCGGCGGTATGTTTCCGGTTCATGGCAGCCAGAATCCGGTCCGAGCCCGACTGCACCGGCAGGTGCACGAACGGCATCAAGGCATGGAGATCGCGATGGGCTGCAATCAGACTGTCATCGACATCGCGCGGATGGCTGGTCGAATAACGCAGCCGCGCGACGCCCGGGAGCGCCGCGAGGTGCTCCAGCAGCCTGCCGAGCGGCCAGCTTTTTCCGTCCGGTCCCTCGCCGTGATAGGCGTTGACGTTCTGTCCGATCAGCGTGAGCTCGCGCACGCCGTTCTCGGTGAGCCGCTTCACGTCGTCGACGATCTTTGTCACCGGCCGCGAGACTTCCGAGCCACGCGTGTAAGGCACGACGCAGAAGGTGCAGAACTTGTCGCAGCCTTCCTGCACCGTGACGAAAGCGGAAATGCCGCGGGCGCGGATCGCGCCGGGCTTGGGCTGGGCCAGGAAGCCGAACTTGTCCTGAGCCGGGAATTCGGTCTCGATGGCGCGGCCTTCATTGCCGGCGCGCTTCAACAGCTGCGGCAAATGATGATAGCTCTGCGGTCCCACCACGACGTCGACCGCGGGTGCACGGCGCACGATCTCCTCGCCCTCGGCCTGTGCCACGCAGCCTGCGACCGCGATCTGCATGGTACGCCCGTCGCGCGCGGCGGCGTCCTTGGCGACGCGCAGGCGGCCGAGCTCCGAATAGACCTTTTCCGAGGCCTTCTCGCGGATATGGCAGGTGTTGAGGATGACGAGGTCGGCGTCATCAGCGCTGGCCGTCTCCACGAATCCTTCCGGGGCCAGCGTGTCCACCATGCGCTGGGCATCGTAGACGTTCATCTGGCAGCCATATGATTTGATGTGCAGCTTGCGCGGCGGCGTCATGGAATCCGGAATTGAGGTGGAGGACCGCCCTCAGATATAGGCTGGGGAGGCGAAAATCCAGCGATTGGCGCCCTTTGGGCTGTCATTCCGGGGCGAGCGCTGGCGGGAAGTGCGGAATCCCGCCAAAACCTCGGGATTCCGGGCGTGTGCGTGTCCCGGCAGCCGCCAGCTGCACTCAGAAAATACCCTGAATCAGCCCGCCAGGGTGTCCGCCGCGACCCGCCGGACCAGCTCCGGCAATTGCCGCATATCGTCGAACGTCAATCCGGCCCCGGCGGCCCGGAGCCTTTCAGCGTGGCCCGGCGGGCAATGGCTGCCACCGTGAAAGCCCAGCACGGTCATCCCGGCGGCATGCGCGCCGGTCACCCCGGGGACGCTGTCCTCGATCACGAGGCACCGCTCCGGCGCGACTTTCATCTGCGCGGCGGCGAACAGAAAAAGATCGGGCGCGGGCTTGCCGCGCGCGACCTGGCTCGCGGAAAAGATGTTCGGCGCAAGCAGATCGTAGAGACCGGCGCAGGTCAGGCCATGATGGATCTTCTCCGGCGTGCCGCTCGACGCAACGCATTTGGGCAAATCGATTGCGCCAATCGCTGCGGCCACATGGGTGATCGGCTGCAAATCGCTGGCATAAAATTGCAGCGTCGCAGCATTCACTTGGCTTTCGAGATCATCGGGAAGATTGCGGCCGATCTCCTGTTCGACCATTCGCCGTGCATCTTTCTCGGATACGCCGAGGAAGCGGACCAGCACCTGCTCCGATGTGATCGGATAGCCGTGCCTCGACAGCACATCTGCATGCGCGCGACAGGAGATCACCTCGCTGTCCACGAGCACGCCGTCGCAATCGAAGATGACGAGATCGATCGCCACTTAACTTGTGGGTTTGTCGTCGTCGAGCGGGACGCAATAGAGTTCGAGCCGATGATCGACCAGCTTGTAGCCGAGCTTGCGGGCGATCTCCGCCTGGAGCTTCTCGATCTCCTCGGAGGTGAACTCGATCACCTTGCCGTCGCGCAGGTTGATGAGGTGGTCGTGATGGCTGTCGCGCATCTGCTCGTAGCGCGCGCGGCCTTCGCGGAAATCATGGCGCTCGATGATGCCCGCATCTTCGAACAGCTTGACGGTCCGATACACGGTCGAGATCGAGATCTTGTCGTCGACCGCGACACAGCGGCGATATAGTTCCTCCACATCGGGATGATCGACCGCCTCCGCGAGCACGCGGGCGATGACACGACGCTGCTCGGTCATGCGCATGCCTGTGGCGGCACAGCGCGCCTCGATGCCGGACGCCTTGGAAGCGGGGGAAGGTTTAAGACCAGTCATGTGATGTCCGCCTGACGGGGCGCTTTCTGCCATCAATGTTACGACAAGTCACGTCGCATCAGAAGTGCGTTCAATTGTTCCCCGTTCGGCTGCTTATAGTAGCGTTCGCGGCGTCCGACCACCATGAATCCGGCTCGGTCGTAGAGCCGCCGCGCCGGCTGGTTATTTTCCTCGACCTCAAGAAATATTGTGCGCACGCCGCGTCCTGCCAGGTGGCCGAGATGGGTCATCAGCAGCGTGCGAGAGAGGCCGCGGCCGCGATGGGCCTGATCGACCGCGATCGAGAGAATCTCTGCTTCGTCTGCGCCGATCCGCGACACCGCGAAGCCCACGGTCTTGCGGCCGAGCCGCAACCGGTGCACCAGCGTGTTGCGCTCGCTGAGCATGCTCTCGAACTCGCCTTCGCCCCAACCGCGCGCGAAGGAGGCGCCGTGGAGTTGCGCAAGCCGTGCGACGTCGCGCGCGACAGCCGGCTCGACGACGGCCGTACCGCCGCGCCACCATTCCGACAACCATTTCATCGTGAGCTTGCGGCTTGTGCTGCAAGCGGCAGTTGTGCGGGCGGCTTTGCGTCGGGCGCCCGCAGATAGAACGGCCGCGCCGGATTTGTCGCGGGATCGGCGGCGGCGCCAAGCCATGCGACCCAGCCGATGTCGGGCGCGGGCTGCGCGTCGACCGCGACCGGCTGCGGCATATCTTTCGGCCAGCGCTCGGCGAGGATCTTCGCGGCATTGCCGACCAGATGCGGCGCGCCGAATTGCGACGCCGCGATCGCCTCGTCGATGGGAGCGACGCCCGGCCGCACCAGCTGACTGCCGTCACCGGCCACGATCTGGAAATAGACGTGGTCGTGCCGCGCGTCGATCGCCGAGATCACCGGCGCCGCTCCGCTCTGGCCGACGACGGCGGCGGCATAGGCCGACAAGGTGGTCAGGCCGACGGCGGGCCGCTTCGCAGCAAGCGCAAGGCCGCGGGCGGCCGAAATGCCGACGCGCAGGCCGGTGAAACTTCCGGGGCCCATGGTGACCGCGATGCGCTCGAGCGCTGTGAAGGCGAGGTTGGCTGACTGCATCACGCGCGCGATCATCGGCATCAGCGCTTCGGCGTGGCCGCGCTTCATCAGAAGCTGCTCCTGCGCGAGGAGCTGGCCGGCATCGGTGTCGAGAACGGCAACCGCGCACGCTTCCAGCGCGGTATCGATGGCAAGGATCAGCATGGAACGATGGTAGCACCATCCGTCATGGAATGCTCGTCATCATGGCCGGGCTTGTCCCGGCCGTCCACGCCTTTGCGGCCCCAGCCTACATCGGCCGGACTTCGACCACGTCGGGGACGAAGTGCTTGAGCAGGTTCTGGATGCCGTGCTGGAGCGTCGCGGTCGATGACGGGCAGCCGGCGCAGGAGCCCTTCATGTTGAGATAGACGATACCATCCTTGAAGCCGCGGAAAGTGATGTCGCCGCCGTCATTGGCGACCGCTGGCCGCACGCGGGTCTCGATCAGATCCTTGATCATGTCGACCGTCTCGGCATCGGCTTCGTCAAAGAACTCGTCCTCTTCGTCGAGATCGACATCGCTCGCGGCCGCACCGTCGGCGAGCAGCGGCGCGCCGGACATGTAGTGCTCCATGATGGCGCCGAGGATCGCGGGCTTGAGCTGTTGCCATTCACCGTTCGCCTTGGTCACGGTGATGAAGTCCGAGCCGTAGAACACGCCGGTGACGCCGGGGACTTCGAACAGCTTTTCGGCGAGCGGCGAGCGTGCGGCCGATTCGCGGTTGGCAAATTCCATCGGTCCGCCGTCGACCACGACGCGGCCGGGAATGAACTTCAGCGTGGCGGGATTGGGGGTGGCTTCGGTTTGAATGAACATGGTTTTCTCCAGACGTCGCCGGTTCAAGGCCGGCGCGTGCTCTATCCACTAGCAGATGGCGACGGCGAACGCACGGTCAAGGGGTAAGCTGGCCGTTCACCTGTTATATCAGCGGGTTAGGGTACCCGCTTCTTCCCTCTGCCGGCTAACGGGGCGAGGCGAACGAGCAGCAGTCTAGGACAGCGAATCCACGCTCTGGTCGCTGAGCGCGCCGGAAATGACCGTCACCGGCACCGGGAACGTGCCCAGCGCGTGCGCGAGCAGCGCGACCAATGGCCCCGGGCCTTCCGCGCCCGGGTTCGCGGCGAGCACCAGCATGGCGATGTCGGGGTCCTCGTCGATCACCGCCAGCAGCTGTTCCATCGCAGCGCCTTCGCGGATCACCCGTTCCGGCGTGATCGCGGCGATGCCGTTGGCGCGGCCGGCGGCACGGTCGAGCGCGGCTTCGGCCGCCTCATGCGCTTCGGCGCGCATGATGTCGGCGACCCCCAGCCATTCCTGGCTCTGCTGTTCGGGCTCGATGATGCGGAGCATCACCACGCCGCCACCGGCCCGAATCGCCCAGCGGCTGGCGTAATAGACCGCGCGATCCCATTCGGCGGTGTCGTCGACGATGACGAGGCATTTGGGCTTGTGACCCGGCTCGAAGCAAAGTCGCTTGCTGGTCATGCATGTCCCGGAATGTCCACGCTGACATGCTGCCACACTCCGTCGTACTTGGGGAGAGCAGAAGCGAGCCGGCGCCGTGGCGTCGGCCGCGTTTTCGCGAACTTATTATCAGCGCCGACGGATGAAGCCCACGATGTCCTTCGAGAGCGTCATGGTCTCGTCGGCAATCGCGCGCGCGCGGTCGGCGCCATCGTTCAGGATCGCGTCGATATGGCCGGGGTCGGCGACGAGGCGCTTCATCTCGCCGGCAATCGGCGCGAGCTTCGTGACGCACAAATCCACCAGCGCGTTCTTGAAGCTGGAGAACTGGCCGCCGCCGAAATCCCTGAGCACGTCGGCCTTGGAGCGGCCGGAGAGCGCGGCGAAGATACCGACGAGATTGTCGGCCTCGGGACGCGCTTCCAGACCCTTCTCCTCGGTCGGCAGCGGCTCCGGGTCGGTCTTGGCCTTGCGGACCTTCTGCGCGATGGTGTCGGCGTCGTCGGTCAGATTGATGCGCGAATTATCCGACGCATCCGACTTCGACATCTTCTTGGTGCCGTCGCGCAAGCTCATCACGCGCGTCGCCGGGCCCGTGATCAAGGGTTCCGGCAGCGGGAAGAACAGGCCGTCATTGGCGCCGAGGTTGCGGATCGACTCAGCGAAGTCGTTGTTGAACTTCTGCGCGATGTCGCGCGACAGCTCGAGATGCTGCTTCTGGTCCTCGCCGACCGGCACGTGGGTGGCGCGGTAGAGCAGAATGTCAGCCGCCATCAGCACGGGATAGTCGAACAGACCGACGGAGGCGTTCTCGCGGTCCTTGCCGGCCTTCTCCTTGAACTGGGTCATACGGCCGAGCCAGCCCATGCGCGCGACGCAGTTGAAGATCCAGGCGAGCTCGGCGTGGCCCGAGACCTGGCTCTGGTTGAACACGATGTGCTTGCTCGGATCGATGCCGCTGGCGATGAACGCCGCGGTCACCTCGCGGGTGTTGCGCGCGAGCTCGACTGGTCCGCCCCAGACGTCCACGCCCTGCGTGATCGCGTGCATGTCGACGACGCAATAGATGCAGTTGTGGGTTTCCTGCATCTTCACGAAGTTGACGATTGCGCCGAGATAATTGCCGAGGTGCAGATTGCCCGTCGGCTGGACGCCCGAAAAAACCCGTTCAACGAATGGCATGGCAGCTTCCCTGCAAGATACGGGGCGTCGTTTCCAACAGCGGCGCTGCCCCGTCAAGGGAATTTCGCTGACTTCAGGCGCCGGGATCGGGCTGGGCGGGGCGCTTCAAGGCACCGGCCGCCTCGCGCCAGGACGCGACGCGGAGGATTTGCAGGAGCAAGCCATAGACGACGATTCCGGCGGCGATCTGTGATCCCAGCGCAATGAAGCGGATGAGCCCATGGGCCTGTGAAGGCAAGAGGCCCGCGGTCAGCCACAGCAGGCCGCCCATGGCGAGCGCGGCGAGCACGATTCGCGGCAGCCGCTTGCGGGCGGCGGCGTCGACCGAGAAGCCGAATTCACGCGTGCCTTTCCGGAGCAGCGAGATCGCACTGCTCCAGGCGCCGGCGGCAATGCTGGCGGCGATCCCGCTCGCGCCGAAGAAGTGACCGAGCAGGATCGCGAGCGCGACCGCGACCACGAACCCTTTCGCGGTCGCAAGCAGCGGCGTCATCGTGTCGCTGCGGGTAAAATAGGTCGGGGACAGCGCCTTGATCAGCACGTGCGCCGGCAGTCCCAGCGCCAGCCACATCAGGGCGCGCGCCGTGGTCGCGCTGTCCTCCGCGCCAAAGGCGCCGTGTTCAAACAGCAGCCGCACGATCGGCTCGGCCAGCACGATCAGGCCGAGCGTCGCCGGCAATGCCAGCCCGGTCGCGAGTTCCAGCGCACGCGATTCCGCATACGCAACCGCGTCACGGTGACCGCTCCTCACCGCGCGCGTCAGCTCCGGCACCAGCACCGTACCCATGGCGACGCCGACAATGCCAAGCGGCAGCTCGATCAAGCGGTTGGCGAAATAGAGCCAGGAGACCGCGGCCGGCGTGGCGGAGGCGATGATCGCGCCGGCAACCATCAGCCATTGCGGGCCGGAGCTCGCGATCATGCCCGGGATCGCCTTGGCGAAGAAGCCGCGCATGTCCTTGTCGAAGCTCACGCGCAACGGTGTCGCCAGACGCGCACTTCGCTGCGACAGCAGCATCAGGAGCTGCAACAGGCCGGCGATGCCGACGGAGGCCGCCAATATCCACGCGGCGACGGTCGCGTCGACGTGCCACAGCAGGAGTGTTGTGCTCGCAGCGATCAGGGCGATGTTGAACAGCAGCGGCGAGAACGCGGTGAGTGCAAAGCGACCCTGCGCGTTGAGCAGGCCCATCAGCACCGTGACGGGTCCCGCGAAGGCAAGATAAGGCAGCATCAGCCGCGCATTCTGGACGGCGAGATCGAGCGATGCGCTGCCGACGAAGCCCGGCGCGATGATCATGATGATCAGCCGCATCAGCAGTGCAATCACGATTGAGATTGCGATCAGGCCCGCGCTCACGGAGCTGAGCACGCGTCCCGCGAACGCCGCGGCAGCCGCCTCGCCGTCGCGGTCACGAACGCGCAGCCAGGCCGGGATCAGCGCCGCATTCAGGGCCCCCTCGCTGAGCAGGCGCCGCACCACATTGACGAGCTGAAATGCCGCCAGAAACGCGTCCGCCACGGCGCCGGTGCCGAGCAGCGCCGCGATCAGGGAATCGCGTGCAAAGCCCAGCAGCCGTGAAGCCAGTGTCCCCGTCGAGACGGTCAGGAAGGAGCGGATCATCGGAACTGCATAATACCGTTGCTTGCCCGCGAAGGGCCGGCCGTGATAGGCCGCGAGCCAGATTTCAGACCGACAGGAAGCGGATTTCCGCGGGTATCGCAATCCGCCAAACAGGATCAAGGTGAATGGCTGACGTGAAATATGACGTTCTCGGCATCGGCAACGCGCTGTTCGACGTGCTGGTCAAGACCGACGAAGCCTTTCTGGGCAAGCACGGCATGACCAAGGGCAGCATGTCCCTGATCGACGAGGCGCGGGCCGCCGCCATCTACAAGGACATGGGCCCGGCGACGGAAGTTTCCGGCGGTTCGGCCGCCAACACCATCGTCGGCATCGGCAGCCTCGGGGCGCGCGCCGCCTATGTCGGCAAGGTCAAGGACGACCAGATCGGGAAGCTCTACGTCCACGACATCCGCGCGGCCGGCGTCGCCTTCAACACGCCCGCGGCGAAGGACGGTCCTGCGACCGGCTGCTCCTACATCCTGGTGACTGACGACGGCGAGCGCACCATGAACACCTATCTCGGCGCCGCGCAGGACCTGTCGCCCGCCGACATCGACCCGGCCGAGATCGCCGCGGCCGGCATCGTCTACCTCGAGGGCTATCTCTGGGACCCCAAGAACGCCAAGGACGCCTTCGTCAAGGCGGCCAAGATCGCTCATGATGCCAAGCGCAAGGTGGCGCTGACGTTGTCGGATTCCTTCTGCGTCGATCGTTATCGCGACGAGTTCCTGGGGCTGATGCGCAACGGCACCGTCGATATCGTGTTCGCGAACGAGTCCGAGCTGCATTCGCTCTACCAGACCTCGGACTTCGACACCGCGCTCAAGCAGCTGCGCAACGACGTCAATCTCGGCGTGGTCACCCGCAGCGAGAAAGGCTGCGTGGTGGTGACGCCAACTGACGCAGTCGCAGCCCCGGCGTCTCCGATCGCGAAACTCGTGGACACCACCGGGGCCGGCGATCTCTTCGCCGCCGGCTTCCTGTTCGGTCTGGCGCGCAACCTGCCCCACAAGCAGTGCGGCGAACTCGGCGCGCTCGCGGCCGCCGAAGTGATCCAGCACATCGGCGCGCGTCCACAGGTGTCGCTGAAGGAGCTCGCCGGGCAGCGCGGGCTGACGTCTTAAGGTGGAATAGCCTCATCCTCGCTGTCATCGCCCGGCTTGGCCGGGCGATCCAGTACTCCGAGACGGTCGTGATTCAATCGAGAAGCTTCGGCGTACTGGATTCCCCGCCTTCGCGGGGAATGACAGCTGCGGCTCACGCCGTCTTCGCGGCTTTCAGTCCAAGCCGTTGCTCCACGTCGTCGCGCATCAGGAATTTCTGGACCTTTCCGGTCACGGTCATCGGAAACTCGTCGACGAATTCCACGTACCGCGGAATCTTGTTGTGGGCGATCTGGCCGTCGCAGAAGGTGCGCACCTCTTCCTTCGTCAGCGTCTCGCCGGGCCTGACGCGGATCCAGGCGCAGAGCTCCTCGCCGTAGCGGGTATCCGCAACGCCAAAGATCTGCACGTCCTGAATCTTGGGATGGCGGTAGAGAAATTCCTCGATCTCGCGGGGATAGAGGTTCTCGCCGCCGCGGATCACCATGTCCTTGATGCGGCCGACGATGTTGCAATAACCCTGGTCGTCGATGATGGCGATGTCGCCGGTATGCATCCAGCCGTTGGCGTCGAGCACATCCGCGGTCTTCTCCGGCTCCTCCCAGTAGCCCAGCATCACGCTGTAGCCGCGGGTGCAGAGCTCGCCCCGTTCGCCGCGCTTGACGATCTTGCCCTCGAGATCGACGACCTTGACCTCGACATGCGGATGGATTCGCCCGACCGTCGAGACGCGGCGATCGAGCGGGTCGTCGACGGCGCTTTGGAAGCTGACCGGGCTCGTCTCGGTCATGCCATAGGCGATCGTGACCTCGCCCATGTTCATCTCGCTGTTGACGCGCTTCATCACCTCGATCGGGCAGGGTGCACCGGCCATGATGCCGGTGCGCAGCGATGTCAGATCGAAGTTTGAGAATTCGCCGTGGTCGAGTTCGGCGATGAACATGGTCGGCACACCGTACAGCGCGGTGCATTTTTCCTGCTCGATCGTCCGCAGCGTTGCGAGCGGATCAAACCCCTCGCCGGGATAGACCATCGTTGCGCCGAGCGTGACGGAGGCGAGGTTGCCCATCACCATGCCGAAGCAATGATAGAGCGGCACCGGAATGCAGATGCGGTCCTGTTCGGTCAGGCGCATGGCGCGGCCGACGAAATAGCCGTTGTTGAGAATGTTGTGATGGGTCAGCGTCACGCCCTTGGGCGATCCCGTCGTTCCGCTGGTGAACTGGATGTTGACGGCATCGTCGAATTGCAGCGAGGCACTGAGCGCGGCGAGCTGTTCGCGATGCAGGGTACCGCCCATGCCGGCGACCTCGTCGAACGGGACCGTGCCCGGGCAGGCGGGGCCGCCGATCTGGATCACGATGCGCAAGGCCGGCAGCCGCGCCGCGCGCAATTGCCCGGGCTTGGCGCTCGCGAGCTCCGGCAACAGCGTGTTGAGCATGTCCATGTAGTTGCTGGTCTTGAATGCCGTCGCGGTGACGATGGCGCTGCATCCGACCTTGTGAAGCGCGAATTCCAGCTCGCTCAGCCGGTAGGCCGGATTGATCGTCACCAGGATGAGGCCGGCCTTGGCGGCGGCAAACTGGGTCAGTGTCCATTCCGGCCGGTTCAGCGACCAGATGCCGATCCGCGCGCCGCGTTCGAGGCCGAGCGCGACAAAGCCGGCGGCGAGCGCGTCGACCCGCTGGGCAAACTCTCCCCATTTCCATCTCACGCCGTGGCTGGGCGAGACCAGCGCCTCACGATCGCTCCAGCGCCGCGCGGCCTGATCGAGGCTGCGCCCGATGGTGTCGCCGAGCAGCGGCGTGTCGGAGGTGCCGCAAACGTAACTGTCGGCTTTGTCTGCCAAGATCGTGTCCTCCAGTCAGCTGCGTGCACGGCCGGGACAACAAGCCCGGCCGTGACGCGTCGTGAGAGTCAGGCGCGCCTCACGCCGCCTTCTGCCCGCTTTCCGCATCGAGCCCGGCATAGACGCCGCGCTCGAAGCCGGCAAAAGCCTCGAGACACTTTGCGTCGGCGAATGGCAGCAGCTGCATCAGGATCACGCCGGTGACGTCGCGCGCCGGGTCGATCCAGTAATAGGTGTTGGCGAGGCCCGCCCAGGCGAGGCTGCCCGCGCTGCGGCCCTCGGCGGTCTTGGCGGTGTTGATCATGAAGCTGAGGCCCCACTTCTTCACCTGCTCCGGATAGAGATCGACGTCATTGGTGTACATCGGCGCCGCCGTGGTCATCTTGCCCATGGCGAGGTCGCCGATGTGGTTCTGCCCCATCGTCGCGATGGTCTCGGCCTTCAGCACCTGATTGCCGTTGCCGCGGCCCTTGTTCAGGATCATCTGGGTAAACTTGATGTAGTCGGCCGCGGTCGAATAAAGGCCGCCGCCGCCCATGTGGAATTCCGGCTCCTGCTCGAGCTCGAACGGGATCGCGGCGAGCTGGCCATCCTCGCCGCGCGCATGCATGCCGACCAGACGCTTGCGCATGTCGTCGGTGATCTTGAAAGCGGTATCGCTCATGCCGAGCGGTGCGAACAGATTGTCGCGCAGATAGGCATCGAGGCGCTTGCCGCTGACGGCTTCCACCGCCTTGCCGACGAAATCGATATTGGTGCCGTATTCCCAGCGCGTGCCGGGGTCGGTCATAACCGGCGTCTTCAACGCCGCGTTCTGGCAGGTGGTGATGGCGGGGATGCCGGATTTCTCGAGATGGATCGCGAGATCGCCGTTCCACATGTTGTAGGCAAAGCCGGCGGTGTGGGTCATGAGCTGGCGCAGCGTGATCGGCCCCTTGGCCGGCCGCAGCTTGGCTTCGCCCTTGGCATCGAAACCTTCGAGCACCTGCGGCTTGGCGAGATCGGGCAACACCTCGCCGATCGGCGCATCCAGCGACAGCTTGCCTTGCTCGACGAGCTGCATCGCGCCCGCTGATGTCACCGCCTTCGTCATCGATGCGATCCAGAACACGCTGTCGGCGGTCATCGCATCCGGCTTGGACAGGTCGCGTTTGCCGAACGCGCCCTGATACAGCACCTCGGTACCGCTGGCGGCGATGGCGACGACGCCGGGAATCTCCCTGGCCTCGCTCTTCTGGCGCAGAATCTCGTCGATCTCAGCTTTGCCTTGCATCCGCGTTTCCTCCGGTTTGATTATTGTTGGAAGCGATCGATTGTCCTCCCGCGTGCGCCGCGCGGCAAGCACATCCGCGTACCTGCCGCGGTCGCGATGTCGTGACTTGACGGTCGGCTCCCCTCGCACGACGACAAGGCGGCTGACCTGCAACACTCCGTCACAATCTGTGGTGGATGGCCGCAACCAGCCGTGACCGTGGATGGGTGCTGGCGAGATGTTTCGACTGTTTGAAGCACTTGAAACATTTTGTGAGCTGCGGCGTTCAGCTCTCGGCCGATCGACGGTCGACGTTAAGACTTGATGCAAATTGGCGGCCGCCCACCGGCCGCGAGGGGGGACCTCAGATGATTTCGACCTGGAGCGAATGGAAGCGCTATCCCCGTCCCGGACGGGGCGAGAATCTCGAAGCGCCGATCGCGCCCGGCATCTACGAGGTCCGCATCGCCGGCACCGGCGCACTTTATTCCTTCGGCGCTGTCGACAATCTGGCACAGGCGCTGGCGCTGCTGCCGGTCGGTTCAAAGTCCTGGTTCGGCCGCCGCAACGCGTCCGACGTTCCTGATCTCGAATACCGGACCTGCGCAACCTCCTCGAAGGCCGACGCCAAGGCCGCCGCCGAGCGCATGATCGGGCGGCGCGAGACCTATCTGAGCGGCGCGGCGTAACTCCGCCGCTCCGAGCCTGGCTCCCAGCAGATGTGCGTTGCGGGACGGTGCATTGCGCGCCGCGTCTCCCTATATTCCGGCCGAACCGGAACAGCCCGCAAAAGCCCCGCAGGAGCAACGCCATGACCCCGACCGCCGCCGCACGTGCCCAGCACGCCACGTCCAATCTGCGCGACCGGTTGAAGGACCCGTCGCTGCTGAAGGAGGCCTGTTACATCGACGGCACCTGGGTCGGCTCGCCGGTCTTCGCCGTCAACAATCCCGCAACCGGCATCGAGCTTGCAAAGGTTCCGCAGCTTTCGGCCGATGACGCCACCAGGGCGGTCGAGGCCGCCGAGCGCGCGTTCCCGGGCTGGGCCAAGCACACCGCCAAGCAGCGCTCCAATATTTTGCGCAAATGGTTCGAGCTGATCATCGCCAATCGCGAGGACCTCGCGCTGATCCTCACCTCCGAGCAGGGCAAGCCGCTCGCCGAAGCGCTCGGCGAGGTCGACATCGGCGGCGCCTATGTCGAATTTTTCGCCGAGGAGGCCCGCCGCGTCTATGGCGAGACGATTCCGACGCAGCGGCCGGATGCGCGCTTGCTCGCGATCAAGCAGCCGATCGGCGTCTGCGGCGCGATCACGCCGTGGAATTTCCCGAACTCGATGATCACACGAAAGGTTTCGCCGGCGCTTGCGGCCGGGTGCACCGTGGTGCTGAAGCCCGCCAATGAAACGCCGCTGTCGGCGCTGGCGCTTGCCGCGCTCGCGGAGAGAGCCGGCGTGCCCAAGGGTGTGTTCAACATCGTCACGGGCGATGCAGCGCCGATCGGCAAGGTGTTGTGCGAGCATCCGGCCGTGCGTTTCGTCGGCTTCACCGGCTCGACCGCGGTCGGCAAGATTCTCTACCGGCAGGCCTCCGTCGGCGTGAAGCGGCTCGGCCTCGAGCTCGGCGGCAACGCGCCGTTCGTGGTGTTCGACGACGCCGACATCGATGCGGCGGTCGACGGCGCGATCGTCTCGAAATACCGCAACATGGGCCAGACCTGCGTCTGCGCCAACCGCATCTACGCCCAGGACAAGATCTACGACGAGTTCGTGCAGAAGCTGTCGAAGAAAGTCGCGGCGATGAAGATCGGTGACGGTACCGAGAACGGCGTCACGCAGGGCCCACTGATCAATTTGAAAGCGGTCGACAAGGTCGAGCGCCATATCGCGGACGCCGTCAAGCGCGGCGCCAGGATCGTCACCGGCGGCAAGCGCAGCGAGCTCGGGCGTTCGTTCTTCGAGCCGACGGTGCTTGCCGACGTCGAGCCGGACTCGCTGGTGGCGCAGGAGGAAACCTTCGGCCCGCTCGCACCGGTGATCCGCTTCAAGGACGAGGCCGACGTCATCGCGATGTGCAACGCCTCGCCGTTCGGGCTCGCCTCCTACTTCTACTCCCGCGATCTCGGCCGCGTCTGGCGTGTCGCCGAGGCGCTGGAATCCGGCATGGTCGGCGTCAACACCGGCCTGATCACCACCGAAGTGGCGCCCTTCGGCGGCGTCAAGGAAAGCGGCCTCGGCCGCGAAGGCTCGCATCACGGCATGGAAGAATATGTCGAGATCAAATATGTGATGATGGCGGGGGTTTAGCTGCTGGTCGCCGTGGCCTGAAACGCGGCATCTACGGCGTTCGCCGTCCTCCCGTGAGGGCCTAACGTTCTCTGCAGCAGGGCTCAATGCAACGGCCCCTACGCAGGAGAACGTGATGACCAAACTAAGTGAGCTGGCGATCGAAGCCCATGGTGGGCTTCAGCGCTGGAACCAGTTCGAGCAGGTCGCGGCCGACCTTCAGCAGGGGGGCGTGTTGTGGTCCTTGAAAGGGGAGCCTGAGACGCTTCAGCAGACCACCGTGACGGTTGGTCTGCGCCAGGAATGGGCGTCCCACTCGCCCTTCGGCGCCGAGCGCCGCCGTTCGCGGTTCGAGCCGGGGCGGGTCGCCCTCGAAGCGGCCGACGGCACGGTGCTCGACGAGCTTCGTGACCCGCGCAGCAGCTTTGCAGGTCATACTCTGCAAACGCCGTGGACCGATCTCCAGCTCGCCTATTTCGCCGGCTGCGCCATGTGGACTTACCTCAACACCCCGTTCGTGCTCGCCTGGCCGGGAGTCGAGGCAGAAGAGCTGGAGCCGGTGCGTACGAATGACGGGCTGTGGCGCCGTCTTGCGGTCCGTTTTCCAAATGACATCGCAACGCACAGCGCGGTGCAGACGCTCTATTTCGATGCGGACGGACTCTTGAAGCGGCACGATTACGACGTGGAGATCGCCGGCAATACGCCCGGCGCGCATCTGATCGATGGCTATGTCGAGGTCTCGGGCATCCGGTTTCCGACCAAGCGTCGCATTTATGCACGGCAACCCGACGGCAGCTTCAGCACCGAGCCGCTGGTCGTCTCGATCGATCTGTCCAATATCCGGCTGAGCTGATTTGAGGCACGTCAGAGCATGGCGAGTGGCCCAGCCTCCTTGCGGAAGGTCCGCGGCGCCTCGCCATGCACGCGGACAAAAGCCTGTCGCATGCGCTCACGGGTCGCAAAGCCGGTCTCGCGCGCCACGACCTCGATCGGCAAACGAGTCTGCTCCAGCATCAGCTTCGCGGATTCGAGGCGCAAGGCTTCGACGGCCTTGGCCGGCGTCGTGCCGGTCGCCGAGCGGAAGAGTCGCGTGAATTGCCGCGGGCTGAGACAGGCGGCGCGGGCCAAATCTTCGATCGTGAGGCTCTCGCGCAGGTTTTGCCGGGCGTAGTTCAGGGCCTTCTGGATCCTGTCTTCGCTCGTTCCCACCTCCAGCAAAACCGAATGCTGCGATTGTCCGCCGGGGCGGCTGTGGTACATGACCATGCCTTTGGCCACGGAGCGAGCCCTCTCGGCACCGAGATCTCGTTCGATCATGCCGACGACCATGTCGGTGCCGGCGCTCATGCCGGCAGACGTCCAGATCTGGCCGTCGGCAATGAAGATCTTGTCGGCGTCCACATTGCAACCCGGGAATCTGGCCTGCATCTCCTGTGCGTAGCGCCAATGCGTGGTCGCTCGCCGCCCGTTCAACAGCCCGGCGTCACCGAGCACGAACGAGCCGAGACAGATCGACGAAACCCGCCGCGCATTCCGGGCCGCTGCGCGAAGCAGCCGGACGAGGCCGGGTGATGAGGTTGGAATGTCGAGGCCCGCCGCGACGATGAGGGTGTCGAAAGCGGCCTGATCGAAAGGCTCCGTCATGACTTGCATCCCAGCAGACGAGGTGACCAGCCCGCCGTCTTCCGAGAACGCACGAACATCGTAGATTTTTTCTCCAGCCTGCTTGTTCGCCACGTCGAAAGCGGCGACGGCGCCGAAACAGACGGCCTGGAAGCTCGGAGACAGAACCAAGCCGATTCTCATGATGACTCCTGGATGCGACGGACCACCTGTTTGTGCGCCTGCTCCCCTCGCCAATTCGATGGCCGAAATGATGGCATCTACGTCCTGTCGATGCCGTAAGCCGGCTGATACGTCTCCACCCTCGAGCGCGGGAAGACGACATACATATGGCGAGCGTCCTATATGGAGTGCTCGCCGTCGTGCCAGCAGCCATCCGTGCACTTCAAGAAAAAGGAAAAGGCATGTCCCTTGAAACGGCGCGAACGGAATTCATCGAGGCCGGCGGTATGCGCTTTGCCTTCAGGCGCCTCGACCCGGCAAAGGGTATGCCACTGGTCCTGCTTCAGCATTTCACAGGCAACATGGATTCCTGGGATCCGGCCGTGGTGAACCGGCTCGCGGAAACCAGGCCGGTCATCGTTTTTAACAATGCGGGCGTCGGCACGAGCTCCGGCGCGACGCCGGACAACGTCGAGCGGATGGCGGCGGATGCCGAAACTTTCATCAGGGCGCTCGATCTCGGTGAGGTCGATCTTCTCGGCTTCTCGCTCGGTGGCATGATCGCTCAGGTGCTCGCTGCCCGGGGGACGGGGCTCGTCCGCAAGATGATCGTGGCGGGAGCGGCGCCGCGCGGCGGCGAGGAGCATCTGATGGCCGTCGTCAACGACGCCTTTGCCCGTGGGGCTGCCGATGTCAGGCTGCCGCTGTTCTTTACGCCCTCCGAGGCCAGCCAGCGCGCCGGTAGGGGCTTTATCGCGCGAGGACTGCGCGCGCACAGGACCGGGATCCCGAAAGCGGAGACAGTGTGAGCGAACCTCAGGCGAAGGCGATCATCACCTGGTGTGCCCGCAAGGACGAGGCGTCCATCCTCCGCGCAATCGCGCAGCCCACCTTGATTGTTCACGGCAGCGACGATTCAATGTTCCCGAGCATCAACGCCTACAACATGTTCAAGGCGATGAGTGATGCGCAGCTCATCCTGTATCCCGACTCCGGACACGGCGCACCTTTCCAATACCCGGATTTGTTCGTAGCACATTGCAGAACGTTTCTGGATGCGAGGGCTACCGCCTGAGCACCGCGATCGTGCGGTTCGCAAAGGTCAGCCGCTCCGCCATGACCGACACGAAATAGGTCAGCAGCTTGTGGCTGAGCGCTGGATCCTCGGTCTTGATGGCGTCGAACTGGTGCGTATTCAGCACGTAGAGCACGCTGTCGACCTCGGCCTGGATGGTCGCGCTGCGCGGTGTCTGTGACACCAGCCCCATCTCGCCGATCGTGGTGTAACGGCCGAGGCTGCGCACGCGTGTGGTGCGGTCGTGATCGGCCGGGATCATGATGCCGACGCGGCCGTCGAGGATGAAATGCATGGAATCGGCGGGGGCGCCGGCCTGCACGATGACCTCGCCGGCTTCGACCTCGATGCGCTGGCAGCGGCGGATCAGCTCGTCGGCGCCGTCTTCGCTGCCGAGCATTCGCGTGAACCAGTCACGCAGGCTGGCTTCTTCCTGCGCCAGCTCCTGATGCTGCGAGATGAGCTCGTTCTCGCACCATTCCAGCGCGCGATCGAGCTCGGGGATGATGGTGACGCCCTCGCCGACGAAGTCGCTGGAGCGCAGCACCTTCTCGGCCGCAGCCGACAGATGCACCAGGATCAGCTCGACTCCGAGATCGCCGGCGCTGCGCTTGATCTGGGCGAAACTATAGGCAGCCGATGAATCCACGCCGGTGACGAGCTTGAAGTCAAACAGCAGATAGCGGCACTCGGGGCGTTCCTGCAGCAGCTGCTTGACGTGCTGGTAGAGCCGGTTGGCGGAGCCGAAGAAGAGATAGCTCTGGAGATTGAGGCCCTGGATCTTGCCCCCGTGGGCAAGCAGCACGTCCTGGTCGTCGCGCGAGCGGTCGAGCGAGGAGCGGTACTCCGAGCCGTCGAAACTGTATTTGATCGACTCGACCCGCGCGGCGCTGAACGCAAACGTCGCGCAGCCGATGATGACGCCGATCAGGATGCCCGGAACGAAACCCCAGGCCACGATGATCGCGATGATGGCGATCAGCGAGAGATATTCGGGCTTCGACAGCCGCTTGCGCGACTCGATGATCCATTTGTGCAACTGGTCGGCGCCGAGATAGAGCAACAGCCCGCCGAGCACGCATTTGGGGATGAAGCCGAGCAGCTCGGGTGCGACGGCAAGCACCAGCAGCGACAGCGCTGCGGCGGTGAGGCCGGACAGTCGCCCGCGGCCGCCGCTGCTGAAATTGAGCATCGAGCGGCTGGTCGAGCTGCAACCGGGGTAGCCGCCCAGCATGCCGGTCAGGATGTTGGCGGCGCCGGTGACGTTCAGCTCACACTCCAGATTGGCTTCGCGATGCGTGGCCACCTCGATGCCGGTGGTGTTGAACAGCGTGCTGGAGGCCGTGACGAAGATGACGGCGACGACATTGCCAAGCAGGTCCGGTATGGCAAACCAGGGATAGCGGGCGAGATCGTCGGTATGCCAGGGCAGCATGAAGACCGCTTGCGGCGGTGGCTGAAAGGTCCAGCCCAATGTGCGCGCCTCATCGAAGGAAACGCCGGTGATCCAGAACGCCAGATGCGCGGTGAGCACGCCGCCGACCAGGATGATCGGCAGTCCGAACGGGCTGCGCGAGCGGTGCCAGGTGAGATACAGCACCAGCGCCATCGCGCAGGCGGCACCGAGCTCCAGCAGGATGGTGCGGTCGGCGAAGTGCGACAGCGTCGTGAACTGCAGCGGATGGTCGGTGATCACCCGGACCGCACCCATGACGATGAGAAGTCCGGTGGCGCCGAGGAAGCCGCCGACCACCGGATAAGGCACGTAACGGATGGCGCGGCCAAGCCGCGTCAGGCCCAGTCCACACAGCACCAATCCTGTCAGCATCGTCGACAGGCCGAGCGTGATCAGGATAGGGGACAGCAACGGCGTCGACAGGTTCGCCGTCTCGATGCGTTCGACCACCGAGGCCGCCAGGATACCCGTCACCGCGGCGGTCGAGCTGTCGGGGGCTGCAATCGCGAAGGGCAGCGAGCTGCCGAGCCCGACGACGGCCGCAAGCACCGCGGAGCTGACGAAAGTGGCCGTGATGCCGTAGGACAGATAGGGCGACAACGGCCCCGCGAAGATCAGCAGCGCGTAGGACAGTCCGAACGTGACGGTCAGGACGCTGGCGGCGCTCCCGCCCAATATATCGTTCAGCGCGCGCTTGAGGGCCGGATTGAGCCCGGTCGACGGAGTGAAGCCAATCGCTGGATCTGTCACGCCGTGCCACTCGCTGAGTATTCCCCTCCGAGAGGTAGACGACTGGAGACTTAGCGCAACAAGATTCTTGCAAGCCGGATGGAAGAAACCGAAGCGCCCGCCATTCGGTGTCGTCCTGGCGAAAGCCAGGACCCATTATCCCAGGGAGGAGTCGTGCCGCGAGGTGACGGCCACAGTCTTCGCCAAACCGCGCCCGGTGGTAATGGGTCCTGGATCGGCGCTCACTTCGTTCGCTGGTCCAGGACGACGCTAAGGGCCTGCACTAGATCTTGAGTTCGCTTCCCGTCACGCGGCGATATGCTTCCAGATACCGCTTGCTGGTCGCGTCCACCACGCTTGCGGGCAAAGGCGGCGGCGGGGCGTCGCCGTTCCAGCGGCCGGCGCGGCGCTCGACATCGAGATAGTCGCGCAAGGGCTGCTTGTCGAAGCTCGCCTGCGGCTGGCCGGGTTTGTAGGCATCGACGGCCCAGAAGCGCGAACTATCCGGCGTCATGACTTCGTCGATCAGGATGATGCGGCCGTCCTTGTCGCGGCCGAATTCGAACTTGGTGTCGGCGATGATAATGCCCTGTTCGCGGGCGAGCTCCTCGCCGAGCGTGTAGATCGCGCGCGTCATGCTCTCGAGCGTGTAGGCCGTCTCGTCGCCGACGACCTCGCGCATTTTTGCGATGGTAATGTTCTCGTCATGGCCGGTCTCGGCCTTGGTCGCCGGGCTGAAGATCGAGGGCTCCAGCTTCTCGCTCTCGACAAGTCCCGCCTTCAGCTTCTCGCCGGCCAGCGTTCCGCTTGCTGCATATTCCTTCCAGGCCGAGCCCGAGAGATAACCGCGGATCACGCATTCGATCGGAAACACCGTGGTCCGGCGGCACAGCATGGCGCGGCCGAGAATCTCGGCACGATGCGGCTTCAAGGCCGGCACGGCGGCGATGATCTCGTCGGTGTCGGCGCTGATCATGTGATGCGGCACCACGCCTTCGAGCTCGTTGAACCAGAAGGCGCTGATTTGCGTCAGTACCGCGCCCTTCATCGGGATGGTCTCGCCCATCACGACATCGAAGGCGCTGATGCGGTCCGTGGTGACGAGCAGCAGGCGGTCGTCGTCGACGGCGTAGATATCGCGCACCTTGCCGCGCCCGATCTTGGGCAGGGGCAGGTCGCTGGAGAGCATGGTGGTCATCGGCAGAACTTTCGGAGCAAGGCCTTGCGACGGGACATCCGGCCGAGCCTGATCGCGCGACCGGAAGCCGGATTAGCCTATTCCGGCAGCGGAATGAACTCATGTTCCTGCGGAACTGCGGCGAAGCGGCCGGTTTTCCAGTCCTGCTTGGCCTGCTCGATCCGCTCCTTGCTGGAGGAGACGAAATTCCACCAGATGTGGCGCGGGCCCTCCAGGGCGTCGCCGCCCAGAAACATCATCCGCGTGGCCTTGAGCGCCTTCACCGTGATGCGGTCGCCCGGGCGGAAGATCAGCAGTCGCGGCCCTTCGTAGCGCTCGTTCGCGATCTCGACCTCGCCGTCGACCACGTAAATGGCGCGCTCCTCATGATCAGGGTCGAGCGGCACGACCGCGCCCGCGGCCGCCGTGACCTCGGTATAGAACCACGGCGACACCATCGAAACAGGTGAGGTGATGCCGAAGGACGAGCCCGCGATCACCTTTGCGGTGAAGTCGCGCTCGGTGACCATCGGCAGGTCACCCGCGCCGTAGTGCTGGAACGACGGGGCGATCTCTTCCGATCCGGCCGGCAGCGCGATCCAGCTTTGCAGGCCCAGCATCTTCTGCCCCGAGGCGCGCTGCACATCCGGCGTGCGCTCGGAATGCGCGATGCCGCGGCCGGCCGTCATCAAATTCATCGCGCCAGGCTGGATCTCCTGGATGTTGCCCTCACTGTCGCGATGCATGATCGCGCCGTCGAACAGATAGGTGACCGTGGCAAGCCCGATATGCGGGTGCGGCCGCACGTCCATGCCCTTGCCGGAGACGAACTGCACCGGCCCGAAATGGTCGAAGAAGATGAAGGGCCCGACCATCTGCCGCTTGCCGTGCGGCAACGCGCGCCGCACCGCGAAGCCGTCGCCGAGATCGCGCGTGCGCGGCACGATGACGAGATCGAGCGCATCGCAGGACATGGGATCGCCGAGCACGGGATCGTTCGAGGGTTGCCAGCTCATGGTAAAACTCCGTCTAAATTGCTTGGGCTCGATACTAGCAGGATTCCGCGCCAGCGTCGCGGCTAAGCCCGCTGTTATGCCCCGCGAAGGCGGGGCATCCAGTACGCGGCGGCCTATCCGTTCAATCATGGCCGTCTCGGAGTACTGGATCGTCCGGTCAAGCCGGACGATGACAGCTGTGGTGCAGATGGTGCTTGAAAACATACGCCTGACGAAGGATGTTCGGCTGATGTCAACCGCGACCCATCGCAACACCCGATGACCCCAGCCGCAGCCGAGCTCGCCTTTCGCGCCGCCGCCGTGGCGCTGCTGCTGGTGTTGGCAGCGTCATTACTCTCGGATTTCCGCAATGTGCTGGCAGCCCGGCTCGGTGCGGCCTTTGCGCTCGGCTCGGCCGCGCATGCTGTGAGCTATTCTGTCGGAACATCATCGCTGGTGCCGGCATGGCATGCGCCGCTGATCGCGTTGTCGACCGGCAATATCGTGGTGTTCTGGCTGTTCACGCGCGCGCTGTTCGACGATGAGTTTCGCCTGCGCCGGTGGCACGGATTGACCTGGGCGTTGGTGGCAGCCTTCAGCTTCGTCAGCTGTCTCTGGATCGCACCCGGCGGACATGTCCGGGTCGCCGTCACCGCGGTGAACCTGATCGTGCTCGGCTTCATTGCGCTCGCGATCGTGCAGACGATCGCCTCATGGTCAGCCGATCTGGTCGAGCGCCGCCGCCGCGTCCGTATCTTCATTGTCTGTGCTGCCGCGCTCTATGGCGGATTGAACGCGGTGCTCCAGATCCTTTTCGTCGGCAGTGACGTCGGCGACGTCGCCAACACCGTCAATACAGGCGTGCTCGCCGGCATTGTCGCGGCCATCGCCTATGCGATGATGCGCGTCGATGGCGCCGACCTGTTTCCAGCCGCCGCGGAAGCGGCGCCCGCGATCGCGGCGAGCCAGCCTGTCGGCGAGGATGCCCCCGACCAAAAGCTCATCGACGCCCTGATGCGGCTGATGGCGGACGAACGGATCTATCGCCAGGAGAACATCAGCATCGGCGTGCTGGCGGGCCGGCTGAAGATTCCCGAATACCGGCTGCGCCGGCTGATCAACCAGGGGCTCGGCTACCGCAATTTCAATGTGTTCCTGAACAACCACCGGATCGAAGAGGCCAAGGCAGCCCTCGCCGATCCCGCCCAGGCCAAGGTCCCCGTCATCACCATCGCGATGGATTCTGGCTTCCAGTCGCTAGGCCCCTTCAACCGCGCCTTCAAGGCCGTGACCGGCGTGACGCCGACGGAGTACCGGCGGCTGAAGGTGAATGCCGTCTAATCTTTAGCACGCTGTAATATCAAGGTTATTTTGGAATCGGCGAGCGTCTCGCTGCTTTCGGCTCTGCCGTTTTCCAAATCCGGCGAGCGGGCATCGCGTGAATGCCGCTTCGTCTCCGGCACACGCCTCAAGCCGGAGCAAGCCCGTGACCCGCCGCCGCAAGATCGTCCTTCTCACCATCGCCATCGTCTTTGCCGGCCTCGCGCTCGGCACGGTTCGCGCCCATGACGTGCCCAAGGTCGTCACCGGCTTCATCGCCGACGTGCTCTGCGCGGAGACGTTTGTCTCGGGCCTCGATATCAGGCCTAACCTGACGGAGACCATTGATGCGATGCCGGGCGCAAGTCTGTTCGCCTGGGCGATGGACTATCGGGTCGATCGCGCGCGCAAGGATGTTACGGTGACGCTGTTCGGCATCGGTCGCAGCCACGCCGTCTATCGCGAGGGACTCGGCTGCACGCTCGAGCACGGCGGAGGGATCACCGACGTCACGTTGCCGCCGGATGACAGGCAGCCGGCGTTGCTGCCCGAGATCGCCGGGCCCGCGGTCGTGTCGCCACAGAGCCCGGAGCTGTCAGCCGCACTCGATCGCGCCTTCGCTGAGCCGCCATCGCCGCCATTCCGCCGCACCCGCGCAATCGTCGTCATGAAGTCGGGCCGCATCATCGCGGAGCGCTATGCGGACGGCATCGGACCGGAGACGCCGCTGCTCGGCTTCTCCATGACCAAGTCCGTGATCTCGGCTCTCACCGGGATCCTCGTGCGCCAGGGCCGACTGAAGCTCGACGGGCCCGCACCGGTCGCCGCCTGGACAAATCCGGACGATCCGCGTCACGCCATCACCGTCGATCAATTGCTGCGCCACACCGCGGGCCTGGCGCTCGGCAGCTCGCTTCAGGCCTCGCTTGGCTCCGCCTTCGAGCCGGTCAATCGCATGAAATTCGTGGAGGCCGACATGGCCGCCTATGCAGCGAGCATGCCGCTTGCGACCGCGCCGGGCACCGTGTGGAATTATCACGATGGCAACACCATCATGCTCGCGCATCTGATCCGCAACGCCGCCGGCGGCAATCCCGCCGATGCGCTTGCCTTCGCGCGCCGCGAATTGTTCGCGCCGCTCGGCATGCGACACGTCACGCTCCAGCTCGACGGCGCCGGCACGATCGAGGGGTCGAGCGAGATGCTCGCATCCGCGCGCGACTGGGCGCGTTTCGGCCAGCTCTATCTCGACGACGGCGTCGCCGGCGGCCGGCGCATCCTGCCCGAGGGCTGGGTGAATTACTCGGCGTCGGCGACGCCCAATGCCTGGGTCGGTATCGGCGCCGGATTCTGGACCAACCAGGGCGACAGCTTTGGCGCGACCTTTCGCGTCGATCACGGCTGGCCGCGCGATGCCTTCTTCGCCAAGGGCACGATCGGGCAGTATACAATCGTGATTCCGTCGGAACGACTCGTGATCGTGCGGCTCGGCCGTTCGCCGAACTCACCGCCGGAAGCGGACGGTGTGTTTGATCTGGTGCGGGATGTGATTGCGGCAACGCGCGCTAAAGGAAAGGTGGCGGGGATGGATTGAGGTGCTTTACCTTCCCAGCTCCGTCGCCTTTGCCACGCGATCGAACCGCTCCAGCGTCATGATCGCGTCTGCGAATTTCTCCGCGCGCGCATTCAGCACCGGGCGTGCCAGCGTCAAGAATTTTTGCTGCATCGCCTGTGCATCCGGGAACGAGGTCGGCTCCCCCGAGGGATCGGCGTAGAGCCGCTCATGCACGCCGTCGTCCGTCGTGATACTCACGCGCGCGCCAAAGGGGTGGGTGCGGCCGATTTCGAGGCGATCGTCCTGCACTACGTCGAACTTGTCGGCGAGTGCGTCGATGGCGGCGTCGCCAAGACGATTGTAGTCGTCCCAGCCAAATGAGCCCTGGTCGAGCGCGAGCGCGCCGGTGAAGAACATCGAGAACTGGCCGCCGACGATCGAGGTCGGGTGGCGCTTGGTCGCGGCGTCGCCGGTGAGCGTGATGCCGTTGCGATGCAGGCCGATTTCGACCCGCTTGACCTGATCGGGCGTCAGATTGTGCTCGCGCCGCATTGCGATCAGCGCGTCGATCGCGGCGTGGGTATAGCGGCAGCTCGGATACGGTTTGACGCCGATCTTCATGGTCTCGTAGGTCTTGCCGAGCTCGGCGACCGCCTTGTCGGGATGCGCATCGTCGGTGTAGCCGGCGAGCAGGCCATGTTTGCCCTCCACGGATTCCGTCGCCCCGACGAAGTCGTTGCGCGCCAGCGTCGCGGCGATCACGCCATTCATCGCGGCGGCTCCGACCTGGTAGCGCTTGTTCCAGGCGCCATTGACCAGGAATTGCAGCGAGCCCGCGGCCTGGCTGCCGGCGACGCCGAAGGCGGCGATGAGCTGTTGCTCGGACAGGCCGAACAGTTTTCCGGCGGCCGCTGCTGCGCCATAGGTGCCAGCGGTGGCGGTCGGATGGAAGCCGCGCGCATAATGCGAGGTCGGGTCGAGCGCGTTGCCGAGCCGGCAGCAGACCTCATAGCCCGCAACGATCGCGGTCAGCACGTCGCGGCCCGACGCGCCGACCATCTCGCCGATGGCGAAGGCGGCCGGAACGACCGGCGCGCTCGGGTGCAGCGAGGAGTCCGCATGGGTGTCGTCGAAGTCGAGGGAATGGCCGAGCGCGCCGTTGAGCAGCGCCGCGACCGCCGGCGTCCAGGTCTTGCTGTCGCCGAACACGGTGGATTCGCCCCTGGTGTCGAGCGCGAGCGCCTCCAGCATCTTCAGGATCGAGGGGGTCGATTCCGCTTCGCTGCGGGCGCGGATGGCGCTGCCCAGGAAGTCCAGCGTCAGCACCTTTGCGCGATCCAGCACTTCCGCCGGAATATCCCCGTATTTCAGATTGAAGACATAGGCAGCGAGCGTTGCGGTTTCGTGGGCCATCGTGTTTCCTCGTTTTGGCGCGCAAGTTAGGCGGGCTGATTTGGCCTTTCAAGCGGCCATGGGCTGCGGGCATCAGCTATGCTTTTGGCAGGCTCCAAGAGGATCGGGATATTCCACGATGGGACTTCCAAAAGATGTGTTCGACCGGGTCCGGGCGCGGCGAACGCAACTGGGCCTGGCGATCCGGGTCACGGTCGCGGCCACCGCGGCCTACGCGATCGCCACCGCGCTGCATCTGCTGCTGCCGCTCTGGGCGGTGCTGACCTCGCTGATCGTGACCCAGTTGAGCGTCGGGCGCTCGCTGAAGGCGACGCGCGATTACGTGCTCGGCACCATCGGCGGCGCCATCTATGGGGGCGCCATCGCGATCCTGATCCCTTATTCGACCGAGGCCGGCCTGTTGGGCCTGCTGGTGCTGGCGGTCGCGCCACTCGCCTTCGTCGCCGCGATCAACCCGAGCCTCAATGCAGCGACGGTCACCGCCATCATCGTGCTGCTGGTTCCGACGATGCATCATTCCGATCCCATGACATCGGCAATCGATCGGGTCAGCGAGGTCGGGGTCGGCGCAATCACGGGATTGCTGGTCTCGTTCCTGGTGCTGCCCTCGCGCGCGGTGCGCCAGATCCGCGCCAGCGCGGCAAGGCTGCTCGAGCTGATCGCGGACGCCTTCACCGAGCTGCTCGCGGGTCTCACGCGCGGCCGCGACAACGATGCGCTGCACCGGATCCAGGACGGCATCGGCACCGCGATGGTGGGCATGAATGCGATCGGTGCCGAAGCCGAGCGCGAGCGGGCCGCGCGCCTGTCAAGCGGGCCCGACACCGGTCCCTTGCTGCGAACGATCCTACGGCTGCGCCACGACGTCGTGATGATCGGCCGCTCGACCGTGGTGCCGTTGCCGGCCGAGGTGCAGATGCGGCTCGCCGCGCCGCTGGCGGAGGTCAGTGCGGCGATCGTGCGCTTTCTGCGCTCGGCGGCCGAAGCGTTGCGGGCTGGTGCCGGCGCGCCGCCGATTCATCCCGTGCACGTCGCGCTCCAGCATTACGCCGAGGCGGTTGCCGCCGTTCGCCAGGACGGCCTGATCCGCGGCCAGCCGAGCGACACCGCCGAGCGCTTCTTCGCGATCGGCTTCTCGCTGGAGCAGATGCACCAGAATCTCTGCGATCTCGATCGCGTCGTCGGCGAGTGGTCGGAAGCCTCGTCGGACAAGTCAGCGCGCTTGGCCGAGTGAGCTAGCGCCGCATCAGGTCCTTGCCCTGCATGCGCCAGACCAGCAAATCGATGCGGTCCTGGCCGAAGAACGGCTCGTTGTCGAACACGAAGGTCGGCACGCCCCAATGGCCGGAGGCGGCGTGGTCCTTCTCGTTCTCCGTGATCACCTGCTCGTAGCGATCAGGGTCCGCGGTGATTGCGGCATCCATCGCGGCGAGATCGAAGCCGGCCTTTTCGGCGCCGCGCCCGAGATGATCGCCTTCGTTCCAGCCCGACACCGAGCCGTCCCACAGCACGCGGGCGATTGCATCGGTGAATGCGAGCGAGCGTCCCTCGAGCTGCGCCATGGCACCAAGCCGGGTCAGACGGTGGATGTAGGGCTGCTCCGCCGCGACCTCGAACGTCACCTTGTGCTGCACGATCGGATCGGGCCTGGGAAAGCGGAACGGAATGCCTTCGTGCTGCGCCACGCGCGTGCTGTCGAGCACCACATAGCGAATGAAGTTCGGGCTGGCCTTCTTGAAAAACCCGGGCACACGGACTGCGAGCGGATAGACCGGCCGCAAATTCACCGTCAGATCGTAGGTTTCGACCAGGTTGAGCGTTTTCGGCAACGCCAGACAGCTGAACGGGCTGCGAAAGGAGTAGAAGAGGTCGACGGAGAGCGTCATCGGGCCGGCTCCACGAGCCGCCCCATCATGCTGCGGGCGACGAGCTTGTGGAAGGGCGTGATGAACGCGAGATAGGCGCGGCCCAGCCGATTGTTGGTCCGCACCAGCGTGGTCAGGGTGACGTGGCGCAGCACCGCTTCGCCGGCGACATCGACCACGATGCGGAAGTCGAGATGATAATCATTGAAGCCGGCGACCAGCTGCTCCGGCGTTTCGCTCAGCACCGGAAACAAGCCGATCGGGCCGCCCGGCGCTGGTGCGCCTTCACCCGATGTCTTCAATCCAAAGGGCCTCACGAGGATGTTGCGCAGGCGTGTCAGTGCACCGATCCAGCGCGGTCCGTGCAACACCATCCTGGTGCAGGCCTCGCGGGCATTCACCGGTGCTGTGCCGATCTCCACGCGAAAGGCGTCGATGAATTGCGCACCGGCCAGCAGCGTGCCGGCGTCGACATCGGGGATGACTTCGCGGACGGTCCCGTTCATCCCGCCAGTTTGCGCGTCAGCATCCGGAAGCGCAAGATCAGAAGTCCGGCATAGACGAACGATCCGATCGACAGTCCGATCCAGACACTGACCGCGCCGAAATCAGCGTGAAAAGCGAGCAACCAGGCGATGGGAAAGCCCACGCACCAGTAGCCGATCGCGGCGAATACCAACGTCATTCTGGTGTCATTGATGCCGCGCAGTGCGCCGCCCATGATGGTCTGGATGGCATCGGCGATGAAGAAGGTCGCGCCGACCAGCAGCAGCGTTGCAGTCAGCTCGACGGTCGCCATGCTCGCCTCGCCGCTGCCGAAGAACAGCCGTCCGAGCTCATAGCGGCCGAGAATGATTGCGACGCTGAGGGCCGAGACGAACGCGATCCCGATCACGGCTGCCACGAGACCTGCGCGCCTCACCGCAGCCGGGTCGCCCCGGCCGAAGGCGTGGCCGACCCGCACCGTGGCTGCCATGCCGATGCCGAGCGGGACCATGAACAGCACGGCGGTGACCTGGAGCGCGATCTGATGCGCCGCGAGCGCCGTGGTCGAGATCAACCCCATCAGCAGCGCCGCCGAAGAGAACAGGCCATATTCCAGCAGCAGTGAGAACGAGATCGGGGCGCCGATCGCGATGAGCTTGTGCATCAGGGGCCAGTCGATCCGCCAGAGATGGGCAAGCGGACGATAATCCGCGAACGGCTTGCGCAGCCCCGCAATGGCGAGCGTGGCGACGAACGTGCCGAGATTGACGATGGTGGTCGCAAGCCCTGCGCCGAACAGACCGAGCTCCGGCAGGCCGAACAGGCCGTGGATCAGGGCGTAGACCAGCGCGGCATTGACGGGGATCGCCGCGAGCGTGATCCATAGCGGGGCCTGCGGCCGGTTCACCGCGCTCATCATGCTGCGCAGCGCGATGAAGCCGAGTGCCGGCGCGATGCCCCAGGCCAGCCCATTCAGATAGCGCTGGGCGAGCGCGGCCGAGTGCGGCGCCTGACCGAGTGCGACCAGGATGTGCTCGCCATAGAGCGGGGAGGCCATCATCGGCAGCGAGATCAGCAAGGCGACCCACAAGCCGACGCGCAGAGAGCGGCGGATGCGCCTGACATCGCCGGCGCCGAAGGCTTGCGCGACCAGCGGCGACACCGCCGTCATCAATCCGAGCCCGAAGGTGAAGCTGACGAAATAGACCGTGTGCGCCAGCGCTGCTGCTGCGACCGCGCTCTCGCCGAGCCGCCCGATCAGCGCGAGTCGGTCGTGATCATCGCGATCTGCCCGAGCTGCGTCAGCATCATCGGCACGGCCAGCCGCAGCGTCGCGACGAATTCGTCGGCGAGAGGATTTGGCGGCACGCCGGCTTGCGGCTGCGAACGAGGCTGGACGGTGTCGAGCATGGCCGGGTCAATAGCACAGCCGGGCGACGAAAACATGGCTTGGTCTTCTCCCTCTCCCCTTGCGGGAGAGGGTGGCTCGCCGCAGCAGCGGCGAGACGGGTGAGGGGGATCTCTCCGCGTACGGCCCTCAAGCAGCAGGACTCGCTGAAGCAACCCCTCATCCGGCGCTATAGCCGATGCGAAGCTTCGGCGTTCTCAAAAACGGCGGCCAAAGGCCGCCTACGCCACCTTCTCCCACAAGGGGAGAAGGGAAGAAGCGCCTCAGCCCTTCCGTTCAGGCACGCGCCTGATCTTCGCGCCGAGCGCGTTGAGGCGCTCGTCGATGCGCTCGTAGCCGCGCTCGATCTGGTCGGCGTTGTTGATCGTGGAGGTGCCCTCGGCGCAGACGGCCGCGAGCAGCATGGCCATGCCGGCGCGAATGTCGGGCGAGATCATCGATGCACCGCGCAGGCGGCTGGGGCCGGCGATGATGGCGCGATGGGGGTCACAGAGCACGATACGCGCGCCCATCGCGATCAGCTTGTCGACGAAGAACATCCGCGATTCGAACATCTTCTCGAACATCAGGATCACGCCCTCGCATTGCGTGGCGGTGACGATCGCGATCGACATCAGATCGGCCGGGAAGGCCGGCCAGGGCTGGTCTTCCAGCTTCGGCACGTGGCCGCCAAAATCGTCCTGGATCTTCAGCGTCTGGTTTGATGGCACGATGAGATCGTCGCCCTCGATGCGGCAGACGATGCCGAGCCGTTCGAATCCCATGCGGATCGAGCGCAGATGCTCGACGCCCGCGCGCACGATGCGAAGCGGCGACCGCGTCACGGCCGCGAGTCCGATCAGCGAGCCGACCTCGATATGGTCGGGCTGGATCCGGTAGGTCGCGCCGCCCAGCGTCGCCGGACCGTGCACCATCATGGTGTTGGTGCCGATGCCCTCGATCCCTGCGCCGAGCGCGACCAGGAAGTTGGCGAGGTCCTGCACATGCGGCTCGGACGCGGCGTTGCGCAAATAGGTGGTGCCTTGGGCGGCGACGGCTGCGACCAGCGCGTTCTCGGTCGCGGTCACGCTGGGCTCGTCCAGGAACACGTCGGCGCCGGTCAGTTTCGAAGCGCGGAATTCGAGCCGGTCGGTCGCGGTGACCTTGGCTCCCAACTGCTCGAGTGCGAGCACATGCGTGTCGAGCCTTCGGCGGCCGATGACGTCGCCGCCGGGCGGCGGTAGCATCACTTCGCCGCAGCGGGCGAGCAGGGGGCCGGCGAGCAGGATCGAGGCGCGGATGCGCACGCACAGATCAGGATCGAGATCGGCGGCGCGGATGCTCTTGGCGTGAATATGAAGCGTGTTGCGGGCGGTCCATTCCGCCGCCGCGCCGACCGAGCGGATCAGCTCGACCAGCGTCTCGGTGTCGCGGATCCGCGGCACGTTCTCCAGCGTCACCGGATGCTCGGTGAGCAGGGCTGCCGCGATGATCGGCAGGGCCGCATTCTTGTTGCCGGAAGGCTCGATCGAGCCCGAGAGCCGGTGACCGCCCTCGACAATGTACTGGATGGGCGCCACGGGGTCTCTCGCTGTCGTGTTGGGTGGGCGGGTTTTCGAGGCGGAAACTACCGAGAATTGAGCGCGGGAGCAATTCTGCACTTGTCGCGAGGGCGGGGGAGGTTCAGCCGTGTCTCTACGTCATGGCCGGGCTTGTCCCGGCCATCCACGCCTTTGCCAGATGCACGGAGAACCTAGATGCCCGGGACAAGTCCGGGGCATGACGACCGTCCAAGCCATCCGATCTCAGATATCGATCGTCGCGCTCAGCGAATGTTCCTGGATGAAGTCGCGGCGCGGCTCGACCACGTCGCCCATCAGCTTGGTGAAGATGTCGTCGGCCTCGTCGACCTCTTTGACCTTCACCTGGAGCAGTGATCGCGCATTGACGTCCAGCGTCGTCTGCCAGAGTTGCTCCGGATTCATCTCGCCCAGCCCTTTGTAGCGCTGCAGCGAGACGCCCTTGCGGCCGGCGTCGGTGACGGCTTCGAACAGATCGACCGGGCCGTAGACCATGTGCTCGGTGTCCTTGCGCCGCAGCTTGCCGGGGCGGGCATAAACGTCCTGGAGCTTGACGGTGTACTCGTCGAGCTTGCGGGCTTCGACCGAGCCCAGGAACGCGTCATCGATGAGGGCGACGTCCTTGACGCCGCGCACGGTGCGCTCGAACTGGAAACCATGGCCTTCGACGTATTGACCGATCCAGCCGCGCTCGACCTCGTCGGCGAGCGTGTCGAGGCGGGCGGCGATGTATTGGGCTGCCGCGGCGGCTTTCTCCGGATCGCCGTAGATCGCCTTGTTGAGCACGCCGGTGATGGCGGCCTGCTCGATCACCTTGCGATTGTAGCGGGTGTGCAGGCTGCGCAGGACGCCGCGGACGGCGCGGGCGTCATCGACCAGCGAGCGCAGGTCGCGGCCGGTGCGATCGCCGCCGGTGCCGGGAATATAGACGCAATCGTCCAGCCCGGTATCGATCAGATAATCTTCCAGCGCCCGCTCGTCCTTCAGATATTGCTCGGACTTGCCGCGGTTGACCTTATAGAGCGGCGGCTGGGCGATATAGAGATAGCCGCCGTCGATGATCTCGCGCATCTGCCGGTAGAAGAAAGTGAGCAGCAGCGTGCGGATGTGGGCGCCGTCGACGTCGGCGTCCGTCATCACGATGATCTTGTGATAGCGCAGCTTCTCGATCGAGAATTCGTCGCTGATGCCGGTGCCGAGCGCGGTGATCAGCGTGCCGATCTGCTCGCTGTGCAGCATCTTGTCGGGACGCACGCGTTCGACATTGAGGATCTTGCCGCGCAGCGGCAGCACGGCCTGGAATTCGCGGTTGCGGCCCTGCTTGGCGCTGCCGCCTGCCGAGTCACCCTCGACGATGAAGAGCTCGGATTTCGCCGGGTCCTTCTCCTGGCAGTCGGCGAGCTTGCCGGGCAGCGAAGAGACCGAGAGCGGGCTCTTGCGCGTCAGCTCGCGCGCCTTTCGCGCGGCTTCGCGGGCAGCCGCCGCCTGGATCACCTTGCCGACGATCATCTTGGCTTCGGAGGGATGCTCCTCGAACCAGGCCTGCAGCGCCTCGTTGAGCACGTTCTCGACCACGGGGCGCACTTCCGAGGACACCAGCTTGTCCTTGGTCTGCGACGAAAATTTTGGGTCCGGCACCTTCACCGACAGCACCGCAGTGAGGCCTTCGCGGCAGTCGTCGCCGGTGAGCGCGATCTTTTCCTTTTTCGCGTTGGCCTCGGCATAGCCGTTGACCTGGCGCGTCAGCGCGCCGCGGAAGCCGGCGAGATGGGTGCCGCCGTCGCGCTGCGGGATGTTGTTGGTGAAGCACAGCACGTTCTCGTGGTAGCTGTCGTTCCACCACAACGCGGCCTCGACACCGATGCCGTTGGATTCCGCGCGCACCATGATCGGCGCCGGAACGATCGCCTTCTTGTTGCGGTCGAGATATTTGACGAATTCCTCGACGCCGCCGGAATAGTGCATCTCCTCGCGCTTCTCGACGGCGTGACGCATGTCGGAGAGGGCGATGTTGACGCCGGAATTGAGGAAGGCGAGCTCGCGCAGCCGGTGCTCCAGCGTGGCGAAATCATACTCGATGTTCTTGAAGGTTTCCGTCGAAGCCTGGAACGTCACCTCAGTGCCGCGCCTGCCGGGCGCGTCGCCGACCACCTTGAGCGGCGCGACCGCATCGCCATGGGCGAATTCGATGTAGTGTTCCTTGTTGTCGCGCCAGATGCGCAAGCCGAGCTTGCTTGACAGCGCGTTGACGACGGAGACGCCGACGCCGTGCAGACCGCCGGAAACCTTGTAGGAATTCTGGTCGAACTTACCGCCGGCATGGAGCTGGGTCATGATGACCTCGGCTGCCGAGATGCCTTCGCCCTTGTGGATGTCGACGGGAATGCCGCGGCCGTCGTCGCGCACGGTGACGGAATTGTCGGCGTTGAGGATCACGTCCACGCGCGTGGCGTGGCCCGCGAGCGCCTCGTCGATCGCGTTATCCACGACCTCGTACACCATGTGATGCAGGCCCGAGCCGTCATCGGTGTCGCCGATATACATGCCGGGACGCTTGCGGACGGCGTCGAGACCCTTGAGCACGCGGATCGATTCCGCCCCGTAATCGCTCGGATTTGAGGGTTCGTTTTCGGCAGGCGTCTGCCGAGCAGGTTCTGTCATGAGAGGCCTTCGAGATGTCGCCCGAATCAGCGGCGCAAAAGGCGCTGATATGCGGGCTATTTGTGCCACGAAAGACGGATTGCGCCTAGCGCAAAGTATCCCCCGGCAAGTCTTTGATTAAATAGAATTTTTTGGCCGATTTTCAAGGCCTTCGAAGCCCGATTCGGCGGCTTGGAAAAAGCGCGATTCGGGAAGCCGTTTCGGGCCGTGGAAGGCGTGGATTTTGCGGGGACGAGGGCGTTCCGAGGCGCCTGGAACGCCCCGGAACGGCCTTGCAGCTCAATACATCTGAAGCGGCAGCACATCTCCGTTTGGCCCCACCAGGAGGCCCCAGGCATCGCCGGCGGCCACTGTGAGAATCTCGGTGCGAGTGGGGCGTCCCGGCAGACGCAGCGCGTACTGGTACTTGCCTGGCGGCAGATCGAGCATCGGGCCTTTCGGCGATTGCGGACCGCCGGCGCCGGCCGCGATCTTTACGGTCTGATTGTTGATCGTCAGCGATGCTTCTTTCGGCCCCATATTGCCGAGCATCAGCCTGGCCTGTCCGGCCTTCGGCATGATGTCGGCCTTGGCCGCGGCCTGCGGATTTCGCTGCATCAGGCTGACCGTGGTCTCGTCTCGGGCGCGGCCAAGCTTCAGCACGGCCGGCCCCTGCGGCGAGGTGAACGCGAGCTCCGCCCGCTCGGCCGTCACGATCGCGCCGTCGGCCTTCTCTTGCCAGCCCCGATTGGTCAGCTCCGCGCGATAGAAGGCGAGGACCTCGCCAAGCTCGGCGGGGATGCTGGCTTCGAGCTCGGTCCGGAACGACTGGTCGCTGCCGGGAAATTTCGTGGAGCTGATGCCGGTCGAGCTGTGCTGCGTCGGCACCGGCAGGGCCGAATCGGGATCGGGCGTGAGCGGCTCCTTCGATTTGGTCTGGACCGCCTTGGCTTGGGTCGATTTGGCCTCGACGGGCTTCGCCGCGGCGACGACCAGACCGGAGCCGTTGGCGCTAACGTTCACCTTCGGTCCCATCTGCATCACGGTCATCGAGATCGACTTGCCGCTCTTTGCGAACTCCATCACCGCCATGTTGGGCTGATTGATGACGGAGGGCTGCTCTTTCCAGCCCGCTGGCTTGAGCGATGCGCGATAGAACGCAGTGAGCGCCTTCACGCTCGAGGTCGAGGAGAACTCGAGCCTGCCCTCGTCGCTCTCGAACTTCACACCCTCGGCGTTTTCAGGCAGCGGCACCGGAATCTTGCTGTCGGCCTGCGCGTTGAGCGGCGCGTCGGACAATGCGGCCGCCTGCACCTTGCGCCTGGCTTCGTCGGCGGTGATGAGCTGCTTGGCCGCACCTAACGCATCCCCAAGGAACTTGTCGTCCGCCTCTTTCTTCGCCTTGGCACGGGCGGCAAGCGCGGAGTCCTTCACCTGCGCGGTCAGGCTGACCATGGTGAAATCATATTTGCGGCCAAGCCGCAGCACGCCGGTTTCCTCCGCCGAAGAGATCTTGATCGCGACCTCGTCACCGGGTGCGAGCTGCGCGCTGCCGTCCTCCTGCCAGCCGCGCGCGGCGAACTCGCGGTGATAGAAGGCGAGCACGGCCGGCAGCTCGGCCATCGCGGCGGCCGACATTTCGCGCTTGTTGTCGCTCGCGCCGCCGAGCCCCCTGGCCGTCTTGGTCGGGCTCGGCCGCGGCAGGCCGGCCAGATCGCTATCGGCTTTGAGCTCGCTCGGCAGCGCGAAGGGGGCGACCCGGATATCGACATTGGTGCGGCCATCGTCGCGGCGCGTCAGCGTCAGCATCACGGGCTTCTGCTGATAGAAGCCGGTCTCCTTGCTATCGGCATGCGCGTAGAACGCGCGCAGGCCGTTGGGAACGGTTTCATTCAGGCTGGTGGTCCAGCGTGCGGCGGTTTCCGGCGTGAGCTTCTGCCAGCCGATCGCAGCCATCTGGCTGCTGTAGAAATCCGACGTTGCATCGAGCGGCGTCGGCGCGATGCAGCCGAGATAGGGCCGGGTCCCGTCGAACACGATGTCACTTGCGCCTTCCGGAAATGGCACGTTCCCGTACATCCGGTCGGTGGTGTAGTAAACCACGGACTGGTCGGGCCGGCCGAGCGCCTGCGTGAAATGAACGGAAAGGCCTTGTCGTCCCTTCCTGAACTTCAGCAGGCTGCTTTTCTCCTCAAGCGGCATCACATAGGGCACCCATCCGTTGTCGCGCAGGAGCTTTTGGACCGCGGGCAGCGTCACGGCCTGCCGCATCGGTACGCGATATTCGACGCTATAGGGATCGGGGCGCGAAATGTCTTCCACCGCACCTTCGAGCTGGGGCAGCGCGTGGACGTCGACGATGCCCTCGTCGGCGCCGGCCGCGATCGAGCAGCTCGCCATCAGGAAGAGACCGCATGCAAGCAGCCGCCATCGTGCCGGGACTTGCATCCCGCGCGGGATCATCGCCATCGTTACGTCTCCAGGATGCCGCGCGGCGCTTGGGCGCGCGCGATTGCAACGGCTGCGACACCGTCGGCGGGTCTCAAACGAGAAGTCGCGGCAGGAACCGGGCAGGTTCAAAGATCCGGACGGCTCAATACAGCTGGAGCGGCGACCATGCCTCGCCGTCGCGCCCGATGGTGAGCTCCCAGGCGTCGCCGGCTGCGACGGTGAGGATATTGCTGTGGGCCGGACGGCCGGGTACGTTCAGTTCGTAGGAATATCTGCCGGGCGCCAGATCCAGCGAGACGGCGTTAGCGCCGGCCGAGCGCTTGATGATGTGCGCGTTGATCCCGAGCACGGCTTCCGTCTCGCCGATGTTGCTGAACACCAGCTTCGCCTGGCCCGGCTCGGGCATGACGTTCGCCCGGGTTGCAGTATCCGAGTTCTTCTGCACGAGATGAACCAAGGTGCTGCTGCCCTTGCGGCCGAGCTCCAGCATCGCCGGACCGAGCGGAGATGCGAACGCGAGCTGGACGTGATCGGCGGAGACGACGGCGCCATCGTGCTGCTCCTGCCAGCCGAGCTTTCCGAGCTCCCTGCGGTAGAAGGCTAGGACGTCGCCGAGTTCGGCGGGCACGGTGGCCTCGAGCTTGACCCGAAGCGGCGCTTCGACGCCCCGCATCAGGGTGGTGTGGATTCCTCGAAAGCTGTAGCGGGTCGGTGCGAGCAGCCTGGCATCGGGATCCGGCGTGAGATCGGCGGAAAACAGCGCCGCGAGATGCGGCATCCCGGCGCCGGCCCTTGCAGCGAGCATGCAGATCGCGAGCAGGACGAGGCCGCACGCAAACGCCCGCCATCGTGCCGGAGCTTGCGCCCCGGACCTTGCCGTCCGCATCTCACTCTCCAGGGGTCTCGCGCGGCATGTCATTGCGCGATTGCAAAACGGCTGCGACGCCGTCGGCGCGGCCTCCGGCAACTAGTCGCGGCAGAAATGGGGCCGGTTCAACGGCGGCGACTAGCGCCGGGCCGATACCTGTCCGCTTTCGACGTCAAAGATCTCGCCCCCGGCGCCGATCTCGGCGAAGGCGGCAGGGTCTGCGCCGGTCAACCACACCTGCGCGCCGAGCTTGCGCAGCTCGTCGAACAGCGCCGCGCGCCTGCCGGGATCCAGATGCGCGACGACCTCGTCGAGTAGCAGCAGCGGCACGATGCCGGTCATCTCGGCGACCAGGCTCGCATGCGCCAGCACCAGCCCGATCAGCAACGCCTTCTGCTCGCCGGTCGAGGCATCGCGCGCCGGCATGCTTTTCGGCGCGTAGATCACCTGCAGATCGGTGAGATGCGGACCATCCGTGGTACGGCCGGCGATGGCGTCACGCGGACGGTTGTCGCGCAGGATCTGGCGGTAGCGGTCCTCGACCGACGTCGCGGTCTCCGTCAGCAGCGCGTTCTCCATCCAGCCGTCGAGCGCGATCTGCGCCGAAGGGAAGGCGGAGGCCTGCGCGCGAGCGTTCAGCATGCCGGTCAGACGCGCCGCGGTCTGGCCGCGGGTTGCGGCGACCGCGACCGCAAGCTCCGCGGTCTCACGCTCGATCGCGTCACACCAATGGTCGTCGTAATTGCGCGTCTCGAGCAGTCGGTTGCGCGAACGCAGCGAACGTTCGAGCGCGGAGATGCGGCTGGAATGGTCGCTGTCGATGGCGAGCACCAGGCGGTCGAAGAAGCGCCGCCGCTCGGACGCCGCTCCCATGAACAGCCCGTCCATCGCCGGCGTCAGCCATACCATGCGGATGTGGTCGCCGAACGCCGCCGCCGAATTGACCGGTTCGCGGTCGATGCGGCAGCGCCGGCTGACCGGGCTATCTGCGCACGGCGGATCGATGCCGGTGCCGAGCGTGGCAAGGCCCAGCGCGCCCTCGACCTGTGCCGACACCGCCCAGGAGCCGTCGCCCTGATTGTCGGCGACGTCGTCCAGCGTCGCACGCCGCAGGCCGCGTCCCGGCGACAGGAACGAGATCGCCTCGATGCAATTGGTCTTGCCCGCTCCGTTCGGCCCGACCAGGACCACCATGTCGGCCGCCGTCTCGAGCCCCGCCGCCCGGTAATTACGAAAATGCGTCAGCGTCAGGCGATGAATGCGGGAGGGGGTCATCAGATCTTTGTCGTGGCCGCGATTCTTCCCCTCTCCCCTTGTGGGAGAGGGTGGCGCCTCACAAGGTGAGGCGACGGGTGAGGGGTATCTTACCGCTCGGCGAGCTTTGCAAGGATGTCCTCCAATACAGAAGTGGGTCGCTGGAGCACGTCGTTGTTCCAGTAGCGCGCGATGACAAAGCCTTCGGCGAGAGAGCTGCGTCACGCGCTGCATCGCGTCGTGATTCTCCGTGCTGACCGCCGTCGATCTCGATCACCAGGCGCTTCTCAAAGCAGACGAAGTCGAGAATGTAGGTGTTGAACGGGACCTGCCGGCGAAACTTGAAAGCGGAGAGTTGCCGGTGCCTGAGCAGGCGCCACATTGCCGCTTCCGCATCCGCCGGTTCGTGCCGCATATTCTTCGCGAATTGGCGAAGACGTTTGGAGACTGGCCGATGGGATGGTTCCTGCGGCACGAACCCCTCACCCGACTGAGTATGTATCCGCCCGTGGAGATGCCCTCTCCCACAAGGGGAGAGGGCGCAGCAACGTGCATTGCGCTTGTTTCGGCAGGCGAAGCTGTAGCTTCCCCCTCTCCCCTTGTGGGAGAGGGGGGCTTCGCGCAGCGAGGCCGGGTGAGGGGTTGTCTCTGCATAAAAGGTGTCGCGAGAGGAGGACCACGTCCCTCACACCCGCATCGGCATCAGCACGTAGAGCGCGCTCTTGTCGTCGCGGTCTTGCACCAGAGTCGGTGAGCCCGGGTCGGCGAGCCGGAGCGTTGCGACGTCGCCTTCGATCTGGGCGGCGATGTCGAGCAGATAGCGGGAGTTGAAGCCGATATCGAGGGCGTCGGAGGCGTATTCGACTTCGAGCTCTTCGGTCGCGCTGCCGGAATCCGGATTGGTCACCGACAGCACCAGCTTGCCCGGCGACAGCGAGAGTTTCACGGCTCGCCCGCGCTCGCTGGAAATCGTCGAGACGCGGTCGACCGCGTTCTCGAAATCCTTCTTGTCGACGACGAGCTCCTTGTCGTTGCCCTGCGGGATCACGCGGCCGTAATCGGGGAAGGTGCCGTCGATCAGCTTCGAGGTCAGCACCACATTGCCGATGGTGAAGCGGATCTTGGCCTGCGACAGCTCGATCGTGACCTCGGCCTCGTTGTCCTCGATCAGGCGCTGCACCTCGCCGACCGTCTTGCGCGGCACGATCACGCCGGGCATGCCCTCGGCACCCTTGGGCTGCACCAGGTCGAGCTGGGCGAGGCGGTGGCCGTCGGTGGCGACGCCGCGCAGGGTGGCGGCTTTGGCGGAGCCCGCGGCATGCAGGTAGATGCCGTTGAGATAATAGCGGGTCTCCTCCGTGGAGATCGCGAACTGGGTGCGATCGATCAGCCGCTTGACGTCCTTGGCGGCGAGGCTGAACGAATGCGACATGTCGCCGGCGGCGAGATCCGGGAAATCGTTTTCCGGCAGGGTCTGCAGCGTGAAGCGGGAGCGCCCGGCACGGATCGCCAGCACGGCGCGGTCGCCGTCGGCTTCGAGCACGATCTGCGAACCATCCGGCAGCTTGCGCACGATGTCGTAGAACATGTGCGCCGGCACGGTGGTCGAGCCCGCGGTCGCGGTTTCCGCCGCGAGCGTTTCCGTGACCTCGAGGTCGAGGTCGGTCGCCTTCAGCGACAATTTCGCGTTTTCGGCCCTAACAAGCACGTTGCCGAGGATCGGAATCGTGTTGCGGCGTTCGACCACGCGGTGGACGTGGCCCAGCGACTTCAGGAGTTGCGCGCGTTCGACCGTAACCTTCATTGCACTACTCGCCCGATCCCCAAGGAAACACAAATCTGGAAAAGCCGGGCGGCGGGACGCGCGCCACGGCACCGAAGACCCCGGAAAGCCGGATCATCCAGCCGATATGACCAAAGCCGTCAGGGTCGCGCAAGGTGGCGCGGATGGCCCCCGGATTCAAGGGATTGCGGGCAGTTCCCCACGATTTACCTATGTTTCCGCAACGCGCTGAACGCCTCGCCGGCCAGGGACGTCTCTGCGCCCGTCACGGCCGGGCTTGTCCCGGCCATCCACGTCTGGGTTCGCGGTCCTAAGAACGTGGATGCCCGGGACAGGCCCGGGCATGACGACCTCCGATGCAGCTTGGATGTGGTCGCACCCGCGCAGAAGCAAATAGGCGTTTATTCCTGAAGCTGGCGCTTGAGCGATTCGACCTCGTCCGACAGCGCCGTGTCCTTGGAAACCAGGGCCTCGATCTTGCGCACGGCGTGCAGCACCGTGGTGTGGTCGCGCCCACCGAAGCGGCGGCCGATCTCGGGGAGCGATCGCAAGGTCAGCGTCTTGGCGAGATACATCGCCACCTGGCGCGGACGGACCACGTTGGCGGTCCGGCGCGAGGACAGGAGATCGGAGCGGCTGACATTATACTGCCGTGCCACCACGCGCTGGATGTCCTCGATCTTGATCCGCTTCGGTTCCTGCGGCCGGATCAGGTCGCGCACCTCGTGCTCCGCCATCTCCAGCGTCACCGGCCGATTGTTGAGCTTCGAATGCGCGAGCAGGCGGTTGATCGCGCCTTCGAGATCCCGGCCGTTATGGGTGATGGCGCGGGCCAGATAGGTCAGCACCTCCTCCGGCACCTCGAAGGTCGCATGATGGGCGCGGGCGGCTGCGACGCGCGACTTGAGAATACCGTGCCGCAGCTCCTCGCCGAGCGAGGCCATCTCGACCACGAGGCCGCCGGCCAGCCGCGAGCGCACGCGGTCGTCGAGGCTTTCGAGGTCGGACGGCGGACGGTCGGCCGCGATCACGACCTGGCGGCCGGCATCGATCAGCGCGTTCAGCGTGTGGCAGAACTCGGCCTGGGTCGACTTGCCCTGCAGGAACTGGAGATCGTCGATCACGAGCACGTCGATGCCGCGCAACGCTTCCTTGAAGGCGAGCGCCGTCTGCGTCTTCAGCGCGGCGACGAAGCCGTACATGAATTTCTCGGCGGTGAGATAAAGCACCTTGCGCTCGTTGCCGGAATTGCCGGCCCAGGTCACCGCCTGCAAGAGATGCGTCTTGCCGAGGCCGACACCCGCATGGATGTAGAGCGGATTGAACATGACGGGATCGCCGCGACGACCCTCGGCGACCTGACGCGCAGCCGCATGCGCCAGCGTGTTGGAACGGCCGACGACGAAGCTCGCAAACGTCAGGCGCGGATCGAGCGGCGAGCCGCCGAGTGCATCATGATTGGCCGAGACCGGCGCGGTCGCGGTCGAGCGCAGCTCCGGCGCAGGCGAGCGGCGCGTTTCGACCGGCGCGGGCGCTTCCTTCTGCTGCACCACGGGGCGCACGGCCGAGCGCACGGTGAGATCGATGCGATGCACTTCCGGCATCTCGGCCTGCCAGCACGACAGCACGCGCTCGGCATAATGGGCCTGGATCCAGCTCTTCAGGAAGCGGGTTGGCACCGACAGACGCACGCTCTCGTCCTGGACGCCTTCCAGATCCATGCGCGCGAACCAGCTCGTATAGACGTCCTCGCCTACGTTCGAGCGCAGCCGACTCTTCACGCGTGACCAGCGATCCTGTTCCGGGGTTGTCATCATTTGAGAACTTTTCTTGAGAGATAAGGTTGCGTGGTGAGCGCCATGCTGAGTTCCTGCCAGGGATACCTGCTCAGGGATATTTGCGATGGCGGGACCTCAAGCGATTTCACCTGCAGGCATGGCTCGACCGTTCGGCGGAAACGCCGCGTCCGATCAGCAATGTCTAGAGATGGAGGGGTCGCGAGGTCAGCGCGTACTCGGCGCTCCGTTACACGCGGGAGGCTTGATGTCCGACGGATCTAAAACGGCATCGCTGGAAGTCGAAATGCTGGAAGTCGAAATGTGTTTCAATACCGCGTTGAGTTCGTAAGACATGATACCTCCCCGTCCTGCCGTGATTGCTCACGACAAGGTCCTGCGTGTCCAAACGACACCCGCTTCGTAGTCGGATGCCTGCCCGTGTACTCGTCGTCCGCTCGGCTTCGCCATCATGCCTGTCGGGGCAGCTTTCAAGATGTCTCTTAAGCGCGAGAGAAAGATCCCGCTTGGAGACATTCAGACAAAGAGCTACCGTTCCCACATTGCTGTGGGTTTTGATCCGACAATCGCTTGTTGAAGCGTCGCCTACGTGCACACCGCCGCCGATTTGCACGCTCGCCCCGTTTCCGATACCGCGCTGGTCTCAAGATCGTGGGCGCCGCTGACGTCTTAAGGAATACACTATGCGGAAAGACTCGCAACGGAATTGATTCACACTTGAGGCATCAAAAATCTTGATCTGCGTTAACGCCACGCGGCACTTGTGCACAGGCTTCAGAGCAAGTTTTTGGATTCGTGCACAGAATCGAAGATGCCGCGTCCGATGTGACAATTCTCCGCCACCGCCAAAAATTTTTTACAAAAGCGTCACGCGCGCGACGCGCGGGTGAATTTTCCAAATGCTTGGCCTCACTATGTCGATAAGTTGTTAGCGAGCCATCGTTTTTTGAGTCTCGTTTCACAGGGTAACTCCATCGCGTGACGCGATCCGGGGAAACTACGGTGTGCAGAACTCGCAAGCCCGCGAATTCAACTTGCGCCCGCCTCGCAGGGGCTTTTTGCACCGCGGTGCAAGTTTCCGCTGTTGCAAAACCATTCGCAGGTAAAACTACGGACGCGTCATGGTGCAAGCGCCGCAATCCTCCGATCGAAGGTCGTTCGACGCGTGACTGCTTGCGTGAATATGACGGGCAACAAAAAAGCCCGGCGTGAGGCCGGGCTATTTGACGCGTGCGATGTGATCGCCCGATCGAACGACTCGATCGGACGGCGTGCCAGAACGCTCGCGAGTTTACTTGGCGAGCTTGGCGATCTGCGCGGTGAGCCGCGAGACTTTGCGGCTGGCATTGTTCTTGTGAATGATGTTTCGCTGCGCGGCGCGCATCAAGGCGGGCTCGGCATTCGCCAGCGCCGTCACGGCAGCGGCGCGGTCGCCGGTCTTGATCGCTTCTTCGACGTTACGTACGGCACCGCGCATCTGGGTGCGGCGCGACTTGTTGACAGCGGTGCGGCGGGCGATCTTGCGCGTCGCTTTCTTGGCGGAAGTGGTATTGGCCATGGTCTCAATGTCCTTTGCGGGTACCGGTCGCGTCTTCGTCGGGTAGCGCCGGCTTGCTTGACCGCGTAATCGACGCTCGGAATTAGGGTGTTCGGTTGCTAGGCTGTTCCCGGAACATGAGCGACGGCCTTGCGGCTGCCTCTGAGGCCCAAGGAGCCTCTCAGCCCAAGAAGCCTCTAAGCCCAAAGAGCCTGCATCTGCTCAAAGAACAGCGGCGGCAGGATTGCGCCCGCCGCCAGTTGGCGCCCTTATAGAGAGGGTCTTCGGCACCGTCAACGCTTTCCCGGGCTGCAAAAGCAGCCCCTCAGAGCCGGGATGAGTGCCGTAACGCCCTGAAGAGGTTGAATTTCTGCCGTCTCCCTTGTATTGGCTGGCGGCGTTCCGAGGGTCGTCCGATCGGACGACTATATAGGGTGAGGCATGATCCGCGGCTTTTTCCGACTGATTGGGCTGTTGCTGCTCGCCGGCGGGTTCATCTTCATGGTCTATGATGGCGCCCGCTGGGTGGCCGACCAGACCCTGCGGTTCACCCGCTTCGGCCAGTTCTGGAACGACATCAATCAGGCCAGCCAGACGGCATTCCGGACCTGGGTTGAGGCCAAGGCGCCCTGGCTGTGGACCTCGGTGATCCGCCTGGTGCTGGATCAGCCGGTTTTCGCCGTCCTCGGCATTCTCGGCATCCTCCTGATGATCCTGTTCCGCCCGCGCAAGCCGTTGATCGGCTATTCCCGGGATTGAGCTTTCGAGCATGCCGCGCTGTAACAGGGCTGCCGCTCCGTGCGTAAAGACCTATATTCCCACCTGATCGCGAGCACGCCGCCTGAGTAATTAGCCCAGGCGATGCACGGCTCGTTCGGAGATCCGTCCATGGTGTTCATGCGCAAGACCACCGCATTGCCGAGCGCCGCGGAAGCGCTGCCGGGCCGTGCGCAAGCCATTCCGACCGCGACCACCCATTTCGTCAACGGCGCGAAGTTGCAGCCGCCTTATCCCGCCGGTCTCGAGCAGGCGGTGTTCGGGCTCGGCTGCTTCTGGGGCGCCGAGCGCAAGTTTTGGGAGCTCGGCGACGGCGTTTACACGACTGCTGTCGGCTATGCCGGCGGCCACACGCCGAACCCGACCTATGAAGAGACCTGCTCGGGCCGCACCGGTCACACCGAAGTGGTGCTGGTCGTGTTCGATCCCACCAAGGTGTCGTACGAGAAGCTATTGAAGACGTTCTGGGAGAGCCACAACCCGACGCAGGGCATGCGTCAGGGCAACGACGTCGGCACGCAGTACCGGAGCGCGATCTACACCTATTCAGACGCGCAGAAGAAAGCGGCCGATCAATCGAAGGCGCTCTATCAGAAGGCGCTTGCTGCAAAAGGTCTCGGCACCATCACCACCGAGATCGCACCCGCCGGCGAATTCTACTTTGCCGAGGACTATCATCAGCAATATCTGGCCAAGAATCCCGCCGGCTATTGCGGCCTGGGCGGCACCGGCGTGTCCTGCCCGATCGGCGTCGGTGTGAGCGCGTAAGCTGGTCCCTCGTCATGGCCGGGCTTGTCCCGGCCATCCACGATATTTCGTGCGGCACCAAGAACGTGGATGCCCGGGAAGAGCCCGGGCATGACGGAGTGTTTGGTACCATTGCCAAGCCACCCGCCCCCTCAACGCTTTATTAACCATAACCGGTGCATCACTGGATCTGTCTCGTTTCGAGGGATAAGTCCGGTGCCGGTTGCACGCGCGTTTCGATGGTCGATCTCGGCAGCATCCCTGGCAGCGTCCGCCGCGCTGACCCTTGGCGGCTGCATGCAAACCGCTGGTCCCGTCGCCTATGTGCAGCCGCGCGCCGATCTCGATTCGATGGTCTATGGCCAGCCGTACAACGCGCCGCAGCCCGCCGTCGTCGGCAGTGGCGGCGGTGCCATCGCAGCACTCAGCAATTCCTTTGCCTCGCCTGCGCCCATGCCGGTCGGTTATGCCGCGCCGATGGCGGCGCCTGTTCGCTACGATGCCTCCTATCATCTCGACGCCGGCGACAAGCTGCGCGTGGTTGTCTACGGCCAGGAAGGTCTCACCAACAGCTACGCAATCGACGCCGGCGGCTCCATCACCATGCCGCTGATCGGCGGCGTGCCGGCACGCGGCCGCACCCCCGCGGGTCTTGCCGGCGAGATCGCCGCAAGGCTGCGCAACGGCTACATTCGCGAGCCCTCGGTCGCCGTCGAGATCGAGGCCTATCGTCCGTTCTTCATTCTCGGCGAAGTCTCCGCGCCCGGCCAGTATCCTTACGTGCCGAACATGACGGTCGAAAGCGCCGTCGCGATCGCCGGCGGCTTCTCGCCCCGCGCCAAGCGCGACGTGGTCACCGTCACGCACACCGAAGCCGGCGGCGCCATGCGCGCCGTGGTGCCGCTCGGCACCCCCTTGAGCCCCGGCGACACCGTGTTTGTCGGCGAGCGCTGGTTCTAGAGCGTTTTCGAGCGAAGTGGATACCGGTTCGCGTAAAGAAAACGCGTCAGAAAAGAATCTAGAGCCTCGGTTCTGATGCAATCAGAACCGAAGCTCTAGCTCACCGCCTGAAATCCAGACGCCCGTTCGGAAAACATCCGTCGATCCTGGTGGCGTCGACCACCAGTCCAACCCATGGCCGTGTGATCGCCGGGTTGGTCAGGTTGATATATTTCCCGACCAGGCGACCCGCGCGATCACGCGCCGTATCGATCAGCCCGTGCCGGCGGCCATGGTCCCAGTCGAAGCGGAGGAAAATGCGCTCGCCTGCGACCCGCACCTCCGCGCGTCCTTCTTTCCAGGCTTGCGGCGTATCGCCGGCAATGGTCGGATCTGCGCCGCCATTCCAGCGGCTGGCCCAGATGCCGTCGAGCGGGTCTGACTGTGCCGCGATAATTGCCCATGCCGCCGCGTTGACGTCAGCCGCATCGCCGGCAAGCGCGGCGGTTGCGGCATAGTCCATGACGTCGCGATCATCAGGCGCGGGCACGTCCATGGTGCCGAACGGATTGCGGATGACGATGTTCGTATTGGCCTGCTGCATCATGATCTCCCGGCGCGAATTGGCTTGATCAGCCAGCTCTATCGCCGGGCAGCAGGATGCAGCCACCCGATTCCTGCTCGTCATCCGGGGCGCGCGAAGCGCGAGCCCGGAATGACAGCGAAGACAGCCGCGCGCGCTACGATTTCAAATGCTTCGCGAAAAATTCCATGCTGCGCGGCCAGGCGATGTCGGCGCTGGCCTTGTCGTAGCTCGTCCGCTCGTCGCAATGGAAGCCGTGCTGCGCGCCCGGATAGACGAAGACCTCCACGTCCGGCCGCTTCGTCTTGATGGTCTCGACGTCGGTCAGGGGAATGCCGGCATCCTTCTCGCCAAAGTGCAGCTGTGTCGGAACTTTTGGTGTCTCGTCGGCATAGCGCACGACGGCGCCGCCGTAATAGCCGATCGCGGCCTTCAGGCCCGACAGCCGCGTCGCCGCGACGAAGGCGATGCTGCCGCCCAGGCAAAAGCCGATGATGCCGACCGGGCCGACGCTCTTCACCGCATCGATCGCCGCCTGCGTGTCGCGCAGCATCGCGTCCCAGTCCGGACTGGCGACGAACTTGCGCGCTTCCGCGATCTCGTCGGGCGAGTAGCCGGACTGGAAGCCCGGCGAGGTCCGGTCGAAGATCGACGGCGCGATCGCGACATAGCCTTCCCCGGCGAGGCGATCGCAGACCGAGCGGATGTGATGGTTGACCCCAAAAATCTCCTGGATCACCACCACCGCGCCCTTCGCCGTGCCGGCGGGGTCAGCGCGATAGGCACTGAGCTGGAATTTGTCGGAGGCCGTCAGCTTGATGTCCTGTCGCACGCGGGTTGTCCTTTTGGTTAGTCTTCGATTGCGGGTTCCGCTCGTTCCACAAACTCGTCATGCCCGGGCGTAGCCGTCCGAAGGACGGCGTCGCTTCCGCTCGCCTATGTCCCGGGCATCCACGTTCTTGGTGCGGTAGGAAAGATCGTGGATGGCCGGGACAAGCCCGGCCGTGACGATGTGGCAGCTCCAACGCATGATGGCGCAGAGACGATTGCTCTGCGTCATGAAAAGCCACTCTCACTCCCACATCCAGTTCTCGCCATAATCCTCCTTCCAGCCCGCCAGCCGTCCGTGGCGGAATTGCAGGAACAGGCGGTGACGGGTGGGGATCAGTCTGCTGCCGCCGATGTTGCGAAGGGCGAGATAGATCTCGTTGCCGGGGCGTCCCCGCACATATTGCAGCGGTTGCCCCAGCGCCCGCGCAGTCTGGTCGGCATCCATGCCGAAAGCGAGCGGCGTGTTGTTCGACAAGGTCGCGACGAAGGGCAGGCGGGGCAATGTCCCGCCGAGTTGCTCGGCTTGCGCGGATGCTGACAGCAACACCGCGCCCGCAGCCAATATAGCTCGCTTCATCGCCACTGTTCCTGTCCGACCTATTCCGGCAAGTTCTTCAGGAAAGGCAGCACCGCGTCAACAAAAGCCTGTGGCTGGTCGATGTTGACGGCGTGTCCGGCGGCGGGGATCACGACTTTTTGTGCGCCGGGAATTTTCGCGGCCATGTAGTCCGAGGCAGCTAGGAACGGCGTGTCGTCGGCGCCGACCACGATCAGGCTGGGCACCTTGATCTCCGGCAGCAGCTCGATCACCTTCGCATCGCGCTGGGTCAGCATGCCGCGTGCGGCGAGCGCCAATCCCCTGGCATCGCGATGGCTCGCGGTGGCGCGCTCGCGCGTTGCCGCCTTCAGCACGTCGAGCCCTTCGCGATCGAATTTGTCGGCAGTGGCGAGCGCGCGCGCATTCCAGGCCTCGCGTGCATCGTCCTTCTTGAAGCCGGGGCCGGTGTCGATGATCAGCAGCGCGCGGACGCGCTTTGGATGCGCGCGAGCGAAGGCAAGCGACATGTAGCCGCCGAGCGAGAGCCCGCCAATGATGGCGCGCTCCGTGCCGACCACATCGAGGATCGCGGCGATGTCGCCGACGGTGAGTGCTTCGCTGTAAGCGGCGGGATCGTCGGGATAGTCGGACTGGCCGTGACCGCGCATGTCCCACAAGATCAGCTTGTGATCCCGGGCAAGTGCCTCGACCTGCCCATGCCACATTGCCGAAGTCGATGAGTAGCCGTGGGTGAGCAGCAGCGGCCAGCCCTCGCCATGAACCTCGTAATGGATTCCAACGCCGTCCCGATCGATCTTAGGCATTGCATCCACCTTATTATCTTGTCTTCCCCCATCTTAACGCGCCGGGTTACTCGGAGGAAACTGCCTGAATGCGATGGCCTGCCTGCTTGGCGTGCACTCTGTTGCGTTCAGCCGCTGCATCACCGCTGTTCTCGCAACGCACAAGATGCGCGCGCCTCGTTTGTTTCGATCGATTCCAAATTGCATTTGCCTCCGCGCCTGAACGCGATCATTCTTGCGATCAAGGCTGGCGCCGGCCCGGTGGGCGTCCGCTACTCAAGTTGCCGCCGTAAGCGGCTTCATGCACCGGCAGGGGAAGACGCCTATGCCAACTCTCACCATCAACGGGCGGAGTCTGTCCGTGGATGCGGCGAACGACACGCCGCTCCTCTGGGCGATCCGCGAGCAATTGCAGATGACCGGCACCAAATTCGGCTGCGGTGCCGGCCTGTGCGGGGCCTGCACCGTGCACGTCAACGGTGAAGCCGTGCGTTCGTGCCAGACCATGGTCGGCGATGTCGCCGGCAAGAAGATCACCACCATCGAAGGCCTCGCCGCCAAGGGCGACCATCCCTTGCAGAAGGCATGGATCGCCGAACAGGTGCCGCAATGCGGCTACTGTCAGTCCGGTCAGATCATGCAGGCGGCCTCGCTGCTGGCGAAGAATCCCAACCCGACCAAGGAAGAGGTCGTGGCGCATATGGACGGCAATCTTTGCCGTTGCATGACCTATTCGCGGATCCAGAAGGCAATCATGCGCGCCGCAACCGAGATGCGCACCGCATCCGCCTCCGGCAACGAGCGGAGGCCCACATGAACAAGCACGTGAACAACGTTGCGCCCGAGGCGACCGATCTCAGCCGCCGCTCCTTCCTGGTCGGCACAGCGGCCGCCGGCCTCGTGCTCGGCTATGCCGGCGTGCCCGGCATCGGTGAGGCGCTTGCGGCGCCTTCGAACTTCGAGCCGAGCGTTTGGTACGCGATCGCGCCCGATGGTCTCGTCACCGTCACCTGCGGCAAGGCCGACATGGGCCAGCACATCGCCTCCACCATGGCGCAGATCGTGGCCGAAGAGCTGGGCGCGAAGTGGAGCGACATGCGCGTACAGCTTGCCTCCAACGATCCGAAGTTCAACGATCCCGTGTTGGGCGCTCAGATCACCGGCGGCAGCTGGTCGACCATGATGAACTTCGAGGCCATGAGCCGCGCCGGCGCTGCCGGGCGGATGGCGTTGACAGAAGGCGCGGCCGCCGCGATGGGCGTGCCGGCGTCGGAGCTCGTGGTGCGCGATTCCATGATCTCGCACCCGAAGTCGAAGAAGGCGATGTCCTTCGCCGATGTCGTCAAGAGCGGCAAGGCGACAAAAACCTTCACGCCGGACGAGCTGAAGGCGATCAAGCTGAAGACGCCGGATCAATACACCATGATCGGCGTGTCGGTGCCGCAGCTCGACATTCCCTCCAAGACCAACGGCACGGCCAAATACGGCATCGACGTGATGCTGCTAGGCATGGCCTATGGCGCGGTCGTGACGCCGCCCGTGCGCTTCGGCGCCACGGTGAAATCGGTCGACGACAGTGCCGCCAAGAAAGTGCCGGGCTTCATCAAGGCCGTCACCCTCGACGACAAGACCGGAACGACCTCGGGCTGGGTCGTCGCGGTCGCCGGCACATATGCCAACGCCAAGAAGGCGGCGCAGGCGCTCAAGATCGCCTATGACGGCGGTCCAAACGCGAAGGTGTCGAGCCAGTCGCTGCTCGACGAGGCCATGCGGCTTCAGAAGCAGGAGGATTCCGGCCAGTTCTTCGTCAAGGACGGCGATCCCGCGGCGGCGTTCGGCACGGCGGCCAAGGTGCTGGAGGCGGAGTACACCACCAGCATCAATATCCATGCGCCGATGGAGCCGATGAACGCCACTGCGGAGTTCAAGGGCGAGATCCTGCACATCTATTCCGGCAACCAGTTCGCAACGCGCTCCGGCGCGATCGCGGCGGGTGCGGCCGGGATCGATCCGAAGTTCGTGGTCATGCATCAGATGTGGCTCGGCGGCGGCTTTGGCCGCAGGCTCGATGCCGACATGATGATTCCGGCGGTGCAGGCGGCGAAGGCCATCGGCAAGCCGGTGAAGGTGATCTATACGCGCGAGAACGACATGACGATGGATTTCTCGCGTCCGCTCACCTACCAGAAAGTGAAGGCAGGCGTGGACGGCGACGGCAAGCTCATCGCGCTCAGCCACGACGTGGTTTCGGCGTGGCCGACCCAGCGCTGGGGAATACCCGATTTCCTGACGCCCTCGGTCGACAAGAAGGGTCCGCTCGACTCCTTCACGGTGAACGGGGCCGACTTCTTCTACACCGTGCCCAACCATCATGTGCGCGCGATCAAGAACGAGATGGCGCACAACGCGACGCCGTCCGGCCAGCTCCGCTCGGTCGCGCCGGGCTGGACCTTCTGGGCGGTCGAAAGCATGATCGACGAGATCGCGGCGGCGGCGGGCAAGGACCCCGCGCAGTTCCGCATCTCGCTGCTCGACGGCGCCGGCAAGAACGACGGCGGTGCGCAGCGGCTGCGCAATACGCTGCTCGCCGCGATGGGTCTTGCCGGCTACGGCACCAGGAAGCTGCCGAAAGGTGAGGGCATGGGCGTGGCCTGCGTCTCGTCGCAGGAACGCGCGACCGCAAGCTGGACGGCCTGCGTCGCTCACGTCGCCGTGGCGCCATCGGGCGAAGTGACCGTGAAGAAGCTCACGGTCGCCACCGATGTCGGCACGCAGGTGCATCCCGACAACATCCGCGCCCAGGTCGAGGGTGCGGCGCTGTGGGGCCTGTCACTGGCGATGTACGAGAAGGCGACGCTGAAGGACGGTGGCATCGAACAGACCAATTTCGACAGCTACACGCCCTTGCGCATGAGCCAGGTGCCGGAGGTCGCGATCGCCGTGATCGCCAATGGCGAAAAGGCCACTGGCGTCGGCGAACCCGCGGTGACAGTGATCGCACCCGCGATCGGCAATGCCATCTTCAACGCCTCGGGCGCCCGCGTCCGGGCCCTGCCGATCACGGCCGAAGCCGTGAAGGGCGCGATGAAGGCGTAAGGCTGGTTGCGATTGTTGACCTGACATGATCCGCCGGGGGCAGCCCCCGGCGGATTCGTCGTTAAAAAAGCCCTGTGTTTGCAACCACATCTCTACTGTGCATGGGGTTGTTTTCGAGGTTTTTGATTGGAACCGCCGGGGACGCGAATTCCGTAAAATTGTCCCAGATTCCGCAGGGTTCCATTGAGCACGCCTCTTAAGGGCCGGAGAACCTGATCCGGCTTAGGCTTTTGCCCGAAACACGCCCGTGCTCTTGGGGAAGCCATGAACGCCTCAGCCAAACCCGCCGCCAAACGCCGGCTTCTGCTCGCCTCCGACCGGAGCGACGAGAGCACCGAGCTCGCCAGCATTCTCAAGGCGGTCGGCGACGTTGCCACGGTAACGACGCAGGAGCTCCCCGAGCAGCCCTCGCGCGATCTCTCCGGCCTCGTGGTCGACATCAATCTGCGCTCGCCCGACAGCGTGCAGCGGGTGCGCAACAAGCTGCGCGGCGACGCCTATCGCGCCATGCCTCGTCTGTTCGTGCTTGCGGACGCCCTGCATCACGGCACCATGCAGGCTTGGGCGCTGGGCGCCACCGACACCATCTCGCGGCCGCTTCAGCCTGAGGACATCCTGCAGCGCATCCGTGCCGCCTTCCCCGACACCGCCGTCTATGACGCGACCGATCGTGGCAAGACGCTCAATCGCGGCGTCGAGGCCGCGCACGCGGTGCTGAAGAAGATGTTCGAGAAGCTGCCGCTCGGCGTGCCCCTGACCTTCGACGACGTCATCGCCGCCGAGAGCAAGATCCTGAAGGCGATCAAGCACTCCTCGCTGCGCGAGTGGCTCACCACGGTGGGCTGCCACCATGTCGGCAGCTACCGGCATTGCCTGTTCGTGACCGGATTTGCGGTCTCCTTCGCCCAGCACCTCGGCATGCGCGAGGACGACCAGCGCCGGCTGACCCGTGCCGCGCTGCTGCACGATGTCGGCAAGGCCTTCGTTCCCTCCGCGCTGCTCGACAAGCCCGGCAAGCTCACCGACGAGGAGATGGCTGAAGTCCGCCAGCATCCGCGCCGCGGCTATGACGCGCTCGCGGCTCAAGGCGGCTTCCCGCCGGAGATGCTGGACGTCGTGCTGCATCACCACGAATTCCTCGACGGCTCCGGCTATCCCAACAATCTCTCGTCGAACCAGATCAGCGATATCGTGCGGGTCACGACCATCGTCGACATCTACGCGGCACTCGTGGAGAAGCGCGCCTATCGCATGCCTTTCACCCACTCGCGCGCGTTTGCGATGATGGAAGGCATGGGCGGCAAGCTGGACCAGCAGCTGTTGCAAGCGTTCCGCCCGGTGGCGCTGGGGTCGTTCTGAACTCCGGTGTCGTCCTGGCGAAAGCCAGGACGACGTTGTGGTAATCGCTCGTGCTACCCCACCATCTTCCTCAGCTCCGCCTTCGCCACCTTCTCCAGCGTCGAGCGCGGCATGTCGTCGACGAAGCGGATCTCGCGCGGCATCTTGAAGTCGGCGAGGCCGGCGCGGCAGGCGGCCATCACGGCGTCGTGCAGATCAGGCCGGGCACCGGCGACGCCACCCTGCGGGATGATGAAGACGACCGGCACCTCGTCCAGCATTGGATGCGTCTTCGCCACCACGGCGGCCTCGCGCACGCCGGGGACCAGTGCGACCACCTGCTCGATCTCCGACGCGGCGACGTTCTCGCCGCCGACCTTCAGCATGTCCTTGCTGCGGTCTGCGAAGCGAATGTAGCCGTTCTCCAGCCGCCCCACGCGGTCACCGGTGAGAAAGAAGCCGTGCTCGTCGAAGCTCTCGCGCGTCGCCTTTTCGTTGTGCAGATATGCGGCGAACAGCGACAGGCCGACAATGCCCTTGATCGAGAGATTTCCGGTGCCGTCGATTTCGGTCGGCCGCCCGTCGTCGTCGGTGATGCGGATTTCATATTCCGGCGCGGCGCGGCCGATCGACATCGGGATGTTGGGCTGGTCGATCTCGCCGACGATGCCGTGGGTGATGGTCTCGGTCATGCCCCACCAGCCGATGATCTTGACGCCGAAGGCGGCGAAGGCCGGCGGCTCGTTGATCGCGGTGCCCCACAGACGGAATTTGTGATCGCTCGGGATCTCCTGCTCGAGCAGCGCCTTCATGCAGAACGGGATCGTCGAGGTCCAGGTCGAGCCGTGCTCGCGCGCAGCGCCCCAGAACCGGCTGGCGGAAAAGCGCGGCTGGATCACGCAGGTGGCGCCGACCCATAGCGTCGCCAGCATCGAATAGGCCAGCGCGTTGGTGTGGAACAGCGGCAGATAGGCCTGATGCACGTCGCTTGCGTGCAGGTCTTCGTGCGCGGCGTTGATCTTGGCGCCCCACAGCGCGTTGGCGTGGGTCCACAGCACCGCCTTGGGGCGCGATGTCGTGCCCGAGGTGTATTGCACGCTGCACGGCGCGAGCGGATCGATCGCGCGCCTGGGACGGTCGGCGCTATCGGCGAACAGCTCCTCAAAGCTGTCGCCGCGTGAGACCGGGTTCCCGGGCGGCGCGCCCGCATCGTGCGAAGTCACCGCCATCCAGCGGATGTTGCGGCAATTCTGCGCGACGATCTCGGCATAGGCCGGCTGTGTGATCGCGGCGACCGCGCCGCAATGATCGGCAAAATAGTCGAGTTCGGCCGGCGCCGAGCGCGTGTTGGTGGTCACCGCGATGGCGCCGAGTTCGACACAGGCGAACCAGGCCAGCAGCGCCTCGATGCAATTGTCGAGGTGAATGAGCACATATTCGCCCGGCTTCACGCCGCGCTTCGTCAGTCCCGCCGCGAGCGCGCCGACCCGCTCGTGAAACTCGCCATAGCTCCAGCGCCGCGCAGGCGCGTCGAACGGCGCCCAGATCAGGAACGGATGTGAGCTGCGCACGTCAGCCCGCATCTTCAGCAGCCAAGGCACATCGAGCCCGTCGAATGGGCCGACGATTCCGGCGGCGGCTTGCGAAGTCGGCATATGTCCTCCCGTGCAGCCTGCATCTTGCCGGCGGCCGCGTTTTGATGATTGCGTCTTCCTGCTCTCTCAGCCCTCATGCGACGGTGCGTGGGGCAGGCGGCTTGGCCTTACCGGCCGCCGTCCTCGTATGACGAAATCTCGATCAGGCTGCCATCCGGATCCCTGCAATAGACCGAGCGCAGCGTGCCGCGGGCGCCCTGCTTGGGAACCGGGCCCTCTTCGATCGCAACGCCATGTGCCTTCAAATGCGCCACCACCTCGTCGGGGCTGGCGGAGGTGAGGAAGCACAGATCCTCGCTGCCGGCGGTCTGGTGGTCCGCGGTGAACCACTCCACCTTGTCGGCATCGCGCGGCCGGACGTTGATCTTCTGGTTACCGAATTGTAGCGACGTCCGCGGCGCTTTGCCGCCGCCGGGGTCGAATACCTTGACTTCCATGCCGAGAATCTTGCCGTACCACTCGGCGGTCACTGCGACGTTCGCGACGTTGATCACGAGATGATCGAGGGCTTCGACCTTGACCGCCATGCCTTATCCTTTCGTCGTGATGCACCCCGTGTACTTTGCGCCTGCGGCAAGCTTTGTTACAACCGCGCCGACGCCATTTTCAAGCTATCTGGCTTCAAGAACAACACGTTGGGAGAACCCTTGAGATGATCACACGCCGTACCGCGCTGAGCCTGCTCGCCGCCAGTCCGCTTGCAGCCAGCCCGCTGTCGAAGGCCCTTGCCGCCGATTACCCGACCCATCCGGTGAAATGGGTGGTCGGCTATCCGCCGGGCGGAGCCACCGACATCCTGGCGCGCCTGATCGGCCAGCGGTTGTCGGAGAAGTTCGGCCAGCAATTCGTGATCGAAAACAAGCCGGGTGCCGGCAACAATATCGCCACCGAATCGGTCGTCAACGCCGAACCCGACGGCTACACGCTGCAACTGGTCAATCCGGCCAACTTCATCAACGCCTCGCTCTACACCAACCTGAAATTCAACTTCGTGCGCGATATCGCGCCGGTCGCCTCGTTCCAGCGCGTGCCGAACGTGATGACCGTCAACAAGGACGTGCCGGCCAAGACCGTCGCCGAGTTCATCGAATACGTGAAGGCCAACCCCGGCAAGGTCAACATGGCCTCCTCGGGCAACGGCACCTCGGTGCATCTGTCCGGCGAGATGTTCATGGCGCTGACGGGCTGCAAGATGCAGCACGTGCCCTATCGCGGCGCCGCACCCGCGATCACCGACATGCTCGGCGGCCAGGTGCAGGTGATCTTCGACAACATGCCCTCGATCATCCAGCACATCCGCTCCGGCTCGCTCCGCGCCATCGGCGTCACCACGGCGGAGCGCTCGCCGCAGCTGCCCGACGTGCCGGCGATCGGCGAGACCGTGAAGGGCTACGAGGCGAGCGCGCTGTTCGGCATGGGGGCGCCGAAGAACACGCCCAAGGAGATCATCGCCAAGCTCAACAGCGAGATCAACACGCTGATAAAGGAGCCGGACATGGCCAAGCGCCTGGTCGAACTCGGCGGCGAGCCGCGGGCGCAGACGCCCGAGGCGTTCGGCGACGAGATCAAGGCCGAGACCGAGAAATGGAAGAAGGTGGTCGAGTTCGCCGGCCTGAAGGTCGAGTAGCGATCTTGTGATGTCCGGGAATGGAGCCCTGCCGTTCGGCAGGGCTTTTTTCTTGGATGCCGTGCCATTGAGCTGGAATAAAGCGGCTTCGTGAAACCTGATGGGTATATGGCGCGTATGATGCGCTGTGAGGAGAGGAGTAGATCATGCGTAAGACGCAATTGGTGCTGGTGGCACTCGGCGTGACAGCCCTTGCCGGCTTCGCGACGGTTACGCCGGCAGCGGCGCGCGACTATCCTTGGTGTGCCCAGGGCGGTGAGTATGATTATCCGGGGGAATGCTCCTACAGCAGCTATGAACAATGCCAAGCCAGCGTGTCCGGCCGGCTGCTGTACTGCGATGGCAATCCCCGCTTTGCCTACAGCCAGGTTTCTCCGGCGCAACCGCGATCGCACCGGCGGCCGCGCCCCGTCGCGCCGTACTAGCGAGCTGGCTGACTTCAGCCCGGTTGGAGCGCCTCGTATAGGCTCGACGCCTCCAGCCGGCCCGCGTTGCCGCTACCGCTTCGCGTCGGCCTGCTCGATTCCGTTGCACGAGATCAGCATCGTGTAGGGCCGCGCATTGCCCGCGATGTCTGTGGTCTTGATCTCGCCTTTCGGTTCGGCAGTCTGGTAAGGCACCACGGAGTTGTCGAGGAAGTCGCGCAACGCGCCGGTCTTGATCGCGAAGTTGATGTTTTCGGGGATGTTGCCGGTCGCAGCGGCCATCCGTAATCCGTCCAGCTTTCCCGTAACGACGCCAACGATCTGCCCGGTGGTGTCGAACAGCGGGCCGCCGCTATTGCCGGGCTGCACCGGCGCACTGATTTGCAGGAAACGCGAATCGTTGCGCATGCCGCTGAGCGAGCTGACGATGCCGGTCGTGACGGTGAAGTCCGAAGTCAGCAGCCCATGGAAGGGAAAGCCGATCGCGACGACGGAATCGCCGGAGCGGATCGAGCGGTCGCGGATCCGGGCGAACTCCTTGAACATGGTCGTCGACGGCGCCTGCAGCAAGGCGAGGTCGTTGTTGGCGTCGCTCGACACCACGCGCAAAACCATTCCGGCTTCGCCCGTGAGATTGCCCTTGATGTCGCCGACGCAGCCATTGATCACATGGTTATTGGTGACGACGTGTCCGCTGGCACTCACGACGAACCCGGTGCCGCTCTTGGCTCTGGCAGGTTTGCTGCCGTTGGCTGGCGGTCCCTGCTTGTCCGGCGCTGGCTGCGGCTTGGCGGCGATCTTGGTGAAGTCGCCGGCCTTGTCGAGCCCGTCGGCTTTCACCTTGGTGACGCAATTGGCCAGTGCCGCAATCACGGGCCCGGCCGAGGTCAGGTCGAAATTCAGCACGGTGCGGCCGCTCGTCGCGACCATCAGGCTTGCCTTCTGAAACGTTCGTACCACGTTGGCAGGCATGACGGAGCTGAGCATGTTCGTCTGGTTGGCCGTGGCGAACAATCTGGCTTGCTCCTGTCCGTCAAAGATGACGTCGATCGCGGCATTCTCGCCCTGCTTGAAGCGGTAGCTGGGACTGGCAAAGCTCAAGATCCACGAGCCCCCAGCATTCTGGCCGACGACGAGAATGACGCCGTTGGCATAAGGCGCCGTCGCGGCACAATGCGAGAAGGCTCCCGTTTCGTCATTGCTGAACGCGCCGCCGACCCAGTTGCCGATTTTGACGCTGCCGAATGGGCCGGCTGCCTGTGCTGCGGTGACGACGCTCACCTGCAATAATGACGCAACGATGAATGGCTTAAGCCACATACTCTCCCCCCAGCGCGTTCGCGCGCATCTTATCCGCGGGAGGACGTCTCGCGCAACCGGCAGTTGTCTGTTGAGGACGGATCCTCTCGGGCGACCTTCGGGACTTGCCTTTACTTTGCAATCCGATATGCTTTGCGGTACAAAGTAACAGACGGATAGACCCGGCAGGGATAGGCGGAGCGAGGTTTTGGCGTTGCCAATGCGCGATCTCGACAAGGCACTGGCCGACATCGTGGCGATCCGCAGCCAGATTGCGGCAGGCACGGCATTTCGCGGTTACGGCCCGGCGACGATGGCCGCGACCGGCGCGGTCGCGCTTCTCACCGCGATCCTGGAATTCTGGCTGCTTGGTGATGCCACCAGCGAACCGCTCGGCTTCTTCTTCGGCTGGTTCATTGCCGCCGCGCTCTCCGGCCTGATCATCGGCATCGAGATGCGCGCGCGTTCGCGCCGCCATCATTCGGGCCTCGCTGATGCCATGATCCACCAGGCCGTCGAGCAATTCCTGCCCGCTGGCGTTGCCGGTGTGCTGCTTGCGGTGGTGATGTGGAAGTTCGCGGGCGAAACGCTGTGGCTGCTGCCGGGCCTGTGGCAGATCCTGGTGTCGCTCGGCATTTTTGCCTCCGTCCGTTCGCTGCCGCGCACCGTGGCGCTCGCCGGCGCCTGGTATTTCATATCCGGCTTTGCGGTGGTGGTGCTCGCGAGCCAGACCCATACGCTGTCGCCATGGACCATGGGCCTGCCCTTCGTGATCGGGCAATCGGTGATGGCGGGCATTCTGTATTTCGCATCGGGAGACCATGATGTCGAAGATTGACAGCGCACCCTTCTCTTATGAAGGACTGGACCGCGTGATCCACGAGAAGGCGAGGCTCGGACTTCTGACCTCGCTGATGGCGCATCCGAAAGGTCTGGCGTTCGCCGATCTCAAGCAGCTCTGCGGCCTCACCGACGGCAATCTCAGCCGGCATCTCGCCGTGCTCCAGGAAGCCGGCCTCGTCGAGGTGACCAAGGGCTATGAGGGCAATCGCCCGCACACGACCTGCCGCCTGACCAAGGCCGGCCGCCGCCGCTTCCTCGACTATCTCGCCGTGCTCGAACGCCTGGTGCGCGACGCAGCCAAGGCTGCCGGCCGCGAGGCGGCGCCGCTCGGCCGTCTCGGTATCGTCTCGACCTGATCCTCCCCCTTTTTTGACCGGAGACTTTGCAATGCAAAGTGACCTTGTGTCCCGCAACGACAAGCTTCACGTCGGCATCATCATGGATGGCAACGGCAGATGGGCGACGCGGCGCGGCCTGTCGCGCGTGCGCGGCCATGAGGCCGGCGTCGAGGCGATCCGCCGCATCGTCGAGGCCGCGCCCAAGCAGGGCATCGGCACGCTGACGCTCTACGCCTTCTCGACCGACAATTGGCGAAGGCCGAAGGCCGAGGTCGCCGCGCTGATGACCCTTCTGAGATTCTACCTCGGCAACGAGGTGCAGAGCCTGGTCAAGAACGGCGTGCGCCTCACCGTGATCGGCCGGCGAGACCGCCTGCCCGACGGTATCGCCAATGCGATCGCGCGCGCGGAAGACGCCACCGCGCACGGTGGCACGCTTCATCTGCGCATCGCCGTCGACTATTCCGCCCGCGACGCCATCCTCAACGCGGCGGCGAAGGCGGCGGCGCTGACGAGTCTCACCCGCGAGGCGTTCTCGCAGCTCGTCACCGGCGAGGCCGGTTTGCGCGACGTCGACCTCATCATCCGCACCTCGGGTGAGAAACGGCTGTCGGACTTCCTGCTCTGGGAAGGTGCCTATGCCGAGCTGCACTTCACCGAGCGGATGTGGCCCGAATTCGACGCAGGCGATCTCGCTGCGGCCCTGGCCTCCTTCCACGGCCGCGAGCGTCGCTTCGGCGGCCTCCAGGCGATCGTGCCGGAGGAGGTGCCTTCACTCTCTCGCGTGTGACGCCCGGCACCGAGCAACGAACTGTTCGTTTTCGGCCGCAAGATTGGCAGCACCGTCCAAGCGGTAAGCGCGCGGTCTCGGCTAGGTGTGCATTCGATGCAACCTGCCGAGAGCCGCGCGCATGTCACAGCCGTTGCTGGATGCCATTGTCGAGTCAGCCGAAGGCAACGCCACGCTTCGTATCAGGCCGGCCAGCGCGTCCGATGTCGAGATCCTCTCGATCTATTTCACGAGCCTCTCCACGACATCGCGCAACAAGCGCTTCATGGGCGCGCGGGCGGACTTTGCAATGATCGCGGCCGAATGCGTCGCCAAGACCAGCAATCCCGGTCATTTCACCCTGCTCGCCGAGATCAGGCACGAAGGGCAGGGCACGATCATCGGCGAAACCAGATACGCCTACGATGCGGCTGCACGGCATGGTGATTTCGCCATCTCTGTTGCCGATGGCTTTCAGCGCCAGGGCGTCGGCCTCCAGATGATGACGGCGATGGAGAGGCACGCGAGCGATCTCGGTCACGAGATGATTGCAGCCGAGACCGCGCGCGTGAACGCCGAGATGCGCGGTCTTGCGAAGAAAGCGGGGTTCGAGGACACCGGTCTCGGAGACTGGCAGTCGGTCCATCTCGCGAAGCGTCTGTCGCGATAGCCGGGCTTGCCGCGAACCGAGCAAGCGCGACCGAAGTCGGCGGACGTGGCGGAGCTGGACCCGAGCGTCGAATTCTGGTGTCGTGGCACACCCTCAATCGCGTGTCTCCCAATGACCTCCTTCAAGACCATTCGTGCGCGCGCCGAAAAACGCAAGGGCGGGCCCAAGGCGCTCGAAAAGCTGATGCCGGAAAAGCCCGACCTGAAGGGCCTCGCCAAACGCGGCGACGACCGCATCCTCGCAGAGATGACGAAGCGTGTGTTTTGCGCGGGCTTTGCCTGGAGCGTGATCGAGACGAAATGGGACGGGTTTGAAGACGCCTTCCTGCGTTTCCAACCGGCCAAGCTCACCTTCCAGCCGGAGGATTATTGGGAGGACCTGCTGCGCGACGCGCGCATCGTGCGCAACGGTGCCAAGATCATGTCGGTGCGCGACAACGCGGCCTTCGTCCAGGAGATCGCAAGAGAGCACGGCAGCTTCGGCAGGTTTCTGACGAAGTGGCCGCCGTCCGACCAGATCGGCCTGCTCGAGCTTCTAAGCAAGCGCGGCAGCCGTTTGGGTGGCAATACCGGCCAGATGCTGCTGCGGTTCGTCGGCTGGGACGGCTTTGTGACGTCCAGGGACGTCGTGGCCTGCCTGCGCGATGCCGGTCTCGACATTGCCGAAGAGGTCAAGTCGAAGGGCGATCTCGCCAAGGTGCAGGCGCAGTTCAACGCCTGGGCCGAGGAGACCGGGTTGTCCTACACATATCTGTCACGCATCTGCGCGCTCTCTGTTGGCGAGAACAGAAGCGAGTAACGAATTCGGCTCTTGAAATCAGCTCTTGGAATTTGGCTCTTGGGATGTTGAATCATGTGCATCCTGTGGCGATCTGGTGCCGCAAGCGCGGCAGACGCGACGCGCGATCACGAAATGCATTTCTCCGGAACATTTGTGCGTAGCACCTGTTCGGAAGATTGGGCCAGGCGAACATCAGCGCAGGGAACGCCCGCTCTGGCTCAGCTCAGTGAAACCGACGTGACAGAAACGGAGCAGCTCATGAAGCTCACATCCGAACAGGTGAAGCAGACCGTCAACCAGCTCGGCGCTCAAGTGCTGCCCGACGAGCATCCCGCGATGCCGCAGCTCAACAGCATGTTCGGCGAGCACACTTTCTTCGTCGATGAGACGGGGCTGAAGGTCGTCGAGCCCACGGCGCCGCCCGGCACCGAGCGTCAGAGCGGCGAAGTCGTCAGCCTCGCCGATTGGGGCGATTCCGAGCTGACCCGCCTGATGGCACACGAGCCCGAACCGACGGGCGTGATCGTCGTGTTCGAGCACGTGAGGCATTGATCGGGCCCAGCGGATCGTCCTTCGGCGGCGAGTCTGAAAACCCGCCACCGTAGATTCGCGTTGCGAGCGCGCTCGACGTGGCTCTCTGCGTCCGCCGAAAGCCCGTCGGTTTGGTTCAGATGCCGAGAGTCAGCTGCGGCGGCTCCGCATCGTCCCCGGCCTGGAGGGAAGACAGCGAGACCCCCAGCAGCCTGACGCTCTTGGGCAGCGGAATCTCGACTTCGAGCAGGCCGCAAGCCAGCCGCTCAAGATCGTCCCGGCCTGCAACCGGCGAAAGAGCGGACCTGCTGCGCGTGATGATCTCGAAGTCGGCAAACTTGATCTTCAAGGTGACGGTGCGGCCACGGCTGCCCGTCGCCTCGCAATGGCGCCACACCTTGTCGACGAGCGGCTTGAGCTCGGCGACCAGCGCGTCGAATTCGGTGAGATCGCTTGAGAACGTGGTCTCCGCGCCGATGGACTTGCGGACCCGGTTGGCCCGGACCGGCCGTTCGTCGACACCGCGCGAAATCCAGTAGTAATAGGCGCCCGACTTGCCGAAATTCGCATTCATGAACTCCAGCGTCTGACGACGAATATCGAGACCGGTGAACATGCCGAGCGCGTTCATCTTCGCACCCGTGGCCGGGCCTATCCCATGGAACTTTCCGACCGGCAGGGTCTCGACGAAGGCGGGTCCCATCTCCGGTGAAATCACGAACTGACCGTTGGGCTTGCGATGATCGGAGGCGAGCTTGGCCAGGAACTTGTTGTAGGAGATGCCGGCCGAGCCGTTGAGGCCCGTCTCGGCCTTGATCCTCTCGCGGATCCTGAGCGCAACATCACGCGCCAGCGGGATGCCCTGCAGGTTTTCCGTCACGTCGAGATAGGCCTCGTCGAGCGACAACGGCTCGATGATGGGGGTATGCTCCGCGAAGATGTCGCGGATCTGCCTAGAGATCGCCTTGTAGACCTCGAAGCGCGGCTTGACGAAGATCAGATCGGGACATTGTCGCTTCGCCGTCACGGATGGCATGGCAGAGCGAACGCCGAACTCGCGGGCCTCATAACTGGCGGCCGCGACGACGCCACGTTCCGCGGAGCCTCCGACGGCGACCGGCTTTCCGCGCAGCTCCGGATGATCGCGTTGTTCCACGGACGCGTAGAAGGCATCCATGTCGATATGGATGATCTTGCGGACGGGCGAAGCTTCGCCGGTCGCCGTGTCGGATTCGCTCATGGCAAGATGATACAATCGAGCGATGAGAAGCGCGAGGTGGGTGTGGTTCAGCGCTCGAGACAGGCTGGCCGCCGCTCCGGGATGTCCCACTTCATCAAAAAACAATCTCAGGCTTGTGAGTGGCCAGCATGGCCACGCGCTCTAATATGAGGCTGCGGAGGACAGCCCATGCAATACAGCTCCGAACTCATTCGAACGATGCGTCAGGCGCTGGAGGCCGTGATGGCCAGCGTGCCGCCCGATCAGTCGGTGTTCGGCCTGAAGGCGGCGGTCGCCGAATGCATCCTGAAGGCGGCCGCACACGGTCAGACGTCCTACGACGGACTGGTCACGTCGGCTTCCGACCAGGTTCAGGCGATCATCTCGATGCTGAATTGAGGTGGGCTTGCGCCGAGCAGGCGATGACCTGAGCGGGCGGGGTAACAACGCAAATCGGGTGAGGGTGCCTCCAGCGCGCACTGGAGGAGACTGGCGCACCCGACACGATTCGAACGTGTGACCTTTGCCTTCGGAGGGCAACGCTCTATCCAGCTGAGCTACGGGTGCTAGTCGAGGTTCATTTAGCCGATTGGCGGAGGGTGGGCAACCGCTTCCGCCGGCTTCGTCCAGGCTGATTTGGGCTAGGCTGATTTACGAGTCGCGCGGTCAGGAACCGGCACGCCGTCCCGCCCGAGCTTGGCGAACTCGGCGAGCAGCCGTTCGGAGCACATGACGCGGTTGCGGCCGAGCCGTTTGGCCGCATAGAGCGCCTGGTCGGCCGCGCCCAGCAGCCGTTGGGGGCTGTCGTCGGTTTCGTCCGGAATGTGGCTGGCGACGCCGACACTCAGGGTGACGTGCTCGCCGGCACCGATGGCGCCGTGGGTGACCCGCAAGGCCATCACCGCGCAGCGGATTTCGTCGGCGATGGCGCAGGCGGCATCGCAACCCATGTCCGGCAGGATCAGCGCGAATTCCTCGCCGCCATAACGGCTGGCGAGATCGAGCGGGCGCACGGCATACCGGCTGACGACGGACGCGACCGCGCGCAGGCATTCGTCGCCGCTCTGGTGGCCGTGGCGGTCGTTGAACAGCTTGAAATGATCGACATCGACGAACAGCAGCGCCATGGGCTTCTGCGTCCGCTGGGCGCGGGCCCATTCACTCATCAGCATCTGGTCGAACGCGCGGCGGTTCGACAGGCCGGTCAGCCCGTCCTTGGTGGCAAGCTCCTTCAGGGCCATCTCGGCGCGCTTCTGGTCGGCAAGGTCGCGCAAAGTCTCCACCACCGCGATCAGATGGCCGGCCTCGTCGTGAATGGGGCCGGCGTCGATGGCGAGATAGAGCTGGCTGCCGAGCTTCGGCATCACGCACCAGTTTTCGGCGCTGAAGCCGAGCCCGTTATGACCGCGCGCGGCATATTCCGAATAGAACGCCGGCAGCTGTTCCGGGCGGTCGAGCGCGACGAGGTCAGCGAGGCAAGGGCGCCTGGTCTCGTAGAAGGCCTGCCAGTGCTTATTGGTGCCGATCACCTCGGAGGCGGCGACACCGGTCAGCCGCTCGCAGGCCCTGTTCCAGATCACGACGCGGCGCTTGGGGTCGATCACGAAGGTCGGCACCACCAGATGCTGCATCAGCCGCACGGCATAGGAATCCGCAACGTCGACCGTCTTGGCTGGCGTTTTCCCCGGCTTCGCCATCTCAGGCCACCGCCGCCACCGGCAAGGCATGGCTCGAACCGAACAGCTTTCGCACTTCGCTGGCCGGCTTCGGTCTGCTGAAGAGATAACCCTGCATCTCCGTGCAGCCGAGCGCACGCAGCATCTCGCGCTGCGCCTCGGTCTCGACGCCCTCCGCGACCGTGGTCATGTCGCTGGCGGCGGCGATGTTCACCACCGCCTGCACGATCACGGGCGCGCCGCTCGTCTCGGCGATATCAGCGACGAAACAGCGGTCGATCTTGATCTTGTCGAACGGAAAGCGCTTCAGATAGCTGAGCGAGGAGTAGCCGGTGCCGAAATCGTCGAGCGCGATGCGCACGCCGATGGCGCGGAGCTGGTGCAGGATCGAGAGCGCCGCCTCGTCGTCGCGGATCAGCACGGCCTCGGTGATCTCGAGCTCGAGCCGGGAGGGGGCAAGTCCGGAAGCGACGAGCGCGCCGGCGATCCGCAGTGCCAGCGTGTCGCATTTGAGCTGCACCGGCGAGACGTTGACCGCGACACGCACATGCGCCAGCCAGGTCGCGGCCTCGTTGCAGGCCATGCGCAGCACCCAGTCGCCGAGCTCGTTGATCAGGCCGGTGTCCTCGGCAATCGGAATGAACTCCGCCGGCGACACCATGCCGCGCTCGGGATGCCGCCAGCGCAGCAGCGCCTCGCAGCCTGTGACCTCATTGGTGCGCAAGTCGACCAGCGGCTGATAGTGGATCTCGAAACCGCCGTTCACCAGGGCCTGCCGCAGATCCTGCTCCAGGCTCAGGCGCGCCTTGGCGCTCGCATCCATCTCCGGCTCGAAGAAGCGGTGAGCGCGGCGTCCTCCGGCCTTGGCGCCGTACATCGCGAGATCGGCATTCTTGATGAGCTGGTCGAGATCGGTGCCGTCCTGCGGCGCCATCGCGATGCCGATGCTGGCGTCGGTGGAGAGCTGATGGCCGAAGCAGTGATAGGGCCGGCGGATCGCCTCGAAGATCCGCGTCACGAATGACACCACGTCGGCGGACGACTTGATGCCGGTCTGGATCACCGCGAATTCGTCGCCGCCGAGCCGCGCGATCAGGTCGTCCTGTCCGAGGCAGCCGCGGATGCGGGCGGCGATTCCCTTCAACAGCTCGTCGCCGACGTGATGGCCGAGCGAATCGTTGATGCCCTTGAACTCGTCGACGTCGATATAGAGCAGCGCGAACTGACTGCCGCCGCCGACCTTCTCAAGTTCGCGCTCGATCTGCTCGCGGAATAGCGTCCGGTTGGGCAGGTCGGTGAGCGCATCGTAATGCGCCATATGCGCGATCTTCTCGTCGGCGCGCCGTCGTTCGGTGACGTCCTCGACCACGTTGATGAGGTAACGCGGCTCGCCGGAATTGTCGCGGATCCCGATCCGGGTCGAGGTGATGTAGCGCATTCCCTTGGCCTGGCTCTGCCAGGCATGTTCGTCTTTGAACAATCCCTCGGTCATCTGCAGCGCCTTGCTGTCGTCGTCGGTGACGACTCTGGCGGAGGCATCCGGGTAAATGTCGAAGGGAGTCTTGCCAACGATGTTTTCACTCGATTGGCCGAATTGCTCTTCCGCGGTCCGGTTGACCAGCAGATATTGCCGCGTTTGAGCATCCTTCACCGTGATCTGCGATGGGATGTGGTCGATGATCTCGCGCAGGAACATGTAGTTGCGGTCGCGTTCCTGCTCCAGATTGCGGCGTTCGGTGATGTCTTCGATCGTGGCCACCCATCCGCCCTGCGCGAGTGGGGTGTTGATGACCTGGAAAGCGCGGCCGCTCGGCAAGTGATGGCTTCTGGTGGAGACCGTGCCCTCCGCGACGATCCTCATGACGTCGGCGCAAAATGCCTCGACATCGCCTTCGAACGCGCCGCGCTCCTTGCGATGATACATCGCCTCGCGGATGTGACAGCCGGGCTTGATGACGTCGTGGGAGAGGCCGAACATGTCGGCGTAGCGGCGGTTGCAGGTGACGATGTATCCGGCTGCATCGTACAGGATCAACCCTTGCGACATGTTGTTCAAGGCGGTGTCGAGCCGCCCTCGCTCCGCTTCCAGCCGCTGCTGCGCCTCCCGATTCTGACGGCTGATCTGGCGAACGATCAGGAACAGGATCAGCGCAATCACGGTCGCCGAAAGCGCGGCGGTGGTGACCATGAAGCCGGTCTGCTGCCGCCAGTCGGCCAGCGCCGCGCTCGTGGTGTTGGTCGCGACGATGACCAGCGGGAAATGCGAAAGCGAGGCGCCGGAGCCGAGGCGCTCGTCGCCGTCGATCGGGCCCCTGACGCGCAGGGTGTGCCGGCCACCTTCGGCCAGCATCTTGCGCATCAGCGGCGCGTCCTTGAAGTCCCTGCCGATCAGCTCTTCGACATGCGGGTAGCGCGACAGCATCTTGCCATTGCGGTCGAACAGCGAGATCGCCGTGCCCTCCGCAAGCGCAACGGATGCGAAATAGTTCTGGTAGCTGTCCGGATCGATCCGGCGGACCATCGTGCCGAGGAAGCTGCCGTCCACGCCGCTCAGCCGACGTGCGACAATCGTGGTCCATTTGCCGATGATGAAACTGCGGACCGACTCCACAATCACCGGTTCGGCCATCGGATCGGATTTGAAGGTCTGGAAGTAGGCGCGCGAGGAGATGTTGATCTTGGGCAGCGGCTGGGCTCGCGACCAGTTGATCAGCTCGCCGTCGGCATCGTAGATCGCGATGTCGCCGAGATAAGACACCGAGCTGATCTTGCTCCGCAGCATCTGGTTCGTCGCGGGTCCGGACATGCGCTCGCGGAAAGCCGTGGCGGAACTGATCTCCGGCAGATTCATCTGCCCGATCACATCGGCGGCGACGACGTCCGCATCTTCGAATTGTTGATCGAAGTGCCGCGCGATCAGCTGCACCGTGTTTTCCAGCTCGCGCTCGCGGTTGGTCAGGGTACGTTCGCGAAATTCGCCGACGGCCATGGCGGTCACCGCGAAGATCCCGGCGACCAGCAACACGCCGCACAAAGTAAGCCACAGCACCGGTCCGCGCCGGATGGCTGCCTCCCAGCCGTGCTTCGCGGCTAGGAACATTCGTGACGCAATCTCTGCAAAGACCTGGCGCATTCCCTCCCCCTGGAAGGACAGGAATACACCGCACAAATGGCGTAAAGCTTAGGAAAGCCAGTTACCTGGGGGTTAATCTCGTTGCACGAATACGGTTGCGCCGAGCGAGCCGCCGCGCTGCATCATGAATCACGCGTTAATGCGATCCGCTCGCGCTCTTGTCGCCGCCGAGATTGCGCAGCCGTCCGACCACGCCGGTCGGAAAGAAGTAGACGCTGGCGATGAAAAGCAGCCCGAGCCACAGCAGCCAGCGGTCTGGATGCAACAGCCCCGGCAGCAGTGGCAGGCCGGCTTCCGAGGCCGCCTTGGAGGCGACGCCCATCAGCGCCTGCAGATAGTTCTGGGCGAGGATGAAGATGGTGGCGCCGATGATCGCGCCGTAGATCGTGCCCATGCCGCCGATCACGACCATCAGCAGGATGTCCAGCATGATCGAGAAGCTGAGCGAGGTATCGGGACCGGCATAGCGCAGCCACAGTGCATTGAGAATGCCGGCGCCGGCGGCGACCAGTGCGGCGATGCAGTTGGCGTAGCTCAGGTGGAAAACGGTGCGGAAGCCGAGCGCCTCGGCGCGGAAGCGGTTTTCGCGGATCGCCTGCAGCACGCGCCCGAACGGCGAGTTCACCACCCGCAGCAAAGCGAGGATCATCAGGGCCGAGACGGCGAACACCAGATAGTAGGTCAGGAGGCGGCCGTTGACCTCGAATCCCAGCACGTTCTTCGAGATCAGCACCGTGCCGGGCCTGAGCAGCTCGGGCAGCTGAAAGCTGCGCCCGTCTTCGCCGCCGGTCAGCCAGGACAGCTGCGAGGCCAGCACCTGGAAGGCGGATGCGACCGCGAGCGTGATCATGGCAAAGAAGATCGCGGCAACCCGCAGCGAGAACAGTCCGATCGCAAGCGCAAGCAGCGCGGCAAGCGGCAGGCCGACCACGATGCCGGTTGCGACCGCGCCCCAATTCGGGCCCATCCCGTACAGCGCGATCGCGATCGCGTAGCTGCCGATCCCGTAGAACATGGTGTGTGCGAATGACACCGAGCCGGTATAGCCGAGCAGGAGGTCGTAGGAGGCGACCAGCGCGGCGAAGACGCAGATCTTGGCCGCGACGTTCAGCGCCTTCGCCCCGGGAGACAGGAACGGCGTCGCCACCAGCGCCAGGATGATGAGGACGAGAACGAGCGTGAGCACGCGGCTGCGCGGCGGATCGCCTGACAGGATCATCATCGGCTGGTCACCGCATAGAGGCCGCGCGGCCGCCACATCAGAATGGCGACCATCAGCAGGATATTGGAGACGAGGGCGAGCTTAGGCACCAGGAAGCCGCCGTAATTGGCAATCATCGCCACCAGGATCGCGCCGATGAAGCAGCCGCCGATCGAGCCGAGGCCGCCGATGATGACGACGATGAAGATCAGGACGGTGAGGTCGTCGCTCATGGAGGCGTGGACTTGCTCGCGATACAGCGCCCACATCACGCCGCCGAGGCCGGCGAGCGCCGATCCCGTCATGAACACGCCGAGGAACAGACGGCGAATGCGATAGCCGAGCGCCTCGACCATCTCGCGGTTCTCGACGCCGGCGCGGATCAGAAGGCCAAGCTTGGTTCGGTTGAGCACGAGCTGGATCGCGATGAAGACGGCGAGGCCGATCAGCGTCGCCAGCACGCGGTATTTCGCGATCGCGACGTCGCCGAGGATGAAGGAGCCGCGCAGCGACGTCGGCAGCGGCGTCGGGATGATCTGCGGCCCCCACACCGCATAGAGCGTCTGCTCGGCGACGATCAGGCCGCCCGTCGTCATCAGGATCTGCTTCAGATGCTGACCGTAGACGGGCAGGATCAGCACCCGCTCGACAACCAGCCCGAGCGCGCCGGATACCGCCATCGACAGCAGTGCCGCCGGCGCCAGCACCGCGAGGTTAGTCCACAGCGAATCCGCCTGGAGGGAAGCGGCGAACGGCGCCAGCACCAGGGTCGCGACATAGGCCCCGACCGCGATGAAGGCGCCATGGCCGAAATTGAGCACGTCCATCAGGCCGAACACGAGCGTCAGGCCGGAGGCCATGATGAAGATCATCATGCCCATCGCGAGGCTCGCGGCCGTCAGCGTCAGCCAGGTGCTGGGCGAGCCGATCAGCGGGATCATCACCAGGGCGACCGCGATCGGCAGCAGGATCGGCGCGATGTCGCGCTTCGGCTTCGGCAGCGGATCGGTTGCGGCGAGCTCGGTCATTGATGCGTCTCCAGGCTCAGGCCGAGCAGCCGCTCCTGCAGCGGCACGTCTGAGGCCAAGGCCGCCATCTCGCCGCGATGAACGATGGTGCCGTTGTCCATCACCAGCACGTTGTCGCCGAGCTCGCGGGCGGCAAAGAAATTCTGCTCGACCATCAGGATCGTGGCGCCCTTGCGCTTGATCTCCTTCAGGCACTCGATCAGCGCCATCACGATCGCCGGCGCCAACCCCTTGGTCGGCTCGTCGATCAGCAGGAGCTTGCGGGGTTCGATGATGGCGCGGGCAATCGACAGCATCTGCTTCTGTCCGCCCGAGAGACTTCCCGCGCGCGACAGCCAGAACCGGCGCAGCGCGGGGAAGAAGCCAAAAATCCAGTCCAGCTGGGCGTCGTCGAGTGGTCCGTCGCGCGCCGCCAGCACCAGATTTTCCTTCACCGTGAGGTCGGAGAACACCGCCATGCTCTCCGGCACGTAGCCGACGCCGAGCCGCGCGATGTCGGGCGTCGCACGGCTCTCGATGCGCTCGCCGGCGAGGCTGATCTCGCCGGAGGAGGCCTGCCAGAGGCCCATGATGGTGCGCAACGTCGTGGTCTTGCCGGCGCCGTTGCGGCCGAGCAGCATCGTGGTCTGCCCCTGCGCGACAGCGAGATCGATGCCCTGGAGGATGTGATAGCGGCCGATATGAGTGTGAACACCGGAGAGCCTCAACAGATCGGTCATGCTGCGCTCCCTGCAACTTTATTGGGCGCGACGCCGAGATAGGCTTCCTGCACGATCGGTGACGCAATCACCTCGGCAGGCCTGCCGTCCGCAACAAGCTGCCCGTTATGCAACACGATGATGCGGTCGGCGAGCGATCGCACCACGTCCATCTTGTGCTCGACCAGGAGAATGATCCTGCTTTTGTCCTGCTTGAGCTGCGCGATCAGGTTCAGCACGACCGGCACCTCGTCGATGCTCATGCCCGCGGTCGGCTCGTCGAACATGAACACCTTTGGCTCGAGCGCCATCATCAGCGCGACCTCGAGCTTGCGCTGATCGCCATGCGACAGTGCGGTCGCGGCGACGCCACGGCGGCCGCCGAGCGCGACCTGATCCAGGATAGCATCGGCGCGGGCGATCAGATCGCGGCGGACCATCCAGGGCCGCAACATGTCGTAGTGAGTGCCGTTGGCGGCCTGCACCGCGAGGCGGACGTTTTCCTCCACCGACAGATTCGGAAAGAGGTTGGTGAGCTGGAAGGCGCGCCCCAGGCCTGCGCGCGTCCGCATCGGCGCGGAATGCTGGGTGATGTCGGTGCCGTCGAACAGAATGCTGCCGCTCGATGCGCGGAGCTGGCCGGAGATCAGGTTGAAATAAGTGGTCTTGCCGGCGCCGTTCGGGCCGACGATCGCGGTGAGTTCGCCCGGGCGGAAGCTGCAAGTGACGCTGTTGACCGCGACATGGCCGCCGAAGCGGATGGTGAGGTCGCGGGTTTCGAGGGTCAGCGTCATGGCGGATCTGGCAAATGATGAGAGGAGAATTTGTCCGCGATCAGGCTGCGCTCCCTCTCCCGCTTGCGGGAGAGGGTGGGAGAGGGTGTCTCCTCAGGCGAGAACCCCAAGAGGACAGAGCCTTCTCCCGGCCTCTCCCGCAAGCGGGAGAGGTGAAGGAAGAAAGATCAGCGCTTGTTCTTGACCGGAACGTCCATGTCCTCGATCTTCAGCTCGCGCACCGGCTCGAGCACGGCCCAGGCGACATTCGGATCGACCTTGACCTTGAAGTGATACATGCTCTGCAGCGCCTGATGGTCTTCCTTGCGGAACATCATCTTGCCCTTGGGCGTATCGAACTCCAGGCCTTCCATGACCGTGATCAGCTTCTCGGTGTCGGTCGACTTCGCCTTGGTGACGGCGGCGACGACGGACATCGCCGCGGCGAATCCGCCCGCGGTGAAGAAGTCCGGCGGCGCGTTGAAGCGCTTCTGGTGCTCGGCGACAAGCCAGTCATTTACCGGGTTCTTCGGGATCGCGTAGAAATAATAGGTCGCGCCTTCCATGCCGGGCAGGCCCTTGTAGGCGGCGAGCGCCGGCAGGATGTTGCCGCCGGTGGACAGTTCGATGCCGTAGCGCTTCGGATCCATGTCCTGGAGTTTCGCCAGCGGATTGCCGGCGCCGGCCCAGATCACCCAGATCACCTTGCGGCCCGGCTTGTCCTTCAGCGCGTCGAACAGGCGCTGGCCGACCGCGGTGAAGTCGGTGGTCGAGGTCGGGGCATATTCTTCGGCGGCGAGCGTCGCCCCGGTCTTGCCGAGCGCCTCCTTGAAGGCGGCGACGCCGTCGCGGCCGAAGGCGTAGTCCTGCGCCAGCGTCGCGACGGTGACGCCCTGCTTGCCGATCGCGACCGCGTTCGAGATCGCGTCCTGCGACGAGTTGCGCGCGGTGCGGAAGATGTAGCGATTCCACTTCTCGCCGGTAATCTGATCCGCGACCGCGGGCTCGACGATCAGGATCTTCTTGTTTTCCTCGGCGACAGGCAGGATCGCGAGTGCCGCGGCCGACGAGGTCGTGCCGATCGCGATGTCAACCTTGTCGTCCTGATAGGCTTCCGCGAGCGCGGCCTTGGAGAGATCCGGCTTGCCCTGGTCGTCCTTGGTGATGACGACGATCTTGCGCCCGTCGAGCGTCATGGTGCCCTTGGTGGCGTATTCGAACCCCATCTGCAGGCCGGTCTCGGTCTGCTTGGCATAGGCCTCGAGCGGGCCGGTCTTGCCATAGATCAGCGCGATCTTGAGATCGTCGGCCTGTGCGGAGGTGCCCGCGGCGAGGGCGAGGATGGTTGTTGTTAAGATGAGCGATCGGCGCACGATGGTCCCTCCTGATGAGTTCTTTGGCCATAGCGATTTGCACAACCGTGCGGACATTGCAATTCCACCTTCCGGCGGACCACGCGACGGGCATGTGTGATATTGTCCGGCCCGGCCGAGCCGGATCGCTTCTGCCGAAGAAATCGGCAGATGCAATTGTTGACCTCACCCGTGGAACGGGTTGCTCAGGCTTTGCAAAGTAACGACTCAGGCCCGGGGTTACCGCCGGTATCCGTTCGCGCGGGAATAGCCCTGCCGGTTCTGCTGCGTCGAGCGGTTTGTGACGCTGGCGCGTGCTTCGCTGGAAATGGGCGTTGCGAGCTTCAGCTCCTCCAGGAAGATCGGCCGGGAGAAGTAATAGCCCTGCGCGTAACGGATCTTGGTCGCAGCCTGGAGGTAGGCGAGCTCCTCGTAGGATTCGATGCCTTCGGCAATCACGGTCATGCCGAGCGCTTCGCTCAGGGATTCGATCGCGCGCAGGATGCCCTGGTTGCGTGGACGCTTATGGATATCGGTGATGAAGGAGCGGTCGATCTTGATCTCGTCCGCGGTGATGTCGGCCAGCGCCGAGAGCGAGGAATAGCCGGTGCCGAAATCGTCGATCGAGATGGCGACGCCGAGCTTGCGGAACATCGGCAGGATCTCGGCCTGGAAATGATTCTTGGCGACGAAGGCGTCTTCCGTCACCTCGATCATGAAGCGCTGCGGAAAGCCGGTGTCGTCGAGCGCCTGGGCAAAGCTGCGCATGAATTCCGGGTTGCCGGCCTGCTTGGCCGCGACGTTGATGCTGATGGTCGCTTCCGCACCGAACGTCTCGTTGATCAGGTCGATCGACTTGACGATCTCGGCGAGCACGAGATGGGTCAGCTCGTCGATCAGCCCGAGTTCGGTGGCAAGATTGATGAACGAGCCGGGCGCCTGGATCACGCCCTCGTCGTCGCGCAGCCGCACCAGGGCCTCGATGCCCTTCACGTCCTGCGTGCGGATGTCGACCTTGGACTGGAAGGCGCAGCAGAAGCGCTTCTCCAGGATGGCCTGCCGCAGCGACTGCTCGATCTTCATCCGCGCCAGCGCCTCGCGTTCCATGCTGGAATCGAAGAAGGCCGCCGATCCCTTGCCGTCATTCTTGATGCGGTACATCGCGATGTCGGCGTTCTGGCGCAGTGTCTCGAAGCTGCTTCCGTGATCGGGGTAGAGGCTGATGCCGACGGAGGTTGAGGCGAACACTTCCGAATTGTCGATGAAGAACGGCGCGGTCAGCCGCTCCAGCGTCGACTGCATGAATTCGGCGACTTCCTCCTGGTTCTGGATCGGCGATAGCAGCAGCAGGAATTCGTCGCCGGAGATGCGCGACAGCATGTCCGAGTCGCGCAAGCCGCGTCCAAGCCGCTTCGACAGTTCGACCAGCAGGGCGTCGCCCACGGCGTGCCCGTAATAGTCGTTGATGTGCTTGAAATTGTCGACGTCGAGAAAGGCGAGCGCAAAGCGATCGCCCGTGCGACCCTGCGCGAGCAGGCTGGTGGCGCGATGCTCGATCACGCGCCGCGAGGGCAGGCCGGTCAGATCGTCGAAATAGGCCGAGCGGAACAGCTGGTCTTCGAAATTCTTCTGCTCGGTGATGTCAGAGGAGGCCGAGATCAGCAGCTCGCGTCCGTCGAGGCGGACCGGACGATGGGTGGTCAGCAGCACCTGGCGTGCGGCTCCGTCGTGGAGCGCTTCCTCGGCGACGACCGCCTGGCCGGAGCTCAGGGCCTGCCGGCAGGCTTCGAGGCGCGACGCTAGATCGCGCGAGGGGCGGCTGCCGTCCATGCCGAGCTGGGCAGCCGCGACATCGTTGACCAGGAGAAGTTCGCCTTGCGCGTCCTGCACGGTCAGGCCGGCAGGCAGCATTCTAACGATTTCCTTGAGAAATCCGAGTTCGGCTTCGCTCGCGCCGGAATATTTGTTGTCGTTCATAGAAGTCATGAATCTTGTTGTTTCAGCGCGCCTTTGCAATGGCCGCGATCTTGCGCGGTTCCCTCTTAAGTTTGGTTAAGGGGCCCGGAGAATTACGGTGGTGTTTTGCGGCGATGCGACGCGCGCAGCCTATCGTCATTAACAGGGCGTCAACGCGTCCGGTGAAACCGCGAACGACGCGCGCGAACGGGTTTCGTTGGCGCCGCGTCTAACCGTCCTTGGGGATACGGCATTGCATGGTGCAATGAAGTCCGGTCCTGAGATAGGAAACCTCAGTCTTGCCGTCGAAGGCCGACAGCGCCGACTTCAACAGCTTGGTGCCGAAACCCGGCTCGGAGATCTTGTCGACGCTCGGACCCTCGGTTTCATCCCAGGTCACGGTCAGGCGATCGTCGCTGACGGTCCATGACACCTGCAACAACCCGCGCGGCGCGGAGAACGCGCCATATTTCCCCGCGTTGGTGGCGAGTTCGTGAAACATCAGGGACAGCGTGACCGCAAGTTTCGGCGGCAGGAACAGCCGGTCGCCGTTGAGCGTGAAGCGGACATGGCCGTAAGGGCCGAGCTCGGAGATCAGGAGGTCGCGAATGTCGCAGCCGGCCTTGTCGATCCGTGAGATCAAATCGTCGGTCGCGGCAAGCGACCGCAGCCGCGGATCGATCCGGGCCCAGATTTGCGGCTGATCGTGCAGCACCTGATGCAGCACGGCATGCACCGTCGACAGCTTGTTCTTCAGCCGGTGCTGGAGCTCGTCGACCAGCAGCTTGCGGTAGTCTTCTTCCTCGATCAGGCGTCTGGAAATCCGCCGCTGCTCGACGAGGAGCGAGCGATAGTGCTCGACGCCCCAGATGGTGAGCGCGCAGACCGCCCAATACAGCGCCAGCAGGGCGAATCGCGCGTTATCGGCAAAGGCATCGCCGAAATTCACGACGACGCCGAGCACGCCGCCCACCAGCGCCGTGATGATGCCGATGCGGAAGCCGCCGAACGCGGCTGCAAAGAACACGGCCGGGAAATACGGCGTGAAATAGACGTCGGGCCGCACATGGGCGAGGGCCCAGCGCGCCAGCGTCGCAACCAGCAGGCAGGCGACCGCAAACGCAAGGCTCAGGCCGAGCGACGGCGGTGCCACGCCCTGCCAGCCCTTGCGGAATTCGTCGATCAGCTTCCCCATGCGCAGTCCGGTCGCGATATGCGTTCGACAATCGAGCGATCGCCAGGAATGTTACGCATGTCGCCGGCCCCAAGCAAAGCTTGCCTTGTCGCAAGCCGGCAGGAATAGTGCCTGCCGCGGCGCCGACCGTCGCGGCGCCGTCGTCGATCGGTGTCCGCCATTTGGCGTCAAGGGGTTCGAAAACAGGGACATTCCATGGGCAGGCTGGATGGCAAGGTCGCGGTGATCACGGGCGCGACGAGCGGGATCGGGTTGCGGACTGCAGAAGTCTTCGTTGCCGAAGGTGCCAAAATTGTGATCGCGGGCCGGCGCATACCGGAAGGCGAGGCGCTGGCGAAGCAGCTCGGGGCGAATTGCGTCTTCCGCCAGACGGATGTGACGGTCGAAGCGCAGATGCAGGCGGTGATCGCGCTCGCGGTGGACAAATTCGGCCGCATCGACTGCCTGTTCAACAATGCCGGCGGTCCGGCGCAGACCGGCGGCATCGAAGGCCTCGAGGTCGAGCGCTTTGACGCGGCGATGGCGACCCTGCTGCGCAGCGTCATGCTCGGCATGAAGCACGCCGCGCCGCACATGAAGAAGCAGGGATCTGGCAGCATCATCAACAATGGCAGCATCGCCGGCCGTCTTGCCGGCTTCTCGTCATCGATGGTCTATGGTGCAGCCAAAGCGGCGGTGATCCATCTCACCAAATGCGTGGCGATGGAGCTCGGCGAATCCAACGTCCGCGTCAACTCGATCTCGCCCGGCGCCATCGCGACCGGCATTTTCGGCAAGGCGCTCGGGCTTTCGACCGACGCGGCGGAGAAGACGCCGGCGGTGATGCGCGAGGTCTACAAGACCGCGCAGCCGATCCCGCGCGCCGGCCTTCCCGATGACATCGCCCATGCTGCGGTGTTCCTGGCCAGCGACGAATCCAGCTTCATCAACGGCCATGACCTCGTCATCGACGGCGCGATGACCGGCGGCCGCAACTGGAGCCAGCAGCAGCAGGGCTACGTGGCCCTGCGCAAGGCGTTCGATCAGGGGGGCGGATAGTTTCGTCATTGCGAGGAGCGAAGCGACGAAGCAGTCCAGGCCGCTTCCGCGGACGCAGTCTGGATTGCTTCGCTTCGCTCGCAATGACGACTGCGATGCTCAAACCGCCTTCACCCGCACCCGCAATCCGTCGCGCGGCTTCGGGATCGGCCACATCTGCCAGTCGGGCTTGTAGCCGGGCTCCAGCGACACCTCGATGTTCTGCAGGAAGTGCCGCGCGAAGCATTTGGCCTGCATGTAGGCGAAGTGCAGGCCGAGGCACATATGCGCGCCGCCGCCGAACGGCACCCAGGCGAAGCGGTGGCGGTTGCGCTGGGCCTCTTCGGTGAAGCGCAGCGGATCGAAGCGATCCGGCTCCGGCCAGATGTCCTTCATGTGGTGGGTGTAGAGCGGATTGACGCCGATCGCAGTGCCGGCCGGAATCGAAAAACCCTTGAAGCTGAAATCGCGCACGGCTCGGCGCGGCATCGAGGGCACCGGCGGCTTGATCCGCAGCGCTTCCTTGAACGCCATCTCCGACAGCGGCATCTTTTCGAGATCGTCGAAGCTGCTTGGCGCGTCAGGGGCGAGCCCCAGCGCCATGACTTCCGCGCGAAGCTTGTCCTGCCAGCCGGGATTTGCCGCGAGTTCGCCAATGAACGACGTCAGCGACGAGGTCAGCGTGTCGTGCGCCGCCATCATCAGGAAGCTCATGTGGTCGATGATGTCCTGTTCCGAGAGCAGCGCGCCGTCCTCGTGGGTTGCGCGGCAGAGCTGCGAGAACAGATCATCACCGCCGAGATTGCCGCGTCGCAGCGGAATCTGCTCGCGGAAATAAGCCACGATGCGCTTGCGTCCCCTGACGCCGGCCGCCATCTGCGTGCCGGGCAGCGGTCGGCGGATCGGGGCGACGGCAGCGGCGACCATGTCGACGAAGGCCCGGTTGATCTCGTCGACCTCCGGCCCGATATCGGCGCCGATAAAGGACGCGGCGGCGAGATCGAGCGTGAGCTGCTTCATCGCCGGATAAAGCTGCATCTCGCCGGGCTTGGCCTTCCACTGCGCGACGCGGGCGGCGATGCCGCGGTCGAGATCGCTCAGATACGACTTCATCGGGCCGGACTTGAATGCGACCGACAGCGCCTTGCGGTGCAGCCGGTGCTCCTCGAAATCCAACAGCATCAATCCCCGCGGAAACAACAGGCCGAGCACCTTGTTCCAGCCATGGGTCGAGGAGAACAGCTTTTGCTGGTCGAACAGCACGAGCTCGTTGGCCTCGGGGCCGAGCAGCACGATATTGGTCTCGCCGAAGAAATGCGTGCGATAGACGAGGCCGTATTTGGCGCCGTTCGCCTCGATATGCCCTTTGGGGTCCGCGAGCACCTGGAAGGTCTTGCCGATGATCGGCCAGCCTTCGTCGCCGGGGATGTGGGTCAGCTCGTTGCGCTTGGGCGGAGTGAAGCCGTGCGCAGGGGCGGCCACATTCTGCATCGACATGACGATTGCTCCGGTTGGCTAGACCCGGCCAACATAACACAATCCAGCTGCGATGACTCCGCGCTTACCGCTTCGCCGCTTCCTTCTGCAAATCCGGCGCATTGACGGCCGGAATCGCAACGCGGCCGGCGCCGGTCACCTTCAGCGCCTCGGCGGCCTTTTCGTTTTCCATGATCTTGGCCATCACGGCCTGTCCCGCGCGCTCGAAGATCGCGCGGTTCTCGATCACAAATTTTTGCGACTTGCGCAAGCCGTCGATGTAGCCGTTGATCTCGGGCACCACGTAGCGCGCGACCATGTCCCAGCTCCGGCGCGTGTTCTCCGGATTGGCCCAGTCGTGCACGAAGCCGATGACGGCGCCGATTCCGCCGGAGACCTGCATCACGTTCTTGATCATCTTGACGAGGTCGTCGGGCGTGCCGATGACGGAGGCCGCGCCGTCGACGAAAGCGGTCTTGTCCACGGCCTCGTCGGGTGAGGCGAACGCGGTGAGCCCGGGCCGTTGCAGCGTGCCGACATTATATTCATTGTGCCAGCGCATTAGGCCGGGGCCGGCCTCGCGGCGCGCCTGCTCGCGGGTCTCGGCGATGTGCCAGGTCAGCAGCACGCGCCAGTTCGCGCGATCGACTTTGGTGCCGTGCTTTTTCGCCGCGTCCTCGGCGAACTGCCATTGCTGCTGCAGCGACATCAGCCCCTGAGTCGTCATCGAACCCAGCGAAATGATGCCGATTCCGTATTTTCCGGCGAGCGTCATGCCGGAGGGCGAGATCTGCGAGGCCACGACGAAGGGCATTTCCTCCTGCAACGGCAGGAGCTGCAGCGCGGCGTCGTTCATGGTGAACCAGTCGCTCTTCGCCGTGACGCGCTCGCCGCTGAAGAGGCGGCGGATCACGCCGATCGCTTCGTCCTGGCGGTCGCGCTGCGTCATCGGATCGATGCCGAGCGTATGCGCATCGGAGGCGAGCGCGCCGGGACCCGAGCCGAAGATGGCGCGGCCGCCGGTCATGTGGTCGAGCTGCACCATGCGCTGCGCGACGTTGTAGGGATGATGGTAGGGCAGCGACACCACGCCGGTGCCGAGCCTGATCCGCTTGGTGCGCTCGCCGGCGGCCGCCAGGAACATCTCGGGGGAGGCGATCATCTCCCAGCCGGAGGAATGATGCTCGCCGCACCAAAACTCGTCATAACCGAGGCTATCCAACTGCTCGACCAGGTCGAGATCGCGCCGGAACTGGAGCATCGGATGCTCCCCGATCGGATGATGCGGGGCAAGGAAGGCTCCGAACTTCAGGCGCGCCATGGCGTTCTCTCCGGCTTACATTTTTTTGTTTGTGGCGCGAAGCTACGTGCTGGAGACAGCGAACGCAATCGTGCGATGTCCCGCGCGGCGGAATGCAGCCATGCGTATGTCGTCTTCCTCTCCCGGCACGCTGAGAGAGGCGGAACGCGCGAGGATCCTACCTTCGAGGTAATCGCGGCGCCGCATGCGGTCTGAGATGATCGGCAAGGACATCCGAGGATCACGCGCCGATGCATCAAACCGTCACAAAGCAGGTCGACACGTCGCGTCGCTGGTGGGTGCTGGCGATCGTCGTGGCCGCCCAGTTCATGTTCGGCGTCGATGCCTTCGTGGTCAACGTCGCCATTCCCACCATCGCGGTCGAGTTGAAGGCGTCGCCGGCTCAGATCGAATCCGTCATCGCGATCTACCTGATCGCCTATGCCACGCTGGTCGTCACCGGCGGCCGGCTTGGCGACATTCACGGCACCAGGAACGTGTTCCTGGCAGGTCTGCTCGGCTTCACCCTGACGTCGCTGTGGTGCGGACTGGCGCGATCCGGTTCGGAGTTGATCGTCGCGCGATTGACGCAGGGTGCCTCCGCCGCGCTGATGGTGCCGCAGGTGCTGGCGACGCTGCATCTCCTGTTCACCGACGAACAGCGCAACCGCGCCTTCGCCATCTACGGCATCGTGCTGGGACTCGCGGGTGCCGCGGGCTTTCTGCTCGGTGGTCTCCTGGTCACGATCGATCTCGCCGGCACCGGCTGGCGCTCGGTGTTCTTCGTCAATGTGCCGTGCGGTCTCGTGATCGCGGTGGCGGCCTGGCGCATCATGCCCTCGGCACCGCATCGCGCCGGCACACGGCTTGACATCACGGGCAGCATCGTCCTGTTCGCCGGATTGCTGTGCATGATCGGTCCGCTGCTGCTGGGTCACGATGTCGGCTGGGCACCGTGGCTGTGGCTGGTGATGGCGGTCGGCGCCGCGATCCTCCTGGGGTTCCCGAAGCTGGAGCATGCGGTGACACGCGCCGGCGGCATGCCGCTGATTGATCTCTCGCTGCTGGCGGACGCCGCTTTCCTGCGCGGCCTTGGCGCGGCGTTCTTTTTCTTCTCCGCCAATCTCTCGTTCTATCTGGTCATGACGCTGTTCATGCAGCGAGGGCTGAAATCCCGCCGCTCGCGGCCGGCATGGCCTTCATTCCGCTCGCGCTCGCTTTCGTCGTGGCCTCGCGCCATAGTGGCGCACGGGCGCGCCATCGCGGCACCAGGGTCTTGATCGAAGGCTGCGCGCTTCAGATCGCGGGCCTCGCGGCCCTTGCGCTGGTCGCGTTCTCTGTCGACGCGCCGTCCGCGCTCCTGCTCGCGCTCACCATGATCGTGTTCGGCTACGGTCAGGGGCTGGTGATGGCGCCGCTCTCCGGCGCGGTGCTCTCGACGGTGAAGCCTGTGGCCGCCGGTTCTGCCTCCGGCATGTACGGCACCACGGCGCAAGTCGGAAATGCGGCCGGAGTGGCCGCAATCGGCGCCATGTTTTTCGCCGTCGAAGCGGTGCAATCAGCGCGCGCAGGATTTCTCGTCTCGCTCGCACTGTTCGCAACATTAATCATGATCTGCGCCGCATTCCTGGCGTGGATGCGCCGGGTATCTGCATGAAGTTGAGGCATTGCGGTTAATGCGTGCTGATTTCTGCAGGCTTTCCTGAGATTTAGCACCTCATCGACAGCACACGGTCTTTTTATTTTGCGCTGCAGCAACTATTTGGTTTGGGTGGACGTTGAACGTCGCCTGCTAGGAGCTGCCGTGTCGTTAACCAGAAATGTCGATCTCTTGAGACGTCTGCCAAAGCTGGACGGATTGCGCTTCGCCGAGTTTGGCCGGAGCGCCGATGCGTCCAGTCCGTTGCAAGAGGTCACGGGCTTCGGCGACAATCCCGGCAATCTGCGCCTGTTCGCGTTCGTGCCGCCGCAACTGCAGAAGCCGCGCGCGCTCGTCGTCGTGCTGCACGGCTGCGGCCAGACGGCGGCAAGCTACGACCTCGGTGCCGGATGGTCGACGCTCGCCGAGCACTACGGCTTCGCGCTGTTGATGCCCGAGCAGCAGCGCATCAACAACAGCAACACCTGCTTTAACTGGTTCCATCCGGAAGACACGGCGCGGGACAGTGGCGAGGCCTGTTCGATTCGCGAGATGATCGCGCATATGACGGAAACGCATCGCGTCGATCCCAAGCGCATCTTCATCACGGGCCTGTCGGCCGGCGGCGGCATGACGTCGGTGATGCTCGCGACCTACCCTGAAGTCTTCGCGGCCGGTGCGGTGATCGCGGGACTTCCCTACGGCATCGCGACCAATCTGCGCGAGGCGCTCGACGGCATGTTTCATTCCCCGGAGCGGCCGGCGCGTGAACTTGGCGATCTGGTGCGGCGGGCCTCGAATCATCGCGGGCCCTGGCCGAGGATCTCGGTGTGGCACGGCAGCGCCGATCGCACCGTCAATCCCGGCAATGCCAACGAGATCGTCAAGCAATGGCTCGACCTGCACGATCTGCCCGAGGCGCCGATGGCGGAAACTGACATCGACGGCTATCCGCGCCAGGCCTGGTGGAACAAGGACGGCGAGACGCTCGTCGAGTCCTACGCCATCACCGACATGGCCCACGGCACGCCGCTCGGCCTTGCCGACAACGACCAGCGCTATGGCGTGGAAGGCGCGTTCCTGATCGAGGCCGGCATCTCCTCGTCTTATCACATCGCCAAATTCTTCGGCCTCACCGGCTGGATTCCCGACGCTGCGAAGAAGGCGGAGGCAAAGCCGACGCCGGCCCGCTCGCCCGCGCCGCATCTGGCGCGCTCGATCCGCGCCGCGATCGCCGAAGAGCCGGCCGAGCCGAAGCGCGAGGAGGCCCGCGGCTTCGATCTCGGCCAGATCATTACGCGCGCGCTCACGGCCGCGGGATTGATGAAGTAACTCAGGCCGTCGCGCCGATAAGGCAGGAGTTTTGTGCCCGTCGTCGCTGCGATCCGCGAATGGGGTGACCGCAACCTGAGCCAGCCCGCGGCGTTCGCAGACGCCGCGGAATAGGCGCTCACATCTCGCCGGTGATGAACGGATTTGTCATCCGCTCCTGGCCGATGCTCGAGCCGGCGCCATGGCCGCAGATGAAGCCGACATCGTCGCCGAGCGGCAGCAGCTTGGTCTTGATCGAGTCGATCAGCGTCGCGTGACTGCCGCCGGGCAGATCGGTGCGACCGACCGAGCCCGCGAACAGGACGTCGCCGACATGGGCGAAGCGCAAGTCCTTGTTGAAGAACACCACGCTGCCGGGCGAGTGGCCGGGGCAATGATAGATCTCGAACTGGAGATCGCCGATGGCCACGCTGTCGCCTTCGTCGAGCCAGCGGTCCGGCTCGAAATTGCGCACCCCCGTCATGCCGAAGCGCGCGCCGCTCTCGACCACGTTGTCGAGCAGGAATTTGTCCGCGACGTGCGGGCCCTCGATCGGCACCTTCAGCTCGTCGCGCAGTTCGGCCGCGCCGCCGACATGGTCGATATGGCCGTGGGTGAGCCAGATCTTCTCCACGGTGACGCCGGTCTGCTTGATGGCGTCCAGGATCTTCGGCACGTCGCCGCCGGGATCGATCACCACGGCCTTCTTGGAAGGCTCGTCCCAGATGATGGTGCAATTCTGCTCGAACAGCGTCACGGGGACGATGATCGCGCCTGCCTTCGCGCTGGCCTCAGCTTGTGTCTCGTTTTGCTCGGTCATGGCGCCACAATGCCGATTTTTGCCATGCCGCCAAGCAAAAGATTTCTCCCCGGGGCCTGGGAACAACCGCAGACATCGTCACACGGCCGTCCCAATTCGCCTGCTGGTTTGAACCGGAGCGCTCCTTCCGCGTTCTCCCGCGCAACAAGCAGTTTTGGATGGATTTCCCGCATGGCTCAGGGCGGCAGCGATTGGTGGCGCGACGGCATCTTCTATCAGGTCTATCCGCGCTCCTTTCAGGATTCAAACGGCGACGGTGTCGGCGATCTCGCCGGCATTTTGCAGCGGCTACCTTATGTGAAATCGCTCGGCGTCGACGCGATCTGGCTGTCGCCGATCTTCCCCTCGCCGATGGCCGATTTCGGCTACGACATCTCCGACTACACGGGCATCGAGCCGCTGTTCGGCACGATGGCGGATCTCGATGCGCTTCTCGCCGCCGCGCACGACAACGGCCTTAAGCTGATCCTCGACCTCGTGCCGAACCACACCTCGGACCAGCATCCCTGGTTCGTCGAGAGCCGTTCCTCGCGCGACAATCCCAAACGCGACTGGTACATCTGGCGCGACCCGGACGAGGGTGGCGGCGTGCCGAATAATTGGCTGTCCGAGTTCGGCGGTAGCGCGTGGCAGTTCGACGAGACCACCGGCCAATACTACTATCACGCCTTCCTCGCCCAGCAGCCGGATCTCAACTGGCGCAATCCCGATGTCCGCGCGGCAATCTATGACGTGATGCGGTTCTGGCTGGAGAAAGGCGTCGACGGCTTTCGCGTCGACGTGATCTGGCATCTGATTAAGGACGCCGAGTTCCGCGACAACCCGCCCAATCCGCATTATGCCGAGGGCCGGCCGCCGAACGAAAAGATAATGACGCAATATTCCACCGACCAGCCGGAGGTGCACGACGTCATCGCCGAGATGCGCCGCGTCACGGATGCCTATGATGCCCGCGTCCTGATCGGCGAGATCTATCTGCCGCTGCATCGCCTCATGGCCTATTACGGCAACGATCTCACCGGCGCGCAGATGCCGTTCAACTTCGCGCTGCTCTCGACCTTCTGGAGCGCGCGCTCGATCGAGAAAATCGTCGAGGATTACGAGAAGGCGCTGCCGAAGGGCGCCTGGCCGAACTGGGTGCTCGGCAATCATGACCGTCCACGCGTCGCAAGCCGCGTCGGGCCGGAGCAGGCCCGCGTCGCCGCCATGCTGCTGCTGACGCTGCGTGGCACGCCGACGCTCTACTATGGCGACGAGATCGGCATGCATCAGCTCGCGATCGCGCCCGAGGACGTGCGCGACCCCTTCGAGAAGAACGTGCCCGGCATCGGTGTCGGCCGCGACGGCTGCCGCACACCGATGCAGTGGGATTCTTCCAACTTCGCCGGCTTCTCGGACGTCAGGCCATGGCTGCCGCTGCCGGAGGATCACATCCGCAACAACGTCGTCGATCTCGAGGCCGATTCACGTTCGATCCTGACGCTCTATAAGCGTCTGATCGCGTTGCGGCAGGGCTGTCCGCCGCTGGTCGCGGGCGACTATCATCCGCTTGCCGCGCAAGGCGATCTCCTGATCTATCGCCGCGAGGCCGAGGGCAGGGCGGTGACCGTGGTGCTCAATCTCGGCCCTGAGCCGATCGCGGTCACCACCAGCGCGATCAGGTTCGGCAGCGAGATTCTGCTGTCGACATTCCTGGATCGCGAGCGAGAGCGGATCGAAGGCGTGCTGGATCTGCGCGGCAACGAGGGCGTGATCATCACGCCACCCTGACCGTCGTCCTGGACAAGGCGAAGCGCAGATCCAGGACCCATTGCCCCAGGGAGTGGTTTGACGAAGATTCGTGGTGATAGCTTCGTACAACAATCACCTATTGGGGTAATGGGTCCTGGCTTTCGCCAGGACGACAACGGAGTGCGTGGTCGCACTGACTACCCCGGATGCTTGTTCCCTCGCACCGTCCCGTCGATATCGCTCCGCTTCAACAGATAGTCCAATCCGCCGACGCGGTACCAGCGATAGCCATAGGGCTCCAGCACGACGCGGTGCTGGCCGCGCTTGTCGGCGTGGCTGTGGTCCTCCGCGAGCAGATTGATCAGGTGCGCGCCGGCCTCGCCTGGCAGCCCCGCCGAGAACGCGATCTCGCGCGGCTTCTCGTCGAGATTGTGCACGAACAGCACGGAATTGTTGCGCCAGTCATAGCGCATGATGAACACGGCGGGATCGCGCGTCGCGATGATCGAAAAATCGCCCCAGCCGATCTCCGGCACCTCCTTGCGCATGCGGACGATGCGCTCGGTCCAGTTCAGCATCGAGTTGGGATCGCGCCGCTGCTTGGCGACGTTGACGTGCGGATAGCCGTACGGTCCTTCGTCGATGACGGGCAAGGCCGGCTTGTCGCTGGTGGTGAAGCCGCCATGCGGCTCCGTCGACCATTGCATCGGCGTGCGCGCGCAATTGCGCTCGGGGAGCGAAAGATCATCGCCCATCGCGATCTCGTCGCCGTAGCGGATCACGGGCGTTCCCGGCAGCGTGCACATCAGGCTGTAGGCGAGCTCGAGCCGCCGGCGGTCGCCACCGAGCATCGGTGCCAGGCGACGGCGAATGCCGCGGTCGTAGAGCTGCATGTCCTTGTCAGGACCGAAGCTTTTGAACACGGTGTCGCGCTGCGCCTTGGTCAATCGCCCGAGATCGAGCTCGTCATGATTGCGCAGGAACAGGCCCCATTGCGCCGAGGCGGGCCGCGGCTTGGTCGCCTTCAGCGCTTTCCCCAGCGGGCGGGAATCGGACGAGGCCAGCGCATAGAACAGATGCTGGTTGACCTGGAAATTGAACATCATATGCATGCGGTCGGCATCACGGCCGAAATATTCCATGTCCGTCTTCGGCAGCACGTTGGCCTCGGCGAGGATGATGGCATCGCCCTGCCGCCATTGCAGGAATTCACGGAACGTCCGCAGCATGTCGTATTGTTCGGCCGGCTTTTTCACTTTGGCGCCTTTGGTCGCGATGACGAAAGGCACGGCATCCATCCGAAAGCCCGAGACGCCGAGTTGGATCCAGAAGCCCATGATCTTCAAAATCTCGGCCTGCACGCGCGGGTTCGAGGTGTTGAGGTCGGGCTGGAAATCGTAGAAGCGGTGGAAGTACCAGGCGCCGGCTTCCTTGTCGCGCGTCCATGTCGATTTCTGAACGCCGGGAAAGACCATGCCCTGATTGGCGTTGGCCGGCTTCTTGTCGGACCAGACATACCAATCGCGGTAGGGCGAATTCCTGTCGCTCCGCGCCGCCTTGAACCAGGGATGCTGGTCGGAGGTGTGGTTGACGACGAGATCGATGATGACGCGAATGCCGCGTTGCTTGCAGCCATGAGTGAACTCGACGAAATCGCCGAGCGTGCCGTAGCGGGCATCGACGCTGTAATAATCCGCGACATCGTAGCCGTCGTCGCGGCCGGGCGAGGTCTGGAACGGCATCAGCCAGATCGTGGTGATGCCGAGGCCGTGCAGATAATCGAGCCGGCGCAACAGGCCCTTGAAATCGCCGATGCCATCGCCGTTGGCGTCCATATAGGTGCCGACGGACAGGCAATAGATGATGGCGTTCTTGTACCAGAGATCGTCGATCATGCGCGCGCAGCCTCGGTGGTTCCGCCGAGGTGCGGCGGCTGCGTGATAAGTGTTAAGAGCGAGAGCGGTTCCGTACCCCGCCGTCGTGCTGGACAAGCGAAGCGCAGATCCAGGACCGAATACCACAGGCCGAAATTTGACGAGGACTGGTGGTGATCCCCTCGTGCACCAACGATCCCTTGGGGTCATGGTCCTGGCTCCCGTGCGCAATTGCGCACTAGGCCAGGACGACGACGGAGGAATCGGCTATCCTCCCCCGATGGACAACACCGCCCGCATTGCCCTCGTACCGCCGCCGGACCGCCGACAATCCGAGACGGCGCTGGCGATCGCGCGCGGGACGGCGCGGTTGCTGCGCTCGCTCGGCTTCACCTGCATCAGCGAATTGCCGCTGCCCTCGGGGCGACGCGCCGATCTCGTCGCGCTGAACGAACGCGGCGAGGTCTGGATCGTCGAGATCAAATCGTCGGTGGAGGATTTGCGCGCCGATCAGAAATGGCACGAATACCGGGCGCATTGCGACCGGCTGTTCTTCGCCTTCACGCAGGACCTGCCTTGCGAGATCTTTCCGCAAGATACCGGCTTGATCATCGCGGATGCCTATGGTGCGCACCTGCAATGCGAGGCGCCCGAGCACAAGCTCGCTGCGGCCACGCGCAAGCAGATGACGGTGCGGTTCGCCATGGCGGCGGCGTTGCGGATCAACCGGCTGGTCGATCCGCAGGGGCATGCGGAGTTTTGGGAATAGCGGCGCCGCGAGCGCGATGCCGTAGGGTGGGCAAAGCGGAGCGTGCCCACCATCCAGGTCAAAGATTGAAGCAGACATGGTGGGCACGGCGCTTTGCGCCTTGCCCACCCTACGGCACCGTTATCGCGGCGCGCGCTTGGCCAAAATCCGCTGCAACGTGCGCCGATGCATGTTGAGCCTGCGTGCCGTCTCCGAGACGTTGCGGTTGCACATCTCGTAAATGCGCTGGATGTGTTCCCAGCGCACGCGGTCGGCCGACATCGGGTTCGCCGGCAACTCGGACTTGTCCGAGCCGGTCGATAGCAGCGCCGCGACGACGTCGTCGGCGTCCGCGGGTTTCGAGAGATAATCGACCGCGCCCATCTTCACCGCGGTGACGGCGGTGGCGATGTTGCCATAGCCGGTCAGCACGATCGCGCGGGCGTCGGGGCGCTTCTTCTTCAGCGCCGAGACCACGTCGAGACCGTTGCCATCACCGAGCCGCAGATCGACCACGGCGAATGCCGGCGCCGCCTTGCCGATCTGCGCCAGACCGTCCGAGACGGTGTCGCATGACGTCACCGCAAAGCCGCGCGTTTCCATGGCGCGCGACAGCCGCTCCAGAAACGGCTTGTCGTCCTCCACGATCAGCAGCGAGCGGTCGGTCTGTTCGTTCAGTTCGGCGATGGCGTTCAAGGTTTGGTCCTCTCTCCAGCGCGTCTACATATGGCGGCGCAATCGGGCGGTGCCAAGGGCGCCAATGGTCGATCGGCCCCGTTGTGCGACGCAAGGTCGCGGCCTATCCTATTGTTTCTTCGAAGGTCTCGATAGCCTCAAAACGGTCTCGCGGCCACGTGATCTGGACCACTGCGCCATGGTCCGGAAAGGTCCGGTTGGTAAACGAGACCTTGGCGCCGGTGCGCTCCAGCAAGGTGCGCGCGATGAACACGCCGAGCCCGAGGCCGCCGCCTTCGTCCTTGCTGCGCCGCCGCGACAAATAGGGCTCGCCGATCCGGTTCAGGATGTCAGGCGGAATGCCGGGACCATCGTCGGAGATCACGAGCTCGATTGTGTCCTTGTTCCACCACGCATTCACCTCGACGGTGGTGCGGGCGAAATCGACCGCGTTCTCGACGATATTGCCGACGCCGTAGAGGATCGCCGGATTGCGCGAGCCGACCGGTTCGGCCACGATGGCGACGGCGATGCGCACCTTGATATCGACGCCGAAATCGCGGTGCGGCGCCACCACCTCCTCGATCAGCTCCGACAGCTTCATGCGGTCGAACGGCGCGCCGGTGGAGGAGAGCTGGGTGATCTTGCTCAATATGTCGCGGCAACGCTGCGTCTGCTCGCGCAGGGTCTTCAGGTCGGCGGCAAAGTTCGGCTCCTTCACCGTCTTCTCCAGCTCGCGCGAGATCAGGAAGATCGTCGCGAGGGGCGTGCCGAGCTCGTGCGCTGCGGCTGCGGCCAGGCCGTCGAGCTGGGTCAGATGCTGCTCGCGCGTCAGCACCAGCTCGGTCGCGGCCAGCGCGTCGGCGAGCTTGCGCGCCTCCTCGGTGACCTGGAACGAGTAGAGGCTGGTCACGCCGATCGCGAGCGCGATCGAGAGCCAGACGCCGACGAGATAGATCGGCGGCAGCACCAGCGGATCATCAGAATCCCAGGGCAGCGGCAGATGGAAGAAGAACAGGACCGAGGCGCAGGCGACAGCCAGCACGCCGAGGCCGAAGGTGAAGCGGGCCGGCAGCGCCGTCGCGGAGATCAGCACGGGCGCGAGGAACAGGAACGAGAACGGGTTCTGGAGTCCGCCGGTGAAGAACAGGAGACCCGCCAGCTCCACGATGTTGAGCGCGAGCAGTCCGGCCGCCTGCATCGGCTCCAGCCGCTGCAGCGGATTGGACACGGTCTGGAGCGCCAGATTGAGCGCCGCCGACAGGGCGATGATGCTGACGCAGGGAACGATCTCGACATTGAATTCCAGCCCCTGCGCCACGATGAAGATCGCGGCGAGCTGGCCGAGCACCGCGAGCCAGCGCAGTCGGAGGATCGTATCCAGGCGGATATGCCGCTGCGCGGGGCGAAAGTCGGAAGCGGCAAGTTCGGTCATTTCGGCCAATGGGGCGGTGCCTTCTCGATCACAAGCGCGCGGCTCACGGAACCGCCGGATTACAAGCCTTGCGCTCTCCGCTGCAATAGCAGAAGAACGCCCAGCATGACGGAGAATGACAAGGCTTCAAGCTGGCCGACTGTCGCGGATCGCAGCCTCTCCGCGGCAATCGCGGTCGATCACCTGGTCAAGGTCTACAAGCAGACCCGCGCCGTCGACGACATCTCCTTTTCGCTTCCGCGCGGCAGCATCACCGGGCTGCTGGGCGGCAACGGCGCCGGCAAGACCACGACCATCGCGACGATCATGGGCCTCGTGCTGCCGACCTCCGGCCGCGTGCAGGTGCTCGGGCATCGGATGCCGGAGGACAGCGCGTCCGTGCTGGGTCGGATGAACTTCGAGAGCCCCTATGTCGACATGCCGATGCGGCTCACGGTGCGTCAGAACCTCACGGTGTTCGGCAAGCTCTATGCGGTGAAGAACCTCTCCGATCGCATCGCTGAGCTCGCCGACGATCTCGATCTCACCGAGTTCATCGACCGCGCCAACGGCAAGCTCTCCGCAGGACAAAAGACGCGCGTTGCGCTTGCCAAGGCGCTGATCAACCAGCCCGAGCTGCTGTTGCTGGACGAGCCGACCGCCTCGCTCGATCCCGACACCGCCGACTGGGTCCGGGGGCATCTGGAGCGTTATCGCATGGCGAACAACGCCACCATCCTCTTGGCGTCGCACAACATGCTCGAGGTCGAGCGGCTCTGCGATCGCGTCATCATCATGAAGCGCGGCCGTATCGAGGACGACGATACGCCCGAAGCCATCATGGCCCGCTACAACCGCACCACGCTGGAAGAGGTGTTTCTGGACGTCGCGCGCGGAAGGGTGAACGGCGCGCAGGAGGTGGCACGATGAGCCAGGCCGTATGTTGCGACCGTAGCCCGGGTGAGCGAAGCGATACCCGGGAACGCCGCCAGCAAGGTCCCGGATATCGCTTCGCTCATTCGGGCTACGCGGTGCCGCAATGACCGAACTCTCCCTCCACCGCGGCATCTCCGTCCACCGCATTGGCGCGATGATCCTGCGCTATTGGTACCTGTTGCTGTCGTCCTGGCCGCGGCTGCTCGAGCTGCTCTACTGGCCGGCGCTGCAGGTCATCACCTGGGGCTTTCTGCAGCTTTACATCGCGCAGAATGCCAACTTCTTCGCGCGTGCCGGCGGCACCCTGATCGGCGCCGTCATTCTCTGGGACATCCTGTTTCGCGGGCAGCTCGGCTTTTCGATCTCGTTCCTGGAAGAGATGTGGGCGCGCAACCTCGGCAATCTCATGATGAGCCCGTTGAAGCCGATCGAATTTCTGCTGTCCCTGATGATCATGAGCCTGATCCGGCTCGCGATCGGCGTCATCCCCATGACGCTGCTCGCGTTATTCCTGTTTCACTTCAATGTTTATGCGCTCGGCGTGCCGCTGATCGCGTTCTTCTGCAATCTGATCTTCACGAGCTGGTCGGTCGGCATTTTCGTCTCCGGACTGGTGCTGCGAAACGGCCTCGGCGCCGAGAGCATCGTCTGGACCTTGATGTTCGGCATCATGCCGCTCGCCTGCGTCTACTATCCCGTCAGCGTGCTGCCGGTCTGGTTGCAATACATCGCCTGGACGCTGCCGCCGACCTACGTGTTCGAAGGGATGCGCGCGCTGCTGATCGAAAACACCTTCAGGACCGATCTGATGCTGAGCGCGTTGGCCATCAACGCGGTGCTGTTGCTTGCATCTTTTGGGGCATTCCTTGCCCTTTTGCGCAGCGCCAGGATGCAGGGCTCGCTGCTGTCAGGCGGCGAATAACGTCACTTTCTCGTGGATTCTGCCCGGTTTGGGCACCTCGGCCACGTAGATGTACGGAACCATGCATTGACGCAATATTACGCATTCGGCAGTATGCTGCGATGCGAAGAGGAATATAGCGATGCCGATTGGTGAGTTTGGCGGGGCGCCGCCCCTGGTGGCCGAAGGCAGTCCTGTCCTGACGACGCCGATGTACTGGATGTACGAGATGGGGCAAGCCTCTCTCAATCCGGCGCGTGCGATCACGGACGCGACCAAGCTCCTGTTTCAGAATCCGCTGAACCCCTGGGCACGCACCGAGGTTGGCAAGTCGGTTGCCGCGGCCTGCGAATTGTTCGAACGCACCACCCGCCGCTACGGCAAGCCGGAATGGGGCCTCAACGACACCGAGGTCAACGGCATCCGCGTTCCCGTCGAGGTCCGCTCGGTCTGGGAAAAGCCGTTCTGCCGCCTGCTCTACTTCGATCGCAAGTTCGCCCGTCCACTGCGCAGTCCGCATCCACGCGTGCTGATCGTCGCTCCGATGTCCGGCCATTACGCGACGCTCCTCCGCGGTACCGTCGAGGCTTTCCTGCCGGCGCATGAGGTCTACATCACCGATTGGGCCGATGCCCGCATGGTGCCGCTCAGCGACGGCCGCTTCGATCTTGACGACTACATCGACTACGTCATCGAGATGCTGCATGTCCTCGGCGGCAACACGCATGTGCTGGCGGTGTGCCAGCCCTCGGTTCCCGTCGTCGCTGCCGTTTCGATTATGGAAGCGCTACGCGATCCCTTTGTGCCGACCTCGATGACGCTGATGGGCGGCCCGATCGACACCCGGCGCAATCCGACTGCGGTGAACAACCTGGCCCAGGAGCGCGGCATCGACTGGTTCCGCAACCACGTCATCACCAAGGTGCCGTTCCCGCATCCGGGTATGATGCGCGACGTCTATCCGGGCTTCTTGCAGCTCAACGGCTTCATCAGCATGAATCTCGACCGGCATATGGATGCCCACAAGCAGCTATTCGCCAACCTGGTAAAGGGCGACGGCGACCTCGTCGACAAGCATCGTGACTTCTACGACGAATATCTCGCGGTGATGGATCTCTCCGCCGAGTATTACCTGCAGACCGTCGACACCGTGTTCGTGAAGCATTCGCTGCCGAAGGGCGAGATGACCCATCGTGGAACACGCGTCGATCCCTCCAAGGTCACGCGCGTCGCGTTGATGACCGTCGAAGGCGAGAACGACGACATCTCCGGCATCGGTCAGACCGAAGCAACGCACACATTGTGCAGCTCGATTCCCGATCACCGCCGCGTTCATTACGTCCAGAAGGGCGTCGGACATTACGGCGTGTTCAATGGCTCGCGCTTCAAATCGGAAATCGTGCCGCGCATCCACGACTTCATGGTCTCGGCGGCGAATCCGAGCTCATTGCAGGCTCTCGCGGCCGAATAATCGCGTTTTTCGGCTTTCCCGCTGAAAATCGACGCCCTGTCGGAGGCTCCGACAGGGGCGAGTTCCCGCTAGATTCGCGGTATTTAGGTAGCTTTGTAGGAGTGAGTCCAACCTCACCCCTTGGGGGTGCCACATGCGCCGAACGGGGGCGAAAAAAGCCGGTTCCAACCCCAGTCTGTAGGGTCTCCCGGACGCCAGACCCCTGTATATTGGGCAAATGATTTGTTTTTGCGCCGAGCGCTTTCCCTGGCGGCGGTTATGGCAGAATCCGGGCGCTCTCCTGCCCCCCGGACTGACAGACATGGCCACTCGCGCACTCCTCTATCGGCGGCCCCACGAGCCGAAGACCCTCCTGATCACCCATGGATCGCAATATTTTGCGATTCGACTGCGCCGGCATCGCCGCGCGCGCCGTTACACGCTCAGAATTCATCCGAGCGATCGCGAAGCCATCCTCACCATGCCGCCGCGCGGCACGCTCGCCGAAGCAAAAGACTTCGCGCAGCGCCACGGCGCGTGGATCGCGGCACGTCTCGGCCGTTTGCCGAAGGCCGCGCCGTTCCAGCCTGGCACAGTGATACCACTTCGCGGCACGGCCCATCGCATCGTTCATCGCGCCGGCACGCGCGGTACGGTGTGGACGGAAGTGCGCGACAGCGGGGAGCGCATTCTCTGCGTCGCCGGCGGCGTCGAGCATGCGGACCGTCGCATCAGCGACTTCCTCAAGCGCGAGGCTCGCCGCGACCTTCAGCGTGCGGCGGAATCCTATGCCGCCGAGCTCGGCGTCAAGGTCAAGCGGCTCTCGATCCGCGATCAATCCAGTCGTTGGGGCTCCTGCACCTCGGCCGGCTCGCTGTCGTTCTCCTGGCGCCTGATCCTCGCGCCGCCCTACGTGCTCGACTATCTCGCCGCCCACGAGGTCGCCCATCTCGTTGAGATGAACCACTCGGCGCGGTTCTGGCGCGTCTGCGGCAAGGTCTGCCCGTCGATGGAGCGCGCCAAGAAGTGGCTCGATACGTACGGCAACGACCTGCACCGCTACGGGGTCGAGGATTAGGCCCTCGCTGCCAACCTCCATCTGACGCTGTCATCGCCCGGCTCGACCGGGCGATCCAGTGTTCCGAGGCGGTTGTTATTGAACCGAGAGGCCGCGGCGTACTGGATTCCCGCGTTCGCGGGAATGACAGTTGAGAATGCAGCGACGTCCGCGCGTACTCAATTCATCCCTCTGCTCAGGCGCTGACATCCGCGCTTGTCCCCGGCTGCGTGCGCGAGGCGAGATAGGATGACTGCAATTGCACGCCGGCCTTCTGGCCCTCGGCCAGCATCGCCTGGAAGGCTGCGTCGAGTTGATCGCGGCTATAGGTTGCGGAGCTGCTTTCACGCGGGGTCCATTGCGATTGCGTGATCGCGGTGGAAGCTTTTTCAACGGTGCCACCGAGCCGCTCGGCGTATCTGTCGGCCCGCCACTGCGCCAGATCCGGTCCACTCAGATCGGGTGGATCCTCCAGCTTGCCGATCTTTCCAGCCGCCTCGTTGGTCATCGTTGAGGACCCGCCATTGTACAGGGTGGCGACCACCTTGCCGTCGACCTTCACCTGAGCATAGGTGTTCTCAGGGGCATCGTCCGAGACGACCGACTGAGTTGCGCTCGTGTCATGGGTCATCAGCCAGTTCGATGCCATGAGGTCGCGCAGGTGAGGATTGTCCGCCGCCGATATCGACTTGGCGCCTGTCAGGGGCTTGACCTGCGAGACGTCAATCCGAAAGCCGTCGGTCGCAGCATCAGTCGCATCCGGTCCCGCCGGCTGAAGACTCGATGTCCTATTCGAAGCGGACGTTGATGCGGGTCGCAGATGAGGCAACGCCGCGCTGGATACACCCGACATCATGGAACGCTCTCCGATACTTGCTCAACCTGTGAGAGCAAATCCCGGGCCGCCGACCGGAGCTTGAAGAGACTGGTGTTTTTGCGTTCCGGGAGCTGCGGGGATCGGCCGATTTTGCCATGGTAGGCAGGACTTGCCGAAGACGACACCGGTGGCGAACCGGGAGAGCCGAGATAGCGGCCGCGTTCGGGATGATGGCGGAACGGTTCTGTTTTGCCCGAGGTGTCAAATGGCTTTGCTGTCAGAATCAGCCGTCTTGCGCCTCACGCAAGCCGTTGATTTCGTTATCCTCGGCTACTGTGCATGGGGTTGTTTTCGCTTGTTTTTGTTTTGAGGTCACCCGGACCTCAGGTCGGCGCTAGCGATTCCCGCCGAACAGCCGGTCCATCAGCCAGCCATCGAGTCCTGCGGCTGCCTCCGGTCGCGCATTGGCGCGCGTGGGGGGTGGGCGATAGCCGCCGTTGCTGGCCGGTGCGGGTCCGGGCGCTGCCGCTGTTGGCGGCGACACCTGCGACGTCGCCTGCGCCAGGTTCGACAGGCCCCAGCCACCTGGAGAGCTCGGCAAGGCTGCTACCGGCACGCCCTCGTGCGCTGTGCGCATGAAGCGCGACCAGACTTCGACCGGCAAGCCGCCGCCGGTGGCCTTCTTGGTCGGCGAGTTGTCGTCATTGCCGAGCCACACGCCGGTGACGAGGTTGGCGGTGTAGCCGATGAACCAGGCGTCGCGGTAGTCCTGGCTGGTGCCGGTCTTGCCGGCCGCTGGCCAGCCCGGGATCTCCGCCTTCTTGGCGGTGCCGCTGATCAGCGTTTCCCGCATCATCGCGTTCATCATGCCGACATAGCGCGGGTCGACCACCTGGTTGTGCTCGTCCGCCTGGCGCATGTAGAGCAGCTTGCCACTGAGCGTCCTGATCCGCGTGACGACATGCGGCGTCGCCGTGAAGCCGCCATTGGCGAAGGGTGCATAGGCGCCGACCAGCTCGACCATCGAGACTTCGGAGGTGCCGAGCGCGATCGAGGCGTTGGGCTCGAGTTTCGAGGAGATGCCGAGCCGGTGCGCGGTGCGCACCACGTTCTTCGGCCCGACCTCGAGGCCGAGGCGAATGGCGACCGTGTTGAGCGACATCGCGAGCGCCTGGGTCAGCGTCACCGCGCCGAAATATTCGTGGGTGTAGTTCTCAGGCCTCCAGCCCTTGACCTCGATCGGCGCGTCCTGGCGGACCGTGTCGGGCGTCAGCCCCTGCTCGAGCGCGGTCAGGTACACGAACGGCTTGAACGAGGAGCCCGGCTGGCGCCTGGCGGTGACCGCGCGGTTGTACTGGCTCTCGGAATAGTTCCGCCCGCCCACCATGGCGCGAACCGCGCCGTCGGGCGTCATCGCCACCAGTGCGCCCTGGCTGACATTGAATTTCACGCTCTTGGCCGCGAGCTCGTCGATGATGGCGGCTTCCGCCACGCTCTGGAGCTTCGGATCGATCGTGGTCTCGACCTTGATGCTCTCGTCGATCTGGCCGACCAGATCGTCCAGCACCTCGCCGATCCAGTCGGCGACGTAATTGACCGTGCCGGCGCCGACCGGCTTCACATTGTAGGAGGGTTGGCCGATCGAGGCCTGCGCCTGCGCTTCGGTGATGAATTTGGCATCCGCCATCGCCGTGAGCACGATTTTCGCGCGCGCTTCTGCGCCCTCGGGGTTGCGGTTAGGCGCGAGCCGCGAGGGCGATTTGACGAGACCGGCCAGCATCGCCGCTTCCGCGACGGTGACGTTCTTGGCCGATTTGCCGAAATAGCGCTGCGCGGCGGCCTCGACGCCGTAGGCGCCGGAGCCGAAATAGACGCGGTTGAGATAGAGCTCCAAGATCTCGTTCTTGGAATGCTTGCGCTCCAGCCAGATCGCGAGCTCCGCTTCCTGCAGCTTGCGCGCCATGGTGCGCTCCTGGGTCAGGAACAGGTTTTTCGCCAATTGCTGCGTCAGCGTCGAGCCGCCCTGCGACACGCCGCGATGGAGCACGTTGGTGACGAGCGCGCGGAGGATGCCCACGGGATCGATGCCGAAATGCGAATAGAAGCGGCGATCCTCGATGGCGATGAACGCCTTGGGCAGATATTGCGGCAGATCCTTCAGCGAGACGTTGGCGCCGGCCATCTCGCCGCGTTGCGCCAGCATGCTGCCGTCCATGCCGACGATCTGGATCGTCGGCGGCCGCTTGGGGATTTCCAGCGACTGGATCGGCGGCAGATGAGCGCCGACATAGATCACGACGCCGATCACGGCGATGGCGCCCCATAGGCCCAGCACCGCGCCCCAATAGACCAGGCGACCAAGGCTCGCGCCGATGCGTGACTTCGATCGCCGCTTGGGGCTGCCGCGGCCGGCTGGCGCCTTCCGCTCGCGCGGCGGCTCGTCGCCGGCATCCTCGCTCTTGCGCTTGGCAGATGACTTCGTTGATTTCTTCGGCTTCTCATCGCCGCCAGGAATGCGGTCGGCCGCGGTCAGGCGCAGATCGGCGAGTGCCGCAGGCAAGCCGAACAACGGCTCCTTCCGCCCACCCTTTTTCTTTCCCAACCCCATACGCAAACGCCCGGTCAGCCCGCCCCGCCGCACGCTAGCGGTCGCTGTTTAAGGCCCGGTTACCCAGAGCTTAACGCGCGATTAGGAGGTGCGGCATTCGCTGGCCGCAGTTCCGCTGGGAGGTCGGCAGAGCTAGGATCGCCGGCATAAAAGAAAAGGAAACTCAGATGGGCCACATCGATCCAACCAAGGAGATTTTCGCGCAGTTCCGGGACAACGACCGTCCCGGCCCGATCCACATGCTCAACCTGGTGCGCTTACGCAAGGAGGCAGCCTATCCAGATGGCCGCAAGGCGAGCGGCGCGGAAGCCTATGCGGCCTATGGCCGCGAGAGCGGCCCGGTGTTCGAACGCCTCGGCGGCCGCATCGTCTGGCAAGGCAAATTCGAGTTGATGCTGATCGGCCCCGAGACTGAGCGCTGGGACCATTGCTTCATCGCCGAATACCCAAGCGTCGCCGCGTTCGTCGAGATGATCCGCGATCCCGTCTATCGCGAAGCGGTTAAGCACAGGCAGGCCGCCGTGGAGGATTCACGGCTCATTCGGCACGCGGTGCTGCCGGTGGGCAAGAACTTTGGCGAGGTGCCGGCCTGAGCGGCGTCGGCGGAACTCCCTCCTCAAGGTGGATGGCCGGGCTTGACTCGGCCATCCACGCCTCACCTGCTTGCTCCGAGAAAACTAACCCGCCGGACCCGCATCTTCCAGGAGCGGGCCGAACAGCTCCCAGCGTTCGCCGTTGAACTTCATCATCTGAAGCTGCTTGTTGACGCGGTAGTCGGTCGCCGAGGTGTTGGCCTTGATGCCGGGCAGGGCGATATCGCTGGTCACGTCCTTCAGCGAAGCCGCCTGCTTCATGACGTTTTCGCGCGTCAGGTTGTCGCCGCACTGCTGCAGCACGTGGGCCAAAAGCTGGGCGGTACCGTAGCCGTAGGTATTGAAGTTCGAATCCTTGTCGCCGTCCGGATAGTACTTCGCCATGAAGTCGAAATACTTCTTCAGGCCGGCATCGTCCTTCCAGGTCGGATCGAGCGGATCCTTGCCGTAATTGACGCTGATCACGCCCTTGGCGGCGTCGAGACCGGCAGGCTTCATCACCGCGCCGACCGAGGTGGCGTTGATGTCGACGATCTGCACCGGCTTCCAGCCGATCTCGCCGATCTTCTTGATCGCCTGCGCCGCTTGCTTCGGCGTGCTGGCGCTGAAGAACAGATCGGCGCCGGCATCCTTGATCTTGAGGATCTGCGAATCGACGGTCGGGTCCGAGACTTCGTAGGAGGACTCGTTGACGATCATCTTGGCGGCCTTGTCGCCGAGCCCGGCCTTGATGCCGTTCAGATAGTCCTTGCCGAGATCATCGTTCTGATAGAGCACGCCGACTTTGGCGTTTGGATATTCCTTCAGGATGTACTGGCCGTAGATGCGGCCCTCGACGAAATAGTTAGGGTTGTAGCCCATCGTCCACGGAAAGTTCTTCGGGTCCGTGAACTTCGAGGCGCCGGTGGCCGCGAACAGCTGCGGCACTTTCTTGGAGTTGAGATATTTTTGCACGGCCGCATTCGATGGCGTGCCGATGATCTGGAAGGTCAAGAGCACCTCGTCGCTCTCGACCAGCTTGCGCACCTGCTCCACTGCTTTTGGCGGCGAGTAAGCGTCGTCATACTGGATCAGATTGATCTTGCGGCCGTTGATGCCGCCCTGGTCGTTGATCATTTTGAAATAGGCGGCCTGGGTCTTGCCGATCGACGCGTAGGCCGATGCCGGTCCCGAGAACGGCACGGTCTGGCCGACTTTGATCTCGGTATCGCTGGCCCCCGGATCATATTTCTTCTGGGCATTGGCCGCCGAGACCGATAGCGCCAGGGTCAGCGCCGTTGCCGTGGCCAGATGCAGCATTCCATTCCTCATTCGCATTTCCTCAATGTTTGTTGCCGGTGATCAATCAGGCGCGCCTGTGCGCACCTGATGTCACCGCTGACGGCGATAGTGGATGAGGCGTTGTTGCAACGCAAGTTTGGGCGTGCGCCCGCAGTTCGTAGCATGCGCGGCTGCGCAGCAGGTTTGTAAGGTGGGCAGCGCCGGCGGATGCGCGAAGTGCAGTCCGCCGGGCGTAACCCGCCCTATGAGATATCCGAGAGGCTAACCCGCTGGACCCGCATCCTCCATGATCGGGCCGAACAGCTCCCAGCGTTCGCCGTTGAACTTCATCATCTGCATCTGCTTGTTGACGCGGTAGTCGTTCGGCCCGGTGTTGATCTTGATGCCGGGTAGCGCGAAGCTCGGGGTGAAGTCCTTGATGTTAGCGACCTGCTTCATCACGTTCTCACGCGACAGGTCGTCGCCGCACTGTTTCAGCACCTGCGTCAGCAATTCGGCGACTGAATAAGCATAGGTGTTGACGGTATTGAGCTTGTCCCCTTCGGGGAAATACTTGTCCATGAAGGCAAAGAACGCTTTCACGCCCGGATCGTCCTTCCACTGCGGATCGCCGGGCTCCTTGCCGTATTGGGTGGAGATGATGCCCTTGGAGATGTCGAGACCGGCCGGCTTCAACGTCGCCGAGATCGGGCTCGCGTTGATGTCGAGAATGTGCACCGGCGTCCAGCCGAGCTCGGCGACCTTCTTGATCGCCTGCGCCGCGAATTTGGGTGTCGAGGCATCATAGAAAAGATCGGCGCCCAACGACTTCAGTTTGACCACCTGCGAGTCCACCGTCGGATCGGTGACCTCGTAGGACACCTCGCCGACGATCATGCTGGCGGCCTTGTCGCCGAGACCGCTCTTGAGGCCGGCGAGATAGTCGCGGCCCATGTCGTCGTTCTGGTAGAGCACGCCGATCTTGGCGTTCGGATGCTCCTTGAGGATGTACTTGGCGTAGATGCGTCCCTCGGACACGTAGTTGGGATTATAGGCGATGGTCCAGGGATAGTTCTGCGGATCGTTGAAGCGCGCGGCGCCGGTCGAGGCCAGCAGTTGCGGGATCTTCTTGCCGTTGAGATATTTTTGCACGGCAGCGTTCGCGGCCGTGCCGATGATCTGGAAGGTGAACAGCACCTCGTCGCCTTCGACGAGCTTGCGCACCTGCTCGACCGTCTTCGGCGGCGAATAGGCGTCGTCATACTGGATCAGATTGATCTTGCGGCCGTTGATGCCGCCCTGATCGTTGATCATCTTGAAGTAGGCGGCCTGGGTCTTGCCGATATTGGCGTAGACGGAATAGGGCCCGGAGAACGGCACGGTCTGGCCGATCTTGATCTCGGTGTCGCTCGCGCCGGTGTCGTATTTCTTCTGGGCGAGAGCTTGGTTGGCGGAGAACGCGAAGGCGAGCGCCGCCGTGGCGGTGATGAAGGCTCTGCGATTGCTCATGTGGGCTTGTTCCTCCTGACGGAATTTCCGACCGACGGTCTTGTCCCGTTGATTGCCAACGGTCGCCATCGCTGTCGGAGATTGTGGAGGAACGGCAGGCGCCGCGCAAGGATCGCGGTGCCGCGCTATGGCATCTCAGGTCAGGAACAAGGCCAACAGCGCGAGCGCCGCCGGCAGCGCCTGCACGATCAGGATCCGCGTGCTGACGGTCGCTGCGGCGACCAGCGCCACCAGGATATTCGCGATCCAGATCAAGTTGAGCTCCCCCAGCGTCAGCTTTCGGGTGGACGCTAGCACGGCTGGCGTGGCAAGTGCGATGGCGTGTTTCGATGCAATGGTGCCGCAATGCCCGCGCGACCGACCAAACCGCCTGTAAGCTTCGGCCTCGATCGGCTGGCGACGCCGATCGGGATCGCGCTGCTGATCACCGACGCTGAGGGCGCCTTGCGCGCGCTCGACTGGGAGGATTACGAGCACCGCATGCGCGAGCTCTTGCGCCTGCATTACGGTCTGGTGGACCTGAGTGACCAGCCCGCGCCCGCGGCCATGCGGACTGCGCTGTCGGACTATTTCGACGGCGATCTCGGCCAGCTCTCAGACATCGCCTGGCGCATCGCCGGCACGCCGTTCCAGCAGAAGGTCTGGAATGCATTGGCGCAAATCCCTGCCGGCACCACAATGAGTTACGGCGCGCTCGCCGCAAGGATCGACACGCCCAAAGCCATTCGCGCCGTCGGCCATGCCAACGGCTCCAATCCGATCAGCGTGGTGCTGCCGTGCCACCGCCTGATCGGCGCCGATGGTTCTCTGGTGAAGTATGGCGGCGGCCTCGAGCGCAAGCGCTGGCTGCTGCGGCATGAAGGCGTGGCGGTCTAAGCGCCTGTTTGACAACGGTTGAGCGATTGGCGGCGGCCGGCGATGGGCCGTCGAGCGAGCCTTCGGCCGCTCTCCCCCGCCGTGACCGAATCCATCAGAGGTTCGACGTCATTACTTTCTGCGCGATCTTCCAGGTCCCGTTCACCTTCAAGCACGACAACAGGTCTGTGAAGTAACGCGGCGGGATGCGCAATTTCACCTTCAAAAGCGCGAGCTCTCCTTCAACATCCGTCGACAGGATCTGATCGTCTCGCTCGAAGCCCTGTTGCTTTGGAGCTTTCATGTCGCGGACCGCTGCCAGCCAGGTCGCAATCGGCGTCACGCCCACGTTGCCGTCCTCGGCGACCTTCGTCACGGAACTCAAGGGGTGAAATATGGATGCAAATTTCTCGGCATCCATTTCATAGGCAGCATCGAAATAGGTTTGCGCAAGGGAGTGCAAGGCGGGAACGTCCGTATTCATTGTCATCCTCAAAGCCGTTACACCGGGCATTCATGCGGCCCGGCCCGGCCAGCCGTGCCGAGCGTCAGCCTGGCGCCCGTGCAGAAAAGCACCGTAGGTCGTCGAATTGCGGGTGGGAGCCTACGGCATAGTTGTTTATGAAGCCAGCCGACTTGCGCGGCATGGGCTTATGATCGATATTCATAGACGATGACAAACGAATTGAACGAGCTCGCGACGTTCGCAATCGTGGCCAGTGAACGAAGCTTTACGCGCGCTGCGATAAAGCTGGGTGTGTCTCAGTCTGCCTTGAGTCACACAATCCGGAGGCTTGAGCAACGGCTTGAGCTGCAGCTGCTCGCTCGAACAACCAAGAGCGTTGCGCCAACCGCTGCGGGGGCAGCTCTTTTGGAAGACTTGTCTCCGGCGCTTGAGCAAATTCGTCACGCCCTCGACAAGGCCCGAAGTGTTCGGCAGCGACCCGAAGGTCGTCTCCGAATCGTAATGTCACGATCAGCTGCCGTGATGGTGTTGTTGCCGCGGTTGAGAGCTTTCGCTGAGTCCTACCCGGACATCGTTCTGGACGTTGTTACCGTCACTGGCCCCGTGGACCTTGTTGCAGACGAGTTCGATGCCGGTATCCAGCTTGGCGAGTACATTCAAAAGGATATGATCGCGGTTCGCCTCACGCCCGAACTGCGATTGGCGGTAGTGGGCTCGCCAAGCTATTTCGCTTCACGAAGCATCCCCAAGAAACCAAAGGATCTGAACGATCATCGGTGCGTTACGCTGCGTCTTGCGGGTGGACCATATCGGTGGGAGTTTCAGCAGGGACGAAAGTCGGTCACGATCAACGTGAACGGCCCACTCATCATTGACGATACCCACCTGGTGATCCAGGCGGCGCTCGCCGGGGTTGGTGTGGGACTCGCTTATGAAGAGCAGGTCGCCGAATATGTTGCGAAGCGCCGCCTTGTCCGGGTGCTGGAGGATTGGACTCCGCCAATTCCGGGCTTCTTCATGTATTATCCCAGTCGTCGGCATCAACCGGCGACGCTGTCTGCGCTGGTGAACGCGCTGCGATTCTCCGAACAAAAGTCGGCGCGATGATTCAGCGGGGAATGACGAGAGAAGTCAGGCCGCTGGCTGAACCGCCTTGTCGCCGGCCATCACGTGGGTCAGCGCGCTCTTGATCGCGGCCTGACGTGTCGGCGCGCTGATCTGTGCGCCCAGGAGATCGGTGACGTAGAACACGTCGCGCGCGCGCTCGCCGAAGGTCGCGACATGGGCCGAGGCGATGTTGAGGTTGAGCTTCGAGATCGCGGTGGTCAGCTCGTAGAGCAGCCCGGGGCGGTCGAGGCCGGACATTTCGATCACTGTGTAGCGGTCGGACCATTGGTTGTTGATGGTCACTTCCGGCTCGATCACGAACGGCCGCGCCTTGCCGCGCACGGTGCGCCGGGCCACCACTTCGGGCAGACGCAGCTTGCCTTCCAGCACGTCCTCGATCATCTCGCCGATGCGTGTGGCGCGCCGTCCCTCGTCCTCGTCGCGGTCGTATTCCCTGGAAATCGAGATGGTGTCGAGCGCGCGACCGTCGGTCGTGGTGTAGATCTGGGCATCGACGATGTTGGCACCGGCCGAGGCACAGGCGCCTGCGATGATCGACAGCAGCCAGGGATGGTCGGCGGCGAAGATGGTCAGCTCGGTGACGCCACGCACCTCGTCGAAGCCGACATTGATCGCGAGCTTGTGGCCCGCCTGCTCGCTGGCACGGACGAAGCGCGCGTGGCGGATCTTGCGCGGCAGCTCGACCTTGAGCCAATAGGCCGGATAGTGCCGGGCGATATAGGCGTCGAGCTCTTCCGCCGGCCATTCCGCGAAGGCGTTACGGAATTCGGCATACGCGGCCGTGAGCCGCTTGCCGCGGTCTACCTCCGAGAAGCCACCCGTCAGCACCGGTTCGGTCTCGTAGTACAGCGAGCGCAAGAGCTGCGCCTTCCAGCCGTTCCACACGCCTGGGCCGACGCCGCGGATGTCGGCGGTGGTCAGGATCGTCAAGAGCTTCATCTGCTCGACCGACTGCACCACGGCGGCGAAATTCTCGATGGTCTTGCGGTCGGAGAGATCGCGCGACTGTGCGACCGTGGACATCGTCAGATGCTCCTCGATCAGCCAGGCCACGAGCTCGGTGTCGGCCGGACTGAAGCCGAGCCGCGGGCAGAGCCGTCGCGCCACCTTGGCGCCGGCGATCGAGTGATCCTCGGGCCGGCCCTTGGCGACGTCGTGCAGCAGCGTCGCAATGTAGATCACGGAGCGATGCTCCGGCCGGATCTTGCGCATCAGGTCGCTCGCCACCGCGAATTCCTCGATGCCGCCGCGTTCGATGTCCTGGAGGAACCCGACGCAGCGGATCAAATGCTCGTCGACGGTGTAGTGATGATACATGTTGAACTGCATCATCGAGACGATCTTGCCGAAGGCACGGATGAAATGGCCGAGCACGCCGGTCTCGTTCATCCGCCGCAGCACGATTTCCGCGTTGTCGGATGTCAGGATCTCCATCAACAGCCGGTTGGCTTCGGGATTCTCGCGCATCTGCGCGTTGATCAGGCCGAGCGAACGCGTCACGTCGCGCATCGCGTCCGGGTGGAAGGCGAGATTGTTCTTCTGCGCCAGGCGGAAGATGCGGATCAAATTGACCGGATCATGCTTGAACACGTCGGGCGCGGCGACGTTGATGCGGTTGTTGTCGACGATGAAGTCGTCGCTGTCGGGCACTCGCCGCTTCACCGCGGTGGGGCGCAGCCGCGCCATCATCCGGCTCAGCACCGGCGCGGGCTTGGCCTGCTGGTCCTCGAGCTTGGCGCAGAGGATGGCGGTGAGGTTGCCGACTTCCTTGGCGACCAGGAAGTAGTGCTTCATGAAGCGTTCGACGTCCTGCATGCCGGGATGCGAGGTGTAGCCGAGCCGGACCGCGATCTCGCGCTGGAGGTCGAAGGAGAGGCGCTCTTCAGGGCGACCGGAGTAAAAGTGAAGATTGCAGCGCACCGACCAGAGGAAGTCGGCGCAGCGGCGGAAGGTGCGGTATTCCTGCGCGTCGAACACGCCGCGGTCGACCAGTTCGTCGGTGTCGCTCACGCGGTAGACGTACTTCGCGATCCAGAACAGCGTGTGCAGGTCGCGGAGCGCACCCTTGCCGTCCTTGACGTTGGGTTCGACCAGATAACGCGATTGGCCGCCGCGGCGATGCCGCTCCTCACGCTCGGCGAGTTTCGCGGTGACGAACTCGGACGCGGTGCCTTGCACGACCTCCTTGTCGAAGCGGGCAACCAGCTCGTCATAGAGCGGCCGGTCTCCGGTAAGGAAGCGCGTCTCCAGGATCGCGGTGCGGATGGTCATGTCGCCGCGCGCCTGCCGGATCGACTCGTCGACCGAGCGCGTGGCGTGACCGACCTTCAGCCCCATGTCCCAGAGGCAATAGAGAATGGCCTCGGCGACCTGCTCGCCCCAGGCGGTCTGCTTGTAGGGCAGGATGAAGAGCAGATCGATGTCGGACTCGGGGGCCATCAGGCCGCGGCCATAGCCGCCGGTCGCCACCACTGCCATGCGCTCGGCACCGCTCGGAATCGGCGAGCGGTAGAGATGGCGGGTCGCGGCCGAATACAGGATGCGGATGATCTCGTCCTGCACGTGGCACAGTCGCTCGGCGCAGCGCCGGCCATGACGGTCCTTCAGCAGGATCGTCTGTGCCGCAGCGCGCGAGGCAATCAGCTCGGCCTTGAGCAGTTGCGCCATGGCCGTGCGGAACGCGTCCTCGCGTCCCTGGTGCTTCTCGGCAAGCGCATCGACCGCGGCGGTGATCCGCGCGGTGTCGAAGCGATCGTCCACCTCGGCCTTGTGTTCAGTCGCGACGCTGTCCATGTCTCACCGGATATAAGAGGCGGCCGGCGCTGTCACCCGCCATTCTCTCGCAATAGTCGTTCCATGCTGGAAAGGTGCGGCTTTGGGCAAAGCTGTTCTCAGCCGGCGCGCTTTCGAGGGATGGATTTTCTCGTTGATTTCTAGATCTAACTCATTGAAAAACAATGAAGTTTTGAGGAGGTCGGGCATGACCAGGATTACACGACGCATACTGTTGGCGGGAGCGGTCGCTCTTGCCATGTCCCCCGCGGCGCGGGCGGCGGATCCGCTCAAGGAAATCCGTATCGACTGGGCGACCTATAATCCGGTGTCGATGGTCCTGAAGCAGAAGGGACTCCTGGAAAAGGAGTTCGCCAAGGACGGCATCACCGTCACCTGGGTGCAGTCGGCCGGCTCCAACAAGGCGCTCGAATTCCTCAATGCGGGCTCGATCGACTTCGGCTCGACCGCGGGCTCGGCGGCGCTGGTCGCGCGTATCAACGGCAACCCGATCAAGTCGATCTACGTCTATTCGCGTCCCGAATGGACGGCGTTGGTGACATCAAAGGATTCCAAGATTGCTAATGTCGCCGATCTCAAGGGCAAGCGGGTCGCGGTGACGCGCGGCACCGATCCGCACATCTTCCTGGTGCGCGCATTGCTTGGCGCAGGTCTCACCGAAAAGGACATCACGCCGGTGCTGCTCCAGCACGCCGACGGCAAGACCGCGCTGATCCGCGGCGACGTCGATGCGTGGGCCGGGCTCGATCCGATGATGGCGCAGGCCGAGGTCGAGGACGGCGCGAAACTGTTCTATCGCAAGGCCGACGCCAACACTTGGGGCATCCTCAATGTGCGCGAGCAGTTTTTGAAAGACTATCCGGACGCCGCCCGCCGCGTGCTCGCGGTGTACGAAGAGGCGCGCAAATATTCGCTCGCGAATTACGACGAGCTCAAGAAGACCTTCATCGCCGTGACCAAGCTGCCGGAGCCTGTCGTCGACAAGCAACTCAAGGAGCGCACCGAGCTGACCCACAGCCGCATCGGCGCGCCCCAGCGCGAATCGATCCTCGCCGCGGGCCTCGCCCTGCAACAGGCCGGCGTCGTCGACGCCAAGGTCGATGTGAAGGCGACGCTGGATGCGTTGATCGACGATCAGGTCCCGCTGCCGACGAATTAAAGGCAGGCGGGCGGCAAACTCGGTCGTCGTCCCGGGGCGCGAAGCGAGCCCGGGACCCATAACCACAGGAAGTGGTTTGGCGCCAAAGGGGCAACTCCGAGTCACCGTAGCCACGCCTTCCCGTGGTTAGGGGTCCCGGATCTGCGCTCCGCTTCGCTGCGCTTGTCCGGGACGACGCCGAGAATGCCGCGCGCCCTTGCAATCTCGCACAGGACGCGCTTCCTACCGGCCATGATCTCTGACGCGCCAGTCCTGCAACAGACTACGGAACCGGCCGAGAGCGCCGCGCCCTCGCGGCTGTCGCGCTATGCGGGGCCGACGCTGGGATTGCTGTTGCCACTGACCCTCGCGCTTGGCTGGGAACTCGTGGTCTGGTCCGGCTGGTCCAACGGCCGGCTGGTGCCGCCGCCCTCGCGCTTGTTCGCCACCGTCGTTGATCTTGCGCGCTCCGGCGAACTGTTCCGTCACATCGCCGCAACGCTGTGGCGTGTCGGCCTTGGCTTTGCGTTCGGCGTGGTCGCGGGGACCTTGCTCGGCGCCATATCCGGCTATTGGTCGCTGGCGCGGCGGCTGCTCGACCCGACCGTGCAGGCGCTGCGCGCGATCCCGTCGCTGGCCTGGGTGCCGCTGTTCATCCTCTGGCTCGGCATCTTCGAGACCTCGAAGATCGCGCTGATCGCAGTCGGCGTGTTCTTTCCGGTCTATCTCGGCGTGATGGGCGCGATCCTCATCGTCGATCGCAAGATCGTCGAGGTCGGTCGCACATTCCGTCTCTCCGGGCCTGCCATGATCCGCCGTATCCTGCTGCCCGCGGTGCTGCCGGCCTATGTCGTGTCCTTGCGCGTCGGTCTTGGTCTGGGCTGGATGTTCGTGGTGGCGGCCGAGCTGATCGGCGCGTCCGAAGGCCTCGGCTATCTCCTGCTCGACGGCCAGCAGCTCGGCAAGCCCGCGCAGATCCTCGCCGCCATCGTGATCTTCGCGATCCTCGGCAAGCTCACGGATTGGTTGATCGAGATCGCGGCTGCGCCCTTCCTGCGCTGGCAGGACGCCTTTGGGCGTACAACGGGAGCATAAGGCGATGCTGGCGCTCGACCGGGTCAGCAAGACCTATCCCAACGGCGTGCAGGCGCTGGCGCGCTTCTCCGCCGAGATCAGGCAAGGCGAGATCGTCGCCATCATTGGCGGCTCGGGCTGCGGCAAGTCCACGCTGCTGCGCGCCATCGCGGGCCTCGACCGCGCAAGCTCGGGCACGGTGACGCTGGACAACGAGGCGATCGCCGCGCCGCATGCCAAGATCGGCATCATCTTCCAGGAGCCGCGGCTGCTGCCCTGGCTCAGCGTCGCCGACAATATCGGCTTTGGTCTTGCCGATGGGCCCGCGACCGAGCGGCGTGAAAAGGTGGCGCGTGCGCTCGAGCGTGTCGGGCTCGCCGAGAAGGCGCAGGCCTGGCCGCGCGAGCTCTCGGGCGGGCAGGCACAGCGCGTCGCGATCGCCCGCGCGCTGGTGCCGCAGCCCGAGGTGCTCTTGCTCGACGAGCCGTTCTCGGCGCTCGACGCTTTCACCCGCAGGGACCTCCAGGATCATCTGCTCGATCTCTGGGCCGACACGCGGCCGACGCTCATCCTCGTCACCCATGACGTCGACGAGGCCGTGGTGCTGGCTGACCGCGTGCTGGTGATGCGGCCGCGGCCGGGCCGGCTGTTCGACCAGATCGAGATCAACCTGGGCAGGCCACGCGACCGCAATTCGCCGCTGTTCGAGAATTTCAAGCGAAGTGTGCTGACGTCACTCGATCGTTCGCTCGACCGCAGCGTGCCCGACCGTGACGCAACCCAGGGTCCCGGTCAGGCCATGTGGTGGTGACAATTTCGCTCCGAGCCGGTACATCGCAAGCCGGTACTTCGTAGAGACGATTTTCCCGGGAGAGACAAAATGGACGCCGCAGCACTGCGCCAGATGCAGGCCCCGATCAAGGAGCGCTACAAGACCGACCCCAAGACCGCGATGATCACGTTGAGGGCCAAGGGCTCGACCGACAGCGAGGGCATCGCCTGCAAGGTCGAGACCGGCCGCGCCATCGCAATGGCCGGCCTGCATCCCGCAACCGGCGGCTCCGGCCTCGAGCTCTGCTCGGGCGACATGCTACTCGAAGCGCTGGTCGCCTGCGCCGGCGTCACGCTGAAATCGGTCGCGACCGCGATCGAGGTACCCTTGAAGACCGGCAACGTCTACGCCGAGGGCGATCTCGATTTCCGCGGCACGCTCGGCGTCGACAAGGAGACGCCGGTCGGCTTCGCCGAGATACGTCTGCGCTTCGACGTCGATACTGATGCGCCGCAAGACAAGCTCGACCTGCTGCTCAAGCTCACCGAGCGCTACTGCGTGGTCTATCAGACCATCAAGAACGGCCCGAAGGTCTCGGTGTCGATGCAGCGGATGTAGCGAGCGAAGGCCGCTCGCCCAACAATTCGTGTCGTCTCGGCGAAGCCCGGGACGACAAAAGAAAAAAATGTCCCCCGAGCTCCACCTCATCCTCATCCTCGTTCTGCGCATGATGGTCGCGGCGGCGTTCGTCGTGACGGCGTCGATCATCACCGAGCGTTCAGGGCCGGTGATCGGCGCGCTGGTCGCGACCTTGCCGGTTTCGGCCGGACCATCCTACGTCTTCCTCGCGCTCGACCACGATGCCGCCTTCATCGCGCAGGGCGCGCTGTCGAGCTTGCCGGTCAATGCCGCGACGATCTTCATGTGTCTCACCTATGTGGTGCTGGCGCAGCGGCGCAGCCTTCTGGTGAGTTGCGGAAGCGCGGTCGCGGTCTGGATCGTGTTCGCCTCGATCATCAAGCAGTTCGACTGGCCGCTCACCGCCGGGCTCGCCGCCAATCTGATCGCGTTCGGCATCTGCATTCCGCTGCTCGCGGGCTATCGCCATGTAAAGATGCCGCTGGTGACGCGGCGCTGGTATGACGTGCCGATGCGGGCCGCGCTGGTCGCGACCCTCGTCGCAATCGTCGTCTCGACCTCGGGCTGGGTCGGTCCCCGGATCAGCGGCATCATCGCGCTGTATCCGGTGGTGTTTTCCAGCATCATGGTGATCCTGCATCCGCGAATCGGCGGTCCGCCGACCGCCGCGGTGCTGGCCAATTCGGCTTGGGGGCTGCTCGGATTCGGAATGGCGATCGCGGTGTTGCACGTGGCGGTGGCGTGGTTCGGCTCCGCCGTCGGTCTTGGGCTTGCACTCGCCACCTGCATTGTTTGGAATCTGACGCTGTGGGGGATCGGGCGGCGTACGCAGCACAAGGCGCGGCAAGCGCCGTGACACTACGGACATGCGGCGCGGCGTCGCCGGATACTTCCGTAGCAAAACTCGCCATGACCGATCGCGAGACGCTTTCCTTCAAACTCCTGAAGGACCAAGCATTCAAGTGACAGCGCCGACCGAGCAGCGTGTAAGGCCTACCGTCGTGCAGCTTTAGGCTGCTCTGTCGGCGATCGCTTTTCCCAGAATTCGTTAGCACTTTATTCGAATCTTATGGGTACTGAATCATCTTGCGTATCCGCCTTGGTCTTCGCAACGCGAGTTTTACCGGCGGAATTCGATTGGAATTCAGCGCGTGTGCCGCGCCGTCACGTCACCTGATCCCGTCTCGCAATTTAATGATTTTGGAGATTCAATGATGTTTGGCCGCAAGTCCCGCAACGACGCGGATGCTAAGCTCGCCGCCATCGGCCGCTCGCAGGCCATGATCGAGTTTGCCATGGACGGCACGATCCTGAGCGCCAACCAGAATTTCTTGAACGCCCTCGGCTATTCCCTCGACGAAATGAAGGGAAAGAAGCACGCCATGTTCATGCCGGCCGACCAGCGCGACGGCGCCGAGTACAAGGCGTTCTGGGCTGCATTGAACCGCGGCGAGTATCAGGCAAGCGAGTTCAAGCGGATCGCGAAGGGCGGCCGTGAGATCTGGATCGAAGCATCCTACAATCCGGTGCTCGACGGCAACGGCAAGACGGTGATGGTCGCCAAGATTGCGACCGAAATCACCGAGAAGAAGATCCGGAGCATGACGGAGTCTTCGAAGATCGCCGCTATCGGCCGCGCCCAGGCCGTGATCGAGTTCAAGCTCGACGGCACCATCGTCACGGCCAACGAGAATTTCTGCAACGCGCTTGGCTATTCGCTGACCGAGATCCAGGGCAAGCATCACAGCCTCTTCATGCCCCAGGCCGAGCGCGACGGCGCGGCCTATCGCGAGTTCTGGGCCAAGCTCAACCGCGGCGAATACCAGGCTGGCGAGTTCAAGCGCATCGGCAAGGGCGGCCGCGAGGTCTGGATTCTCGCCTCCTACAATCCGCTACTCGATGAGAACGGCAAGCCCTTCGGCGTCGCCAAGTTCGCGACCGACGTCACGGCGGAGAAGCTGAAGAATGCCGTCCTTGCGGGCCAGATCACGGCGATCGAGAAGGCGCAGGCGGTGATCGAGTTCAACATGGACGGCACGATCATCACCGCCAACGCCAATTTCCTCGGCGCCCTCGGCTATTCGCTGGCTGAGATCAAGGGCAAGCACCACAGCATGTTTGTCGAGCCCTCGGAGCGCGATGGCAATGGCTATCGCGAGTTCTGGGCGGCGCTCAACCGCGGCCAGTATCAGGCGGCCGAATACAAGCGCATCGGCAAGGGCGGCAGGGAGGTCTATATCCAGGCCTCCTACAATCCGATCATGGATCTCAACGGCAAGCCGTTCAAGGTCGTGAAATATGCGACCGACGTCACGAAACAGGTGCTGGTCCGCATGGGCAACGAGCGCGTCCGCGGCATGATGGAATCGGTCGCCGCCGGATCGGAAGAGCTGAACGCCTCGGTGCGGGAGATTTCCGAGGCCATGACCAAATCGCGCGAGACGGCGATGAGCGCGGTGGAGCAGGTCGCGTCCGCTGATGCCCAGGCCCAGCGCCTCACTGAAGCGGCGCTGGCGATGAGCGGGATCGTCGAGCTCATCAACAACATCACCGGGCAGATCAACCTCCTGGCACTCAACGCCACCATCGAATCCGCCCGCGCCGGTGAAGCCGGTCGGGGTTTTGCGGTGGTGGCCTCGGAGGTCAAGAGCCTCGCCAACCAAGCCAAGCAGGCCACTGACAAGATCGGCGCTGAGATCGGTAGCCTCAACGGCATCTCTGGAGACGTCGTCACCGCCCTGGCTTCGATCAAGACGGCCATCAGCAACGTCAGCGAATATGTGACGTCGACGGCCGCGGCAATCGAAGAGCAGAGCACGGTGACCAACGAGATGTCGACCAGCATGCAGCGCGCCGCAGCGGAAGTGGCGGCGATCGCGGCGAGGGCGTAGCGTTCAGAAGCATAGGGTGGGTTAGCGAAGCGTAACCCACCACTTCTCGCGCGCTGACAAAGGTGGTGGGTTACGCCTTCGGCTCACCCACCCTGCGGCACCGTCACTGCTTCGGCAGCTTGGCCTTCAACGCATACAGCGCATCGAGCGCTTCGCGTGGCGACATCTCGTCCGGATGCAGCGCCTTCACCGCGTCCATCAGCAGTTCGGCCTCGCTCGGCGGTGTGACTTCTGCGGCGGCGCGCGAGGGCACTGCGAACAGCGGCAGATCGTCAGCAAGCGCGCGCGCGGTCTGGCCGCGGTCCTGGGCTTCCAGCTTCGCCAGTACCGATTTGGCGCGCGTGATCACGGCCGGCGGCAGGCCCGCGAGCTTGGCGACCTGGATTCCGTAAGAGCGATCGGCCGAACCCGGCAACACCTCGTGCAGGAACACGACATTGCCCTGCCATTCCTTCACCCGCACGGTCGCGTTGAACATCCGCGGCAGCTTGGCGGAGAGCGCCGTCAGCTCGTGGTAATGCGTCGCGAACAGCGTGCGGCAGCGGTTGCTCTCGTGCAGGTGCTCGATTGCGGCCCAGGCGATCGAGAGGCCGTCGAAGGTCGCGGTGCCGCGGCCGATTTCATCAAGGATCACGAGCGCGCGCTCGCCGGCCTGGTTGAGGATGGCAGCGGTCTCGACCATCTCGACCATGAAGGTGGAACGGCCGCGGGCGAGATCGTCGGCGGCGCCGACACGCGAGAACAGGCGGTCGATGATGCCGATCCGCGCGCGTGTCGCCGGCACGAAACTTCCGATCTGGGCGAGCAACGCAATCAGCGCGTTCTGGCGCAGGAAGGTCGACTTACCCGCCATGTTCGGACCGGTCAGCAACCAGAGCTGGCCGGATTTTTGCGCAGGGCCCGGCGAGAGATCGCAGGCATTGGCGATGAACGGCTGGCCATTGCGCTTCAAGGCCTGCTCGACCACGGGATGGCGGCCCGCCTCGATCGCAAAGCCGAGAGACGAGTCCACCTCGGGCCGCACATAGTTCTGGTCGATCGCCAGCTTGGCAAGCGACGTCGCGACGTCGAGCAGCGCAAAGGCGTGAGCGGCGGCGCGCAGTTCCTCGCTGATGGCCAAAGCCTTGGCGCAGAGCCGCTCGAAAATCTCGAGCTCGAGCCCGAGTGCGCGGTCGCCGGCATTGGCGATCTTGGCTTCGATCTCCCCGAGCTCGGAGGTGGTGAAGCGGACCTGGCCGGCCAGCGTCTGGCGGTGGATGAAGGTTGCGTTTAGCGGCGCCGACATCAGCTTGTCGCCGTGCTGCGCGGTGACCTCGACGAAATAGCCGAGCACGTTGTTGTGCCGGATCTTGAGCCCCTTCACACCCGTGTTGTCGGCGTAGCGCGCCTGCATCGAGGCCACCACCAGGCGCGAGGCGTCGCGCAGATTTCGCGTTTCGTCCAGCGCAGGCTCATAGCCCTGGCGAACGAACCCGCCGTCGCGCTTGATCAGCGGCAGTTGATCGTCGAGCGCCCTGGCGAATTCCGCCGCGAGCTCGCGCGATGGCTTTTGCAGCGCCGCCATCACGACGGCGATCTCCTGCGGCGGCTGGTCGAGTTCGTCAAGCCGCGTCAGCACCTGGTCGGCGGCGATGATGCCATCGCGCAGGCCGGCGAGGTCACGCGGACCGCCGCGGCCGACGGATATACGGGCCAGCGCCCGCGACATGTCCGGGGCGCCGCGCAGGATGCTGCGGATGTCCTCGCGCGCGGCCGAGTCGGCAACGAAGCTGCCGACGGCATCGAGCCGCCGCGCAATCGCCGCCGCATCGGTCAGCGGCGCGGCAAGCCGCTGCGCCAGCAGGCGCGAGCCGGCCGAGGTCACCGTGCAGTCGATCGCGTCGAGCAGCGAGCCGCGGCGTTCGCCGGCGAGTGTCCGCGTCAGTTCGAGATTGGCGCGGGTGGCGGGATCGATCGCCATGGTCGCGCCCGAGGCTTCGCGCGCGGGCGGCGACAGCGGCGGATGTTTGCCGACCTGGGTGCGGTCAACATAGGTGACGGCGGCGGCGGCGGCAGTGGCTTCCAGCCGCGTGAGCTGGGACAGTCCGTCCATGGTCGCGACGGCAAAATAGTCGCACAGCCGCTTCTCGGCAGTGGCGCCGTCGAAGACGTCGCGGGTCAGCGGCGTCACCGCCGGCAGCTCGCGCAGGGTCTGTCCGAGCTCGCTGTCGTTATAGAGCGCGTCGGTGACGATCACCTCGTTCGGATTGATCCGCGCCAGCGTGGCGGCGAGTTCGCCGCCCGAACATTCCGTCACCGTGAATTCGGCGGTCGAGATGTCGATCCAGGCGAGGCCAAAGCGGTCACCGCCCGCCGATGAGCGCGCGCGCGCGAGCGCCAGCAGGTAATTGTTGGCGCGCGCGTCGAGCAGCGTGTCCTCGGTCAGCGTGCCCGGCGTGACCAGGCGCACCACGCCGCGGCGCACGACGCTCTTGTTGCCGCGTGCTTTCGCCGCCGCGGGATCCTCGGTCTGCTCGCACACCGCGACCCGGTGCCCGGCGGTGATCAGCCGGTGCAAATAGTCCTCGGAGCGCTCGACTGGCACGCCGCACATCGGGATATCGGCGCCTTGATGCTTGCCGCGCTTGGTCAGGACGATGCCGAGTGTCCTGGAGGCGATCTCGGCGTCCTCAAAGAACAGCTCGTAAAAGTCGCCCATCCGGTAGAACAGCAGAAGGCCCTGATGTGCCGCCTTGATTTCAAGGTACTGTTCCATCATCGGCGTGACGCGCGCGGCAGCTTCCGCCTGCGGCGCGGGCGTATCGTCGGGAGGCGGTGCAGGGATCGGTTGTTGCATTGTCATGGGCGGCGCAACCTACAAAATTTCGCCCCGCGCTCCTATCGCTTTGGGCGGAGAGGGGAGGTTTTCCACGTTGTCCGCACCGCGGCATGCGCAACTCGCGTGCACACCCGTCGGAACACGCGCGTATCGGTCAATTGACCTGCCGCGGGCGCCCTCCTAAAACTCCGTCGACATTGAAGAATTTAGGCCGGATCGCGGCATTCAGGGAGAACAACCATGCGTGACGTCTTTATCTGCGATGCCGTGCGGACCCCGATCGGCCGTTTTGGCGGGTCGCTCGCCAAGGTGCGTGCCGACGACCTGGCGGCGGCCCCGATCAAGGCGCTGATGGCCAAGCACCCCAATCTCGATTGGGCACAGGTTGACGAGGTCTTCTTCGGCTGTGCCAACCAGGCCGGCGAGGACAACCGCAACGTGGCACGCATGGCGCTCCTGCTTGCGGGCCTGCCGGATTCCGTTCCAGGCCAGACCCTGAACCGGCTCTGTGCCTCCGGTCTCGATGCGGTCGGTGCGGCCGGCCGCGCTATCCGTTCCGGCGAGATCGAGCTTGCGATTGCCGGCGGCGTCGAATCCATGACGCGCGCGCCCTTCGTGATGGGCAAGGCGCAGGAAGCGTTCTCGCGCTCGGCTGAGATCTTCGACACCACGATCGGCTGGCGCTTCATCAATCCGCTGCTGAAGGCGCAGTATGGCGTCGACGCGATGCCCGAGACCGGCGAGAACGTCGCCGAGGAATTCCAGGTCTCGCGCGCGGATCAGGACGCCTTCGCGATCCGCTCGCAGCAGCGCGCGGGCGCCGCGATTGCGGCCGGCTATTTCGCCGAAGAAATCACCCCGATCACCATTCCCGGCGGCAAGGCCGGCCCTGTCACCGTCGACAAGGACGAGCATCCGCGTCCCGAGACCACGCTGGAAGCCCTGACGAAGCTCAGGCCGATCGTGCGCAATCCCGGCACGGTGACCGCGGGCAACGCCTCCGGCGTCAATGACGGCGCCGCCGCGATGATCCTGGCGTCCGAGGCTGCGGTGAAGAAGCACGGCCTGACGCCGCGCGCGCGCATCCTCGGCCTCGCCTCCGCCGGCGTGCCGCCGCGCATCATGGGCATCGGCCCGGTGCCGGCCACCCGCAAGCTGATGGAACGTCTCGGCAAGAAAATCGGCGATTTCGACCTGATCGAGCTCAACGAAGCCTTTGCCTCGCAGGGTATCGCCTGCATGCGCCAGCTCGGCGTTGCCGACGATGCCGATTTCGTCAATCCGCATGGCGGCGCGATTGCGCTCGGTCATCCCCTCGGCATGAGTGGCGCGCGCCTCGCGCTCACCGCGGTGCACGGCATGGAGAAGCGCGGCGGCAAGCTCGCGCTCGCCACCATGTGCGTCGGCGTTGGCCAGGGCGTTGCGGTCGCCATCGAGAAGCTGAACTGACGGGACGCGCAGCGTGCCGTCATCCCGGAGCCGGGTGCCCCAGACTCGTCATGCCCGGGCTTGTCCCGCCTGCGAGGCCGAAGCCTCTTCGGCGAGGCGAAGGCCCGGGCATCCACGTTCTTGGTGCCGCGAGAAGAAGGTCGTGGATGGCCGGGACAAGCCCGGCCATGACGCAAGGTGAGGGAGCATCCCATGATCATCGCGCGCGAGCAGGACGTCACGGCCGCGGCCTTGGCGGTGATGGAGCAGACATCCGATCCACGGCTACGCCAGATCATGGTCTCCCTGGTCAAGCATCTGCACGGTTTTGTTCGCGACGTTCGCCTGACCGAGAAGGAATTCCGCGACGCCACGGCTGTTATCGCCGAACTCGGCAAGCTCTCGACCGACACGCATAATGAGGTCGTGCTGATGGCAGGCTCGCTCGGCGTCTCGCCGCTGGTGTGCCTGCTGAATAATGGCGATGAGGGCAACACGGAGACCGACCAGTCGCTGCTCGGACCATTCTGGCGGCTGAACTCGCCGCGGGTGGAAAATGGCGGATCGATCGTCCGCTCCGAGACCCCAGGCGCGCCGCTGTTCGTCAACGGCCGCGTCGTGGACAAGGACGGCCGTCCCGTCGCCGGCGCCGAGGTCGACGTCTGGCACGCGTCGCCGGTTGGTCTCTATGAAAACCAGGACCCCGAGCAGGCCGACATGAACCTGCGCGGCAAGTTTACGACCGACCAGGACGGAGCCTTCTCGTTCCGCTCCGTGATGATGGTCGGCTATCCCATTCCGACCGACGGCGTGGTCGGCCGCCTCCTGGAGGCGCAGAAGCGGCATCCCTATCGTCCCGCGCACCTGCACGCGTTGGTCTTCAAGCCCGGATTCAAGGTGCTGATCTCGCAGGTCTACGACCCCGCCGACCCGCATATCGATAGTGACGTGCAGTTCGGCGTGACCAAAGCGCTGATGGGCAAGTTCCTGCGCCATGACACGCCACATCCGACCGAGCGCGACGTCGCGACGCCCTGGTATTCGCTGGACCATGTCTATCGGCTCGAAGCCGGCGAGGCCGTCCTGCCGCGTCCGCCGATCAAATAGGGCTCAAAGCCGCTTCCCCCAATTAGTTATATCCTATAATGATTGGCGGAAGCGTTGACCGGTCGGAAAAGGGCCGGGGAGGAGTTCGCCAATGACATTCATCTATCCCGTCGACAGCAACACGGCGCATCCGCTGCCGCTGTCGCCCGAGTACAAAAGCTCGGTCAAGCGTGCGCCGAACAAACCCTTGATCCCGATGCGCCATACGCTGTCGGAGCTGACCGGCCCGGTCTACGGCCACGAGACCGTTCGCGAGGGCGACAATGATCTCACCACCCAACACACCGGCGAGCCGCTCGGGGAACGCATTATTGTGCACGGCCATGTGCGCGACGAGGACGGCCGCGGCGTGCCGAACTCGCTGGTCGAGATCTGGCAGGCCAATTCCTGCGGCCGTTACGTTCACGTCCGCGACCAGCATCCGGCTCCGCTCGATCCGAACTTTACGGGCGCCGGCCGCACCGTGAGCGACGTCTCCGGTTACTACCGCTTTGTCACCATCAAGCCTGGCGCCTATCCCTGGGGCAACCATCATAACGCCTGGCGTCCCGCACACATCCATCTCTCTGTGTTCGGCCATTCCTTCGTCACGCGTCTCGTGACGCAGATGTACTTCCCGGCCGATCCGCTGTTCCCGTTCGATCCGATCTTCAATTCGGTGCCGGACGAGAAGGCGCGGGCGCGGATGGTGTCGTCATTTGATCTCGAGAACACCCAGCCCGAATGGGCGCTGTGTTACCGCTTTGACATCGTGCTGCGCGGCAAGAACGCCACCCCTATGGAGAACCATTAAGTGCAGGACGATGGGATCACGCCGTCGCAGACCGTCGGCCCGTTCTTCAAATACGGCCTGACGCCGACCGGCGAGTATGCCTGGAATGATGCGTTCACCAACTCGACGCTGACGCCCGACGTCACCGGCGATCGCGTCCGGATCGAGGGCCGCGTGTTCGACGGCGACGGAGTCGTTGTGCCCGATGCCATGCTGGAGATCTGGCAGGCCGACGCGCAGGGGCGCTTCGCGGATCCGCAGGACAAGCGCGCGCTGCCGAATGCGAGCTTCCGCGGCTTTGCCCGTTGCGGCACCGACAAGGACGGCAATTATTCCTTTGAAACCATCAAGCCGGGCGTGGTGCCCGATCCCGACGGCAAGCCGCAGGCACCGCATGTCCTGCTTGCGGTGTTTGGTCGCGGCATGCTGCGGCATCTCTATACCCGCATCTATTTCAGTGACGAGGCCGGCAATGCCGCCGATCCCGTGCTGGCGGTGGTGCCTGCCGACCGTCGCGCCACGCTGACGGCCGTGCGCGAGGCCGGCAAGCCGGTGTACCGGCTCGACCTGCGGCTCCAGGGCGACAACGAAACGGTATTTTTCGACGTGTGACCCCCAGCGCCGTCCCGGACAGGCGGAGCGCCGATCCGGGACGACAGCGGAGGACGGGCCCAAGCTTCGCTGCCCGAAACTGTTGACCTGACGCCATTTCCCGTATTTTTCCGGAGTTCGCGCGATGCAATTTCCGCGCGATGCAATCCCGTGTTTACCGTAATCCTTTAGGGTCCGTGGGATTCAGCGCGGCCCATTGGATTTTTCCATGAAAATTCGTCTTTCGCTTTCTTCCGCAATCATTGCTTTCGGCATCGTTCTGGCCATCGGCTTTACCGCCGTGGTCTCGACCAGCCTCTACGCCTTGAAAGAGCTCAAGGTCGGCGGTCCGCTCTATTCTGATATCAAGCTCGGAAACGATCTCATCGCCGACATCCTGCCGCCGCCGGAATATGTGATCGAGGCCTACCTCGAGGCCACGCTCGCCATGCGCGAGCCCGACCAGCTGGCGGCCCATGCCGAACGCCTGGCCCAGCTCCGCAAGGATTACGACGAGCGCAAGGCATTCTGGGTCACCTCCAGCCTCTCGGCCGACCTGAAGACGACCCTGGTGTCGAAATCCGACGCCGAGGTGCAGAAGTTCTGGAAGCTGTTGTCCGACCAGCTCCTCCCCGCCCTCAAGGCCAAGGATACGGCCGTCTCCGAGCGGGCCTACGCGCAGCTCAAGGAGGCCTATACCGCGCATCGCGCCGTCATCGACAGCATCGTCGAGAGCGCCAACAAGCAGAATGCCGACATGGAGAAGCTGGCCGCGGACCGCGACAGCTCGATGCTTTACATCCTCCTCGGCGTCTCCGCCGCCGTCCTCGCCTTCATTGCGGCGGGCCTGCTCGGCGTCGCCTTCGGCGTGATGCGCCCGATCGTGCGCATGACCAGCGCGATGCAAAAGCTCGCGACCGGCGATCTCGCCGCCGACATTCCTTTCGCGCACCGGCAGGACGAGGTCGGCTCGATGGCGGGTGCGCTCTTGGTGTTCAAGCAGTCCGCGGTCGAGAATTTCCGCCTGCGCGAGGAGCAGTTGCAGAAGGAGCAGGAGGCGGCGCTCGCCAAGCGTGAGGCCCTGCATCAGATGGCCGAAACCGTCGAGCGCGAGACCGGCCGCTCGGTCGACACCGCGAGCGCGGCGACGCAAGGCGTGGAGCGTGCCGCCTCCAGTCTGTCCGAGATCGCAAGGTCGCTCTCGACACAATCGCAGGCGGTCGCAGCCGCCTCCACCCAGGCCCTCGGCAGCTCGCAGACCGTCTCGGCCGCAGCTGAAGAACTCAGTGCTTCGATCCGCGAGATCGCAACCCAGGTCGCGCGGACCAGCACGGTTACAAAATCGGCGGTCGCCGGTCGGGAACAGGCGCGCTCGACCATCCAGACGCTGGCTGGATCGGTGAAGAAGATCGCCGAGGTCTCCGACCTCATCGGCGGCATCGCCGGCCAGACCAATCTGCTGGCACTCAACGCCACGATCGAGGCGGCGCGCGCCGGGGAGGCCGGCCGTGGCTTCGCGGTGGTCGCCGCCGAAGTGAAATCCCTCTCCGACCAGACCGCCAAATCCACCGAGGAGATCGCGCGGCTGATCGCCGAGATCCAGGCCTCGACGCAAGCCGCCGTCGACGCCGTCGAAACCATGGGAGGCCACATCGTCGAGATCGACGGCGTCGCCACCTCGGTTGCCGCCGCGATGGAAGAGCAGGACGCCGCGACCCGCGAGATCACGCGGTCGATTTCCGAATCGACTTCCGCGGCGAAGGAGGTCTCGGCCAAGATCGGTGATGTCAGCCGCGACGCCGCCTCCGTGAACGAGCGCGCCGCGGAGGTCAGGCAGGCGATCGCCGGCATGGCGGCCAATCTCGAGCAGCTTCGGTCGGTCGTGGTCCGGACGGTGCGCGACTCCACAGCGGCGGCCTGAGCCCGGCGCGATGCCTATTGCTGGTGCCGGGGGGTGTGATTGTGCAGTATGGTCCGGGACGAGGGCATCGTGGCGTCCATGACACCTCCACAACTGCCGGCGGTCGTTGAGCGGGCTCGACTGACCGCTGCGCTACGCAGGGGCGGCGTGCTGGATGCGGGCGCCGTGCGCGAGGTGAAGGTGCTGCACCAATACCCCGCCATGGTGTCGCACGTTATCCGACTTGGGCTGCGCTATGTCGGGGAAGCAGCCGGGTCCCCGCACTCTGTCATCCTGAAGATCCCGAATCCGGCCTACGCCAAGTCGCTGGCAAATTCTGGTCGGCAGGAAGTGGCCTTCTACACCCGCCTTGCGCCAAATATGCCGTCGCACATCGTGCCGCGCTGCTACGATGGGCATTTCGACGAGGAGAGCCAGGACTGGCATCTGCTGCTCGAAGATCTCACCGACAGCCATGACGTTGCAGCTGACTGGCCATTGCCGCCCTCACGCGATCAGGCGATGGCGATCGTAACGGCGCTCGCCCGCTGGCATGCATCTTGGTGGGACCATGCGGGTCTCGGCGACACCATCGGCACCTGGATGAGCCTTGATGATACGGCGAGTCTGATAGAGACATTCGCCGGCCATTACGACCGCTTCGCCGATTTGCTTGGTGATCGCCTCAGTGAGGAGCGGCGGACCCTGTATCGGCGCTTCATCGACAAGGCCGAGCAACTGTTGCAACGCTACCATTCGCATCGCCATGTGACCATCGCTCACGGCGATGCCCATACCTGGAATTTCCTGCTGCCACGCGCGGGCATCGCTGACGCTGTGCGCATTTTCGATTTCGATCATTGGCGCATCAACGTTCCTACCCACGACCTTGCCTATATGATGGCGACGCAATGGTATCCAGAGCGCCGGCAGGCGCTCGAACGCCCGCTGCTCAATCGCTATCACGAGATGCTGATGGCGCACGGTGTCAGCGGCTATACGCGCGGCGCGCTCGACCAGGACTATCGGCGGTCGGTGCTGTGGCACATCACCAAGCCAGTCTGGCAGTGGAGCATCAACATCCCACCGGTGATCTGGTGGAATAATCTGGAGCGGGTGATGATGGCGGTCGAGGATCTGGGCTGCGAGGAGATTTTGGGGTAGAGGCGCGCAACATCATCGGTGTCGTCCCGGCGAAGGCATCACTCCATCACCGCATGTTCCGGCCCCGCCGCCTGCTTGCGCAGGGTGGCCTTGGTCGAGCCGATCAGCAGGGCGAGCGGGATGGTGCAGAGGATGAAGAACATCACCAGCTCGTAGTCGTGCGCGAAGGCGATGATCTGCGCCTGCACGCTGACCATGCGATCGGCCATGGCGCGACCGGCGTCGGTGGAGAGATTGATCATGCCGCTGACGCTGGGCATCTGGAGCGCATGGTTGAACGGGTTGATGTGTTCGGACAGGATCGCGTAGGTCCGCCGCGTGCCTTGTGTCAGCTGGGCGATGACGACGGAAATGCCCACCGAGCTCGCGACGTTGCGCATCAGGGTCAACATCGCGGTGCCGTCGGTGCGCAGCTCATTCGACAAGGTCAGGAATGCCACCGTCGAAAGCGGCACGAAGACGAGGCCGAAGCCGAAGCCCTGGATCACGCTGACGGTCACGATCTCCGGCACCTGGGTCAAATCGGTCCAGCCGGTCATCTGGAACAGCGAGCCCGCGGTCAGCGTCAGGCCGGTGATGATCAGTGTGCGGGCTTCGATGTAACGCATCATGCGGCCGACCAGCATCATGGCGAAGAAGGTGCCGAAGCCGCGGCTCGCCAGCAGCAGGCCCGCGGTGATGATGGGATAGCCGATCACGTTCTGCATATAGGGGGAGGCCAGCGCCATGGTCGAGAACAGCACGAGGCCCATCACGACCATGAACACGCAGCCGGTGACGAAATTGCGGTCCTTGAAGAGCCCGAAGCGGATGAACGGTGTCGAGGTCGTGAAGGAATGCGCGATGAAGAAGTAGAAGGCGACGGCCGAGACGATGAACTCCGCAAGGATCTCACCCGATTCGAGCCAGCCCAATTGCTCGCCGCGGTCGAGCGCGAGCTGAAGCGACCCGATCGCGACCGCCAGCGCCGCGAAGCCGAACCAGTCGAACTTGAGACTGAGATCCTTCCGGGTCTCGTCCATGAAGATGATCAGCCCGATCACGGTGATGGCGCCGAACGGCAAATTGACGAAGAACACCCAGTGCCAGGAATAAGTCTCGGTCAGCCAGGCGCCGAGCGAGGGACCCATGATCGGCCCCATCATTACGCCCATGCCCCAGATCGACATCGCCTTGGCGCGTTCCTGGAGCGTGTAATAGTCGAGCATCACCGATTGCGACAACGGCACCAGGGCCGCGCCGAACACGCCCTGCAGCAGGCGGAAAATCACCATCTGGTTGATGTCCTGCGCAAGCCCGCACAGCACCGATGCCATGGTGAAGCCGGCCGAGCAGATGATGAAGATGCGCTTGCGGCCGAAGCGGTTGGCGATCCAGCCCACCGGTGCCGTCATGATCGCGGCGGCGACGATGTAGGAGGTCAGCACCCAGTTGATCTGGTCCTGCGAAGCCGACAGCGTGCCCTGCATGTAGGGCAGGGCGACGTTGGCGATGGTGGTGTCCAGCGCCTGCATGATGGTTGCCGTCATGGCGCAGATCGTCACCATGTTCCGGCGCAGGCCGGGGACCATAAGGGCGGGATTGGACTCCGCCATAGGATTAGTCCTTGTCCTGATCTTTGTCTTGGCTCGCGGTCGCCGACAGGCCGAGCAGACCGGCGAGCGAGCGCTGGTGGCCGGTGTCGATGGTGGCGTAAACGCTCATGCCGGCCTTCAGCTTGCGTACGTATTTGTCGGTCTCGTCGAAATAGATGCGGATCGGCACGCGCTGCACCACCTTGACGAAATTGCCGCTGGCGTTCTGCGGCGGCAGGATCGCGAATTGCGCGCCGGTGCCGGGCGAGAGCGAGCCGATCTTGCCCTTGAAGGTATGGTTCGGGAACGCGTCGACCTCGAGCGTGACCGGCTGTCCTTCGGTGACGTAGGTGAGGTCGCTCTCCTTCGGATTGGCGTCGACCCAGGGATGGGCCACGTCGATGATGGAGAACACCGGCGTGCCGGCGGCGACGTAGCGGCCGAGCTGGATCTGTTCGACCTGTGTTGCCACGCCATCCATCGGCGCGCGCAGCACGGTGTGGTCGAGGTTGCGCTGGGCATCGTCCAGCTTGGCTTTCGCTTGCGCGTAGGCGGGGAATTGCTCCAGCGGCAACTCGGGATTCCCCAGCAATTGGGTCTTGGCATTGGAGAGTTGCTGCTTGATGTATTGCGCCTGCGCGCCGGCGGTAACCAGTGCATTGGACGCGTTGTCGAGATCGAGCTGCGAGCCGTAATTGTTCTTCACCAGCGACTGCTTGCGTTCGACGTCGCGCTGCTTCAGGTCCATGCCCTGCTGGGCAAGATTGAGCATGTCACCGTAGATCTTGATGTTGGCAACAAGATTGTCATAGGTGATGCGGGCTTGGGCGAGTTGCGCTTTGGCTTCTTCCAACGCATGACGGAACGGAGCGGGGTCGATCTCGAACAACTCGTCGCCGTGCTTGACGACCTGACCTTCCTTGACGACGACCTTCTGGATTTTGCCGGAGATATCAGGGGTCACCAGCACTTTCTGCGCGCCGACATAGGCGTCATCAGTGCCGACGTAACGGCCGCCATTGAGATAGAAGGTGAAGCCGGCAACCGCGACGACGAGCGGCAGCACAACCAGGAGCAGCACGCGGCGATAGCGGCGCAGGCCCGCCACCAGGCGGCGGCGCGGATCGGTGCCGGCTTTCTTGGTGGGCTTGCCGCCGTCGATTTTCTGCTCGGGCTGGAACTTGAGAACCTGATCAGCCATAGCGTTGCTCCTTACGCGCTTGTTCCGCTCCGCTGCTCTGGATCGCGGACCGCACGTTTTCCTTGATTGTTTCGAGTTGGGTGAGGAGGCGATGGGCGTCCGCCGGAGTGATGCCGTCGAGCGCGTTGGCCGTGAGCTCGGACTTCAGCCCGCTCATCCGCCCGAGCAACTGCCGCCCGGCCTTCTTCAGGTACAGCCGCTTGACGCGGCGATCCGAAGGATCGTTGCGTCGCTCGATCCAGTCGCTGTCACAGAGTTTGTCGATCAGGCGCGTCAGCGTGATCGGCTGCACCTCGAGAAGCTCGGCGAGTTCCGACTGCTTCATGCCTTCGCTGCGCTCGACCTTGGCCAGCACCGCCCATTGCGCGCGGGTGATGCCGAAGCGCGAGGCTTCCTTGTCGGCATAGACCCGGAGCAGGCGATAGAGCTCGGCGAGCGTAAACAGGAAGTTCTGGTCCACGGGCCCTGGGCTCATGAGCTTGGTCTCCAATAAGCTTGCAATATAATAAGCAAGCTTATGATTATTTCATGGCGGGTTTGCGGGACGCTGTCCCGCAGGCCGAGCATGGCTGCTGGCCGCATCGCCGGTCCTGCTTTGGGTTCCCCTTTCGAAATGCTAGAACGCCGGTCGCATGACCCTCGCAAAACCGGCATTTCCCGCGCCCGATCACGATCACGGCCGCTGCACCGCGGATGCGCTGGCGCATGCCGAGGCCGTTTGCGGAGAGCGCGCGCAGAAATTCACGCCTATACGCCGCCATGTATTGGGGGCGCTGCTCTCGAGCCACCGGCCGCTCGGCGCCTATGAGGTCATCGACGAACTGGCGAAGTCGATGTCGCGGCCGGCGCCGATCACGGTCTATCGTGCTCTCGATTTCCTGATGGCCAACGGCCTCGTGCACCGGATCGAAAGCCGCAACGCCTATCTCGCCTGCGCCGCTCACGACCACGACGCGATCTCGGCGGTGACGTTCCTGATCTGCGAGCGCTGCGGCCTGGTCGGTGAGATTCCGTCGGCATCCTTCGCCAAGGACCTCAACGCCGCCGCGCGCAGCTCAGGCTTCGCTCCCAAATTGTCGGTGGTGGAAATCACGGGCGTTTGTGCGCATTGTCAGAAAGCCGCATAGAGCAACAACGGCGCAAAGCCGGTTTTTAGGAAGAAATGTCCTCACCTCAAGCCATACCGTCCGCCGGTCGTCCCCTCAGTGCCGGCGCCATCGCCCTGATGCTCATGCTGTGCCTGACCTGGGGGTTCAACCAGATCGCCGTGAAGCTGGTGCTGCCGGACATTCCGCCGATGCTTCAGGCCACGTTCCGCTCGATGGGCGCGCTGCCGGTGCTGTTCATCATCGGCAGCTTGCGCGGCGTTAAATTCTTCGAGCGCGACGGCACCTGGAAGCCCGGCGTCATCGCCGGACTGATGTTCGGCATCGAGTTCGTGCTGATCTTCCAGGGCCTGCGGTTCACACCAGCATCGCGGGCGGTCGTGTTCCTCTACACCGCGCCGTTCTTCGTCGCGCTCGGCTCCTACCAGGTGCTCGGCGAGCGACTTGGCGGGACGCAATGGCTGGGGCTCGCCATCAGCTTTGCCGGTGTCGCGCTCGCGATCGGCGTGCCGCAGCCCAACGTCGATTCGCATGTCCTGCTCGGCGATCTCATGATCGTCGGCGGCGCCGCGCTGTGGGCGGCGACCACGCTAGTTGCCAAGGGCACGCGGCTGCGCTTCGCGGCGCCCGAGAAGGCTCTGGGCTATCAGGTCGCGACCTCGATCCCGATCCTGGGGCTGGCCGCCTGGCTGTTCGGGGAGACCATCCCCCACACGCCGTCGCCGCTGTCGCTGGGCCTGATGGCCTTCCAGGCGATCTGGGTCGTGGGAACCACGTTCACGCTTTGGTTCGCGCTGGTGAAGACCTATTCGGCCAGCAAATTGTCGGCTTTTACCTTCATCACCCCTTTGTTTGGCGTGGTGGGTAGCTATTTCATCATGCACGACACGCTGAACCTGACATTCGGGGCTGCCGCCCTCCTTGTCATTGCTGGGCTTTTTCTGGTTAACCGTCCCAGTCAATCCGCTGCGGCGCCGCGCGATGCATTGCTGAACGTCACCAAAACCTGATATTTGGACGCCATGAACAAGCTCGAAAAAACCATCGATTCCGACGTCGCGGGCCCCGCGCCCCGGCACAAGACCACCCAGGTCAAGGTCGGCGACGTTGCCGTCGGCGGCGGTGCCCCGATCGTCGTGCAGTCAATGACCAACACCGACACCGCCGATATCGACGGCACCATTGCCCAGGTCGCAGCGCTCGCCCGCGCGGGCTCCGAAATGGTCCGCATCACCGTGGACCGCGAGGAGGCCGCCGCTGCCGTCCCGCACATCCGCGACGGCCTGCTCAAGCGCGGCATCACCACGCCGCTGATCGGCGACTTTCACTATATCGGCCACAAGCTGCTCGCCGCCTATCCGGCCTGCGCCGAGGCGCTCGCCAAATATCGCATCAATCCCGGCAATGTCGGCTTCAAGGACAAGCGCGACACCCAGTTCGCCGACATCATCGAGATCGCCAACAAGAACAACAAGCCGGTGCGCATCGGCGCCAATTGGGGCTCGCTCGACCAGGAGCTCTTGACCAAGCTGATGGACGAGAACGCCGCCTCCCCCGATCCGCGCGACGTGCGCGCGGTGACGCGCGAGGCCATGGTGCAATCCGCGCTGCTCTCGGCCGCGCGCGCCGAGGAACTCGGCATGCCGAAGAATCGCATCATCCTCTCGGCCAAAGTCTCGGCCGTGCAGGATCTGATCGCGGTCTATCAGGATCTCGCCAGCCGTTCCGACTACGCGATCCATCTCGGCCTGACCGAGGCCGGCATGGGCACCAAGGGCATCGTGGCGTCCTCGGCCGCGCTCGGCATCCTGTTGCAGCAGGGCATCGGCGACACCATCCGCATCTCGCTGACGCCGGAGCCCGGCGGCGACCGCACCCGCGAGGTGCAGGTCGGCCAGGAGCTCTTGCAGACCATGGGTTTCCGCACATTCGTGCCGCTGGTTGCGGCGTGCCCCGGCTGTGGCCGCACCACCTCGACCACATTCCAGGAACTGGCCAGCTCGATCCAAGGTTTCATCCGCGACGAGATGCCGACCTGGAAGACGAAATATCCCGGCGTGGAAGAGCTCAACGTCGCGGTGATGGGCTGCATCGTCAACGGCCCCGGCGAATCCAAGCACGCCAATATCGGCATCTCGCTGCCGGGCACGGGCGAGGCGCCGGCTGCCCCGGTGTTCGTCGACGGCAAGAAGTTCCGCACCCTGCGCGGCCCGACCATCTCCGCCGACTTCAAAGCACTCGTGATCGACTACATCGAGCAGCGCTACGGCCAGGGCGCCAAGGTGCCGGTGACCGCGGCGGAATAGTTCTGCTCCAGATCAGGAATCGTAGGGCGGGTTAGCGAAAGCGTAACCCGCCTTATTTTTGCAGGCGCGAAGTGGCGGGTTACGCTTCGCTAAGCCGCCCTACATTGCTACGATGCTCCCAAGCAAGAATGCATCGGGAGACACGCCATGAGCTCACTCGCCGGCAAGCAGGGCCCGCGCTATCGCCACGCGACGGACGACGGCGCGCCTTACGAGACCATCGCGGTCGAAAAGCTGACCCCGATCATCGGCGCGGAAATCTCGGGCGTCGACATCGGCAAGCTCGTCTCCGACGATGCGCGCTCCAACCGGCAGATGGACGAGGTCCACCGCGCGCTTGCCGAAAACCTCGTCATCTTCTTCCGCGACCAGCACATCACGCCACAACAGCATCTCGCCTTCGGCCGCAAGTTCGGTGAGCTGCATTTCCATCCCGCCGCGCCGCATGAGGATGAAGACCCGGCCCTGATGAAGATCTATGCGGATGCGAATTCGCCGCGGGCCAATGGCGAGGGCTGGCATTCCGACGTGTCCTGCGATCACGAGCCGCCGATGGGCTCGATCCTCTACATCAAGCAGTGCCCGCCGCGCGGCGGCGACACGCTGTTCGCCAACATGTATGCGGCCTACGAGGCGCTGTCGGACCGGATGAAGGCCTATCTCGACGGGCTGACTGCGTTGCATGACGGCGAGCCGATCTATCGCGGGCTCTACGCCAATTACGGCGTCGCCGACCGCCCGTCCTATCCGAGTGCCGAGCATCCCGTGGTGCGCACGCATCCGGTCACCGGCAAGAAGGCGCTCTACGTCAACCGCGGCTTCACCCGCCACATCAACGGCATCCCGCGCGACGAGAGCGAGGCGATGCTTGCCTATCTCTACCAGCACGCCGAGAATCCGCTGTTCCAGTGCCGCTTTCGCTGGACAGAGAATGCCATCGCCTTCTGGGACAACCGCTGCACCCAGCACCGCGCGATGTGGGATTATTGGCCGCACACGCGCTCCGGCACGCGCGTGACGGTGAAGGGGGAGCGGCCGGTTTAACCGGCCTGCGCGCCGCGTTCCGCGTTGACGTCTTCCCGCGTCCGCGCCAATCTTGCCGGCAACAACGACCGTCGGGAGGATTTTCCATGCTCCGCGCCGAGGACAACAAATTCCTGACCGAGTCGGGCTCTGGTACGGGCATGGGCGAATTGTTGCGCCGGTTCTGGATTCCTGTGCTGCTGTCCGAAGAACTCCCTGAACCCGACGGCGAGCCGAAGAAGATCATCGTTCTCGGCGAGGAGCTGCTCGCCTTCCGCGATACGCGCGGCGTTGTCGGAATCATCGATCAATACTGCCCGCATCGCGGCGCCAATCTCTGGCTCGGGCGCAACGAGGAATGCGGCATCCGCTGTGTCTATCACGGCTGGAAGTTCGACACCGACGGCCGCTGCGTCGACATGCCGACCTCCTATCCCGACCTCAACGCCAAGGATCTCATCCGCATCAAATCCTATCCGGCGCGCGAATGGGGCGAGATGATCTGGGCCTATATGGGTCCCGCGGATGCGATGCCCGAGCTGCCCGATCTCGAAATGGCACTGCTGCCGCTCGCACCGCTATGTCAGCAAGAAATGGCAGGACTGCAACTGGGTGCAGGCGCTGGAAGGCTCGATCGACACCGCGCATTTCACCTTCGCCCATCTCTCCTTCGACAAGGAGGAGAACGAGATCCTGGACATCAAGAAGCATTTCGTGAATCCGATCGCGCGGATGTCGAGCGATCACATGCGCTGGATCGCGGAGGATCCGCGCCCTGTGATCAAGATCGCCGCGCACGCAGCGGGCCTCACCATCGCCGGCGGGCGGCTCACCGGCGGCGACAACATCTACTGGCGCATTGCGCAATTTCTGATGCCGTTCCACGCCTATGCCCCGAGCGCGATGCCGGGTGAGAACATCTTTGGGCAGACTTTCGTGCCCGTCACCGACACCAATTACTGGATCTACACCTATGCCTGGAATCCGGAACGGCCGCTGACGCAAGCCGAGCGCGACGTCTTTGACCGCGGCAACGGCGTGATCGCGGAGGTTGGCGACAATTACGTGCCGCTGCGCCACAAGGGCAACGACTATCTGATCGACCGCAAGATGCAGAAGACCAGGAGCTACACCGGCATCAAGGGCGTCTCCGAACAGGATGCGGCCGTGCAGGACAGCCAGGGCCCGATCGCCGACCGCACCCGCGAGCATCTCGGTCCGACCGATCTCGGTATCATGCATTTCCGGAAAGTCGTGATGGAGCTGGCGCGGGCGCTTCAGCAGGGCGAGCCGCCGCCGCAGGCCGCGCATCAGGATCGCCATGCCGTGCGCTCGGGCGCCTGCGTCACCAGCAAGGCCAAGGACCTTTCCGCGGTGATGCTGGAGCGTTTCGGTGACGTCACAGGCTTTGTCGGCCGGCCGCGAACAGCGGCAGCGGAGTAGTACTTGGGACAGCCGCGCAGCATCATCGCAAGTCTCGTCTCGACGCTGGTCGCGTCGATCTTGCTATGGTCGCTGGCGCCTGCAGACTCTGGTCATGCTGCTATCGCGCGGAAAATCGCGAAACCCAAGCCGCCGCACGCGCCGGTCAAGTGTGAGCTGTCGAAATTCCGGATCCTCGTGGATGTCGGGCACACCCCGGACTCCTACGGCGCGTTGAGCGCGCGCAACGACACGGAGTTCGGCTTCAACTTCCGGCTTGCAAGTCTGATTACGGCGAGGCTCAAGGCCGAAGGCTTTGCCGCGACCCGGTTGCTCGTCACGGACGGCAAGGCGCGGCCGAGCCTGTTCAAGCGCGTCAGCACCGCGAATGACGCCCGGGCCGATCTCTTCCTGTCGATCCATCACGATTCGGTGCCGGACAAGCTGCTCGGGAGCTGGGAGTTCGACGGCGCGAACAGCTATTTCAGCGACCGCTTTTCGGGCCACTCTCTGTTCGTGTCGCAGCGGAATCCGCACTTCGCCGCCAGCCTGATGCTGGCCCGGATGATCGGCAGGCAGCTGAAGCAGCAGGACCTGCACTATGCCAGCCAGTACACCCTGCCGGTGATGGGCCGCTACCGGCGCCAATTGCTCGACAAGGATGTCGGCGTCTACCGCTATGACGGGCTCGTTGTGCTCTCGCAGACCCGCAGCGCCGCAGTGCTGCTCGAAGCGGGCTCCATCATCAACCGCGACGAGGAGATGGCGATGAACTCCCCGGAGCGGCAGGAGATCATTGCGGGCGCCGTGGCGGTGGCGATGAGGGAATTTTGCGAGAGGCGGTAGTTCGCGCCCCTAGCAATGACGGGAATCTATAGCGGCCCTCCCCGGTACTCCCGGTTTGCCAAGCTTGCCTCCTCCAGGTCCAGATCGCGCTCGATCCGCCGCCGCGTCTCGTCGGTGATCTGGCCCTCGCGCAGCAGCTCGTGGATGAACTTGCGCTCGGTGGCGATCAGACGGCGGGTCAGGGCGGTGCCGGCGGCGGAGACGTCGTGGTGGGTGGGATCGAGCGAGTCCGGCAGCTGGTTGACCCGGATCTCGTGGCGGGCGCGCAGGAGCCGCATCACCTCGTCGGACACGTCCTTTTCCTCGGTCAGCGCGTCGAGCGACTTTAGCGCCGCGTCGAGGGCCTGGCGCCGTGCCGCGATCTCGGCCTCGTGCTCGGCGGCATGCTCGTTGCGACCGGCTTCCGCGACACCGAGCCAACGAACCACGGGGGGCAGCGTGAGGCCGACGCCGATCAGTGTGACGAAGATGACGCCGAACGCGACGAACAGGATCAGGTCGCGAAACGGGAAGGCCTCGCCGCCCGGCAGCGTGAACGGCAGCGCCAGTGCTGCCGCCAGCGACACCGCGCCGCGCACGCCGGTGAGCGCAAGCACGAACGGCCATTGCCATGGTGGTGACGGATCGCGCGCACGCAGCGACTTGCTGAGCATTCGTGGCAGATAGGTCGCGGGATAGAGCCAGGCGAAGCGCGCGATCACGACCACCGCCAGCACCACGGCAGTCGCAATCATGATGTCGTCGAGCGGGAACGCCTTCGATTTCTCGTAGAGTGCGCGCATCTGGAATCCGGTGAGCAGGAACAGCAAGCCCTCGATCAGATAGATCACGAGGTCCCAGAAGAAGATGCCTTGCAGGCGCGTCGATGCCGAGATCAGCAGCGGGCCATTCCAGCTCACATAGAGGCCACAGGCGACGGTGGCGATCACGCCGGAGCCGCCGAGATGCTCGGGCAGCCAGTAGGACACGTAGGGCGTGATCAGCGACAGTGTCAGCTCGACCTGCGGGTCTCCCGACCATTTGCGGAACCGCAGGGAGAGCCAACCGACGCCGATGCCGAAGGCGATCTCGCCGGCGACGATGAGCAAGAACTCGCCGCCTGCCAGAGGCAGCGAGAATTGCCCGACCATGATTGCGGCGAGCGCGAAGCGGTAGAGGATCAGAGCGGTGGCATCATTCGCGAGCCCTTCGCCTTCGAGGATGACCATCAGCCTGCGCGGCAGATGCAGCCGGCGCGCGATCGCGAGCGGCGCCACCACGTCGGGCGGCGCGACGATGGCGCCGAGCAGGAAGCCGATCGTCCAGGGCAGGCCGATGAAATAATGCGTGGCGGTTGCGACCAACGCCGCGGTGAAGATCACCGCACCGACCGCCAGCAGCACGATCGGGCGAAGATTCTTTTTGAACTCGCGCCAGCTCATCGCGACGCTCGCCGAGTAGATCAGCGGCGGCAGCACCATCAGCAGCACCAGTTCCGGCGGCAGTTCGACCGCTGGCATGCCCGGCACGAAGGCAAGGCCGACACCTGAGAGCATCAGCAGAATGGCGGGCGCGATGTTGAAGCGGCGCGCGACAAGCGCGGTGCCCGCCAGCACGGCGAGCAGGATGAGAAAGGTCTGAAATTTCGCTTCCATGATGGTCTGTCTTCACCCGGAAGCGGTCGCAACGTCAATGCGTGCGGCTTTACGCCAGCCGTTCGGCCACCATGCGGCCGATGCGTGCGAACACGGTTTCGATCTGCGCCGCGCTCGGCGTGCCGCCCTGGGTATAGGCCGCGATCAGGATCGGTGCATCGGGCTTCGTATCGGGCTTGGGCCAGGCCACCGCGATGTCGCCGGATGCGTCCTTGCCGTTGTTGCCGGTCTTGTCGCCGATCTTCCAGCTTGCGGGGAGCCCGCCACGCAGCCGGTTCGCACCGGTCTTGCAGCCCACTAGCCACTCCGTGAGCTGCGCGCGCGAGGTGGCCGACAGCGCCTCGCCCGTGAGCAGCCGGCGCAGATTGCCTGCCATCGCCGCCGGCGTCGTGGTGTCGCGGGGATCGCCGGGCGGTGAGCGGTTGAGCTCGGGCTCGTTGTGGTCGAGCCGCGAGGCGGTGTCGCCGAGCGACCGCCAGAACGCGGTGAGTGCGGCGGGACCGCCGATCCGCGCCAGCAATAAATTGGCGCAGGTGTTGTCGCTGAGCTCGACGATCGCCTTGCACATCTCGGTGACCGACATTGCGCCGGCGGCAATGTTCTGCTTGGCGACCGGTGCGTACTCCAGCAGGTCGGCCTTGCCGTACGGGATCATGGCCGCAAGCTGATCCTCGCCACGATCGACCCGCGCCAGGACGCATGCCGCCAGCGAAGCCTTGAATGTCGAGCACATGACGAACCGTTCGTCGGCGCGCCAGGCGAGCCTTGCGCCGGTCGCGAGGTTCTCGGCATAGACCCCGATCCGGCCGCCACTCTCGCGCTCATAGGTTTCGAGCTCAGGCTGCGCGTCTGCGGCGAGCGCGGGGGAGGCGGCGATCCAGTACAGCGAGGCGAGCAGCGAACGGCGGTCGAGAAGCATGGTGGACCTTTTGAGCGAGACGGGGGCGGAGGAGAGATGCGGCATGCACTCCATCCGCATCGTCATTGCGAGCGCAGCGAAGCAATCCGGTCTTCCTCCGCGGAAAGACTCTGGCTTGCTTCGCTGCGCTCGCAATGACGGAGGATGTGGGAGGAGTGTGCCCGATTTCGGGCAGCGGAAGATTAGGCCCCTCACTCTCGCAGATCATACCGGTAAGACTTCGATACGATCTGCCAGCCATCGGCGAGCTTCATAGCCACCAGATAGTCCGTGAAAAAACGCGGCGGCAGTTGGCATCGGACCTTGATGAAGGCGGTCTTGTCGTCCGAACGGTCAATCGTGACGATGAAATCCTCGCGCGGCTTGCCTTCGGCCTTGCCGGAGGGGCGCTTGCGCACGCGGTCGAGCCAGTCCGGCACGGTCAGCACCTGCAGCTCGCCCTTCTCGACCCAGCGCAAATCGGCGGAGGGATGGAAGATGGCGCCGAGCTTTTCGGCATCACCCTCGTAAAGTCCGTCGAAGTAAGATTGCACGACGGCTTCGACGCTCGAACGGTTCTGGCTCATGGGTCATCCCTTTGAATGATGGCTCAGGGCGAACTTAGTCGTACACGTCAAAATGCGCTATGGTGTCCGTACCATTTGCTGGGACGCTGTGATGACCGGATCAGAGAATTCGAACGCTCCCTTCCTGATCGGCGAATGCTGCTGCCGCGCCGTGCGCTACGAGGTAGCGGACGCGTTCTCCTATGCGATGAACTGCCATTGCTCGAATTGCCGCCGCACCACCGGCGCTGCCTTCAAGCCGTTCGCCGGCATCGAGCAGGGCAAGCTCCGCATCGTCAGAGGCGAGAACCAGCTCACCATCTACGGTGACGAAACCACCCACGACGCCCACTGCGCCCGCTGCGGCTCGTTGCTTTATTCCCGGGTGCGCGACGGAAAATGGGTCCACGTCGCCATGGGAACCCTGGTCGGTGCCCCCTCGATCCGACCGAGCGCCCACATTTTCGTGGGGTCGAAGGCGCCCTGGCACGAGATTACGGATAATCTGCCGCAATATCGGGGCCACATCGGGGATGTCTGAGGGAACCTGCTGCGCACCTGTTTGGCGGCGAACCGCGGCCGGACTGGCGCGACGAACAAGGGGACCTTTCGGCTTGCCGCCGGCGCCATCTTCGTGACCTCCGTTACAAGCGTCCGCGACGGACCCTGCTAAAGCCGTCCCAAAGGGCGCGAATCGCCCCGAAATCGGAAGTCGTGTCATGCGCAAATTGCTCAGACTTTGCCCAGTCCTCCTCGCCGTCGCGCTGCTATTCGGCGCCGGGCCTGCTTTCGCCGGAAAGCGCGTCGCGCTCGTGATCGCCAACTCCGCCTATCAGCATGCGCCGTCGCTGACGAACCCCGTCAATGACGGTTCGGTGATGGCCCGGACGCTGAAGGAGGCCGGGTTCGACATCGTCGATTCCCGGCACGACCTGACGGCGCAGGAAACCCGGCGTGTGCTGCGCGAATTCGCCGACCGGACCCGCGATGCCGATATCGCCGTGGTCTATTATGCCGGCCACGGCCTCGAGGTCGAAGGCTCGAACTATCTGATCCCTGTCGACGCCAAGCTGGAGCGTGACACCGACGTCTTTGACGAGGCGCTCTCCCTCGACCGCGTCCTGGTCGCGGTCGAACCGGCTAAGCAGCTTCGCCTGGTGATCCTGGATGCCTGCCGTGACAATCCGTTCGGCAAGACCATGAAGCGCACGATCGCCTCGCGCGGCGTCGGCCGCGGCCTCGCCCAGGTCGAGCCGACCAGCTCGAACACGCTGATCGCCTATTCGGCCAAGGCCGGTTTCACGGCGCAGGATGGCGACGGTGCGAACAGCCCCTTTACGGTGGCGCTGTCGAAGCATCTGACGAGGCCCGGCCTAGACGTCCGCCGTGCCTTCGGCTTCGTGCGCGACGACGTGCTCAAGTCGACAGGTAATAAGCAGGAGCCGTTCGTCTATGGCTCGCTCGGCGGCGAGGACGTGCCGCTGGTGCCGGTCAAGGTGACCGCTGCGGCTGCCGCTGCGCCCAACCCTCAGGCCGACATCCGCCGCGATTACGAGCTCGCGCTCCAGGTCGGCAACCGGCCGGCGTGGGAGGCCTTTCTCGCCCAGCATCCCGACGGCTTCTATGCGAGCCTTGCCAAGCTGCAACTCGAGAAAATCGGCGCCGAGCAGGCTCATGCGGCGGCCACCGAGAAGGCGAAACAGGCCGAGGCCGAGCGCGATCGTCTTGCCGCACTTGGCGCGCAGAAGGATACGCAGGCCAAGGCAGCCGCCGATGCGGAGGCCGCCGAGCAGATACAGCTTGCGGCGCAAAAGGCCAAGGAGCAGGCGCAGCAGCAGGCGGCCGCTGCCGAGCAGCAGCGCGTCAATCTCGCCGCCGCGGCGCCGAGTGCAGCGCCCGCCAGCACGGCGGGCCCTGCCGGCACCAACGTCGCCTCGCTGACGCCGGCCATCGCGCCGGCCGATCTCAGCCGCTCGGTACAGACCGAGCTCGGCCGCGTCGGCTGCTTCTCCGGCGCCGCCGACGGCAACTGGACGACATCCGCGCAGCGGTCGTTATCGCAGTTCAACCGTTATGCCGGCACCAAGCTCGACGTGAAGGTGGCGAGCACCGATGCACTCGACACGGTCAAGTCGAAACAGTCGCGCGTCTGTCCGCTGGTTTGCGAGCACGGCTTCAAGACCGACGGCGACAAATGCACCAAGATCGTCTGCCGTGATGGCTATGCGCTCAACGACGACAACGAGTGCGAGAAGCAGCGTGCCGCCAAGCCTGCGACCGCCAAGCCTGCGACCGCCAAGCGGGACGACGGCGACGAGCGTCCCGCACGGCAGCGTCGTCAGGCCGGCGGTGAGGCTGCCGGAGCGGCCGGCGGCTTTGGTGGCGCTGCGGGCATCGCTGCTGCCGCTGGCGCCAGCCGCCGCTCGAGTGGCGGACAGCTATTCTGCAACAACAGTGGCTGTCGTGCGGTCAACCGCGGCTGCCATCTCGAATATCGCGGCGGCGGCGGCCCGGGCAACGATGGCAATGCCGAGGTCTGTAACTAGGATTGCGGAAATGAGTTCAGGTCGAGATCGCGCTCGCCGCGATGTTGACCGTCAGCGCCAGCAAGGCCGTGTTGTAGATGAATGAGACGATGCCGTGCGCGGTGGCGGTGCGGCGGATGGTCTTGTCGGAGATGCCGACATCGGAGACCTGCGCGGTCATGCCGATCACGAACGAGAAATAGACGAAGTCCCAGTAATCTGCGTGGTCTTCCTTGTCGCCGCTGGGAAACTGAAGGCCGCCCGGCGTGGCGTGCCGGTAATAATCATGCGCGTAATGCAGAGCGAAGATTGTGTGCACGGCGGCCCATGACAATACGATGGTGGTGATTGCGATGCTCAGCTCCAGGCCGCCGCGATGCGGCGTTCCAAGCTCGGAGACGATCGCGGCGATGCTGGCGAAGGCGCCGATCGCCGTCACCAGCAGGATCACGAAGCGACCGTCGTCCTGCATCGCTGCGGCGCGGCGGATGTGCTGGTGGTCGTTGCACAGCATCATCGCGTAGACCAGCACCAGATAAACGGCGATCAACGCATCCCAGCCGAACACAAGCCGCGTGACCAGCCGGTGCGAACCCGGGATGAGCAGGCAGACGAGAATACCAACGGCAAGCGACATGAACGTCCGCGGACGCGCATAAATCAGCCGCATCGGCCGCGACATCTTGCGAAAGCGGGCGAGGGCGGGGTCTTCCTTGCTGCCGCCCGCCATCGCGCTATCAGCTCTTCCGTTCGGCCACGAACCGCGCAGCCGCTTGCAGCACGGCGGCCCGTTCGCCGAAGATCGACACGGCGCTGTCGGCGCGCGCGAGCAGATCGCGCACGCGCTGCTTGGCGCCTTCGATGCCGAGCTGGGTGACGAAGGTGGTCTTGCCGAGCGCTGCATCAGCGCCGGCAGGCTTGCCGAGCGCGGCGGCATCGCCTTCGACGTCGAGCAGGTCGTCGGCGATCTGGAAGGCTTCGCCGAGCGCGCGGCCGTAATCGTCGAGCGCCTGATATTCCTTTTGCGAGGCCTGGCCGAGGATCGCGCCGGCGATGCAGCCGTAGCGCAGCAGCGCGCCGGTCTTCATCTGCTGAATGCGGGCGACGTCGATCGGCTCGTTGCCGCCAAAGCGGCCTTCGCCGGCGAGGTCGAGGATCTGGCCGCCGACCATGCCGCCGATGCCGGCGCAGCGCGCGAGTGCGCGGGTCAGCAAAAGCCTCACATTGGCGTCGCGATGAATCTCGTCGCGGGTGATGATGTCGAAGGCGAGTGTCAGGAGGCCGTCGCCGGCGAGGATCGCGGTCGCGTCGTCGGTCTTCTTGTGCAGGGTCGGGCGGCCGCGGCGCAGGTCCGAATTGTCCATCGCCGGCAGATCGTCATGGATCAGCGAATAGCAGTGGATGCATTCGAGCGCCGCACCGACGAGCAGCGCGGCTTCGCGGGACACGCCGAACACGGCCGCGCTCTCGACCACCAGGAAGGGCCGGAGGCGCTTGCCGCCGTTGAGGCTCGAATAGCGCATTGCGTCCATCAGTCGCTTGGGCCGGGCGATCTCATCGGGCAGGATGTCGTCCGACAGCAGGCGCCCGAGCAGGGCCTCGGTGTCATCAGCGGTCTTGTCCAGACGTTTGGCGAAATCGGACGGGGACGTGCCGGTCATCAAGAAGGGCTCCAGAACTAAAATTCGGCGGGACAATCCTTTATGCGCCCGCCTCAGTCAATCGTTTGGAAGGCCTAAAAAGTGCTGGAAAAGGCCCGAATTATCACAGACTTAATGCCGGGCCCGTGGCCGCGTTTCGTTCTGCGCCGGAAAGGTTGATTTGCGCGTCGTCAAAACCCTTCTCCTGGTGCTCGCGGTCGCGGCTCTCGCGCCCTATGTCGTCGCGCCGTTCTACCGTGCCGGCCATCCCGTTTCGACGCTGATGATCTGGCGCTCGCTGCGGGGTGCGCCGATGCAGCGGGAATGGATCGATCTGGCGGCGATGTCGCCCTCGCTGCCACGCTCGGTGGTGGCGGCCGAGGACGCCCATTTTTGCAAGCATCACGGCATCGACTGGGGTGCGCTGCGTGAGGCGATCGACGATGCGAAGGAGGACGGCACCCCGTTCCGGGGCGCTTCCACCATCACCCAGCAGGTGGCGAAAAACCTGTTCCTCTGGCAGGGGCGGGACTTCGTCCGGAAGGCGCTGGAATTCCCGTTGGCGCTGTGGATCGATCTCGTCCTGCCCAAGGCACGGATCCTGGAGATTTACCTCAACATCGCCGAGCTCGGCCCGCAGAGCCAGTTTGGGGCCGAGGCCGCCAGCGCCTATGCCTTCGGCAAGTCGGCGGCGAACCTCTCCCCCCGGGAGGCCGCGCTTCTAGCCTCTATCCTGCCGAATCCGGTCAAACGCAGCGCCAGGACGCCGGGACCGGGTGTCCGGCGGCTGGCCGGGACCTATGTGGCGCGAGCGCAGGCGAGTTCACTTTCGACCTGCTGGCGGGAGAATCGCTGATTTCCGGTCCTTTTCGGGCGCATTTTCCGGCCCAGAGCCCTAGATTTAAGGCAGGCCTTCCTCTATAAGCCCGGCCTTGACCGGCATTCAGCTCGCCTCGGTTTGCGGGTGCTGAGCCGTCCCCTCGCGGACGATGCCCCAAAACACCAATCCCTAGAGGATATTGAAATGGCCGTTCCGAGAAGAAAAACCTCGCCGTCCCGTCGTGGCATGCGCCGCTCGGCAGACGCCATCAAGAAGCCGACCTATGTGGAAGACAAGGATTCCGGCGAACTGCGTCGTCCGCACCATCTCGACCTCAAGACCGGCATGTACAAGGGCCGTCAGGTCCTGAAGAAGAAAGAGTCCTGAGTTCGGGACCTTTCTGTGGGCAGGACGATCGGGCCTGCCTGATTTCGGCCCACCCATGAGATATGACAGTGACGGCGGCGGAGCGAATGCATCGCCGCCGCATTGTCCTGTCTGGATATCTTGATCGAGAAGGCATTTCGCCGATGGTCGGTTTCCCGCTGCTCCTGATCCCGCTCGCGGTCTACAACATCATCGCATTCCTGATGCCGAGCGTGTCCTTTGCGGACGTGCTGTTCAAAGTGCCGATGATCACGGGCGAGGCCTGGCCGGTCACGCTCGCCGACGTGATGCTCGCGCTAGGTATCGTGCTGCTGCTGCTCGAAGTGGTCAAGGGCGCGCGGCCCGGCTCGAAATTCCTGATGGATCATCTGCTGTCGCTGATCGTGTTCGGCGCGGCTGCGGCCGAATTCGTGATGTGGCCGAAATTCGGCAACTCCACCTATTTCCTTCTGGTGCTGCTCGCGATGGCCGATTTCCTCGGCGGCATCGCCCAGCGCACCCGCCGCCGCGTCGCTTATGTCGCCGAAACGACGGTGCCGGCGCCCCGCAAGACCAAGCGCCAGGCCGAGACGCCGGCGGATGAGTTCGAGCCCAAGTTCGAGCCAGTGTCCGCTCCGCGACCAGCTCCGGCGGAGCCGCCCGCGCCCACGGCACAATCGGTCGCCGAATCCGTGCTGATGGATCACCCGGCGCCGAAGCCTGTGAGTGCGCCCTCGCCGGAAATTCCCTCGCCTCATTTGCAGCCGGGCAACGGCACCCAGCCGTCTCCCGACGCGCCGCGCTGATTCAAGCCACCTGCCGCGTGCGCGCGCTAACGCTCGGAAGCGGGCGCTTGCTGCCATAGGCGACCTGCGCATCCTCGGAAGAAGCGCGGCGGAGCCGGCTCGCCTGGGGCAGATGCTCGGCATTGGCGATGAGCTGGGCGACGAAGCTGGGATCGGGGCGTGGCAGCGGGGCCTTGTGGACCCACTGCAAAACTGGCATCAGCGGCACCAGGGCCGAGCCTGTGCCGTTGTCCGCCACGTCCAGTTGACCAGTACTCAACATCGCAATCACCGTTGACCGGCCTAGATTGTCGCGTTTCGAGACGCTGGCGCCGGTGCGTGTCATGTACTCGCAAGGCCTATGCCGGGTGAGCCGCTTCGGTTCCTGCGAGCGAGGAAACGTGGTTTCCAAATTGTTTATCAACTTTGCCTAGGGTCAATGGCGAATCTGGCTTTATCCTGTGCCGGCTCAGGACTCCCCGCTGTCCCGAAACGAGGCGATTTTGACCCCCGCATTGCCGCAAGCCTCCGACATCCTGGCTGCCCTCGGCCAGGCCGTGTTCGCCTGGGACATCGCCAGCGATGCCATCGTCTGGGGTGAGCAGGTCAGCGCCATCTTTCCCGGAATTCCCGCCGAACGGCTGGCCACCGGCGCCGAATTCGCCAGGCTGATCGAGCCCGCGCAATCAATGCGGACCGCCGCGCTGGCGCAGACCTCAGCCGTGCATGGCGCCGACGGCACGCCCTACCGGGTCGAGTACGGCGTGCGCATGAGCGCCGCCGATCCCATGGTCTGGATCGAGGAGACCGGCCGCTGGTTCGCCGGCCCCGACGGTCGCCCGGTGCGTGCGATCGGCTCCGTCCGCATCAACAATGAACGCCATGCCCGCGACGAGGAACTGACGAAGCTGGCCCGGCTCGATCCGCTGACCGGCGAGCTCAATCGCTCGCATCTGATCGCCGCGCTGGCCGAGGCCATCGAGGAGACGACCCGTTTCCGCTCGACCGCGGCCTTCATGCTGGTCGGCATCGATCATCTCGCGCGTGTCAACGAGGCCTTCGGCTTCGACGTTGCCGACGCCGTGATCCTCGACGTCGCCACGCGCATTCGCGCGCGCTTGCGCGGCGGCGACGTGCTCGGCCGCTTCTCCGGCAACAAGTTCGGCCTGATCCTGAAGAACTGCACCGTCGATGACATGAACGTGGCTGCCGAACGTTTCCTCGCCGGCATTCGCGACGAGGTGGTGCCGACCAAATCCGGACCGGTGTCGGTCACCGCCTCGATCGGCGCGGTCAGCGTGCCGCGCTATGCCCGCAACGCCGATGAAGCCGTCAATCGCGCCCACGAGACCCTGGACACCGCGAAACAACGCCGCGTCGGCTCGTTCGCAGCCTGGCGCCCGGATGCCGCGCGCGACGCCCAGCGCCGCGTCAACATCCGCGTCACCGACGAGATCGTCACCGCACTGAATGAGCGCCGCATCAAGCTTGCCTATGAGCCGGTAGTTGCCGCCCTTTCGCGCGACTGCGCCTTTCACGAATGCCTGGTGCGGATGGACCAGGGCGACGGCCAGGTGCTGCTCGCGCCCGACATCGTGCCGGTTGCGGAACGCCTCGGCCTGATCCGCCTGGTCGATCACCGGGTGCTCGAGCTCGTGGTCGCCGAGCTCGCGGCCGCGCCGGACATCTGCCTCAGCCTCAACATCTCGCCCGACACCACCATGGATCCGGATTGGTGGGCGGGAATCGAATCGCTGATGCGTGCCCATCCCGGCGTTGCCGAGCGGCTGATCGTCGAGATCACCGAAACCGTCGCGATCCAGGACATCGACGATGTGCGCGGCTTCGTCACCCGGCTGAAGAATTTCGGCAGCCGCATCGCCATCGACGATTTCGGCGCCGGCTACACCTCGTTCCGCAATCTGCGCAAGCTGGGCGTGGACATCGTGAAGATCGACGGTGCCTTCGTGCAGAACATCACCCGTTCCGCCGACGACCGCGCCTTCGTGCAGACCCTGATCGACCTCGCCCGCCGCCTCGACATCAAGACGGTGGCCGAATGGGTGCAGGACGAAGAAGCTGCGAACATGCTGCGCGACTGGGGCTGCGACTACATCCAGGGCCGCCTGATCGGGCTCGCCTCAGCCGACCGCCCCTGGGGCGCGCCGCCGGATAACGTGCTGCCCGCGGCAGGCTGAGACACCTGCCAATCCCTCACGCGCCCTCATCCAGCGCCACGAGCTCGCGCTTCTTACGCAGCGCGGGTAATAGCGGCGCCATCAGCAGCACCAGCGCGAGCGCAAGACACGCTGCCGAGATCGGCCGCTGCACGAAGGTCCAGAGGTCGCCCTGCGACAGGATCAGCGACTTGCGCAGATTGTTCTCCATCATCGGTCCCAGCACGAACGCCAGCACCAGCGGCGCGGGCTCGAAGCCGAGCTTGCGCATGAAATAGCCGATGATCCCGAACGCGATCATCACGTAGACGTCGAACACATTGTTGCTCGAGCAGTAAACGCCCAGGATCGTGAACAGGATAATCAGCGGGAACAGGATGTTGTAGGGCAACTTGAGCAGCTGCACCCACATGCCGATCAGCGGCAGATTGAGGATCAGCAGCATGACGTTGCCGATATACATGCTGGCGACGATGCCCCAGAACAGGCCGGGGTTTTGCGTGATCAGTAGCGGCCCCGGTTGCAGGCCGTGGATGACGAAGGCGCCGAGCAGCAGTGCCATCACCACATTCGGCGGGATGCCCAAGGTCATCAGCGGAATGAACGCGCCGCCGGCCGCCGCGTTGTTGGCGGATTCGGGACCCGCTACGCCCTCGATTGCGCCATGGCCGAAGCGCTCCGGCGTCTTCGACAGCCGCTTCTCCAGCGCATAGGACGCGAACGAGGCCACCACCGCGCCGCCGCCCGGGAGAATGCCGAGCAGCAAGCCAAGTAACGTGCCGCGCGCCACCGGGCCGGCGCTCGCCTGCCAATCGGCCTTGTTGGGCAGCAGCTGCGTGATTTTGGCGTTGATGATGTCGCGTTTGATCACCTGCTCGGTATTGAGCAGCACCTCGGCGACGCCGAACAGGCCCATCACGACGGGGACCAGTCCTATGCCGTCGATCAGCTCCATGCGGCCGAATGTCAGCCGCGGCTGCGCGGTGATGCTGTCGAGCCCGATCAGTCCGAGCACGACGCCGATACATGCCATCAGAAGCGCTTTCGGCATCGATCCCTGCGTGAGGAAGGTGAGCACGACGAGGCCGAGCACCATCAGGCTGAAATATTCGGCAGGGCCGAACGCGATGGCGATGTTGGCGAGCCGAGGCGCCACCAGCATCAGTGCAACGAGTGAAAATGTGCCGGCGATGAACGAGCCGAAGGCTGAGATGCCCAGCGCGGGGCCGGCACGACCCTGCTTCGCCATCTGGTGGCCGTCAATACAGGTCACGACGGAAGCCGCCTCGCCGGGAATGTTGACCAGGATTGAGGTCGTCGAGCCGCCATACATCGAGCCGTAATAGATTCCCGCCATCATGATGATGCCGGATTCCGGCGTTCCTGACAGTGTCACCGGAAGCAACAGAGACATCGCCGAGATCGGCCCGATGCCCGGCAGCACGCCGACCAGCGTGCCGATGAAGACGCCGATGAAGCAGTAGAGCAGGTTGATCGGCAGGAGAGCGACGCCAAACCCATGCGCGACGTTGAGAAGCGTATCCATGCGATCAGCCGATCCCGAATAGGCCGGAGGGTAACTGGATCAGCAGCAGTCGCTTGAGCATCCACCACATGCCGAGCGGTGCCAGAGCGGCGATCGGCATCGCCAATGTCCACCGCAAGGGATCGATCAAGCGCAACAAAAGCAGCATGAGCGGGATCGATGACAGCAGGAATCCCAGCGGCTCAAGGGCAAAGGAAAACGCGGTAAGGCAGACGATGACGAGTAACGGCTTGCTCCAGCTCACGTTCTGCCAGCGCGAAGCCAGCGTTGGTCCGCCCTCGGTGATGGCCGAGATGATAATGCTGGCCGCGAACACGCACATCAGGATGCCCGTGTAGAAAAGCACGTAGCCGGAGCCAGGGTCGTTGATGGTGCCGAGCTTGAGCTTTAAGCCTTGCCAGATCACGAAGCCGCCGAGTGCGAGCCCGATCAACCCACCCCAGAGTTCGGAGTTGTTGAGGCGGAGTTTGACGGTGGTTTGGTCGTTCATCAATACCTCTCGGCCGTGCCGGGACGCTATGCGGCGCGAAGCGGTGCGCTGCAGATCCGGGATCGATAGATGCGTGGCAAAGGTAGATCCCGGCTCTGTGGTGCAGCGCTGGAGAAGCGCTGCACCACGCCCGGAACACGAAAGTGGCTCAATACTACTTCTTCGCAAGCCCGAGCGTATCGATCACCTTGCGCTCCGATTCCGTAACCTCGACGACGAACTTCTTGTAGTCCTCGGTATTCTTGTAGCTCGGCACCATGTCGTATTTGGCGAGCGTGGCAATCACTGCGGGATCCTCGACTGCCTTCTTGAAGGCGTCGTGCAGCTTGGCGACGATCTTGGGATCCATGCCCTTGGGGCCGGCGATGCCGAACGGGGAATCATAGACCATGGGATAGCCGAGTTCCTTCAGCGTCGGCACGTCAGGATAGTTCGGTGATCGCGCGCCGGTCCACACCATGAGAAGCTTCAGCTTTCCGGCGTCGACCAAGGGTCGCCAACCTGTGGAGTCGGCCTGCAGCATGGTGTGCTGGCCGAGTACCGCGGCGTTGGTCTCTGCCCCGCCCTTGAACGGCACCTGCGTGAGCTTGATGCCGGACATCGCGGCGATCTGCTCCATGCCGATATGAAGCGAGGTGCCGGTGCCGGGCGTCGCGTAGGTCACCTTGCCCGGATTTGCCTTCGCGAACTCGACCACGTCTTTCCAGGACTTGAATTGCGACTCCGCGCTGGTGGTTACGCCAAAGGTGTAGCCGGTGAGATGTATGATGTAGGTAAAATCCTTTGCCGGATCCCACGAGACCTCCTGCATCGGGGGCAGGCGGAAGACGGTGATCGGAAGCTGTGAGATGGTGTAGCCGTCCGGCTTCGCAGCCGCGGCCATGGTGGCTGGTCCAACCGTGCCGCCGCCACCGGCTTTGTTGTCGATCACGATGGGCTGCCCCAGGACCTTGGACGCGCTGTCGGCGATCGCGCGCATCGAGATGTCGGTCGATCCGCCGGCCGGCCATGGAACGATCAGCGTTACCGGTTTGATGGGATAATCCTGTGCACCCGCGGCGGTTGCGAGCAGCGCGCTCACGACGGCATGCATGGCGGCAATGGCAAAGGTCTTCAGCCCGTATCGAGACATCGAAACTCCTCCCTCGCGGTGGCCTCGTTCGGGCCGCCGTTTCTCATTGTTATGACGGGATTGTCCCCGAAATCATGGGAGAAGAAAAGCGCATTGCGCGGGCGCGATACGGTGATCTCGCCGAAAAGCGCACGTGCGACAATTGGTCGTTTGGAGGCGTACCGAGATACGGAATTGGCTTCGGCTGAGCCCTTACGCCACGCGGCGGACTGCGCTCAGCGTCTCGATCATGCGTCCGACTTCCGCGGCCGGGCAGGGCTTGCCGAAATAATATCCCTGAACGGCGGTGCAGCCGCATTCGCGAACGAAGTCGAGTTGTTCAATCGTCTCCACGCCTTCCGCCGTGGTCTCGACGCCGAGCACCGAGCCGAGGCTGGCGATGGTGCGGACGATCGCCACACTCTCCGGACTTTCGCCGAGCGTGCCGACAAAGGAGCGGTCGATCTTGATGCGGTCGAACGGAAACTTGCGCAAATAGCTCAGCGAAGAATAACCGACGCCGAAATCGTCGAGGCTGACGCGCACTCCCAACGCGCGGAGCTGGTGCAGGATCTCGATCGTGGCCTCGCTGTCGTCGAGCAGAGCCGTCTCGGTGACCTCGAGCTCGAGCCGATGCGGCGGCAAGCCGGCCTCCGCAAGCGCGCTCGTCACCATCGTCACCAGCCCGCGCGAGCGGAATTGCACCGGGGACAGGTTCACCGCGACCGTGAGATCGGGCCAGGTCGCGGCGGTCGCGCAGGCTGTGCGCAGCACCCACTCTCCGATCGGAACGATCAGCCCGTTCTCTTCCGCAATCGGAATGAATTCGGCCGGCGGGACGAGGCCGCGCGAGGGATGTTTCCAGCGCAGCAGCGCCTCGAAGCCGGTAAGTTCGGTGGTGTCGAGCCGCACCTGCGGTTGGAACGCCAGGTGGAATTCACGGGCCTCCAGCGCGCCGCGCAGATCGTGCTCGAGCGCGTGCCGGCTGCGCGCCTCTTCCTCCATTTTGGGCTCGAACAGCTGATAGGCGCCGCGCCCCTTGGCCTTGGCCTGGTACAGCGCGAGGTCGGCGCATTTCATCAGCTCGTCGGCATCGAGCCCGTGATCGGGAGCGATTGCGATGCCGACGGAGACGCCGACATGGATCGACTGGTTCTCCAGCGGCGGCGGGTGACCGATGATCTCCACCAGGCGGCGTGCGAGCCTTTCCGCCGATTGCGGCTGCGGTCCGCGCTGGAGAACCGCGAACTCGTCGCCACCGAGCCGCGCGACGGTGTCGTGCTCGCCGACATTCTCCTGCAGCCGCGCCGCGACCCAGCGCAACAGCCGGTCGCCGGCCGCGTGTCCGAGGCGGTCGTTGACGGTCTTGAAATTATCGAGGTCGAAGCACAGCACGGCCATCGCGCCACCTGCGATTGCGACCTGGTTCAGCCCCTCGCCCATCTTCTCGCGGAACAGCGTGCGGTTGGGCAGGTCGGTGAGCGAATCGTGCCGCGCCATATGCGCAACGCGGGCCTGGGCCTTGTGGCGCTCGGTAACGTCCTCATAGGTGACGACCCAGCCGCCATGCTCCATTCGCTTGTGATTGAGCTTGATGATGCGGCCGTCGCCCAAATAGCGGTGCAGTGTGTGCTCGCCCTCGCGCAGCCTCTCGACATAGTCGGCATAGAGCCGCGCGGCGGTGGTGTTTGGATGGATGCCGAGCTCGCAGCTGTGCTCCATGATCTCGCGCATCGACACACCCGGCTTCACCAATTCGGGCGACAGTCCGTACATCTCGATGTAGCGCCGATTGCAGACGATGACGCGCAAGCTCAAATCGAGCATGCACAGGCCCTGGCTCATGTTGTTCAGGGCCGCGTCGAACCGCCGATACTGCTCGCTCAACTGCTCGACTGCGTGCTCGCGCTCGGTGATGTCCTCGTAGGTGGCCACAAAACCACCCTCGGCCAGGGCGCAATAGCGCACCGAGATCGTGGTGCCGTTCGACATCCGTCGGCGTATCGGCGAGGAGTTGCGGTCGGCGATCCTTGCGCTGGCGGCCTCCAGGAGGTGTCGCGGGCTATACTCGGAAGAGAACGCGCCGTTTGCCATCGAGCGTTCGATCAGTTCGCCGAGATGCGTGCCCGGCTTGGCTTCCTCCGGCGAGAGCCGATAGATCTTCCGGTAGGTGGTGTTGCAGACGCGCAGGCGCATCTCGCTGTCGTAGAAGGCGAGTCCGTGCGCCATGTTCTCCAACGCCGCATCGAGCATGAAGTTCTGGTGCCTCAGCATCTCCTCGTATTGCAGCCGCTCGGTGACGTCTTCGTGCACCGTCACCCAGCCGCCGTCGGGCAGAAAACGGGAAACCACCTGCACCATCCTTCCGTCATAGCGCATCACCAGCAGGGTTTTCTCCTTCCTGGTGCGCACGTCCTCCAGCCTGGTGTCGTGGAATTCCTCGCCCGGCATGCCCGGCAGGTTGCCGCGCGACATCCAATGCTCGATGACCGTACAATGCGAGACGCCCGGCTTCACGATTTCCGGGTCGAGGTTATAGAGATTCAGGAAACGTTCGTTGCAGACGACGACGCGGCTGTCGGCATCGTACATGATCAAGCCGTGCGCCATGTTGGCGAGCGCGTGCTGGCTGCGCTCGGTCTGCACGCGCAGCTCCGCCTCGAGCCGGGCGAGGCGGCTGACGTCGTCGCAGATCGTCATCCAGCCGCCGCCGGGAAGCGGCTTCAGCTCGAGCGCCATGACGAGGCCGCTCGCGAGTGTCTGTTGAGTCCGGAACGGCTGGCCGGCTGCGATCCGCGCCAGGCGCGCGGCATAGAGTGCGTCGACTTCCCCCGCGGGGATGTTGCCGAGGGCCACACTGTGGGCGAGCACGTCGCGGTAGCTCGTGCCGACCCGCACGATTTCGGCCGACATGTTGAACAGGCTGAGATAGCGCTGATTGACCAGCACGATCCGGTTGCCGGCATCGTAGACGCAGACACCCTGTTCCATGTGGTCGAGTGCAAGCTGGCTCAGCCCGACCAGGGCCTTCGGGCCCTGCTCGCGGCGTGCATCAAGCTCGTTGTCGCGGATCGACGTCATGGGGCGGCGGGGTCTCGGCGGGCAATAGACTTAACGCAGGGCAATTCAGCCGCCGAGGCTAGCGAACAGGCGGGAAAATTCCCTTAAGCGCCGTAGTTTACGGAGGGTGACCGTGATGCAGAGATGCTGCCAATGTGGAGGGGGGTGCAAGGTAGCGTCGCGCCGGTCGGCCTGCGCAATTGCGCCTTAGGCCCGGATGGACATCGAATGTCTGGTCCAAACGGGCCTACGGCCCGTACAGCACGAGTTCCGTATCCGTGAGATCGGCGAGCTGCGGCCGGTGCGGGCCCTTGAAATATTTGCGGCCGCGACGCTCGGTGTAGATGCCGACGAGGCCGGGAACGGAGCCGTTGGAATCGACGGCGACCGCGATCTTGCCGAGCCGCAGCAGCAGCCGGCCGATGCGGCCCGCGCATTCGGTGTACTCGGCCGCGTTGCGGCAGTAGATCAGCTTCATCGCGGGCGGCGCAATGATGCCACGGCGGATGCGCACCGGTTGCAGGATGAAGGGGAACGCTCCCTTCGGCGTGCGGCAGACGAGGCTGAGGCAATTGTAGCGCGCATGCCGCGTCAAGAGCTCGGTCTCGGCATCGGAAAGCCCGTCGATCGTTTTGGCGTGCTGCGAGATGACCTCGATCTTGCTCCAGCGTGGGACGCGCGCCAGCGCAGGCACGGAGAAGAATATACCCCTGCAATAGGCGCGAAAGCCCTGCGTCTCGATAATCGGCCAGGTCCACGGCGCCGGGCTGATGTTGAGATAGGTGACGTCCTTGTGCCGCTGCGCGATCTTGGTCAGGAGCGGGGCGTAGTTGCGGTAGGCCGGATCGACGTACCAGCTCGACAAATTGCACTGGATGGCGGTCTCATCGCCGTCCCTCCGCGCCGTGTAGATCAGCAGCAGCACGCCGACCGGCGTGCCGTCATTGTCGAGCATGTAGCCGAAGCGCGGGTAGCCATCCGGTACCGGTCGGAAGGCTTGCCGGCGCAGGCCTTGGATCCAATAGCCGCGCGAGCGCCCGACGAAGCCGCGCGTCAGCAAGTCCGCGACCGCATCGACGTCGGACTCGGTGATCTCGCGGCATCGGACCTTGGTGTGGATCACGCTCGTCTTTCCCGTGGAAATGACCGGCCTCGTTCCGTTAGCGCCAGCCTTCGCCGTGGGCATCGGCCGCGATCTGCGGCTGCAGGCCCATGATCTCCCGCACCTTGGCGGGCCAGGCGGAAGGGTCGGTGCCGTGGGTGTGGAACATGGCGACCGCCAGCCGGTCCATGCCGAAAGCGACGCAGCCGGTGTGGGCCGGCTCGCCATTGGCGTCCTTGATGTCCCACGTCGTGCCGAAATGCTCGCGGTGATAATTGAAGCTCATGCAGGCGGTCGGCTGCTCTTCCGAGCGCAGCGGGATCAGCAGTTCGAACTTGAGCTGCTGCTGCTTCTGGCTCACGGCCTTCATCTGACCGACGCGGCCGAAGAACGGATCGCTGGCATAGTCGACGCGGAAGGTGAGACCGAGATCGGTCGCAATCGCCTGCGCGCGCACCATCCAGCGCTCGCGGAAATCGGCCACGTCATCGGGGCTTCCGATGCAGACATATTCCCGCATCCGGAACGATTGCAGCCGGTCGAGATGTTTTGACGGTTCACGGCGGAAGCAGTCGGCGGCGACGTCGAAGCGCAGGCCACCCTTCGGCAACTGGCCGCGGCTCGCCGCGATCGGATAGACGGGATAGCAGGCCGCCGGCGACAGCACGAGGTCTGCCGGCGAGAGCGAGCTGGTCCAGTCACCGCCGGCGTCGAAGCGGCTTACCGCGGCGTTGATCTCGCGCTCGGTGCCGTGCAGGCTGCAGACGCAGCCGAGCAGGTTCGGAAAGCTCTTCAGGTAGCCGGACTTCTCAAGCTGAGATCGGCTCATCACCGGCGGGAAGCGCATCACCTCAGTGCCGGCCTCGCGATGGCTCGTGATCAGCGCGGCGAGCCGCTCGACGATGCCCTCATAAAGCGCGGTGCGGGCGTAGACGCCGTCCGAGCCCATCGGATGAAAGAGCTTATCGGCGAGATGATCGAGCGGATCCGCGATCTGCGGCGCGGTCTCAGGCGAGTTGGGGAGAACAGCAATGTTCATTGTCGGCTTCCTGCTATCTGAAATTATTCTTATTGAACGAAGGCACGTCGGTCTCGAAAGCTCGTCAGTCCCGAAGGCTTGTCGGCACGCCGCTCATCAGGGTCGATGTTGCGGCATTGGCCAGAATGCGGTCGTTGTTGATCATGATCGGCGACGACAGCACGTCGCGCAGGTGGCGGCCCATCGTGAACTCGCCGTCATTGCGGTAGCCGGAAAGGCCTGCGGTGCGCATCGCATGCATCACGGTCTCGACCGCGAGCTCCGAGGCCTGCACCTTCAGAAGCGTGATCGAAGACTGGAAGTCGAGCGAGCCGAGCGCGCGTTCATCGTGCTCGGCGAGAGCAAAGGCGTCGATATTGGCCGATATCAGCGCCCGCAGCTTGGCCAGCGACATCTTGGCGGCGGTGAAATGTGCGGCTGCCGGAGGCATCTGTCCGCCCGAGGTGCGGGCCGCCTTGCGGACGAAGGCCTGCGCACGGGTAACGGCGGCTGCAGCGATACCAGCCCAGGCCGAGGACCAGCACAGATGCGCGAACGGCGTCATGGTCTGGGCGTGGATCTTGTCGTAGGATTCCGGGAAGACGCGGTCGGTGGGGCAGTCGACCTTCAGCTCGAAACCGGTCGAGCAGGTGCCGCGCATGCCGAGCGTTTCCCAGCCCAGCGTCCGCTTCAGCGAATAATCGTCCCTGGCGAGCGCCAACAGCACCTGGTCGGACGCAGAAGCGTCTGTGGCGCGGCGGGCGATGGTCACGAGGCCGTCGGCCTCGGCACCGTAGGAGATCACGGTGGCGTCGCGCAGCAGCGAGACAGTGTCGCCGGCGACGTCGACGGCGGCGGCGCTAGCGCGGATGTTGCCGCCGTTCTGACCTTCGGTGGTGGAGGAGGCGAGCAGCCACTGGTCGCGTGCGACCCGGCGCATCATGGTTTCCATCCAGGGGATGCCGTGGCCGTGCCTGACGACGCAGGCGACCTTCGTGGTGTGCATGGCGTAGATCATCGCCGTGGAGGCGCAGGCGCGTCCGAGCGTGTAGCAGACGTCGGTGGCGTCGTGGATCGAGGCACCGAAGCCGCCGAACTCGGCCGGGATCATGACGCCGAGCAGCTTCTGCTCACGCGCAACCTCGAAAGCCTTGTGGGGGAAGCGGGCATCGCGATCGACCCCGTCTGCGTCGGCAGCCGCCACGGTGGCGGTGCGGGCGGCGCGCTCAATGAGAGAGGGACCATGCTCGAGAAAGCTCGTCTGCGTCTCGTCGACAGTGAGGACTGCTTCACGCACGTTCATATCGTCCGCCTCCGGTTTGCCGTTCAGGATCGCCGGCATCATTCGCGATGCCGCTTGAGCGATTCCTTCGACCATCTTTGCTTATGAGATGAGGCTACGGATTTAATTCAAATTCGTCGATGAAATAGAGGGTAAACAAAGCCCAATTCCGAACGAACAGTTAAGTTCGGGTTGTTTGCCTCGTTCGGATTTCCGCGATCGCGTTAGGGATCTGTAAGAAGCCGGAAATCCAACAATCTGAGTCATCGTTTACTAAGAAACGCGAAGTAATGGTGGCGTCCATTGCGGGATCGGCCCGCCGTGCCCATCGTAGCCGGCAACCGGTCCGACCTTTGTCGACAGATGGGAATTTACCGATGCAGGCTTTCGATACCGAGTTGCGCAATCGCATCATCAAGCTGGTGAAGGGCATCCTCGCGCAGAACTCGCTCTCCGCTGAGGTCACGCCGCAGGCCAAGCTCGTCGACGTCGGCCTGACCTCGATGGACATGGTCAATCTGATGCTCGGCGTCGAAGCCGAATTCGACTTCACGATTCCCCAGGTCGAGATCACACCGGAGAACTTCCAGTCCGTCGAGACGCTGGAGCGCATGGTCGCGACCCAGCTGCGGTCGGCGGCCGCGGCATAGCCGGGAGTGCTGGCGCGCGTTCTCCTGACGGCACCTCTTGACCCCATCACCCGTTCCAAAACCGACGTAAAACTGGCATAGCTTCTCCACGGAATCGCGATGGCGCGAACGGGGTGGAGCAGGCATGACGCAGGCGGTATTGGGCATCATCGGCGGCTCCGGCATCTACGATCTGCCGGGGCTGGAGGACGCTCGCGAAGAGGTGATCAGGAGTCCCTGGGGTGAACCGTCGGCACCCCTGCGGCGCGGCTCGATTGCCGGCCTGCCGATCGTGTTCCTGCCGCGCCACGACAAGGGCCACCGGCTGTCGCCCTCCGACATCAATTATCGCGCCAATATCGACGTCCTCAAGCGCGCAGGGGTCACAGACCTGATCTCGCTGTCGGCCTGCGGCTCGTTCAGGGAGGAACTGCCGCCGGGAACCTTCGTTCTCGTCGACCAGTTCGTCGATCGTACCCACAAACGCGAGAGCTCGTTCTTCGGGAGGGGATGCGTCGCGCATGTGTCGATGGCGCACCCGGTCTCGCCGCGGCTGCGCATCCACCTTGCCACGGCGGCCGAAGCCGAGGGCATCGCGTTTGCGCGCGGCGGCACCTATGTCTGCATGGAGGGACCGCAATTCTCGACCTATGCGGAAAGCATGACCTACAAGACGCTTGGCTATTCCGTAATCGGCATGACCAACATGCCCGAGGCGAAACTCGCGCGTGAGGCGGAGCTTTGCTACGCCACCGTCGCGATGGTGACGGATTTCGATTGCTGGCATCCTGATCACGACGCCGTCACCGTGCAGGACATCATCCGCGTTCTGAGCTCGAACGCCGACAAGGCAAAAGCGCTGGTGGCGCGGCTGGCGAAAGACTTCCCGCGCGAGCATGAGCCGTGCCCGATCGGCTCGGACCGCGCGCTCGATACCGCGCTGATCACCGCGCCCGAGGCGCGCGATCCCGAGCTCTTGAAGAAGCTCGACGCGGTGGCCGGGCGCATCCTGCGAACGTGATACGAAAGGCAGAATCCCATGAAGGTCGACGGCAAGCATTTCCGCAGCATCTGGCGTGAGCGCGACGGCTGGTCGGTCGGAGCGATCGACCAGCGCCGGCTGCCGCATGAGTTCATCGTTGCGAAGCTGACCTCATGCGAGGACGCGGCCCTCGCCATCCGCGACATGCTGGTGCGCGGTGCGCCACTGATCGGCGCGACCGCAGCTTACGGCATGGCGCTGGCGATGCGCGAGGACGCTTCCGACGCCGGCCTGAAGCGCGCCTACGACACGCTCGTGGTGGCGCGGCCGACCGCGATCAATCTGAAATGGGCCCTGGACGAGATGCGCGCGAGCCTCGCGCCGATCGATGCACTGGAGCGCGCGGAGGCCGCCTATGCGCGCGCCGACGAGATCGTCGAGCAGGACGTCGAGATCAACCGCGGCATCGCCGGCAACGGCCTGAAACTCATCGAGGCGATCGTCGCAAGGAAGAAGCCGGGCGAGACCGTCAATGTGCTGACCCATTGCAATGCCGGCTGGCTTGCGACCGTCGACTGGGGCACGGCGACGGCGCCGATCTATCTGGCGCACGAGCGCGGCATCAAGATCCACGTCTGGGTCGACGAGACGCGGCCGCGCAACCAGGGCGCCTCGCTCACGGCCTGGGAGCTTGGCCATCACGGCGTGGCGCATACGGTGATTCCGGACAACACCGGCGGGCATCTGATGCAGCACGGCATGGTCGATCTCGCCATCGTCGGCACCGATCGCGTTGCCGCCAATGGCGATGTCTGCAACAAGATCGGCACATATTTGAAGGCGCTCGCCGCTCACGACAATAATGTGCCGTTCTATGTCGCGCTGCCGTCGCCGACGATCGATTTCGCCGTTGATGACGGCATCCGCGACATCCCGATCGAGCAGCGCAGCGGCACGGAAGTCACCGACATGACCGGCCGCACCGCGGACGGAAGGCTTGAGACCGTGCGCATCGTGCCGGAGGGCTCGCCGGTCGCGAACTATGCCTTCGACGTGACCCCGGCACGGCTCATCACCGGCCTCATCACCGAGCGCGGCGTGCTGAAGCCCGATCGCGCCTCACTTGCCGCGGCGTTTCCGGAGCGGATCGCAGCTGCGGCGGAGTAGTTCTGGCTCGGCGATAGCTCGCAATGACGGAGAATGACGCTCTAGCTCAGCTTCAATCCCGTCGCGGCCTCGAGCCCGGCGATCGCCTGGGCGCCGCTGGTGACCTTGATCGTCGTCATGCCCATCTCGCGTGCCGGCTTCAGATTGACGCCGAGATCGTCGAGATAGACGCAATTCTTCGGATCGACCTTCAGCGTTTCGACCATCAGCTGATAGATGCGCGGGTCGGGCTTGCGCAGGCCGATTTTGGCGGACTCGATGACATGGTCGAACAGCACCATCACCTCGGCGACATAGAGTGAGCGCCCGGTCATGCTGCCGATCGCATTGGCCGGCAGATTGTTGGTAATGCAGCCGGTCTTGAATTGCGCCTTGATGCGCTTCAACGCTTCGACCATCTCGGGGCGCAGATCGCCCTGAAGCAGCGGCAGCACGTCGCGGCCGCGCACCTCCGCGCCGAGCGCCAGCGATTCCGTCGCGAACAGTCTGTCGAACGTGTCGATATCGACCTCGGCGCGCTCGAACTTGGCCCAGGCATTTTCCAGATGATTGGCGGCATTGGTGCGCCGGATGATGTCGATGGGCAGGCCACGCTCTGTCTCGAACCGCGTGAACGCTTCAAACGGCGAACTCGTCAGCACGCCACCAAAATCAAAGATCACAGCCTCGATCGTCAAGATCCCGCCCTCGTCAATTCCTTTCCAAGAGCGCTAGCATGCGCTATCGGCAAGGGCCAGTCCGAAGCCATCCTAATGCTGTCACCGACGCCAACACCAAAGCGTGTTCCCATGAAGAAGCTCGTAACCCTCATTGCGATCGCGCTGCCGCTCGCCACGCCCGCTTATGCCATCGTTGGTGGCGGCACGCCCCAGGCCGATGGCGTCGCGCGCGCCGTCGTCACGATCGTCGGCTCGCGCGGCAATTTCTGTACCGGCACCCTCGTTGCGCCAAAGCTGGTGCTTACCGTCGCCCACTGCGTGCAACCCGGCGCGGACTACAAGATCGTCGATCGCGGCACCGACGGGCAGCCGCAACTGCTGAATGTCCGCACCGTCGCGATCCATCCGAATTTCAACATGCAGGCAATGCAAGCGCATCGCGCTACCGCCGACGTGGCGCTGCTGCAGCTGGAAATTCCACTCAAGGGAAAATCGACGGTGCCCGTCGGCGCGCCGAATATTCCGATCCAAGTCGGCAGCCGCTTCGTCGTCGCCGGTATCGGCGTCACCGTGCGTGGCGAGGGCAAGAGTGGCGGCGCGACGCGTGTTGCCGGCCTCGTCGCGACGGGTCAGCCCGGCACGCTCCAGATCCGGCTGGTCGACCCCGTAACCAACGGTGTTCGCGACGGAATTGGCGCCTGCACCGGCGATTCCGGCGGTCCCGTGTTCGAGGACAAGCCGACCGGATCCGTGCTCGTCGGCGTCATCAGCTGGTCCACGGGGCCGAACGGAGCCGCCGGCTGCGGCGGGCTGACCGGTGTTACGCCGCTCACGCTCTATCGCGACTGGATCTTGCAGACCGCGCGGAGCTGGGGTGCGGCGCTGTGATTTGACCGCGACCCGATCTATGTCATCTTGAAGCGGAAGCGCGATGGGCGACCATGTCCGTCGCGGAGGAAACGCGCCGCCCAACCAAGGGCGGCCACAAAAACAAGCAAGGCATAGAAGCAACAATGAATGTCGCTGTTCGCAGTCACGCCACGGCCAAACAGGCTTCTGAACATTTCGACGTGCTGATCGTCGGCGCCGGCATCTCGGGCATCGGCAGCGCCTATCACATGACCAAGCAGCTTCCGGGTGCGAGCTTCGTCATCCTGGAAACGCAGGCGACGTTCGGCGGCACGTGGACCACGCATCGCTATCCCGGCATCCGCTCCGACAGCGATCTCCACACCTTCGGTTATAGCTTCAAGCCCTGGGTCGGGCCGCCGATCGCGACCGCCGAGGAAATCCTCGCCTACATGAACGAGGTGATCGACGAAAACGATATCGCGCGGCATATCCGCTACAAGCACAAGATCAATTCGGCGAGCTGGTCGAGCGAGCAAAACCTCTGGACTATCGAGGCGGTGACGACCGACACCGGCGAAGCGAAAACATTCACTGCGAACTTCCTCTGGATGTGCCAGGGCTATTACCGCCATTCGGAAGGCTATACGCCGGAATGGAAAGGTGCCGATCGCTTCAAGGGCCGCATCGTTCATCCGCAGACCTGGCCTGATGATATCGACCTCGCGAACAAGAAAGTCGTCGTGATCGGCTCCGGCGCGACGGCGGCGACGCTGGTGCCGAACATTGCCGACAAATGCGCGCATGTCACGATGCTGCAGCGTTCGCCGACCTATTTCCGTCTCGGCCGCAACGCCATCGAGATCGCGGAGGAGCTGCGCCGGCTGCAGGTCGACGAGGCCTGGATCCACGAGATCGTTCGCCGCAAGATCCTGTTCGAGCAGGACGCGTTCACCAAGCTTTGCTTGTCAAAACCCGAGCAGGTGAAAAAGGAGCTGATCGGGCAGATCAGCGCAGTGCTCGGTCCGGAGTACGATGTCGACACGCATTTCACGCCGAGCTACCGGCCGTGGCGGCAGCGCATCGCCTTCGTGCCCGATGCCGATCTGTTCAAGGGCATCGCCAGCGGCAAGGCGTCCGTCGTCACCGACGAGATCGAGTTCTTCGTTGAGAACGGCATCCAGCTCAAATCCGGCAAGCTGCTTGAGGCCGACGTCATCGTCACCGCAACCGGCTTCAATCTCGCGGCGCTCGGCGACATCGCCTTCGAGGTCGACGGCAAGCCGCTCGCTTTCGGCGACACCGTCACCTATCGCGGCATGATGTTCACGGGCGTGCCGAACATGGTCTGGGTCTTCGGCTATTTCCGCGCCAGCTGGACGCTGCGCGTCGATCTCGTCGCTGACTTCGTCTGCCGCCTGCTCGGTCACATGAAGGCCAAAGGCAAGAAGAAGGTCGAGGTCAAGTTACGCGCCGAAGACCACAACATGCCGATCCTGCCCTGGATCGATCCGGAAAACTTCAATCCCGGCTACATGATGCGCAACATGGACCTGCTGCCCAAGCGCGGCGACAAGCCGGAATGGCAGCACAGCCAGGATTACTGGACCGAAAAGGACGAGATCCCGAAGACGAATCTGGATGGCGGGGAGTTTGTGTACGGGTGAGGACTAGGCGCTAACCAAGCATTGCAACGTCGTCCCGGCCTAGTGCGCAATTGCGCACGGGGGCCGGGACCCATACAGCGAGGCCTATCGATTGCGGACGGTGCTAGTCCGAACGACTAGTCTTCGCCAAATCACTCCCTGGGGTTATGGGTCCCGGCCTTCGCCGGGACGACACGGTGTGCTGAGTCACATCCCAACTCACTCGGAGCAAGACTACGAATTCCTTCTTGTCGCATTCGTTGCAATCGCCGCAGCCGCGGTCCGGTTCTCGACTCCAAGCTTGGAGTAGATCTGCTCGAGATGCTTGTCGACCGTGCGCGGGCTCAAGCCCAAAATCTGCGCGATGTCGCGGTTGGTTTTGCCCTTGCTGAGCCAGGCCAGCACCTCGCCTTCGCGGGTAGTGAGGCCGAGCTCGCTGGTGAACTCGGGTGGCGGCGCGGTGCCGGATTCCCTGGAGAGCCGCAGCAAGAACTCGTTCGGTGCGGTCTCGCCCATGTAGTACAGCCGGAGCTGAGGATTGTCGGGCAAGGAAGCCGCCTGAGACTTCGAGCTGCCCTTGCCCTTCGCCTGCTCCAGCCATTGCAGCAATGATACCGGCAGGACGAAATCGTCGTCGGCCTGCGCGCCGTGGTGGTCCGCCAGCAGCTTCTGCGCCTGCGGGGTCGCCCACAACAATTTGCCCTGGCGGTTGACCGCGAACAGGAATCGGCCGGAGACATCGAGCGCGGCGCGTGCGCTTTGCGTCAGCCGCGCATTGCCGAGATGAACGCGGATCCGCGCCAGCATCTCCTCGATCACGATCGGCTTGGTCACGTAGTCGACGCCGCCGGCCTCCAGCCCGCGCACGATGTGCTCGGTCTCGGCGAGCCCCGTCATGAATATCACCGGGACATTGGCAAGGCCCGCATCGCGCTTGAGGCGGCGGCAGGTCTCGAACCCGTCCATGCCCGGCATCACAGCGTCGAGCAGCACGATGTCAGGCGTGATTTGGTCGACGATACGCATCGCGGCCGCGCCATCGAGCGCCACCATCACCGTCATCCCGGCGCTGTCGAGCGCGTCGGTGAGCAGCCGCAGCGTCTCCGGGGAGTCGTCAACAACGAGCGCGACGTCGCGCTTTTTCGACTCAGTGCTCATACGCATGCAACGTCTTCAATGTGGCCATGTACTGGCCGAGATCGAAGCGGTCGATCAGCGACCGCATTTCCGCGACGAAGTCGGCATGTTCAGGGTGCTCACTGCCGATCTCGTCCAGCTTCAACTGGATAGCCTTGACGTAGCCGATCTGACCGAGCCCGATCAGAGCCTCGATGTGTCGTACAGGCGGCCGCGAGCCGCTCTCCGGCCGCCACAGCGGCACCGCGATCTCCTCCGAGCCGTATTGCCATTCGACCTTGAGAAGCTGGCGGATACTTTCCAAAAGCCTGGGAATATCGATCGGCTTCATCAGGTAGCCGTCGTGGAAAGGCTGTGCCAGCGGTGTGCCGTGCGCCTCGAGCGCGCTGGCAGACACCATCAGGATGCGCGCCTGATGGTGGCCGCTGGCGCGCAGCGTCTCCGCCACCGTCCAGCCGTCCATGCCAGGCATGGAGATATCGAGCAGGAACAGATCAGGCCGGCAGTGCTGGGCTAGCGCCAGGCAGCCAGGCCCGTCGGGCGCGCTGAGCAGGATGAAGCCGAGTGGGGTCAACACCTCGCGCAGGAGGTCGCGATGCACGGGATCGTCGTCGGTGATGAGGATGGTCTTGCGCGCGCCGTGATAGCCCGAGATCGGGGCCTCCACCGGCGCAATGCGCTGCGGATTGGTGACTTCGGATAGCAGCATCTTGACCTTGAACGTGCTGCCGCTGCCGACCGTGCTCAAGACCTTGATGTCGCCGCCCATGACGCCGGCGAGCAACCGGCTGATGGTGAGGCCCAGCCCCGTGCCGGTCTGCGGCTGCGAGACACCGAGCGCGCCACGTTCGAAAGGTGCGAAGATGCGTTCGAGATCGTCGCCCTGGATGCCGGGGCCGGTGTCGATCACCTCGAACTCCGCGACCGGGCTGCGATAGTGCACCACGAACTGCACACTGCCGACCTGGGTGAATTTGATCGCGTTGGACAGCAGATTGATCAGCACCTGGCGCAGCCGCTTCTCGTCGGCATAGACCACGACCGGCAAATGCGCCGGCCGCCTGAACACGAAGTCGATGCTCTTGGCCGCGGCCTGAAGGCGGAACATGCCGACGAGCTGGTCGAGGAATTCGGTCAGGCGCACCTCGTCGCGCGACAGGTACAGCCGCCCCGCCTCGATCTTGGAGATGTCCAGAATGCCGTCGATCAGGCCGGAGAGGTGATCGGCGCTGCGGCGGACGACGCGGACCTGGTCGCGCGGCTTGGTGTTGAGCGTGGTGTCCTGCTCCAGGAGTTGGGCATAGCCGCTGATCGCATTCAGCGGCGAGCGCAGCTCGTGGCTCAGGCCCACCACGTAGCGGCTCTTGGCGAGGTTGGCGGATTCTGCGATTTCCTTGGCGCGCTGGAGCTCGGCATCGGTGCGCTTGTGGGCGTCGATCTCCTGAATCAGCAGCGTGGTCTGGCGTCGGGTCTCGGCCTCGGCGGCCCGTCGGCTCTGCTGCGCCAGCACGAACAGCCAGGCCACCACGCCGATGATGATGCTGAGCGAGAAGAACACCTTCCAGAGCACGTTGGAGACGAGCATGTTCTCGCCAGGCACGCTGACCGAGCTCTGGAGGTAAATCAGCCCCAGCACCAGCGCGACGAGGCCCGCGGAGACCACGAACACACCGATGTAGTGGCCGAACTGCGAGTTGATCCGCTGATAGATCGCCTGCGGCAAGATCCTGGCGAGTGCGTCGGCGAACTGCACCTGCGCGCGCGCATGCGGTTTGCACAAATCGTGGCAGCGCGCATCGAGCGAGCAGCATAGCGAGCAGATCGGGCCGGCATAGGCAGGACAGGAGGTCATGTCCTCCGGCTCGAAATGGTGCTCGCAGATGCAGCACTGGATCGATTCGATGTTGGCCCAACTCCTCTTCGGCTTGCGCGCGATGTAATATTTTCCGTCGGTGAGCCAGGCGATGACGGGCGCGGTGACGAAGGCGACCGTCAGCGCGACGAAGGCCGCGAGCGCTTTCATGGTCGAGCCGAACAGGCCGTAGAATGCCGCGATCGAGACGATGGTCGCGATCGTCATCGCGCCGACGCCGACCGGGTTGATGTCGTAGAGATGGGCGCGCTTGAACTCCATCTGCGGCGGGCGCAGGCCGAGGGGCTTGTTGACCACGAGATCAGAGACCAGCGCACCGACCCAGGCGATCGCGACATTGGAGTAGAGCGCGAGCGTCTGCTCCAGCGCCTTGTAGACGCCGATCTCCATCAGCAGCAAGGCCACCATCACGTTGAACACCAGCCAGACGACCCGGCCCGGATGGCTATGAGTGAGACGCGAGAAGAAGTTCGACCAGGCGATCGAGCCTGCATAGGCGTTGGTGACGTTGATCTTGAGCTGCGACAGGATCACGAACGCGCCGGTGAGTGCCAGAGCCATGTCCGGCTGCGACAACACGTAGCGAAACGCCTCGAGATACATGTGCGCAGGCTCGGCCGCCAGCTCGCTGGAGAGGCCGTGGCTCAGCGCGAAGAAGGCGAGAAACGAGCCCAGCAGCAATTTCAGCGCGCCGAAGATGATCCAGCCGGGCCCCGCGATCAGCAGGGCGGCCCACCACGACGTTCGCGAGGTGCGGCGGTCGCGCGGCAGAAACCTGAGGAAGTCGACCTGCTCGCCGATCTGAGCCACCAGCGAAAACACCACGGAGGATGCTACGCCGAACAGCAGTAGATCGAAATGTCCGCTGGGGTCGCCGTGCTCGCCGGCGAATTTGCGCCATTCCGTGAACGAGTAAGGGTTGGCCCAGGCGATCGCCGCGAAGGGCAGGATGTGCAGGATGATCCAGATCGGCTGCGTCCAGAGCTGGAAGCGGCTGATCAGCGTGATGCCGTAGGTGACAAGCGGGATGATCGCGACCGCGCTGATGAGATAGCCGATCGGGCGCGGAATGCCGAAGCACATCTCGAGCGCCGTGGCCAGGATCACCGCTTCGATCGCGAAGAAGATGAAGGTGAAGGAGGCGTAGATCAGCGACGTGACGGTCGAGCCGATATAACCGAAGCCGGCGCCGCGGGTGAGCAGGTCAATGTCGATGCCGCATTTGGCGGCATAATAGGCAATCGGGACGCCGCAGCAGAAGATGATGATGGAGACGACGAGGATCGCGGCGGTGGCGTTGGTAACCCCGTAATTCAGGGTGATGGTGCCGCCGATCGCCTCAAGCGCGAGAAAGGAGATGGCGCCCAGGGCAGTGTTGGCGACGCGGGCAGCGGACCACCGGCGCGCGCTCTTGGCGGTGAAGCGCAGCGCGTAGTCTTCCAGCGTCTGGTTGGCGACCCATTGGTTGTACTGGCGCCTGACGCGATCTATTCGCTGCCGCCCTGCCACTTCAGCCCCCACTCCTACTCCCGAACGCGCCGGACCCCCTCGCAAAATCCGTACCAAAAGCCTACGTCGTCATTTTGCGGTGCAGTATACGCGATCTTGCGTATGCTTGCAGTGCACAAATTCGAGCCATCCTCACGGCACCAATCGCGTGTCCTCGAACAACAGTGGGGTGCTCATGTCAGACGAAGCGAACAAGGGCCTGTTATCGCCGCTCCGGCGCAAATTATTGATGGGAATGGCGGCCGTGCCGGCCATCACCATGCTACCGCGAGCATCTTTTGCGCAGGCCCCAGCGACCTCGGCAGTCAACACCACGGGTCTCGCGGTCACCGACACCGAGGTGACGGTCGGCATCCTGCATTCGGCGACCGGCACCATGGCCATCTCCGAGACCGGCTCGATCGAAGCCGAAAAGCTTGCCATCGAGCAGATCAATGCCATGGGCGGCGTGCTCGGTCGCAAGATCAAGTTCATCCAGGAAGACGGCGCCAGCGACTGGCCGACCTTTGCCGAGAAGGCCAAGAAGCTGCTGGTCAACGACAAGGTCGCGGCGATCATGGGCTGCTGGACCTCGGCGTCCCGCAAGGCCGTGCTGCCCGTCATGGAGCAGTACAACGGCATGCTCTATTACCCGACCTTCTACGAAGGTCTCGAGCAGTCCAAGAACGTGATCTACACAGGTCAGGAAGCCACTCAGCAGATCCTCGCCGGCCTGAACTGGATCGCCAAGGAGAAGGGCGCCAAGTCGTTCTTCTTCATCGGCTCCGACTACATCTGGCCGCGCACCTCGAACAAGATTGCGCGCAAGCATGTCGAGAACGTGCTGAAGGGCAAGGTGGTCGGCGAAGAGTATTATCCGCTCGGCAATACGCAGTTCAATTCGGTCATCAACAAGATCAAGCTGACCAAGCCCGACGTGATCTTCACCGACGTCGTCGGCGGCTCGAACGTCGCGTTCTACAAGCAGCTCAAGGCGGCCGGCATCGACCTCTCCAAGCAGGCGCTGCTCACGATCTCGGTGACCGAAGACGAGATCGACGGCATTGGCGGCGAGAACATCGCGGGCGCCTATGCCTGCATGAAGTACTTCCAGTCGCTCGACAATCCGAACAACAAGACCTTCGTTCCTGCGTTCAAGAAGATGTGGGGCGAGAAGACCGTGATCGGAGACGTCACCCAGGCTGCCTATCTCGGACCGTGGTTGTGGAAGTTGACGGTGGAGAAGGCGGGCTCCTTCGACATCGACAAGATCGCCGCGGCGTCGCCGGGCATCGAGTTCAAGGGCGCTCCGGAAGGCTATGTGCGCATCCACGAAAATCATCACCTCTGGTCGAAGACCCGGGTGGGACGCGCCAAGCTCGATGGCCAGTTCGAACTGATCTACGAGACCGCCGATCTGGTCGAGCCGGATCCGTTCCCCAAGGGCTACCAGTAAGACGAGATCTATCAGTTAGTCACGGCGTTCGTCGCCGTTTCCCTCTCAGGCAAAACCTCTCCCTGGCGTGGACCGCAAATCCACGCCCAAGACCCCCGCGTCGCGAACCTGCTCGCGACGCGGGACCCTTTCCCGACGGAGGACATCGATGTTCGGCGACTACTCGCTTGGTGACCTTGGCTCCATCTTCGTCATGCAGGGCTTTGCAGGACTGATCCTGTTCTCCGTCTACGTCCTGATGGCGCTGGGTCTTGCGATCATCTTCGGCCAGATGGGCGTCATCAACATGGCCCATGGCGAGTTCATGATCCTTGGGGCCTACGTCACCTGGATGACCTCGAGCTTCTTCCAATCCTATTTGCCGAGCCTGTTCAGCGGCTATTTCTTCCTCGCGATGATCCTGGCCTTTGTCGCATCCGGTGCGTTGGGGATGCTGGTGGAATGGGTGCTGATACGGCATCTCTACAAGCGCCCGCTCGACACGCTGCTCGCGACTTGGGGCCTCAGCCTGATCCTGCAACAGGCCTATCGCTCCGTGTTCGGCGCGCGCGAGGTCGGCGTCGAGCTGCCGCAATGGATGCTCGGCTCGCTGCACGTGACCGACAGCATCGAAGTGCCGATCAACGGCGTCTTCGTGATGTGCCTCACCGTCCTGATCACTGTCGGCGTCGCCTACGTGATGTACAAATCGCGCTGGGGTCGACAGGTGCGCGCCGTCGTGCAGAACCGCATCATGGCCGGTGCCGTCGGCATCAACACCGAAAAGGTGGATCGCTACACTTTCGGCCTCGGCTGCGGCATTGCCGGTGTCGCTGGGAGCGCCTTCACCATGATCGGCTCGACCGGGCCGACCTCCGGACAGCTCTACATCGTCGATACGTTCCTGGTGGTCGTGTTCGGCGGCGCGGCAAGCCTGCTCGGCACCATCGCATCGGCCTTCTCAATCTCGCAGACCCAATCCACCCTCGAGTTCTTCCTGTCGGGCTCGATGGCTAAGGTGCTGACGCTGCTTGCCGTTGTCGGAATCCTGATGCTGCGGCCGCAGGGTCTCTTCGCCCTCAAGGTCCGCAAATAACAAGAAGCAGGCAAGTCATGGTCATCAACTCACGCTTCTTCAATCGATCCGAGCTCATGGGCTTCCTCGTGCTGGCCGCCGTGCTGTTCGTGATCCTGCCGCTCTCGCTGGATGTGTTCCGTCTCAACCTCGTCGCGAAGTATCTGACCTACGCCTTCGTCGCGCTCGGTCTCGTGCTGTGCTGGGGCTACGGCGGCATTCTCAGTCTGGGGCAGGGCGTGTTCTTCGGCCTCGGCGGCTATTGCATGGCGATGTTCCTCAAGCTGGAGGCCTCCAGCGTCGAAAATACCAAAATCCAGTCGACGCCAGGCATCCCGGACTTCATGGACTGGAATCAGATCACGTCACTGCCACTGTTCTGGCAGCCGTTTCACAGTCTCGCCTTCACCATCCTCGCCATCATCTTGGTCCCCGGCATCTTCGCGCTGATCATCGGCACTGCGATGTTCAAGCGGCGCGTGGGCGGCACCTACTTTGCCATCATCACCCAGGCGGTGGCGGCCATCCTCACCATCCTGATCGTGGGCCAGCAGGGCTACACCGGCGGCATCAACGGCATGACCGACCTGCGCACCCTCAAGGGATGGGACATCCGGCCCGACCACGCCAAGGTCATCTTGTACTTCGTCGAAGTGGTGCTGCTGTTCGCCTGCATCGGCATCGCGCAGTTCATCCGCCTGACCAAGCTCGGCCGCATCCTGGTGGCTATGCGCGAACAGGAGGACCGCGTCCGCTTCTCCGGCTACAGCGTCGCCAACTTCAAGATCTTTGCGTTCTGTATGGCCGCGGTTTTCGCCGCGATCGGCGGGGCCATGTTCGCGCTCAATGTCGGTTTCATGTCGCCGTCCTTTGTCGGCATCGTGCCGTCGATCGAGATGGTGATCTACACCGCGGTCGGCGGACGGATGTCGATCTTTGGCGCGATATGGGGGGCCATTCTGGTGAACTTCGCCAAGACCAGCCTGTCGGAATCCTTTCCGCAACTCTGGCTGTTTGGTCTCGGCGCGCTGTTCATCGCGGTCGTGCTCGCTTTCCCGAACGGCCTGTCGGGGCTCTGGGCCGACTATGTGCAGCCGCGCGTCGACCGCCTTTTCGCCTCGCGCAAGAAGCCGGGCTGGAGCGACAATTCGGTTGCCGACGGCGCACCAGCAGAGTGAGGAGACCATCATGCTCGTCGGTCATCACGATGCCGATGCCATGCTGGCAGTGAGGAGATAGGTCATGCTCGTCGGTCATCGCGATGCCGATGCCACGCTGGCAGTGAGGAGATAGATCATGCTCGTCGGTCATCAGCCCAAGGAATTCCTGCTCGCGGTCTCCGGGCTGACGGTTTCCTTCGACGGCTTCAAGGCCGTCAACGATCTCTCGTTTTACGTCGAGGAGAACGAGATCCGCGTCATCATCGGCCCCAATGGGGCCGGCAAGACCACGGTGCTTGACCTGATCTGCGGCAAGACCAAGGCGACCGAAGGCTCGATCCAGTTTCGCGGGACCGAGCTGACCAAGCTGAAGGAGAACGAGATCGTCAAGGCCGGCGTCGGCCGCAAGTTCCAGACGCCGTCGGTGTTCGAAGACCTCACCGTGTTCGAGAATCTCGAGATCTCGTTTCCGCGCGGCCGCACCGTATTCGGCTCACTCACGTTCCAGCGTGACCAGCTGGTGAGGTCACGCGTCGGAGAGGTTGCCGAGATGATCTTCCTCAAGGACAAGCTCAACACCTATGCCTCCGAGCTCAGTCATGGCCAGAAGCAATGGCTCGAGATCGGCATGCTGCTGATTCAGGATCCTGACCTGCTCATGCTGGACGAGCCCGTCGCCGGCATGAGCGTGTCCGAACGCACCAAGACCGCCGAGCTGCTCAACCGCATCATCAAAAACCGCTCGGTGCTCGTGATCGAGCACGACATGAAGTTCGTCGAGGACATCGCGCACAAGGTCACCGTGCTTCACCAGGGCCAGATCCTCTCGGAAGGCACCATGGAAAAGGTGAAGAACGATCCCAAGGTCGTCGAAGTTTATCTCGGTCACTAAGGAGCGCGACGATGCTGGCTATTTCTGATCTTCACGTCGCCTACGGCCAGAGCGAGGTGCTGCACGGGCTCAACGTCAAAGTCGCGCCCAACGAGATCGTGGCGATCATGGGTCGCAACGGCATGGGCAAGACCACGCTGATGAAATCGCTGATGGGGATCCTGCCGGCCAAGAGTGGCTCGGTGACCATGGACGGCGCCGAGCTCGGCAGCCTGCCGAGCTACGAGCGGGTGGCCAAGGGGCTCGCCTATGTGCCGCAAGGCCGCATGATCTTTTCTACCATGACGGTGAAGGAGAACATCGAGACCGGCCTCGTGGTCTCCGGCGGAACCGAAGTGCCCGGTGACATCTACGAACTGTTTCCGGTGCTGCTGGAGATGAAGGACCGCCGTGGCGGCAATCTCTCCGGCGGCCAGCAGCAACAACTCGCGATCGCTCGTGCGCTGGCGACCAAGCCAAAAGTGCTGCTGCTCGACGAGCCGACCGAAGGTATCCAGCCGTCGATCATCAAGGAGATGGCGCGCACGCTCAAGCACATCCGCGACGAGAAGGGGCTTTCAATCGTCGTGTCCGAGCAGGTCCTGAGCTTCGCGCTCGATATCGCCGACCGTGTGCTGGTGATCGAGAACGGCGAGATCGTCCGTGATGATCCGCGCGGCGCCGTCGATGCCGCACAGGTCTCGAAATATCTGTCCGTCTAACCAACCGTGTAAAAGGGGAGCCTCTCGATGCCAGAGACACTGATCAAGGTCGATCTCACCAAGTCGGCCTATGAAAATGACATGGTGCATAACCGCTGGCACCCCGACATTCCGATCGTGGCCTGGGTCAATCCCGGCGACGACTTCATCATCGAGACTTATGACTGGACCGGCGGTTTCATCAAGAACAACGATTCCGCCGACGACGTGCGCGACATCGATCTGTCGATCGTGCACTTCCTCTCCGGCCCGATCGGCGTCAAGGGCGCCGAGCCCGGTGACCTCCTCGTCGTCGACCTGCTCGACGTTGGCCCGATGAAGGAGAGCATGTGGGGCTTCAACGGCTTCTTCTCCAAGCAGAACGGCGGCGGATTTCTTACGGATCATTTCCCGCTGGCGCAGAAGTCGATCTGGGACATCAAGGGTCTCTACACCTCGTCGCGGCATATTCCGGGCGTCAACTTCGCCGGCCTGATCCATCCCGGCCTGATCGGCTGTCTCCCCGATCCGAAGATGCTGGACACCTGGAACAAGCGCGAGGCCGAGCTGATCGCAACCAATCCGACCCGTGTGCCCGGCCTCGCCAATCCGCCGTTCGCGCCGACCGCTCATGGCGGCCGCGCCAAGGGCGAGGTCAAGGACAAGATCGGAGCCGAAGGCGCGCGCACCGTGCCGCCGCGGGAGCATGGCGGCAATTGCGACATCAAGGACCTTTCGCGCGGCTCGAAGATCTACTTCCCGGTCTACGTGCCCGGCGCCGGTCTCTCGATGGGCGATCTCCACTTCAGTCAGGGCGACGGCGAGATCACCTTCTGCGGTGCGATCGAGATGGCCGGCTGGCTGCATCTGAAGGTCGAGGTGATCAAGGACGGCATGGCGAAGTACGGCGTCAAGAATCCGATCTTCAAGCCGTCGCCGATCACACCGAACTACAAGGACTATCTGATCTTCGAAGGCATCTCGGTCGACGAGGCCGGCAAGCAGCACTATCTCGACGTCACCATCGCCTACCGCCAGGCCTGCCTGAATGCGATCGAATATCTGAAGAAGTTCGGCTACTCCGGCGCCCAGGCCTATTCGATCCTTGGTACGGCACCGGTTCAGGGGCACATCTCCGGCGTCGTCGACGTGCCCAATGCCTGTGCCACATTATGGCTGCCGACGGAAATCTTCGACTTCGACGTGATGCCGTCCTCGGCAGGTCCGATCAAGCACATCAAGGGCGATATCCAGATGCCGATATCGCCGGACAAGTAATCCCTGCGCGACCGGATGCGAGACGGCGTATCTGCCGCCCCGCATCCGCCGCGACAGTTCTCTCACAGACAACAGCGTAGGGATGATGCGATGCCGGTCTATGAATATCTCTGTGACGATTGCGGTCCGTTCAAGGATATGCGCCCGATGGCCGAATGCGACGATCCGCAAGCCTGTCCGCAATGTGAAATCATGGCGCCCCGCGTGATTCTGACCGCCCCGAACTTCTTCTGCATGCCGTCGGAGACGCGCAAGGCTCACGCCGCCAACGAGCGCAGCACGCACGCGCCGCAGACGCTGGCGCAATACAAGGCCTCGCATGGCCCCGGTTGCGGCTGCTGCTCCACGGGCAAGAATTCGTCAAAGAACGCGCCGGATAAGAACAAGCCGGCGCGGCTGGTGACCAAGACCAGGAGCGGTGCCAAGGGTTTTCCCACCGCGCGGCCCTGGATGATCAGTCACTGATTCACGCGGCAATCTCAAACAGAGTAGAGGAGCAATTCAAATGCTTCACGGTGACATCTCCAGCAGCAACGACACCGTCGGCGTCGCGGTGGTCAACTATAAGATGCCGCGCCTGCACACCAAGGCCGAGGTGCTCGACAGCGCCCGCAAGATCGCCGACATGGTGGTGGGCATGAAGACCGGCCTTCCCGGCATGGACCTGGTGATTTTCCCGGAATACTCCACCCAGGGCATCATGTACGACTCCAAGGAGATGTATGAGACCGCTTGCGCGGTGCCCGGTGAAGAGACCGCGATTTTTGCGGAGGCCTGCCGCAAGGCCAAGGTGTGGGGCGTGTTCTCGCTCACCGGCGAGCGCCACGAGGAGCATCCGCACAAGGCGCCCTACAACACCCTGATCCTGATGAACGACAAGGGTGACATCGTGCAGAAGTACCGCAAGATCATGCCGTGGGTGCCGATCGAGGGCTGGTATCCCGGCAATTGCACCTATGTCTCCGACGGCCCGAAAGGGATGAAGGTCAGCCTGATCATCTGCGACGACGGCAACTTCCCGGAGATCTGGCGCGACTGCGCCATGAAGGGGGCCGAGCTGATCGTGCGCTGCCAGGGCTACATGTATCCGGCCAAGGAGCAGCAGATCCTGATTTCAAAAGCGATGGCATGGGCCAACAATGTCTATGTCGCGGTCGCCAACGCTGCCGGCTTCGACGGCGTCTATTCTTACTTCGGTCACTCCGCGATCATCGGTTTCGACGGCCGCACCCTCGGCGAGTGCGGCGAGGAGGACTACGGCATCCAATATGCCCAGCTGTCGAAGCATCTGATCCGCGATGCGCGCCGCAACGGCCAGTCGCAGAACCATCTCTACAAGCTGGTCCACCGCGGCTACACCGGCATGATCAATTCCGGCGAAAGCCCGCGCGGCCTCGCCGTCTGCCCCTATGATTTCTACAAGAACTGGATCGCCGATCCCGAAGGCACCCGGGACATGGTCGAGGCGATGACGCGCGCGACGCCCGGTACCGCCGAATGCCCGATCGACGGCATCCCGAATGAAGCGGCGCCCACCAATTACTAAGCCGTTGCCCAAATCAGTGTGTGTGAAGGCGTGCCGCTCGCTCCCGTTGGGACGCGGCGCCGCCCCAGATGATCAGTCATTGATGTGAACGACGGTCAATACTGCGACCGAACCGCACACGCAAACGTCGTGGATCGACCAGGCTGCGCCGGAAAAGCGTGCCTCTGGTGCAACATGGTCCGCTGAATCAGTCCGGTTTTGCTGTCCCCCAGCGATTCCGCCGATTCCGTAGTTCCACGGAGGGGCCCGGCGGCCTAGTTTGCCGGCGGCGCCGCTGGGGAGCGCTGGACTGAGGGCATCAAAGTGGAATTTGGGCCGCCGAAGGCTGGTCGGATTGGGCTGCGCCTTGCCGCGGTCGCTTCGTCTGTCGTGGCGGTCGTTCTCAGCCTCGGCCTATCGGCGACACCTGCGCAGGCGGACTGCGCGCCCGACCCGGCGGCAAGCGGGCAGACCGTCACCTGTAGCGGCACCGATGCCGACGGCTTTGCGGCAAGCGGCGGCGTCACCAATCTGACCGTAAATGTGCTGACTGGCGCCAGCGTCAACGATAACGGCACGGCGGCGATCAACGTCAATGACAGCAACGTCATCACTAACAACGGCACGGTGGCGGCGGGCTCGGGCCTCACCGGCATCAATGGCGGCAATTCGAACACCGTGACCAACAACGGCGCCATCACGGTGCTTGATAACGGCCTCGGTATCTCCGCGCTCGATCACAACATCATCATCAATGCCGGGACCGTCACCACCGGCGACCACGGCAGCGCGATCTCGGTAGGAAACAACAATAGCGTTAGCAACAGCGGTGCGCTGTCCATCGGCGCGTCGGGCGCGGGCATCTTCGCGGTCCAGAGCAACACGATCACCAACGCCGCGACGGGCACGATCACCGGACTCGATGATTCAATCGGGATTTTCGCTTCGTTCGGTGGCACGACCGTGACCAATGCAGGCGCGATCAAGGTCGGCGATTCCTCCGGCTTCTCCGGCGGCATCGTTGCGACCATGGATAACAACACGGTCACCAACACCGCCACCGGCACGATTTCGGTCGGGCAGGGTGCCGCTGGCATCTTTATGCAGGGTAGTTTTCAAATCGTCAGCAATTTCGGCGCAATCACGGCCGGCGACTTTGGTGCCGGCATCGCCTTGTTCGGTGATGACGCCAAGGTCACCAATAGTGGCTCGATCAAGTCGGGCGATGGCACGTCCGCCGGCATTGCGGTGCAGGGCAATCGGGTCGCGATCAACCAAAACGGGACGATCAGCGTGGGTCTGGGCGGTGCGGGCATCGCGTTTACGGGCCTGTCCTCCACGATCAGCAACAATGGACGGATCACAGGGGCCGATTTCGCCGAGGGCATCGTAGCTCTCGGTGATTCCAACACCATCATCAACAGAGGTACGATCACGGTCGGCGATTCCGGCTTCGGCATCGACGTGAGCTCGTTCACAACGACAAACCACGTTGTCAATACCGGAACCATCACCGTCGGTGCTGGCGGCGTCGGCATCAGCGTGAGCGGCGGGGCCAACGTCTTCAACTCCGGGACCATCAACGCTGCGGCCGGAATCGCTGCAATCGAGTTTTGTGTCTGCGGCCCCAACACGCTGACGCTAGGACCCGGCAGCATCATCAACGGCCTGGTGCTCGGCACTGGCGTCGACACGTTCCAGCTCGGAGGCATCGGCAAGGATACGTTCAACCTCGACCTGATCGGTCCCCTTCTTCAGTATGACGGCTTCTCGACCTTCAACAAGGTCGACAATTCGACCTGGACGGTGACCGGCACGGGTAATCAGGACTGGAACGTGCTGGGCGGCACGCTCACGCTGGCCGGCACCATCAATGGCAATGTGAGTGTCGCGGCCGGCGGCACGTTCGGTGGCGTCGGCACGGTCGGAAGCTCCATCTCCGTCAACGGCGGTACGCTAGCACCGGGCAGTCCCACCGGGACGCTCAACGTGTCCGGTGATCTCTCGTTTACGTCGGCGTCGCACTACATGGTGCAGGTCTCGGGCACCAGCAACGGCGTCGCGGTCGTCACGGGAACGGCGACGCTCGCCGGCGCCACGGTCGTCGTCGTACCGACCGGCTCGATCGCGAAGCACTACACGATCCTGAACGCGGGCACGCTGCCCGACAGCTTCAATCCGGTCGTCGCGGGTTTGTCATCGAACCTGCATGCGACCCTGAGCTACGACCCCAACAACGTCTTCCTGGATCTCGCGCTGGGCTATGGCGGCGGCCTCAATATCAACCAGCAGAATGTCGCCAACATTCTGACGCACTACTTCGACAACACCGGCAGCCTTCCCGTGGTGCTGGCGAATCTCTCGCCGACGGGACTGACGCAAGCCTCCGGCGAATCAGGGACGGGATCGCAGCAGACGACGTTCAATGCGATGAACCAATTTATCGGCTTGTTGACCGACGTCTTCAGCGCGGGACGCGGCGGCGCACCGGGCGCGACGCCCTATGCCGACGAGACGAACGCGACTGCCTATGCCGCGACCCGCAAGAACGCGAACGAAGCCCTTGCTTCGATCTACCGCAAGGCACCGCCGCTGACATTCGAGCAGCGCTGGGACGTCTGGGCCGCCGGCTATGGCGGCTCGCAGGCCACTGACGGCAATGCGGCGCTTGGCTCGAACAACGCCACCAGCAGCGTGTACGGCACGGCGGTTGGTCTGGATTATCGCTTCTCGCCGTCGACGATCGTAGGTTTTGCGCTCGCCGGCGGCGGCACCGGCTTCAATGTCACCGGGCTCGGCTGGGGCCGCTCGGATTTGTTCCAGGCCGGCGCCTTCGTGCGTCACAACGCAGGACCGGCCTATGTCACGGCCGCGCTGGCCTATGGCTGGCAGGACGTCACGACCAATCGCATCGTCACCGCCGCCGGCGTGGATCAATTGCGTGCGCAGTTCAACGCCAACGCGCTCTCGGGCCGTGTCGAGGGCGGCTATCGCTATGCCTGGCAGTGGATCGGCCTCACCCCCTATGCGGCGCTCCAGGCCACCGTGTTCAGCCTTCCGAGCTATTCGGAGTTCGCTGTGGTCGGCAGCAACGTCTTCGCGCTGAATTATGCCGCCAAGGACGTGACCAGCACCCGCACCGAACTCGGCCTGCGCGCGGACAAGTCCTTTGCCGCAGCCGGCGGCCTGATAACCTTGCGCGGCCGCGTCGCCTGGGCGCATGACTACAATCCGGATCGCACCATCGGTGCGGTCTTCCAAACGTTGCCGGGATCGGCGTTCGTGGTGAACGGCGCCGCCCAAGCACACGATTCCGCGCTGACCACAGCGGCGGTGCAGATGAGCTGGATGAACGGCTGGTCTGCGTCGGCGACTTTCGAGGGCGAGTTCTCGAACGTCACCCGCTCTTACGCCGGCAAGGGCGTCGTCCGCTACGCGTGGTAGGCGCTACCGTTTCTGCTGCGCCGGCTTCCGGGGCGGTCGCGGAGCGGCGGCCGGCGTGGGTGTCCCGCTCATCTTGTTGGCGGCTTCGCTGACGTCGAGCAGCGAGCGACGGATGTCATCGAGGAAGTTCGCCGATTTCTTTTTCATGGTGTCGGCGAGTTCGTGCAATCCCTGGATCTTTTCGAACAGCTCATCCGCCTTGCCGTCGGCAAAGCCGGGCACCACGCCTTCGATCTTTGTGACCGCCTTGTCGAAGCCCGCGAAGGCGCTGTCGACCCTGGCCATGACGGAATCGATTTCGCCGCCCTTGCTCCGGAGATCGGCGGTGTAGTTCTCGAACGTGCGCAGGCCTTCCTTGATCGCCGGGGCGTTGCTGACGATCGTACGGTCGACGCTATGCAGGGTGTCGACGATCGATTCGGCATCGCTGAGATCGGCGGTCAGCACGGGGACGCCGTCCGAGTCCAGCGGCACTGGCGGCGCCGAGGGCGCGCCGCCGATCAGCGAGACCGCGGCGACGCCGGTGAGGCCCTGGAACTCGATGCCCGCGACGGTGTCCTTGCGTATCGGCGCGGTATTGTCGAGCATCACCAGGGCCACGACCTTGCGCGGATTGTCCAGCTTGATCGACAGGATTTGGCCGGCGGGGACGCCATCGAAATTGACCGGTCCGCCGCGGCGCAATCCGCTGGCGGAGCCCCCCTCGAATACCACGCGCAACTGGCTGCGGCTCTGGAGGGTGCGCCATTTCTGCACGCCGAGCACGCCGCCGAACGCCACGGCGATCACCGCCAGCGTCGCCGTTCCGATCACCAGATTGCTCGCGCGTGCCATGCGGGATGATTTTACGGCCAAAGCGGGGAAGTTGGAAGGATGATGGCGTGGCCGCAATAATAGGATGGGCGAGTTAGGGAAGCGTAACCCGCCACTTCCTCTCGCGTTTTGTCGCAAGGATTGGCGGATTACGCTGCGCTAAACCGCCCTCAGCGACATCAATGCCCGGCGGTGTTCTTGGCCGCAGCATTGTTCAGCACGATCAGGGCATCGACGGCGACGCCTGTTTTGGCATTGATCAGGAACGGATTGACGTCGATCGAGGCGATCCGGTCGCCAGCATCCGCGATCAGGTTGGACAGGCCGACCAGCGCCTTCACCGCGGAGGCCTCGTGCAAGGCCGGTTTGCCCCGATAGCCGCGCATCTTGATACCGGCCTTGGTGCGGCCGATCAGGAGTCGAGCCTCAGCCTCGTCCAGCGGCGCGCCGGCGAGCGCGACGTCCTTCATCAGCTCGATGTCGATGCCGCCAGTGCCGAACAGCACGACCGGGCCCATCTCGGCATCGAGGGAGGCGCCGACCACCAGTTCCAGATCTGCCTTCACCTGTTGCGCGATCAGGATGCCGTCGAGCTTCGGCTTGCCCTTCAGCTTGCTCAGCCGCGCGGTGATGTCGGCGAACGCCTTCTTCACCGCGGCCGGGTTGTTGAGATTCAGCACCACGCCGCCGATATCTGATTTGTGCAGGATCTCGGCGCTGACGACTTTGGCCACGACGGGGAAGCCGATCTGCTTGGCGATCTTCACGGCCTCGGCTGCCGTCTGTGCGATTGCCTCCTTCGAGATCGGGATGCCATAGGCCTTCAGCAGCTTCTTGGAGGCGACCTCGTCGAGCGCGGCGCCAATTGCCGATTTCAGCGCCTTCTCAAGCACGGCGCGCGCTGCAGGCTTCGAGCTGGAGACGATATCAGGCACTTCCTTGCGCAGCTTGGCGTAGTCGAGCAGCGACTTGATCGCAGTCACCGCGCGATCCATGCCCTGCATGACCGCGAGATGCGGCAGCGACTTGCGCAAGGTCTTGGTGAACTCCGTGAAGCCGATCGACATCGCGCTGATATAGATCACCGGCTTGCCGGCCCGGCTCGCCATCTCGTCGACGATGCGCAGATTGCGCTCGCGCAGCTCGTGCGGCGCTTTCGGCAGCTCGGCATCGATGATGACGATGTCGATATCGGGGTCGTCGATCATCAGCCCGATCGATTTCATGTAGACGGAGGGATCGACCACCGCGGCAAAGCCGGCGTCGAGCGGGTTGCCGACGATCGAGCCCGGCCCGAGCATCTTTGCCAGCTCCGAGCCGACATGCGAGCTGAGTGGTGCAAAATTCAGGCCTTCTGCATCGAAGGCGTCGATCAGCATGCCGCGCTTGCCGCCGGATAGCGTCACTGCGGCGAGCCGGTCGCCCCTGGGCACTGCGGCGTGGACGAAACATTCGGTGGTCTCGATCAGCTCGTCGAGCCCGCCGACCCTGATGACCCCTTCGCGCGTTGCAATGGCGTCGAAGGTCTCGATCGAGCCCGCGAGCGCGCCGGTATGTGCCATCGCCGCCGCGCGGCCGCCCTCGGACGCTCCGAGCTTGAGCGCGATCACCGGTTTGCTCGCGGCGCGCGCCGCCTTGCAGGCGTCCCGGAATGCCTTGGTGTTGCGCACGCCTTCGAGGTAGACCACGATCACCTTGATGCTAGGATCCTCGGCGAAATAGCGCATCAGGTCCGGCGTCTCGAGCCCTGCCTCGTTGCCGGTCGTCACCATGTAGCCGACCCCGACGCCGCGATCTTCCAGGGCCTGGCGGATCGCCATGACGATGGCGCCGGATTGCCCGGCAATCGCCACCGCGCCCTGTTCCATGGTGACGATACGGTCGTCGATATTGGTGAAGAGCTTTTCGCCCGCGCTCAAATTGCCGAGGCAGTTCGGGCCGGTGACCGCCAATCCCGTCTCGCGCACGGCCGCTTGCAGTTCGGCGGCGAGCTTCTGGCTTTCCTCGTCCTGCAACTCGCTGAAGCCCGAGGTGACGATGGTGGCCGAGCGCGCGCCGGCCGCGGCGGCATCGCGGATCACCTGCACGGCAAAGCGCGCCGGCACCAGCACCAGCACGTGGTCGGGCTTCTCCGGGAGGCTTGCAAAGTCCTTGTAGCAGGGGACACCCCAGATGGTGTCGCGCTTGGAATTGACGGGATAGAGCCCGCCCTCGTAGCCGTATTTGACCAAATTGTTCCAGATGCGCTCGGCATAGTTGCCGGGCTTGTCGGTCGCGCCCACCAGCACGATGTTGCGCGGATGCAGCATGGCGTGGATGCCCTTGACGATGTCGCTGGCATCGGGCGGCGGAGACCATGGGCGCGATGAAGCTGAGGCGGCAGATACGCGAGCTTCCATGGTGTGACCTCACCTGTTGTTCTTGTTGGCGGTGCGTCACTCTGTTCTATGGCGAGTTCTTCGGACTGGCAACCACGTGGGCGGGTATGCCGTGCGGTGGAATGAGCGCGCGCCAAGCCCTGGTGATCGACATTTTGGGATCACTGCTCGCGCCGTGGTTCAGTATCGCAGGATGCCGAGCTTGTAGGCGTAGTGATAGGCCAGCTGCTTCGCCAGATAAGGAGCGATGGCGCGCCGGATCTGCATCTGTGTCGGTTCGAAGCCGAGAATGCGTCGCCGCAGGATGCCCATCTCCCTGACGCCGACCGCATAGGTCGATGCCGTCTTTTGTGCGTCATGGATTCGGAAGCAGGCGAGAAATCGCGGCAAGCGTGCAAATTTGAATCCTGCGGCTTGCGCCCGCAGGATGAAGTCCCAGTCCATCGCGTAGTGTAAGCTCTCGTCGATCGGCCCGATCCTGTCCCATACGCGCTTGCGCCAGAACATCGTCTCTTGCGGAATGTAGTCGGCATATCGCAACGCCTTGCCGTCATGAGGCGGCAGCACGGCGCGGCCGACCTCGAGTCCCTCGCGATCGATGAAGACGCGATGGCCGTAGACGACGTCGACACGCGGATGTGCGATGAAGTAATTTGCGACATACGCAAGTGTCCCGGGCAGCAGCACGTCGTCGCTGTTGAGATAGGCCATGATCTCGCTCTCGGCGCCGACGAAGCCGAGATTGATGGCGCTGGATTGCCCCTTGTCCGGTTCGCTGCTCCAGCTCAGGCTATCGCCGCGCCTCTTCAGGAGATCGAGCGTGCCGTCGATCGAGGCGCCGTCCTGCACGTGATAATACAGGTCCGGATAGTTCTGGCTGACGATGCTGTCGATCGTGGCGCCGAGATATTGCGCATGGTTGTAGCTCGGAGTGACCATCGCGATTCTGGGCGCGCCCGGATGGATCGCAGGAGCTCGCGGGAAAGCCGTCAGGTTGAGCAGGCGCGGCGGATATTGCTCGAAGGTCCACATCGGCGGGCGGCGCCAGAGGCTCCGAAGCGAGGAGCGTCTTTGCCCGGCGGCGATAAGATCCTGGTTCCTCTCCAGGAGCGCGACGCGGCTTTCCAGCTGTTCGAGACGCTGCCTGAACTCCTCATCCATCACCGTCTTCTCGCAAATTACAGCGGAAATGCTCAATAGGCCATTCTGATGGGTCTGCGGTCGACGGCGCCGGTTCAGGGGTTCCATCGAGCGGCATTGTCCCTACAGGTCGGGCGGATTCAAGAGGGGGGTGCGGATCGATTGCGAACCGCTATTCATCAGTGCCGATCAGGGTAGCATGCAGGATGTAGCGCTCGGGGCCGGACGCGACGGCGTTGAACGGCCAGCAGGTCGCGAGCACGAGTTCGGCTGCCCGTGCCGCAGGATCGATCCCCGAGGCATCGAAGCGAACCACAGCGGAGGAATCCGCGCGAAAACGAAAGTGCTTGCCATCACTGCGTGTGACGTCGATCAGGTCACCAATGGCGACATTCCGCAGGAAACGGAAATGAGTGTCGCGGTGCGCTGCATATACGGCAACGCCCCGCTCGCCCGCGTCAGCCGTTTGGCGGATATGGCCGGGCCCGAAAGCGAGCGCCTGGCCGCTCGCGCCTTCCAGTACGATCGCGCGGGCGCCGATCCGCCTCACCTCGATTCGCGCAACCGGCCAAGTATCGGCCCATGACCATGGCCTGACCACCTCGCCGGTCGCAACGCTCTGGTCGAATGCGCGCTCCAGCAGCACCTGCGCGAGCCATGCTTTGGCATGGATGTAGGCGCCGTCGCCGAACAGGATGATGCCGATCAGGGCGAGAGCGAGGGGAGAGATGATGCGCGGCATTGTACTAATTCCCGTCATTGCGGGGAGCGAAGCGACGAAGCAATCCAGACTGTCTCCGTGGATGAGTTTCTGGATGCTTCGCTTGCAATGACGAAGGTGAGAGGGCGAGTTCAAAAAGGCGCGCGCGGCCGTTGGTGTGTGGGACGGGCAGCCGCGCGCGCTAACAGAGGAGTTCGGGGGGCTCCTCTCTCAAGCGGCGTCAGTGAGCAAGGACTGACGCCGCTTGAACACGAACAGGATCAGGGCGAGCACGACCAAGATCAGGCCTGCGGTCATTTTCAGCTCGGCCGAGGTCGCGGTCTTGGGCAGGCGGATCGCATCCGGTGCAGCGGGCGTCGGTCGCCTCGTGGCCGGCTGGTTGCGTGCATCGGCGTGACGCTCGCGGAGCTGCGCTGGGACCTGCTGTCGTTCGCCAAAGACCTTCGCGAAATCCCAACCGGCCGGCAGGTTGATCGGCAATTCGCTGGGCTTGAGCGGCTCGCCTTCGGGACGGCTCGGCGTCTTGTCGACCGCGACGAGGCTGGTGAGCCGCGTGACGATCTGATGGTCGAGCGCCAGTGCCAGGATTGCCTTGTCCGAGTCTTCGGGCGTCATTTCGCGCAGGGTGCGCGCCACTTCGGCATCGGCGATCTTGCGCTTGGCCCAAAGCTTCGACAGGCCGTTGCCTTCGGCCGTATTTTGCAGCGGCAGCGTCACCGACCATGGGCGGTCACCGACGCGGCCCTTGATTTCGACCGAGCCCGCAAGCGTGTCGAGCTTTGCCGCCAGCACCAGCGGCTCGTCGCGATAGACGTCGGGAATGATCGTCGGTGTGACGTCGGCCTTCGCTTCGGAGAACTTTACGCTCAGCCCGGTCACGGCCGGGTTCTCGAGCTTGGCAAACAGGCCGCGCATGCGCTCCTCGACCTGCTCGACGGAGCCGATATGGGTGAAGGCACCGCGGCCGAGCTCGGCGGCGCGCGTCATCAGATAGGTGTTGGGCGCCGACCCGATGCCGACCATGAACACGCGCGAGCGGCCGCGCATCGCCGTGATCGTTTCGAACAATTGCTGCTCGTTGCCGATCGCACCGTCGGTCAGGAATACGACCTGGCGAACCATGCCGGCGTCGCCAAGCTTGTCGGTCAGCGCGGCCCGCATCGCCGGCACCATCTCGGTGCCGCCACGCGCCTGCAGCGCGCTGACGAACGAGGTGGCTTCACCGACACGCTCGGCATCCGCCGCGACGGAGACCGGAAACAGCACGTCCATGGTATCGTCGAAACGGATGACGTTGAAACGGTCGGTCGGCTGGAGACGGGAGAGCGCGTAGGTGAGGCTCGCCTTGGCCTGAACGATCGACGTGCCGCCCATCGAGCCGGAATTGTCGATCACGAATATCACCTCGCGCGGCCGCGGCTTCTGCGTCGCCTGCTCGGCGGCGGGCGGGGTGACAAAGGCAAGCAAATAATCGGCGTCGCCGACGCGCTCGCGAAATAAGCCGACCGACGGCGCCTTCACGGCCGCTGGCTTCCAGGTCAGTTCGAAATCGCGGTCGGCAGCCACGGCACCGTCGGCAAGCGAGACGATTCGCATCGTATTGTCCGGGCTCGCGACCTTGACGTTATGATGGGGGCTCGTGACCTCGCCGAGCGCAAAGCCGGCGTTCAGACGCACCGTGATGCTGGTCGGATTGACCGGTGCATTCCTGGCGGGATCCAGCACGGGCGGCGAGATGCGGTCGCGGTCCGGCACCGGGTCCGAGTTGGTCGCGCCCCAGCCGGAGCCATCGTTGCGGAAATCGACGCTCTGGACGATCGGCGCCGGATTGTAGCGCGGCCCGACCACCAGCGGCAGGCGCAGCGAATATTCGTTGCCGGATTGATGCACCGGCTCCTGATATTCGATCTGCACCAGCACGGTTTCGCCAGGGCCGATATTGGCGACCGAGTTGGTGAAGATGTTCGGCCGCTCCTGCTCGGTGAGCGCGGCCTTCTGGCCGGCGCGGCGCGCCTCTTCGTAGATCATGCGCGCCTGTTGCCGCTCCTTGATGTCCCCGACGATGACGCGGTTGCCGACCACCATCTTCAGCGAATCGACGGCGCCGTCCGCGGGGAGCGGATAGACATAGGTCGCCTCGACCCAGTCCTTCGTCGGGTTGCGAAAGATTTGGGTGACTCGTGCTCGCAGTGTCGGGCCCGACACCGTGATGTCGACGTCGATGCCGAGGCGGATCGCTTCCGTGTAGGCGCCATCCTCCTTGAGGAGGAGAGAACCGGATTTGGCATCGCCGGGCTGGAGCAGGCTGGCCTGCTCCGTCGTCGCCGACCAGCCCGGCTCGAAGCTCACCAGCAGGGCCACGAAGGCGACCAGCATCACCGCGATGCCCTGCGCCAGAAGGAACAGTCCGACCACGATCAGTCTGCCCAGCCAAGGGTGTTCGTTGCTGTCCGTCGTGTCAAAAGTATCCATTTGGCCTGCTCCCGAGCATGTTTGCTGGCCCCGAGCATCCGCCGGGACGGCCCGATTTCGCGAGCAGAATGATCGGCAATGTTCCGCCACGGCCGGCCCGGCCGGCCGCCTCCGAGATGGCGAAGTGCGGTTTTGTGCTGGTTTGTCCGTCCTGCTAGGATGTCGTCCTGGAGCAGGGCCACGATGCAGACGCAGGACAAATTCACCGACAAGCAGCTGTCGGACGAGCAGAGCCGCGAGATCGCGGAGACCATTCGCGAGGAGCTCGCCAGGCGCCGGATCTCCCGGCAGGCGCTGGCCGAGCAGGCCAAGCTCAGCCTGTCGACGCTGGAGAAGGTGCTCGGCGGCCGACGGCCGTTCACGCTGGCGACCACGGTGCGGCTGGAGCAGGCGCTGGGCGTCTCCCTGCGCAGAAGCGCCGCCGTAGTGACGCCTCCGGCCGCAAACGATGTCGCGCCCGACAGCCTCGGCTCCTATGCCCATCGCGCGGTGACGTGGCTCGAGGACGTCTACATCACGCTGCGACCGTCGTTCGGCGACAAGGACGCGATCTTCGCCTACCGCACCGAGATCGTCTGGGAGCCGAAGGTCTCTTCACTGGTGTTCCGCGAGGGCGAGCGGACCGATGCCGCCTATGAACACACCGGCGAGGTCGCCGTGCCGCATCAGTCCGGCTTCATCTATCTCGTCATCATCAAGCACGGCCAGCATCGCGTGATCACTGTGTCGCGGCCGACGGTCGCCGGCGAGATGTACGGGATCATCTCGACGCTCCGCGCCGGTCCCGGCTCGCAGCTGACGCCGATCGCAGCGCCGATCGCTTATGTGCCGCTCCGAAACTTCGCGAAGCCCTCGCTGGGTCGGGTCGCGCCCGGCGATGCTAACCACGAATTGTACCAAAAGCTTCTGCGCCGAACGGTGGAAGAATCGTTCGCGCTGTTTCTGTCGGTATAGCCCGCAAGAAATTATCCGGAATGACGAGCATGCGTCTATAAGGGGACATGCAGGACGCGTCCGCACTCTACGACGGCGAATCTCCGCTGTTCTCAATCATTATCCCGCTCGAATCTCACCGCGGGCAGTGGGAGATGTCCTGGCTCGGCTGGACGTCGCAAACTGCCGACACATCGCTCTACGAGATCATTCTGGTCGTGCCTCCGGATTTCACGGCACGCGAGCAGTTGAAGGCGCTGGCCGGCAACAGGGCTCGCCTCGAATTCACCGATTCCGAACACGACATCGGGCTCTGCGCATTCGGCGCGACGAAGGCGCGCGGCAGCTATCTGTTCTTCACGGAATCGCACTGCCGGCCCGAACCCGACGTGATCGAACTCTGCATTCGCGCGATCGATGCTCATCCCGATTGGGCCGGCTTTTCCTGCCGTTCGATCCCGATCTGCCATAACCGGTTATCCGTGGCAGAGGCCGCCATGTACCAGGCCGACATCGAGTTCGGTATGAAGCAGCATCCCTGGCGCAAGGTCCTGGATCAGTGTTTCGTGACGCGGCACGACGTCTACCGGGAATGCGGCGGCCTGCGCGAGGAGCTCGGTCATTTCGCCGAATGGGTGCTCGCCGCCGCCTATCACGCGAGAGGTCATTCCATCGGCTATCTCGAGGAGGCGCGCTTCCATCACTACTATGTCGGTGAGATCGGCGAGCTGAAGCAATTCACGCTCGACTTCGTGCAAGGCGAGATTCGCTATCTGAGCGAGGCCCGCAACGATGCCGGCAGCGAGCTGCTCGACATTCCGGTCGAGTGGAGCTCGCGGAGCGAGGCCGGCGCGTCGCTCGCCCGCAATGCACTGAACGCGCTCCTGCGCTCCAGCCTCGGTGACGGCGGGGGAGGGCCTGGCGAGAAATGGCTGGCGGTATGGCGTTGGGCCGTGCCGGCGCTGCTCGGCGGTCTCGGCGCGCGCGGTTTCGCGCGGCTGGCGGCATGGCACGCGCGGGCCGTGCTGGTCGCTGTGACGGCCGCCGGATCGAGCGATGCGATCGCGCGATGGATGCGGCGATACATCGCCGCGCTGATCCGGCATCAGAGGCTCGATTGCATTCACCGTCTCGGACGAGATGCGGGACCTGTTGACGGGCTCCTTGGTGAGCGCGTTGTCGCGCAGATCGGATTCCATGCCGAAGAGTTCTCTGCCGGTCACACTTTCCGCTGGAGCGAACCAGAGGCAGCCGTGCGCATCAAGGGGAAGCCGGGCCGCACCATTGTCCGCGTTCGAAGCCCCGCACTTCGCGCACCGCTAGATACGATAGACACGCGATTCTATGTCGATGGCACGGCCATCCGCCCCGAAGCGGTCGTGACCGGTTGTGACAGCTACAGGCTGAGCCTCGATCTGCCGCCGTCAGGCATCGCCACCCTCGCCTGGGCATGCCCCATGTTCAGGGGCGTCGGCGATTCGCGTCGTCTCGGCCTGCCGATCGCGGGCATCGACGTCGGCGACGACATGATCGAGGTTGAAAGCGCGGGAACAGCGCCGTCGCTTGCTGGAAAAGAATAGCGGCCCTTCGGCCGCTATTCGGTCGATTCAGGCTGTTGCTCTCAGTCGAACTAGCCGCCCGTTTCGGCGCTGATGATATCGCCGAACAGTTCCCACTGGCCCTTCTTGAACCGCCACATCTTGAGCTGCTCGATCGGCGCGAAGTCCGTGGCGGAGGTGTTGATCTTGATGCCCGGGATCAGTGTGTCGGGCACGAAGTCCTTGAGGCTCGCTGCCTGCTTCATCACATTCTCACGGGTCAGATTGTCGCCCGCCTGCTTCAGCACCTGCACCATGGTCTGGGCTGCGGCATAGGCGTAAACCAGATTGGCGTCCGAAATATTTGCACCGGGTATGTATTTGTCGACGAAGACCATGAACTTCTTCATGCCCTCATCATCCTTCCACTGCGGATCCGACGCATCCTTCAGATAACCAGCCGACAGCACCCCTTCGGATGCCTCGAGGCCGGCAGGCTTCATCACCGCGCCGATGGACACCGAGACATCGGTCATGAGATGCATCGGCTTCCACTCCAGCTCCGCGATCTTCTTGATCGCCTGCGCCGCGAATTTCGGCGTGGCGATGTTCACGAAGACATCGGCGCCGGTGCCCTTGAGCTTGACGATATGAGCATCGATCGAGGGTTCCGACGTCTCGTAGCTCTCTTCGGCCACGATCAGTTTCGATGCCTTGTCACCGAACACGTCCTTGATGCCGGCGAGGTAGTCCTTGCCGAAATCGTCGTTGGCATAAAAAATCGCGACCTTCGCGTCCGGCTTCTCCTTCAGAATATACTTCGCGAAGATCTGTGCCTCGACGCGGTAGCTGGGCTGGAAGCCCATCGTCCAGGGAAAGTTCTTCGGGTCATTCCACTTGCTGGCGCCTGTGGCGAGGAACAGCTGCGGCACCTTCTTGGAATTGTGATACTTCTGCACGGCGGTCTGGGTCGGCGTGCCCAGCGCGTTGAACACCAGGAAGACCTCGTCGCTCTCGATCAGCTTGCGGATCTGCTCAACGGTCTTAGGCGGCGAGTAGCCGTCGTCGTAGGAGATCCAATTGATCTTTCGGCCGTTGATGCCGCCCTGATCGTTGATCATCTTGAAATAGGCTTCCTCGGTCTTGCCGATGACGCCGTAGGCGGAAGCCGGGCCGGAATAGGCCTCGACATTGCCGATCTTGATCTCGGTGTCGGTGACGCCGGTGTCGTACGCCTTTTGCGCATACGCGGTTTGGGCTGTCAGCAGCATCAGCGCCGTTGCTGCGGCGAGCAGGGAGAGTTTCTTGTTCATGAAAATTCCTTGGCTTTTCTGGGTTGGAACACGCACGTCAAAAAGAAAAGTGCCCGCGAGAGGGGCGCTTTGATCAGGCGTTGGCGGCTTTCTTGTCGACTTCCGAGGCGCCTGAGAATTCCTTGCGCAAGGTCGGCTTGTGGATCTTGCCGGTGGCGTTGCGGGGTAACGCATCGACGAAGCGGACCTGGCGTGGACATTTGAAGCGCGCGAGATTCGCCGCGCAGTGCGCGAAGACATCTGTCTCGGTCAACCGCTGGCCGGGCTTGGCCGCGACGATGGCGAGGCCAACCTCGCCCCATTGCGGATCGGGAATGCCGATCACGGCGGCTTCCGCGATAGCGTCGAGTTGGTGCAGGACGTTCTCGACCTCGGCCGGATAGACGTTCTCGCCACCGGAAATGTACATGTCCTTCCAGCGGTCGACGATGTAATAAAAACCTTCCTCATCGACGCGTGTCGCGTCGCCCGTGTGCAGCCAGCCATCGGTGAACGACGTCTTGTTCGCCTCCGGCCTGTTCCAGTAGCCGGGCGTAATGTTCGGTCCCTTGACCCAGAGCTCGCCGAGTTCGCCGACATCGGCGTCGCCGCCGTCAGGACGCACGATGCGCACTTCCGTGTGCAGCACCGGCTTGCCGGCGGAGCCGGCTTTCCGTGCCGCATCCTCGCGGTCGAGCACCAGCACGGCCGGCGAGGTCTCGGTCATGCCGTAGCCCTGCTGGAGTGCGACGCCACGCGCCTCCCACACCTTGAGCAGCGGCACCGGCATTGGTGCGCCGCCGACACCTCCCACGATCAACCGGCCGAGGTCGGTGGTCGCGAACGCCGGATGCTGGGCCATGAACTGGTAGATCGCGGGCACGCCGAAGAACACGTTGATGCCCTGTGCGGGATCGTTGATCAGGCCGAGCGCCGTGCCGGGATCGAAGGCGCGCATGATCATCACGGTGCCGCCGGCGTGCAGCACCGGATTGGTGTAGCAATTCAGGCCGCCGGTGTGGAACAGCGGCAGCACGGTGAGCAGCACCGAGGACGGCCCGATGCAGGCGGGGCCGCCGAGATTGACGCAATTCCAGAAGGTCATGCCATGGGTGATGGTGGCGCCCTTGGGATGACCCGTTGTGCCCGAGGTGTACATGATGGTCGAGACGTCATCGAGGGTCATCTCCTCGATTTTCTCGAGTGGCTTTGCGGCGGCGATGCCGGCCTCATAAGTCCCGCTGGGGCCAAGCAGCAGGCTCGTCGCAATGCCGCAGAGCCTTGCCACGGCCAGCGCCGTTTCGGCGAGATCGGTGTCGTGGATCATCACCTTCGGCGCGCAATCTGCGGTGATGAACTGGAGTTCGGGAACGGTGAGGCGGGTGTTCAGCGGCACGAAGATCGCACCTAACCGCCCGCAGGCGAATTGCACCTCCAGCGTATCGGTCGTGTTCAGCGCCAGCACCGCGACCCGCTCGCCGCGCGAGACTTTCAGCGCATGGCGCAGAAATGACGCGAGACGCGAGATGCGCGCGTCGAGCTGCGCATAGGTAAAGCGGCGCTCGCTCGCGAGGTCTATCACCGCAATCTTGTTCGGTGTGCGGCGGCCATGGTGGGCGATCCAGTCGTAGTAACGAACGGCCAAGAATTCCTCCCTCGGCGGACTTGTGCCGCCCGCGTCCCTATTGCCATGCACCATGCCCGGCATGGCCCAAGGGCCAGCCGGAGTTTGTGCACCATCCTTTTTTTGATCCGGAGTTGGCGCGCGAGCGATGAAAATCGTCTTGCGTTGAGTTGCTAGAGCGAGCTTGCTTGGAGCGGGGCTCGGCCAGCCACTCCGCGCAAGTGAGCCGCCAAGGTTCCGGCCATGGTGGACGAGACGAATCCGCCAGCAAGGCGAGAGTGCGATGATGAGCCCGTTCTATACCGCCGAGCATGACGCCTTTCGCGAGGTGATGCGCCGCTTCGTCGACAAGGAGATTGCGCCCTTCGCCCACGAGTGGGATGAGGCCGGTGAATTCCCCCGCGCGCTCTATCGCAAGGCGGCCGAGATCGGGCTCTTGGGACTCGGTTTCCCCGAGGAATATGGCGGGATCGCCGCCGACCAGTTCATGAGGATCGTCGCCAGCCAGGAGTTGGCGCGGGCTGGCGCCGGCGGTGTCAGCGCCAGCTTGATGAGCCATACGATCGGTTCGCCGCCGGTCGCGCGGGCCGCGCGCCCCGAGGTGAAGGCGCGCGTGCTGCCTCAGGTGCTCGCGGGTGAGAAAATCTCCGCGCTCGCGATCACCGAGCCGGGCGGCGGCTCTGATGTCGCGGGCCTCCGCACCAAGGCGCGGCGCGACGGAGATCACTACGTCGTGAGCGGCGAGAAGACCTTCATCACATCCGGGATGCGTGCCGACTATCTGACCGTTGCGGTGCGCACCGGCGGCGAGGGCGCCGGCGGCGTCAGCCTGCTCCTGATCGAGGGGGATACGCCCGGCCTGTCCCGGACAAAGCTGAAGAAGATGGGCTGGTGGGCCTCCGACACCGCGACCCTGCATTTCGACGAGTGCCGCGTACCGGCGGAAAACCTGATCGGCGAGGAAGGCCAGGGGTTCAAGATCATCATGCGGAATTTCAACAGCGAGCGCATGGGCATGGCGGCGGGCTGCACCGCGTTCGCGCGCGTCTGCCTCGACGAGGCCATTGCCTACGCCAAGGAGCGCAAGACCTTCGGCAAGCCGCTCGCGCAGCACCAGGTGATCCGCCACAAGATCGTCGACATGGCGCAGAAGGTCGCCGCATCGCAAGCGATGCTGGAGATGCTGGCCTGGCGGCTGGAGCAGGGCGAAAGCCCGGTCGCCGAAATCTGCATGATGAAGAACCAGGCGACCCAGACCATGGCGTTCTGCGCCTCGGAAGCGGTGCAGATTTTTGGCGGCGCCGGCTTCATGCGCGGCATCAAGGCCGAGCGCATCTACCGTGAGGTCAAGGTCAACGCGATCGGCGGCGGCACCGAGGAGATCATGAAGGATCTCGCGTCGCGGCAGATGGGGTTGTGACCTCTTTCTCCGTCATGGCCGGGACGAGCCCGGCCATGACGAGCACCTCAGAGATACCAAGAACTGGGCTAACAAGATGCTGTTCACCGCCGACCACGACGAGATCCGTCGTTCCTTGCAAAAATTCATTGCCAACGAGATCAATCCGCATGTCGATGAATGGGAGAAGGCCGACATCTTCCCGGCGCACGAGCTGTTCAGGAAGATGGGCAGGCTCGGCTTTCTCGGGCTGAACAAGCCGGTCGAATTCGGCGGCTCCGGCCTCGACTATTCCTATGCGCTGATGATGGCGGAGGAACTCGGCGCGATCAATTGCGGCGGCGTGCCGATGGCGATCGGGGTGCAGACCGACATGGCGACTCCTGCGCTGGCGCGGTTCGGCTCCGATGAAGTGCGGCGCGAATTCCTGGCGCCCTCGATCTCTGGCGACTATGTGGCCTGCATTGGCGTCTCGGAGCCCGGCGCGGGTTCTGACGTGGCCTCGATCAAGACCAATGCGCGCGGGGACGGCGACGATTACGTCATCGATGGTGGCAAGATGTGGATCACCAACGGCACCCAGGCCGACTGGATCTGTCTGCTCGCCAATACGGGCGACGGGTCCGTTCACCGCAACAAATCGCTGATCTGTGTGCCCATGAAGACCAAGGGCGTCACGGTCGCGCGCAAGCTCGACAAGATGGGCATGCGTTCCTCCGACACCGCGCAGATCTTCTTCGACAATGTCCGCGTGCCCAAGCGCAACCGGATCGGCGAGGAGGGCAAGGGCTTTACCTACCAGATGATCCAGTTCCAGGAGGAGCGGCTCTGGGGTGCGGCCGCCTGCCTGAAGGCGCATGAATACATTATCAACGAGACCATCGAATACACCCGCAATCGCAAGGCCTTTGGGAAGTCGATCCTCGACAACCAGGTCGTTCATTTCAAGCTCGCGGAGATGCAGACCGAGGTCGAGCTGTTGCGCGCGCTGATCTACCGTGCCGGAGAGGCGCTTGTGGCGGGCGAGGATGTCACGAAACTTGCGACCATGGCCAAGCTGAAGGCCGGGCGACTCGGCCGCGAGCTTACCGACGCCTGCTTGCAATATTGGGGTGGAATGGGCTTTACCAACGAGACGCCGGTCAGCCGTGCCTATCGCGACAGCCGTCTGACATCGATCGGCGGCGGCGCCGACGAGGTCATGCTGATGGTCCTGTGCAAGATGATGGGGACGCTGCCCGGCAGCAAAGGAAGTTCCTGATGATCACGCTCTATCACTGCGACGCCGCGCGCTCATTCCGTCCGCTCTGGATGCTGGAGGAGATGGGGCTGCCCTACGAGCTCAAGATGCTGCCGTTCCCGCCGCGGGTCTTCGCCAAGGAGTATCTCGCGCTCAATCCGCTGGGCACGATTCCCTTCATGGTCGACGGCGAGACGAAAATGACCGAGTCCTCCGGCATCTGCCACTATCTCGGCATCAAGCATGGACCGACGCCACTGATGGTCGGACCCGAAGATCCCGCCTATGGCGCGTTCGTGAACTGGATGTATTTCAGCGACGCCACGTTAACCTTCCCGCAGACGCTGGTGCTCCGATACACCCAGCTCGAGCCGGAAGAGCGCCGCAATCCGCAGGTCGCCGGCGACTATGCCAAATGGTTTTTGGGCCGCCTGCGCGCCGTCGAGGCAGCCACCGCAAATACCGAGGCCTTGTGCGCGGGCCGCTTCACTGCCGCCGACATCGTGATCGGTTACGCGCTCCGCCTCGCCGATACTATCGGGCTTGCCAAGGATTTTGGGCCAAATGTCGCAGCCTATTGGGCACGCTTGCAGCAACGGGATGGTTTCAAGCGCGCGGTTGCTGCGGAGCAACAGGCCGGCGTCGAGCAGAACGTGGCGCCAAGGGTGAGGGCCTGATTGTCGTTCTGGCGAAAGCCGGGACGGCCATGTTGCCGGGAGTTCCGGGTCGTCGGGACTGCCGCTGTTTTGCGCTTCATGATAGCGCTATCCCGCCGTGACAGCGCCCAGATTTCCGCTAAGGTGACCTCCGTCCGCAGCGGCCAAAGAGCCGCGCGAGGAGGATCCCAATGGAAGATAACGGTCGCGAATCCGACCATTTGATGCTGATCACGCCGGAGCGGGTATTCTATGCCGGCCTGCTCGGCCGCCCCCGCAAGCGGACGCCCGGCTGCTGCCATGTCTATGTCGCGGTGAAGGGCAGTCTGCATCTGACGATCGATGATGCGCTCGCCACCGGCGAGCTGTTCGTTACCCTACCGAACCAGCGGCATTCCATTGCGAGCGACTACCGCACCGCGATCAGCGTGACGCTGGAGCCGGAGAGCATGCCCGATGGCGTGATCGAGGTCCTGGCCGAGCGGCTCACCGGACCCGACAGGGCCGTCTATGCCCGCAAGATCCTCGCCGCCTACACGCTGCTGCGCCAGCGTCGCTACGGCGACATCACCACCGCCGAATTCGACCAGATGTGTTTTGGCGAGGCGCTGCCGCGCCGCGTGCTCGACCCCCGCGTGACGCGTGCGGTCGCCCGTATCGGCCGCTTCACGGGCGAACCCGTGACGGCGGACACATGCGCGGCGGAGGCCGGACTTTCCGCTTCGCGCTTCCTGCATCTGTTCAAGGAAGAGACCGGCATCTCGTTCCGCTCCTTCCGCGCCTGGAAGCGGGCGCGTCACCTGCTGCACTTCGCCAACCAGGACCTCAACCTCGCCCATCTCGCGCAGGACATCGGCTATCCCGACTCCACCCATTTCAGCCACTCGATCCGCCGCTTCTACGGCCTGAAGCCGCGCGCGATCTTCGTCGGCTCGCGCGATCTCGCGATCTATCGCAGCAGCGAGACCGTGAGGCTGGCGGAGGCGAGCTAGCGTCGTCTCGTAGGGTGGGCAAAGCGAAAGCGTGCCCACCATCTTCGCGAGGTATTGAGAGATGGTGGGAAGGGCGCAAGAGCGCCTTTGCCCACCCTACGGTTTATCGCCTTTTTCCAGCTTCTCCGCGCAAGAAGCCGCCTGCCGCCCATCACATGATCGCAAACGTTGAATTATCAACGTGCGAGACATTCAAGGCATGAGCGACAAGGCCGTCATCACCTGCGCGCTGAACGGCGTGCTCACCGACCCGAAGCAGCACAACGTGCCTGTCACGCCCGAGCAGATGGCGCGCGAGGCCAAGGCTGCGTTCGATGCCGGCGCGTCCATCATGCACATCCATCTGCGTCAGCAGGCGCCGGACAAGGGGCATCTGCCGTCCTGGGAGGTCAGCGTCAGCAAGGAGATCCAGCAGGCGATTCGCGAAGCCTGCCCTGGCGTGATCATCAATCACACCTCCGGCGTCTCCGGGCCGAACTACAACGGTGCGCTGGATTGTATCCGCGAGACCAGGCCGGAGATCGCGGCCTGCAATGCCGGCTCGCTAAATTACCTGAAGGTGAAGGCCGACAACAGCTGGGCCTGGCCGCCGATGATGTTCGACAATGCGGTCGAGAAGGTGAAGGACTATCTCGACGTCATGAACGCGGTCGGTACCATCCCCGAATTCGAATGTTTTGACGTCGGCATCGTCCGCTGCGTCGGCATGTACCGCCAGGTCGGCATGTACAAGGGCCCGCTCGAGTATAACTTTGTGATGGGCGTCGCCTCCGGCATGCCGTCGGATCCCGATCTGCTGCCGATCCTGATCAAGCTGAAGCGTCCCGAGGCGCAATTTCAGGTCACCGCGATAGGCCGCGAAGAAATCTGGCCGCTGCACCAGCGCTGTGCGGAGCTCGGCGGTCATCTGCGCACCGGTCTCGAAGATGCCTTCTATCTCGCCGACGGCAAGAAGGTAACGTCGAACGGCCAGCTGATCGACGCCATCGCCGCCTGCGCCCGCCGTGCCGGCCGCGAGATCGCGAGCCCGGCGGAAGCGCGAAAGATTTTTGGGACGAATAGGTAAATTATCGCCTCAACCGTCATTGCGAGCGAAGCGAAGCAATCCAGAATCTTTCCATGGATGCGCCTGGATTGCTTCGTCGCTTTGCTCCTCGCAATGACGAGCAGGATTGAGTTATGTCCATTCTCGAAAACACGATTTCTCCCGGCAGTGCCGCCTATCGCGCCAACCGCGACGGCATGCTTGGCCTGATCGACCGCATGCGCGCGCTGGAAGAGCGCACGCGTGCGGCATCAGCCGCGGCGAAAGACCGCTTCCACAAGCGCGGCCAGCTGTTGCCGCGCGAGCGCGTCGCGCTGGTGCTCGATCCCGGCGCGCCCTTCATCGAGCTGTCCACGCTCGCCGGCTACATGTTCGACGTATCTGATCCGGACAAGAGCGTCCCCGGCGGCGGCGTCATCGCCGGCATCGGTTTCGTCTCGGGCATCCGTTGCATGGTCAGCGCCAACGATTCCGGCATCGATGCCGGCGCGCTTCAGCCCTACGGCCTCGACAAGACGATACGCGTGCAGGAGCTCGCGCTGGAGAACAAGCTGCCTTACGTCCAGCTGGTCGAAAGCGCCGGCGCCAATCTCCTGCGCTACCGCGTCGAAGACTTTGTCCGCGGCGGCAACATCTTCCGCAATCTCGCGCGACTCTCCGCAGCGGGCCTGCCCGTCGTGACCGTAACCCATGGCTCCTCGACCGCCGGCGGCGCCTATCAGACCGGCCTGTCCGACTACATCGTCATGGTCCGTGGCCGCACCCGCGCCTTCCTCGCCGGGCCGCCGCTGCTGAAGGCCGCCACCGGCGAGATCGCGACCGAAGAGGAGCTTGGCGGCGCCGAGATGCACACGCAGGTGTCGGGACTTGGCGACTACCTCGCCGAGGATGACCGCGACGCCCTGCGCATCGCGCGCGAGATCACGGCGGCGCTGGAATGGGAACGGCCGGGCAGGGCGAGCGCGGAATATAAGCCGCCGCGCTACGATCAAGACGAACTGCTCGGCATTATGCCGATGGACCACAAGCGCTCCGTGGACATGAAGCAGGTGATCGCACGTATCGTCGATGATTCCGACTTCACCGAGATGGCGCCGAACTACGGCCCGGCCACCGTCTGCGGCCATGCCCGCATCGAGGGCCAGACCATCGGCATCATCACCAACAACGGTCCGCTCGATCCGGCCGGTGCCAACAAGGCGACGCATTTCATCCAGGCGTGCTGCCAAACCCGAACGCCGCTGCTCTATCTGAACAACACCACCGGCTACATGGTCGGCAAAGCTTACGAAGAAGCCGGCATGATCAAGCATGGCTCCAAGATGATCCAGGCGGTGACGTCGGCGACAGTGCCGCAGATCACCATCTATTGCGGCGCCTCGTTCGGCGCCGGCAATTACGGCATGTGCGGGCGCGGCTTCCATCCGCGCTTCTGCTTCTCCTGGCCCAACGCCAAGACTGCCGTGATGGGCGGTGAGCAGGCCGCCGAGACCATGGCGATCGTCACCGAAGCCGCAGCCGCGCGTCGCGGCAAGCCGGTCGAAAAAGAAAAGCTCGATGGCATGAAGGCGCAGATCGTCGGCGTGTTCGACGGCCAGATGGACGTGTTCTCGACCAGCGCGCGCGTGCTCGACGACGGCGTGATCGATCCGCGCGACACCCGCGCGGTGCTGTCCGAAGTGCTCGCGATCTGTCGTGAAGGTGACGCGCGGAGCCCACAGCGCATGCAATTCTCGGTGGCCCGCCCATGAGGAACGGATCAGTGCAGCACCGGCCGTTCTTCAAGGTCCTGATCGCCAATCGCGGCGAGATCGCACTGCGGGTGATGCGCAGCGCGCGGAAGCTCGGCCTCGGCGTCGTCGCGGTCTATTCGGATGCGGATAGGGATGCGCTTCATGTGCAACAGGCCGACCAGGCCGTGCGAGTCGGCGAAGCGCTGCCGGCGCAGTCCTATCTCAACATCGCCGCGATCATAGCGGCCGCAAAGGCCAGCGGCGCGGATGCCGTTCATCCCGGCTATGGCTTCCTCGCCGAGAACGAGGAGTTTGCGCAAGCCTGCAAGGATGCCGGCCTCGTCTTCATCGGCCCGTCGCCGCAGGCGATCGAGACAATGGGCAACAAGGCCGGTGCCAAGGAGATCATGAAAAAGGCCGGCGTGCCCGTCGTGCCCGGCTATCAGGGCGCCGATCAGGGCGATGAAGTCATGCTCGCGGAGGCGAGAGAGATCGGCTTTCCCGTGATGATCAAGGCGGTCGCCGGCGGCGGTGGACGCGGGATGCGGCTCGTTGCGGATGCCAATTCGTTCCCCGAGGCACTGCGTAGCGCGCGGTCCGAGGCGAAGGCGGCGTTTGGCGATCCCACGGTGATCCTCGAACGCGCCATCCAGAATCCCCGTCACATCGAAATTCAGGTGTTCGGCGACAGCCATGGCAACGCCATCCATCTTGGCGAGCGCGACTGCTCGGTGCAGCGGCGGCACCAGAAACTAATCGAGGAGGCGCCGTCGACCGCAGTCACGCCCGACCTGCGTGCGAAGATGGGCGAGGTCGCGGTCGCCGCGGTGAAGGCGTTGCGTTACGAGGGCGCCGGCACGCTCGAATTTCTGCTCGATGCGAGCGGCGGATTCTACTTCATGGAGATGAATACGCGTCTCCAGGTCGAGCATCCCGTCACCGAGGCCATCACCGGGCTCGATCTCGTCGAATTGCAGCTGCGCGTCGCGCGCGGCGAGTCGCTGCCGCTCAAGCAGCAGGACATTCGCTTCACAGGCCACGCCATCGAGGTGCGGCTGTGCTCGGAGGACGCCGCGCAGGATTTCATGCCGCAGTCCGGGCGCATGGCGCGCTGGCAGGTGCCGGATGGCATCCGCGTCGAACATGCGCTGCAATCGGGCTCCGAGATTCCGCCGTTCTACGATTCCATGATCGCGAAGGTGATCGGCCATGGCGCGACCCGCGAGGAGGCGAGGGGGCGGCTGATCGTCGGCCTGGAGCAACTGACCGGATTTGGTGTGACTACCAATCAGACTTTCCTGATGTCATGCCTGCGTCATCCCGGCTTCGCCAAAGGCGAGGCGACCACGGCGTTCATTGGTGCCCATCGCGACGAGCTGCTGGCGCCGCGCGCGGACGCCGCATTCGACATGGCCTTGGCCGGCCTGCTGCTCTACGTCACGAACCCCCAGGCACCGTCGTGGCGCCGCGGACGGAGCCTCGCGGCAACGTTCCCGCTGCCGGCGAAAATCGAGATCGCAGGCCAGGCGCTTGAGCTAGAAGTCTGGCGCGAGCGCGATGGCAGCTACATTGTTGCCAGGGACGGCCGGCAAGACAAGTTCGAGATCGACCAACTCGATCTCGACGTGATTCGCTTCCGCCATGACGGCGTGATGGACAGTGCCAAATTCCTGCGCGACGGCGACCGGCTCCACCTCCAGCGCCGCGGCATCCCGCTCGCGGCGACCGATCTCACCCTCGCCGCGCCGAAGGCGGCCGCAAGCAACGGAGACGGCAAGGTTCGCGCTGCCATGAACGGCCGCGTCGTTGCCGTCCTGGTCAAGCCGGGCGACCGCGTCACTGCCGGCCAGCCGGTGATGACGCTGGAAGCGATGAAGATGGAGCATGTCCACAAGGCCGGCATCGACGGCGTCGTCGCCGCGATCGACGTCGCCGAGGGCGAGCAGGTGACAACGGGCCGGATCGTGGCGGAGATCGGGGCTGAGTAGGGCGGCAAGCTCAACTCGTCGCCCCGGCGAAGGCCGGGACGACAGCGGAGCTACTGGCTCCGCCCCGTTCCGCCATTGAGCAAGCACGCCACCTGGTGCCCGTCCCCCGCGTCCACCAACGCCGGTCGTTCCGTCCTGCATCGCTCCATCGCATACCGGCAGCGGGTGTGAAACGCACAGCCCGGCGGCGGATTGACCGGGCTTGGCACGTCGCCGTCGACCAGCGGCACGAGCTTTTTGGCGAGCGGGTTGGCGACCGGTACCGAGGCGAGCAGGGCCTGCGTGTAGGGATGGCGCGGATTGCGGAACAGCTCGTCCTTGTCCGCGATCTCGACGATGCGGCCGAGATACATCACGGCGACGCGGTGACTGATATGGGCGACCACGGCGAGGTCATGCGCGATGAAGAGGTAGGAGAAGCCGTGCTGCCGTTGCAGATCGATCAGGAGATTGATCACCTGCGCCTGGATCGAGACATCGAGCGCGGAGACCGGCTCGTCGCAGACGATCAGGCGGGGCCCGAGCGCCAGCGCGCGGGCGATGCAGATGCGCTGGCGCTGGCCGCCGGAGAATTGATGCGGGAAGTTGCGCATCTGGTCGGGCCGCAAGCCAACCTGCTCGAACAGCTGTGCGGTACGTGCCTCCAGCGCTTTGCCGGTCGCGAGCCCGTGCACGAACAGCGGCTCGCCCACGATGTCTCCGGCAGTCATGCGCGGGTTGAGCGAGGCGAAAGGATCCTGGAATACGATCTGCATCGAACGACGGTGTGGCCGCAGCGCGGACTTGGAGAGATGCGTGATGTCCTCGCCTTCGAGGCGAATCTGGCCCGAGGTCGGCTCGACCAGCCGCAGCACGCTGCGCGCCACCGTCGACTTGCCGCAGCCGGATTCGCCGACAAGGCCCAGCGTCTCCCCGACCCCAACCGAAAACGAGACGCCGTCGACCGCATGCACTGTGCCGATTTGTCGGCGCAACACGCCGGCGCGCACCGGATAGTGCTTCTTGAGTTCGGTGACTTCGAGCAGTGCGTCGGTCATGCCACCTCCGCCACTTCGGCTGCGCGCCAGCAGGCCGCGAGATGGCCGCCGCCCCAATCGATGAGCGGCGGATATTCGGCCTCGCAGCGCTTGATCGCGAGCTTGCAGCGTGGCGCGAACGCGCAACCTTTGGGCAGCCCCACCAGCGACGGCACGGTGCCGGGAATTTCGTTCAACCGTGCCGGCGCGGCAACGCCGGGCGCCGGCACCGCCGGGATCGATGCCATCAATCCGCGCGTGTAGGGGTGCTTTGGCGCGGCGAACAGCGCCTCGACGCTCGCTTCCTCGACCTTGCGTCCCGCATACATCACGATGACGCGTTGCGCGGTCTGCGCGACGACGCCGAGATCATGCGTGATCAGCACGAGCCCGGTGCCGAGCTCTTTCTGAAGGTCTAGGATCAGCGCCAGAATCTGCGCCTGGATGGTGACGTCGAGCGCGGTCGTGGGCTCGTCCGCGATCAGCAGCACCGGCCGGCACGCCAGCGCCATCGCGATCATGGCGCGCTGGCGCATGCCGCCGGACAGCTGATGCGGATATTCCCGCGCGCGCCGAGCCGGCTCGGGGATGCGCACCAGGCGCAGCATCTCGATTGCGATGCCCCGGGCCTCTTTGCTCGACATGTTCCGGTGCAGCCGCACGGTCTCGACGATCTGGTCGCCGATCCGCATCACCGGATTGAGCGAGGTCATCGGCTCCTGGAAGATCATCGAGATGCGGTTGCCCCTGACGGCACGCATCTCTGCTTCGTCCAGCGTCAGAAGGTCGGTGCCTTCGAGCGTGACGGAGCCGCCGACGATGCGGCCGGGTGGATCCGGCACCAGCCGCATCAGCGATAGTGCAGTGACGCTCTTGCCGCAGCCGGATTCGCCGACGATCGCCAGCGTCTCGCCGCGCTTCACCGTGAAGGAAACATCATCGACGGCCTTGAACAGACCGGAGTTGGTGAAGAACACCGTCTTCAGGTTCTTCACCTCGATCACGAGATCGGAGTTCTCAGCCATCAGCCGCGCTGCCGGGGATCGAGGATGTCGCGCAAGGCGTCACCGAACAGATTGGCGCCGAACACCGCGAGGCTGATGGCGATGCCCGGGAAGATCACCAGCCATGGCGCCGTGCGGACATATTCGGCGGCGGATTCAGAGAGCATGCGCCCCCACGACGGGTACGGCTCGGGAATGCCGAGGCCGAGGAAGGAGAGCGAGGCTTCCGTGAGGATAGTCGAGCCGAGCTGGGCCGTCGCAAGCACGATCAGCGGCGCCAGCGTATTCGGCAGCACGTGACGGAGCGCAATGCGTACCTCGCTCATGCCGATCGACTTGGCGGCCTCGATGAATGGCAGCTCGCGCAGCGCCAGCGTGTTGGCGCGGATGACGCGCGAGACGGTCGGGATCAGCGGAATGGCGATCGCAATGATGACGTTCGGCAAGGACGGCCCAAGCGCCGCGGTCATGATCAGGGCCAGCACCAGCAGCGGCAGCGCCTGGAGGACATCGGAGACGCGCTGGAACACGAGATCGACCCAGCCGGAGAGATAGCCGGAGGTGAGGCCGACGATCACGCCGATGCTGCCGCCGAGCGCCGTCGAGCCGATGCCGACCGCGAGCGAGATCCGCGCGCCATGAATGATGCGGCTGAAGACATCGCGGCCGAAGGAATCCGTGCCCATCCAGTGTGCCAGGCTTGGACGCGCCAGTGCCCGAGCGGCATCGATCGTCAGCGGATCGTAACGCGCGATGAAGTCGGCGAAGATCGCGGTGAACACGAACAGGGTCATGATGACGAGCCCGGCCGCGCCCAGCACATGCCGCTGCGCCAAAAACAGCACGCGCCGCCAGCCGACGGTCGCGTGCGCCCCGGCGCGCCTCAGTTCAACGTCATAGTCGATCGCAGCCAACAGGTTCTCCTAATCCGTGTACCGGATACGCGGGTCGAACACCGCGTACAGCATGTCCACGATGAAATTCGCGCTCACCACGACGATGGCAATCAGCATCACCAGGTTCTGCACGATCGGATAATCGCGCCAGCGAATCGCCTCGACCAGGAAGCGCGCGACGCCGGGGATGTTGAACACCGTCTCCGTCACGATGAGGCCGCCGATCAGGAACGCCGCTTCGATGCCAATCACGGTGATGACGGGCAGAATCGCATTCTTCAGCGCATGCTGATAGTTCACAGCGGCGTCCGATGCGCCCTTGGCACGCGCGGTGCGGATATAGTCCTGCCGCAGCACCTCCAGCATCGAGGATCGCGTGATGCGCATGGTCAGTGCCGCGCTGCGGAAGCCGACGGCTGCGGCGGGCACGGCATAGGTCGCAAACGCTTCCAGCCAAGTCGCTGGATTCGGGTTGAAGATCGGCATCTGGTTGAACATCGCCACCGAGGCGGTGAGGATGAGCAGGCCAAGCCAGAACGAAGGCAGCGACAATCCGCTGAGGCTCACCACACGCAATGCGTAGTCGAGCCTCGTTCCCTGCTTCACCGCGCTGATCACGCCAAGGGGGATGCCGATCGAGGTCGAGAACAACAGCGCCAGGCCCGCGAGCCGTGCGGTGATCGGGATCCGTGGCAGGATCTCCTGGAGCGCCGGCTTCTCGGAGACGTAGGAGTAGCCAAAATCGCCGCGCAGGAAGCCGCTGATCCAGTGCCAATATTGCACCACCAGCGGCTGGTCGATGCCGAGCTCCTTCTCCAGATTGGCCTTGTCGGCGGGGTCCACATAGCCCGCGGCGGCGAACAGGATGTCGACGATATTCCCGGGGACGATGCGCAGCAGGAAGAAGATGACGATCGAGATCCCGAACAGGGTCAGGAGCATCAGCAACAGGCGCCGCACCAGATAGGCAAACATGCATCGCCTCCCGTCGAACCCGTCAGCCGCCCGCGCTACTTGTCCATCCAGACGTCCTCGTAGCGATAGCCATTGTAGGAGCTGTTCGACATCACCGTCACGCCCTTGACGTAAGGTTGCCAGCAGCTGCCGGTACGTGCGTGGAAGATGATCGGGCGGGCGACGTCCTCCTGCAGCTTCTTGTCGATGTCCCACACCAGCTTCTTGCGCTTGTTAATGTCGGTCTCCTGGGACTGCACGTCGAACAGCTTTTCGATCTCCTTGTTGCAGTAATTGGTGTAGTTGCGCTCGGAGCCGCAGGAATAGTTCTCGTAGAAGGACTGGTCGGGGTCGTCGACGGCATTGCCGGTCAAATTGAGCCCGAGCATGTAATCCTTCCGCGCGATCTTCGGGAACCAGTTTGCGGTCTCGACCACGTCGAGCTCGCCGTCGATATAGATACTCTTGAGCTGATCGATCAGAATCACCGCAGGATCGCGGTAGACCGGAATGTTGCGGGTCGAGACCTTGACGGCGAGATGCTTATCCGGCCCATAGCCGGCCTTCTGCATCAGCTTTTTCGCTTCCTCACGGTTGGCGTTGATGTCGGGGCCGTAGCCCGGAATGGTCTCGAGCATCTCCTTCGGCATCCCCCACAGCCCATTCGGCGGCGGCAGCAGGGTGCCGCCGATGTCACCCTGGCCCTCGAACAAGATCGAGATGAAGGCCTTTCGGTCGAGCGACAGCGCCATGGCGCGACGGATGTCGATATTGTCGAACGGCGGCGCGGACGAATTGACGATGATGTTGGTGGCGACATTGTTGGGCTCGACCACGCAGACCGCGTTCGGCGCCTGCGATTTGACGTCCTTGAGCAGCGGGATGCTCACCTCGGTCGGGAAGGTCATGTCGAACTTGCCGGCGACGAACGCGAGGATCGCGGTGGAGCGGTTCGGGATGATGGTGAACTCGATGCCGTCGAGATAGGGCCGGCCCTTGCGCCAATAGTCGGGATTGCGGGTCAGCTTGATCGATTCATTGGCCTTGAACTCGACGAACTTGAACGGCCCGGTGCCGATCGGGTGCGTGCGCATGTCGCCGGGCGAGACGTGGCAGGGATAGACCGGCGTGTAGCCCGAGGCGAGCAGCGCCAGCAGCGAAGGCTGTGGCCGCTTCAGATTGAAGGAGACCTCGAGATCGCCGTTGGTGGAGACGTCGTTGACCTGTTCGTACCAGCTCTTGCGCGGGTTCTGCCGGAACTTCTGCTGCGACTTGCCCATCAGCATGTCGAAGGTGCATTTGACGTCCGCCGAGGTGAACGGCTTGCCGTCGTGCCACTTCACGCCCTGGCGTAGCTTGAAGGTCAGCGTCTTGTTGTCGTTGACCCAGGCCCAGCTCTCGGCGAGCTCGGGCACGATGGTGTCCATGCTGTTCTGCGCCACGTCCTGCTTGTAGATGACGAGGTTGTTGAACACCGGCATGAAGGGAACGTTGAGCGAGTAGGTCGCGCCTTCGTGGATCGAGGCATTGCCGGGACTGTCGCGGTGGTACATCCGCAAAATGCCGCCCTGCTTGGGCTCGCTGGCGAGTGCAACGCTCGAAAACGCAAGCAAAGATAGCGCCGCCGTCGCGGCGAGCGCCCGTACGCTCCGCATCCTCGTCCTCCCTGGACATCGGCCTTTTGCGGCCTGTTTGTCCCGACGATAGCGGCGCGTGCGCGGTGAGGCAACCGTCAAGGTCCGCTACTCTCTCGGCAATTCGGACGACGGAAGGCCGCAGGGGTGTCTCTCACGATGAGAGGGAAGTTTCTCCGGCGACAGCGGCCCTTCACACAATCCTTGACGCCTTGTTCCCCCAATACCGGTCCCGCAGCAGCCGCTTGTACAGCTTCCCCGTCGGCAGCCGCGGCAACTCCTTCTCGAAATCGACCGAGCGCGGCACCTTTTGCCGCGACAGCGACGCCCCGCAGAACGCGATCAGCTCCTCGGCGAGCGCCTCGCCCGGCACGGCCCCGGGCATCGGCTGCACCACCGCCTTCACCTCTTCGCCGAGATCGGAATTGGGCACGCCGAACACCGCGGCGTCCGCAACCTTCGGATGGGTGATCAACAGATTCTCGCACTCCTGCGGATAAATGTTCACGCCGCCGGAGATGATCATGAAGGTCGCGCGGTCCGTTAGATAAAGGAAACGATCCTCGTCGACATAGCCGACGTCGCCGACCGTGCTCATGCTGCCGTCGGCCGAGCGCGCTTCCCTGGTCTTCTCCGGGTCGTTGAAATATTCGAATGGCGAGGCCGTCTTGAACCAGACCTGACCCGGCGTGCCGGTCGGGCATGGCTTCATGTTTTCGTCGAGAATGTGGAGATCGCCGAGCAGGACCTTGCCGACGGTGCCGCGATGGGCGAGCCATTCCGCGCTGTCGCAGGCGGTGAAGCCAAGGCCTTCGGTCGCGCCGTAGTACTCGTGGATGATCGGTCCCCACCATTTGATCATGTCGTCCTTGACCAGGGCGGGGCAGGGCGCGGCGGCATGGATCGCGATCTCGAGCGACGACAGGTCGTAGCGCGTGCGCACCTCCTCCGGCAGCTTGAGCATGCGCGAGAACATCGTCGGCACCAACTGGGTGTGAGTGATACCCCACCGCTCGACGAGCTGGAGGTAACGCTCGGGATCGAAATTCTCCATGATGATCGCGGTGCCGCCCATGCGGATCGTGAGGTTCACGGCGGCCTGCGGCGCCGAATGATAGAGCGGCGCCGGCGACAGGTAGATCATGCCCTCGCGGTAGTGCCAAAGCTTTGTCAGGAAATCGAACAACGGCAGATTGTGTTTCGGCGGCTCCTCCGGAAGCGGCCGCAGAATCCCTTTTGGCCGTCCCGTCGTGCCCGATGAATACAGCATGGCGGTGCCGAGCCATTCATCCGGGATCGGCGTCTTCGGCAGGTCGGCGGTTACCTCAGTGAGGCCGACGATGCGCTCGCTCTCGCCCGGGCCGTCGGCGACGATGCACAGCTTGATGTCGGGGCAGACCTTGATCGCCTCGCGGGCGATATCGAGCTTCGCAACCGACGTGATCAGGATTTTCGACTGGCTGTTGACCAGGAGATAGGCGAACTCGCCCGGCGTCAGGAACGAGTTGATGCAGGTGTAGTAGAGGCCGGAGCGCTCGCCCGCGCCGCAGGCTTCGAGGTAGCGGGAATTGTTCTCCATGAAGATCGAGTAGTGGTCGAGCCGCTTCAGGCCATACTTGCGGAACAGGTGCGCCAGCCGATTGCTGCGCGCATCGAGCTCGCGATAGGTGACGGCCTCGCCGGTCGTCGCCATGATGAAGGCGGGCTGGAGTGGGCGCAGGCGGGCATGCTGACCTGGGTACATCAGTCCTCCGGCTTTGGATCATGCGGCAAGAAGCAGGATTTCGCGCACTTGAGCGGGGCTGTCGATCTTGCGCGGGTTGCGCGGGATCCAGTTCGTGCGCATCGCAGCGTCCGCGATGGCGTCGAAATGCTCCGGCGAGACGCGCACATCGGCGAGGCTGCGCGGCATGCCGAGCGAGCGGATGAAGGCATCGAGCACATCGGCTGCCGCGTGGCCGGGAAAGCCCATTGCGGCCGCGACGATCATCTGGCGCTCGGCATTGTCGCGCGCATTCCAGCGCATCACGGCCGGCAGCATGACGCAGGAGGTGTAGCCATGCGGTACGTCGAAGGCTGCGCCCAGCACGTAACCGATGCCGTGGCTCGCGCCCATCGGCACGCCAGCGGCGAGCGCGCCCATCGACAGCCAGGTGCCGATCTGCGCATCCATTCGCGCGTCGAGGTCAGCAGGGTCAGCCTTCACCCGTGGCAGCGCGTCGGCGAGCATGGCGAGGCCCTTCACCGATTGCGCGTCGGCATAGGGGTGCGTCTCGCGCGAGCAGATCGCCTCGACGCAATGATCGATGGCGCGGATGCCGGTCGAGAGGAATAGCCATTCCGGCGTGTGCACGGTGATGGCGGGATCGAGGATGGTCGCGCGCGGAACGCTGAGCGGATGCCGTAGCATCTGTTTCACATGGGCGGTGCGGTCGGTGACGCCTGCGATCGAGCTGAACTCGCCGCCGGCGATCGTGGTCGGCACGCTGATCTGACGCACGGTCGGCGCCGTCATCTCGGGCGCGACGCCCTTGTGCACGCGGATACGCTCGATGCCGTCGACATCGTCGATGCCGTTGGCGAGGCAGAGCTGCACCGCCTTGGCGCCGTCGGTGATCGAGCCGCCGCCCACGGTGACGATCAGGTCGGCGCCCGCTTCGCGCGCCGCATTGGTGGCGGCGATCACCGCCTCGCGCGGGGTGTGCGCCGGCATGGCATCGAAGACGCCCGCGCAATTTGTGCCCAGGGCTTGTTTGATCTTGGCGATTTCGTCGGTCTGCCGGTTGAGCGTGCCCGAGACCATCAGGAAGGCGCGGCGCGTCCCCAGCCGGTCCATCTGGGCGACCACGGCCTCGGCCGCGGGGTGGCCGAACACGACTTCCTCGATCGCGCCGTAAACGACACGTCCCTGGTGCACGCCTGTCCTCCCCGGACAATTCGTCTTGTTTTATGAGGAGCAATCTAGCCGAGCCGGCTCCGCCCGTCATGTGCGAAGACGCTAACGCACTCTCCGCTTGCTCTCCCGGCTTACGGGGAGAGGCCAACAAGCCCTGTCAACCCGTCATCCGGCCAGGGCATTCCTCCGAGCATTGCCTGCGCTTTGGTCTTGAAGAGTTCATCATTGCCACCCATCTTGTGGCGCCCGCGGGTACAGGCGTACCCTGCTTTTTCCGCGGCTTTGATGCGAGGACCTGGGATGACTGGACCGGACGGAAGCGAGCAATTTGTCAAAACGCACGATTTCGTTTCGCCTCGGCCTTACGCCATCGTCGGCCTTCTCGCCGCGGCGTTCGTGCTCACCGGTTGCGGCCAGCCGGCCTCGCAAGCGAGCGCTCCCCCGCCGGCGCCGGTAACCGTCGCCCAACCGGTCAAGCGCACCGTCACCGATTGGGACGAGTTCACCGGCCGCTTCGAGGCGATGGAGGAGGTGCAGGTCCGCCCGCGCGTCGGCGGGTTCGTCAACTCTGTCGAATTCCAGGATGGCGCCATCGTGCGTCAGGGCGATCTGCTCTACGTCATCGACCCACGTCCGTTCGAGGCGGTGGCCACGCAGGCCGAGGGGCAGCTTTCCGATGCCCGTGCCAAGGTGGAGCTTGCAAAGCGGGAGCTCGATCGCGGTTTGAGCCTGGTGCAGACCAGCGCCGTCTCCGAGCAGGTGGTCGATCAGCGCCGTCAGGCCTTGCAGGCTGCGCACGCTGCCGAAACACAGGCCGAGGGTGCGCTCAAAGTCGCCAAGCTCAATATCGAATTCACGCATGTGACGGCGCCGCTGACCGGCCGCGTCAGCCGCCACCTTGTCAGCCCTGGCAATCTCGTGCAGGGCAGCGATACCGGAACGTCGACGCTGCTCACCTCGATCGTGACGCTCGACCCGATCTATATCTATTTCGACATGGATGAGGCGACCTTCATCAAATACAGCAAGCTGTGGTTCGAAGGCCGCCGCCCGAGTTCGCGCGATACGGCGAACCCGGTGCAGGTGACGCTCGCCGGCGAGACGAAACCATCCCGTGAAGGCAGCATCAATTTCCTCGACAACCGCCTCGATGTCTCCACCGGCACGCTGCGCAGCCGCGCCGTGGTCAAGAACACCGATCTTTCGATCCTGCCCGGTCAGTTCGGGCGTATCAGACTGATCGGCAGCGCGCCCTATGAAGCGCTGCTGATCCCCGACGTTGCGGTCGCAACTGACCAGTCCCGCAAGATCGTGTTCGTGGTCAAGCCGGACGACACCGTCGAGGCGCGTCCCGTGACGCTCGGACCGCTCGACGAGGGCCTGCGCGTGATCCGCGAGGGATTGAAGGCGGACGACCGCGTCATCGTCAACGGCATCCAGCGCGCCCGCGTCGGTGCCAAGGTCGCACCGCAGACGGCACCAGCGCCCGCCGGTGGCAAATCATGAATCTTGGCCGTCTCTCCATCAACCAGCCCATCCTGGCGATGGTGCTGTCGATCGTGCTGCTGATCGTCGGCGCGCTGGCCTATACCACGCTGCCGGTCTCCGAATATCCGCAAGTGGTGCCGCCGACCGTCGTCGTCACCACGCAATATCCCGGCGCCTCCGCGCAGACCGTGTCCGACACGGTTGCCGCACCCATCGAGCAGGAGATCAACGGCGTCGAGGACATGCTGTATCTCTACAGCCAGGCGACCTCGAACGGCCAGCTCACCATCACCGTCACTTTCAAGCTCGGCACCGATCTCGACAAAGCCCAGGTGCTGGTGCAGAACCGCGTTGCGATCGCGCAGCCGCGTTTGCCTGAAGAGGTTCAGCGCAACGGCGTCACCACGCGCAAGAACTCGCCCGACATCCTGATGGTCGTGTTCATGCTGTCGCCCGACGACACGTTCGACCAGCTCTACATCTCCAACTATGCGCTGCTCCAGGTCCGCGATCAGCTGCTGCGGATCGACGGCGTCGGCGACATCCAGATCTTCGGCGCGCGCGATTATTCGATGCGGCTATGGCTCGATCCTGACCGGATCGCCAATCTCGGCCTGACCGCAACCGAGGTGCTCGCCGCGATCCGCGCGCAGAACGTGCAGATCGCGGGCGGCCAGATCGCCGAACCGCCGATCGCCGACCGCGCCTTCCAGCCGAACCTCACCTTCACCGGGCGATTGAAAGACCAGAAGCAGTTCGAGGACATCCTGATCAAGGCCGGCTCCGACGGCCGCACGGTGCGCCTGCGCGACGTCGCCCGTATCGAGCTTGGTGCTCTCGCCTACTCCACCAACAGCTTCCTGCTGCGCAAATCGGCGGTCGCCATGCTGGTGACGCAGCGGCCGGGATCGAACGCGCTCGCGACCGCGAAGAACATTTCGGACACCATGACGAAGCTGAAGGAGACCTTTCCGAAAGGCCTCGACTTCAATATCGGCTACAACCCGACCGAGTTCATCGCGCAGTCCGTCCACGAGCTGATCAAGACCATCTACGAGGCCATGTTGCTCGTGGTCGTCGTCGTGCTGGTGTTCCTGCAGGGATGGCGTCCCGCGATCATTCCGATCATCGCGATTCCGGTTTCGCTGGTCGGCACCTTCGCGGTGATGGCGGCGCTCGGCTTCTCGATCAACAATCTCACGCTGTTCGGGCTCGTTCTCGCCGTCGGTATCGTGGTCGACGACGCCATCGTGGTGGTCGAGAATGTCGAGCGGCATCTCGAGCATGGCATGAGCCGGCGCGATGCCGCGCTGAAGACCATGGAGGAGGTCGGCGGCGCATTGGTGTCGATCGCGCTGGTGCTGTGCGCGGTGTTCGTCCCGACCGCATTTCTGGGCGGAATTTCGGGTCAGTTCTTCCAGCAATTCGCCGTCACCATTGCGGTCGCGACCGCAATCTCCTGCTTCTGCTCGTTGACGCTATCGCCGGCGCTGGCCTCGCTTCTCCTCGTCCCCCACGAGGAGAAACGGCCGCCCGCGCGCTGGAATCTTGTTGCACGCGGCTGGAACGCTTTCACTGGCGTGTTTAACCGCGTGTTCGACCGTCTCGCGCATGGCTACGCCGGCCTCGCCAATTTCGTGATCCGGCATTCGGCGGTGATGATCCTGATCTACGTCGTGCTGATCGGCAGCGCCGGCTGGCTGATCGCCACCACGTCGCAAGGCTTTATTCCGGCGCAGGACCGCGGCTACGTCATCATCTCCGTGCAATTGCCGGGCGCCGCTTCGCTGGCGCGCACCACCGAGGTCGTGCGCGAGATCGAGCGGATCGCGCTGGATACGCCGGGTATCATCCGCGTGGCCGCTTTCGCCGGCTTCTCCGGCGCGACGCGGACGCAGGCCGGCAACGCGGCGGCGCTCTTCCCAGTGTTCGACGAGCCCGAGGCGCGGATCAAGAAAGGATTGTCTGCGAACGCCATCACGGTCGAGCTGCGCAAACGCTTGGCCGCGATTCAGGGTGCCTTCATCATCGTGATTCCGCCGCCGGCCGTGCCCGGCATCGGCACCGGTGGCGGCTTCACCATCCGCATCCAGGACCGCCAGGGCCGTGGGCCGGAGATGCTCGCCGCGGCTACTGACGAGCTTGTCGCCGCGGCGCGCAAATCGCCCTCGCTGCTCGCTCCCTCCGTGTTCTCGCCGTTCTCGGCCAATACGCCGCAGCTCTTCGTCGACATCGACCGCACCAAGGCGCAGAAGCTCGGCGTTCCCATCGCCGGCATCAACGACACGATCCAGACCTATTTCGGATCGACTTATGTCAACGACTTCAACCTGTTCGGCCGCACCTACCACGTCACCGCGCAGGCCGACTTCCCGTTCCGGAAAGAGCCGAGCGATCTCTCGCGGTTGCGCACGCGCAACGCCTCCGGCGACATGGTGATGCTCGGCAGCGTGGTCGAGTTCAAGGACGTTTCCGGCCCTGACCGCGTCGCGCGCTACAATCTCTACGCGGCCTCCGAGCTGCAGGGCGAGCCGGCGCCGGGCACCAGCTCGACCACCGCGCTCAACGCGATCAAGAAGCTCGCCGACGACACCCTCCCGAGTGGCTTCAGCTTCGAGTGGACCGATCTGTCCTACCAGCAGATCACGGGCGGCAATGCGGGTCTCTACGTATTCCCGATCTGCGTGCTGTTCGTCTATCTGGTGCTTGCCGCGCAATACGGCAGCTGGACCCTGCCGTTCGCGGTGATCCTGATCGTGCCGATGTGCCTGTTGGCGGCCACCATCGGCGTGCGCATCATGGGGCAGGACGTCAACATCCTCACCCAGATCGGTTTCGTCGTGCTGGTGGGGCTGGCGGCAAAGAACGCGATCCTGATCGTCGAGTTCGCGCGCGACATCGAGAAAGAAGGCAAGCCGCGGCTGGAGGCCGTGATCGACGCCTGCCGCCTGCGCCTGCGGCCGATCCTGATGACGTCCTTCGCCTTCATCCTCGGCGTCTTGCCGCTGGTGATCTCGTCCGGCTCGGGCTCGGAGATGCGGCAAGCCGTCGGCGTCGCCGTGTTCTTCGGCATGATCGGTGTCACCCTGTTTGGGCTTCTGTTCACGCCGATCTTCTATGTGGTGGTGCGGAACCTGGCCGAGGGGAAGAACGAGGGGAAGCCGAAGGCGGTGGGCTGATAAGTATCAAATGGCGCGCCACCGACCCTTCAATATTCACGCTGTCGTCCCGGCGAAGGCCGGGACCCATAACCCTCGAACGTGGTTTAGTGAAGATTCGTCGTTCGGTACTCCTACCGACCGCAACCGAGGGATTCCGCGGTATGGGTCCCGGCCCCCGTGCGCAATTGCGTACTAGGCCGGGACGACGCCGTTTGCTTGGCACGCCCTTCATACTAACGACCAACATGCAATGGATGGGCACCGCCGGGGTTCTTCACTAGTATCCGCGCGATTTCAAAACAGAAAACTGCTGGGAGCTAACAGATGAAATCAGCACTTTTGGCCGCTGTCGCAATTTCGGCTTTGCTGCTGGCCGCGCCGGCCTCTGCGCAAGGCGTCAAGATCGGCATCCTCAACGACCAGTCCGGCGTCTACGCCGATTACGGCGGCAAATGGTCGGTCGAGGCCGCCCGGATGGCGATCGAGGATTTCGGCGGCGAGGTGCTGGGCCAGAAGGTGGAGCTCGTCACCGCCGACCACCAGAACAAGCCGGATCTCGCGACCTCGATCGCGCGCCGCTGGTACGATGTCGAGAACGTCGACATGATCACGGAGCTGACGACCTCATCGGTCGCGCTCGCGATCCACGAGCTTTCCAAGGAAAAGAAGAAGATCGACATCGTCGTCGGCGCTGCGACCTCGCGCCTCACCGGCGATGCCTGCCAGCCCTATGGCTTCCACTGGGCTTATGACACCCGCGCGCTCGGTGTCGGCACCGGCGGCTCGCTGACCAAGGCCGGCGGCGACAGCTGGTTCTTCCTCACCGCGGACTACGCCTTCGGCTACGCGCTGGAGAAGGACACCAGCGAGATCGTCACCGCCAATGGCGGCAAGGTGCTCGGTTCGGTGCGCGTGCCGCTCAACTCCTCGGACTTCTCCTCCTTCCTGCTCCAGGCGCAGAGCTCGAAGGCGAAGATCGTCGGCCTTGCCAATGCCGGCCTCGACACCACCAATTCGATCAAGCAGGCGTCCGAGTTCGGCATCGTCTCCGGTGGCCAGAAGCTCGCGGGCCTCTTGATGACGCTCGCCGAAGTGAACGGCCTCGGCTTGCAGGCCGCGCAAGGCCTGGTGCTGACCGAGGGCTATTACTGGGACATCAACGACCGCACGCGCCATCTCGGCGAACGCTTTCTCAAGCGCACCGGCCGGATGCCGAACATGATCCAGGCCGGCACCTATTCGGCGACGCTGAGCTATCTCAAGGCGGTCAAGGCCGCCGGGTCCAAGGATCCGGATGCGGTCGCCAAGAAGCTGAAGGAGCTGCCGGTCGACGACGACTTCGCGCAAGGCGGCAAGGTGCTCGAGAACGGCCGCATGGTCCACGACATGTATCTGTTCGAGGTCAAGAAGCCCGCGGAATCGAAGAAGCCCTGGGACTATTACAAGCAGCTCGCGGTCGTTCCCGGCGAGAAGGCGTTCTTCACTGCCAAGGAGAGCGGCTGCCCGCTGACGAAGTGAGGATCTCTATGTCGTCCTGGCGAAAGCCAGGACCCATTACCCCGACAGCCGCTTGTTGAAACAAGCTGTCGCCGCCATCGTGCCCATAACCGTGTCCTGTGGTTATGGGTCCAGGCCTCCGCCAGGACGACGGCGGGGCAAGTGGCCGTATGTCGGCTGCCTCACACCAGTCGCAGCACCGCCGCCCCCAGCGCCCCCGCCCACAGCGCAATGGCCGCGATACCCTGAATAAAAAATCCCGGGCCGCGTTTTGCGGCGGCCTTCGAATAGCCGATGAAGTAAACGATGCGGCCGACGATCCAGACCGCGCCGATCGCCGCTGCGCCGGAATCGCTGATGTAAATCGCGAAAAGCCAGAGCGACGGCAGGAAGATCGGCATCCATTCCAGCGTGTTCATCTGGATCCGGAACGCGCGCTCGAAATCCGGATGGCCCGACATTGCCGGCACCTTGACGCCGGTTTTGGTGCGCGAGCGCGACACGTTGATGGAGGTGAAGAAGTAGAACAGGATCGCCAGCAGCGTGACGAGGGCGGTGAGGTGATGCATCGCTAGTCCCTTCGAAGAGGTCCCGGTTCAATACCCGGTCAGCTCGAGATAGCCAACGCCGTCATGCGTACCGGCAAAGCTGATCGGCCCTTCCCAATAGGAAAAACCGGTCCCCATCCACGCCTGTGGATTGAGCGGCTTGCACTGGATCGAGAACGACCGCGAGGGGATCGCGATCTGCCATTCCACCGGGAGCTTGTGTCCCGCGACCTCAGCCGTCGCTTTCGGCATCATCTGGATGTCGTCGCCCGCGATCATCTGCGTCTCGCCCATCGCGCTGATCCAGTTGCCGAACGGATAATCTTTGCCGTCCTTCTGCCGGAGCCGGTACAGCATCAGCTTGTCACCGGATGACAGGTGCAGCGACAGCCAGTCCCAGCCGGTCTGGTCGGCATCGAGTGGCTGGCTGCTCCATTCGCGGTCCATCCAGGCCTGGCCGGAAACATCGACCGTCCTATCGTCGATGGTGAGCGTGCCGCGGGCGCGATAGAACGGCTGGCTGTAATAATAGGAGGCCTGACCGCGCTCCGATTTACGGCTGTAGCCGCCGGCGCCCTGCAACACCACCGGACGATCGGCCTCGAGCGTCAGCACGTAACTGAAGTCGGCGCCCGAGGCCTTCAGCGTCAGCGGCGCTAAAGCGCGATCTTCGGTGCGCTCGGATCCGTTCATCTCCCAATCGTCGATCCAGGCCGAGAACGGTTTCGCCGTGACTCCGGCCTGTCCCACACCACCGCGGGAAAACAGCTCGTTGAAGCGGTGGGTGTCGGCGCGCGTTACCGCGGCATGCGCCATCCACACCTGTTGATTGGCCCAGCCTTCGCCCTGCGGCCCCGGCTGCGTCGCCTGTCGGAACAGCGTCCATTGCAGGCTGCAAGCCGCGCCGCTGGCATCGACGAGGTTCGCCGTGAGATACCACCATTCGATGCGAAACTCCGGATGCGGCCCGTGATCGTCCGGAAAGGCGAACGTCTTCCCCGGCGTGACCTTGGCAAAGCCGTCGGCTGTCTCGCCGAGCCCGGCATAGCCTTGCGCGCCTGCGCGGCGGACTGCCGCGAGCGCGGCGATGCCGCCGGCGAAGGTGCGCCGCGAAATCCCATCAGCGCTCATTGGCAAACACCTTGACGAGGCTCGCCGGCTGCATCCGGGCAAGTCGGATCATCGGCGGCAGGGTGGCAAGCAACGAGGCGAACAGCGCGACTGCCACCAGCTCGACCAGTTGCAACGGAAATACATGGAACGGCAGCCGCCAGCCGAACGCTTTCACATTGACGATCGCGATCAGGCACCACGCCACCAGCAGCCCGAGCGGCACCGCCAGCAGAGACGTGAACAGCGCGACCGACAGCGTCTTGGTCAATTCGATCGCGGCAAGGCGTGGCCGCGTGATACCGATCGCCCAGAGCGGCGCAAGCTGCGGCAGGCGCGAGTTCGCCAGTGTGAGAAGGCTGGTCAGAAGCGCGATCCCGGCGACGCCGAGGGTGAAGGCGTTCAGCGCCGAGGTCACCGCAAAGGTCCGGTTGAAGATGCGGATCGATTCCGCCTTCACCGTCGCCTGGTCGGCGACGCTGCGGTCGTCCAGCGCAAACTGCTTCTGCAGCGCCGCGATCAGACCGGGGATATTCTCCTTCGCGACGATGAGACCGATGCGCGTCTGCGGCGTCTGCGGAAAATGCCGGATCAGCGCCGCGACATTCACCGCCAGCTGTCCCTTGGGGTTGCCGTAGTCGGCATAGATGCCGACGATGTCGAGCTCCCAGGTCCCGCCCGGCGCCGGGACGTCAACGACGTCACCGACGCGGACGTTGAGGCGGCGGCTCAGCTGCTCGCTGATGAAAGCGGCATTGCCGGGTATGAGTTGTGTCCAGGCACCGGGTGCGGCTTCGAGCAGCGGCCAGCGCTCGCGATAGAGCGCGTGATCGGGCAGGCCGAGCAGTTCCACCGGCTGGCCCTGCACCTGCGCCTCGGCACGTCCGCCCGACAGGATCGCCTGGACATCGCTGCGCTCCTTCAGCCAGTTGCGGATCGCGACGCCTTTCGCATTGTCGGAGGCGCTGATGTAGACGTCGGCTGCGAGCCGCCCGTTGAGCCAGCCGATGAAGGTGCGGCTGAACGTTTCCACCATGGTGGACACCCCGACATTGACGGCGAGCGCGAGCAGCAGCGCCATCAGCGCCAGCGACAATCCCGAGAGCTGCTGCCGGCTGTCCGCCCAGAACCACAGCGCGAGCGGTTTTCGCGCGAAACGCTGCCCGGTTTGCAGGATGATGTCGAGGAAGGCCGGCAAGATCAACGCCGCGCCGAGCATCAGCGCTGCCAGCACGCCAAAGCCCGCGATCAGCGATTGCCCGTACTGGAGCAGCAACAGCGCGACGGCGAACACGGCGCAGGCAGCCCCGCTCTGCAGGATCAGCCAACGGCTCTGCCTCTGTTGCCAGGCGCGCGGCTGCGCGGTCGCCAGCACCGGCATCCTGACAGCCTTGATCAGGCTGGTCGCCGCGGCAACAAGCGCGCCCACAATGCTGATGCCGATCCCGGCGAGCCACCATTCGGGACGCAAGCTGAGCTGCCCCGGGATTTGCGCGCCGTAGAGCCCTCGCAGGGATGCTGCGACGTCGGGCAAGAGCGCGGCTGCAATGAAATAGCCGCAGGCGAGCCCGATCAGGCCTGCGACCAGCGACAGCGCCACGAGCTCGACCACCAGCACGGTGTTGACCAGTCGTGCCGAGGCACCGCAGGCCCGCAGCGTGCGCAGCATCGGCAGCCGCTGCTCGAAGGCGAGGCCGACGGCTGAATTGACGATGAAAAGACCGACGAAGAACGACAGCAGGCCGAACGCGGTGAGGTTGAGGTGAAAGCTGTCGGTGAGACGCTCCAGCTCGGTCTCCGCATCCGGCTCAACCCGCTGTAAGCGGTCGCCGACGACGCTCGCTAAGGGCGCGGGCTTGCCCTTGGGCTTGCCGATCAGAAGCCGCGAGATCTGGTCCGGCTTGTTCAGCAGCCGCTGCGCCACGCCGATATCGACCACGAGCACGTCGGGCACGAGCTGCGGCAGCACGCGCAGCGGCGGCAGTATTGCGCCGTTGCTGATCGGCGGCGCTGCGCCTTCCCGCTCCTGCAAGTCGGTCAACGTTTCCTTTGCCACCAGCGTCTGGCCCGGCGGCGCCACGAAGCTGCTCAGATCGGCGGCGCCGAGGCGCGGTGCGTTGCCGACATCGACCGGTAGCGTCACCGGCTCGATGCCGAGCAGCCGGACCGAGCGCCCGTTGACCTGGACCCGTCCCTCCAGCATCGGCGAGACCGGCCAGCCGGCGCGGCGCAGCTTGACGAACAGCTCCTGCGGAAAAGTCGCGGCATCAGGCGCGACCAGCATCGGCGTGCGCGCGCCGCCGAAGGTTGCCGCGGCGCGGTCATAGGCGCTGCGGGCCTGCTGGTTGATCGCCTGCACGCCGCTCCACAGCGCAGTCGCCGCGATCAGCCCGATCAGGAGCGTCGCGAACTGCATCTTGTGGCGCCGCCAATGGCTGAGCAGCACGGCGAGGACCCAGAGCGCGCGCCTCATGCGATCCGCCCGGCATGCAGGTTGACGTGGCGATCGAGTGCGGCGGCCAGATGCAGGCTGTGCGTCACCATCAGAAAGCCGCAGCCGGTGCGCGTGACGAGGTCGCGCGTCAAGGCCAGCACGTCCTCGGCGGTGGCCTCGTCGAGATTGCCGGTCGGCTCGTCCGCCAGCAGCAACGACGGCTTCGTCGCCAGGGCCCGGCCAATCGCGACCCGTTGCTGCTGTCCGCCCGACAATTGTTCTGGATAACGCTTGAGCAGGCCGCCAAGCCCGAGACGCTCGATCAGCTCCTTGTACCAAGCCTCGTCGTACCGGCCGGCGATCCGTGCCTGAAACACCAGATTATCCCCGACCGACAGACTCGGGATCAGATTGTATTGTTGAAACACCAGGCCGATCCGGTCGCGCCGCAGGCCCGCGCGTCCCGCATCGGACAATTTGGTGACCTCCGTGTCTTCCAGTCGGATCGTGCCGCCATCGGCGGCATCGAGCCCTGCGATCAGGTGCAGCAGTGTGCTCTTGCCGCTGCCGGACTCGCCGGTCAGTGCGACGCGTTCGCCGGCCTTGAGATCGAGATCGACGCCGCGCAGGACATGGACCGGCTCACCGGCCGAAGAGAACGTCTTGGAGAGGTTTCGGATGCTCAGCACGATGAATGGCGCCGGACGGAATAGCGGAATTGCTGCGTAGCACACTTGCTGCGGAAATGCCGGGTTGCGTTGGTATTGAAGCCGTTGTTAGCTCCTAAGAGGACCACATCAAAAAAGTGCCAAAAAGGGACGACGGGGAGAACGATGAGCGCTCAGGCAACGCAGCCCGCGGCGGGCAAGATGACGGGGATGTCCAAGGAAACGTCGAAGGAAACGCAAAAGCAAACGCAAAAGCAAACGCCAAAGGGCGCCTGGACCGTTACATTTCTCCTGTTTCTTTTCATGCTGGTGAACTTCGCCGACAAGATCGTCGTCGGTCTCGCGGGCGTTCCGATCATGACCGAGCTGAAGCTCGAGCCCGAGCAGTTCGGTTTGCTCGGCTCGTCGTTCTTCTTCCTGTTCTCGATCTCGGCGATCGTGGTGGGCTTCATCGTCAACAAGGTACCGACCCGCTGGGTGCTGTTGACGCTCGCGGTGATCTGGGCGCTGACGCAGTTTCCGATGGTCGGCACCGTCTCTTTCACCACACTCCTGATCTGCCGCATCGTGCTCGGCGCCGGCGAAGGCCCGGCGGCCTCGGTGGCGATGCACGCAGTCTACAAATGGTTCCCCGACGAGAAGCGCACGATGCCGACCGCAATCCTGTCGCAAGGTTCGGCCTTTGGCGTGATCCTGGCGGTCCCGGCGCTGAACTGGATCATCGTCAATCATTCCTGGCACTATGCGTTCGGTGCGCTTGGAATCGTCGGCCTGATCTGGGTCGCCGCCTGGCTCGCACTCGGCAAGGAAGGCCCGCTGGACACCCACGCATCGGCCGTGATCGAACCGAAAATACCCTATCTCCAGCTTCTGACATCGCGCACTTTCATCGGCTGTGTGACCGCGACCTTCGGCGCCTATTGGGCGCTGTCGCTCGGGCTCACCTGGTTCACGCCCTTCATCGTCAAGGGCCTCGGCTTCTCGCAGTCTCAGGCGGGCTTCGTCTCGATCCTGCCCTGGGTGTTCGGGGCGACCATCGTCATTCTCACGGGCTGGATCTCGCAGGTGATGCTGGCACGCGGCTACACGTCGCGGATCTCCCGCGGCGTGCTCGGCTCTGTGCCGCTGATCGTCGGCGGCCTGATCCTCGCGATGATGCCGCACGTCCAAGGTGCCGGCCTCCAGATCGCCCTGCTCGTGGTCGGCTCCGGCCTGTGCGGCGCGATCTACGTCGTCTGCCCGCCCATGCTCGGCGAGTTCACGCCGACGTCGCAGCGCGGCGCGGTTCTCGCGATCTACGGTGCGCTCTATACGCTTTCCGGCATCATCGCGCCGCTCGTGATGGGCAGCGTAATCCAGCGCGCCGGCAGCATGCTCGACGGCTACATGACCGGCTTCACCATCAACGCCGCGATCATGGTCGGCTCCGGTGCGCTCGGGCTGCTCCTGCTCTGGCCCAACACGGAAAAGGCCAGGCTGACCGGTGGAGCTGCTCCGCAGGCAGCGCCGCTGAATAGCGCGGTGTCGCCGACGTAAGGGGCCACTTCAGCCAACCCAATCACAACTGTCATCCCGGCGAAGGCCGGGATCCATAACCACGATTTTTAGTTTGGCGAAGACTTGGAGTTGGCAGCTTTGCGCCACAACTCCGATTCGTGGTTATGGACCCCCGGCCCCTATGCGCAATTGCGCACTAGGCCGGGACGACAATTGAGTTTGTTGCTCAAGCCGCGATTTGCCGCTTCCGCTCCGTGAACGGCGACAGCACCACCGTCGCGACCATGAAGATCACGGATGCGCCGAACACCCAATGCGGCGCGCTCTGGTCCATAATCCAGCCGAACAACAGCGGGCTGACGATGCCGCCGAGATTGAAGCCGGTGGAGACGATGCCGAAGGCGCGCCCCGCCGCGCCGGGAGGTGCTGCATTGCGCACCAGCATGTCGCGCGAAGGCGCGATCACGCCGGAGAGGAATCCCGCGGCCGCCATCGTGGCGGTCAGCGCCCAGCCCGGCAGCGTGACCAGCGCGATCAGCAGCACGATCGCCGCGTTCGCGGCGAAGCAGGCGGCGGCGACATAGCCGTGGCGCTCGGTGTGGTCGGCAAGAAAGCCGCCCGCGAGCACGCCGGCGGCGCTTGCACCGAGGAAGGCGGTGAGCGCGACATTGGCCGCGGAATAGGTCACGCCATAGCCACTCATCAGCGCCACCACGCCGAAATTGTTGATGCCGGCGACCGACAGGCTGAGCAGCATGAACAGTGCCGTCAGCGTGATCAGCGCCGGCGTGATCACGGCCTGTTTGGGTGCGTTCTCGGTGCCTGGCTTGGTCTTGTGCGCGCCGGCATCGGGAATGTTCATGGTCACCAGCAACACCGCGACCAGAACGCCGATCACGCCCGATGCGATCAGCGCACCGACACCGCCTGACACGATGACCATCGCGGCGACGATCGCCGGCGCCACCGCGCCGCCGAAATAGCCGGCAAAGGTATGGATCGAGAAGGCGCGGCCCATCCGCGCTTCGTCCATGTGCTCGGCGAGGATGGCGTAATCGGCGGGATGGTAGACGCTGTTGGCGAGCCCGAGCAGCACGGCGCAGGCGATCAGCGAGGTGTAGCTGAGATGCAGGCCAAGCAGGATCAGCGCGAGGCCGCCGAGGGTGAGGCCGCCCAGCAAAATCTTTCGCGCGCCAAAATGGTCGACGAGATAGCCGGTCGGCGCCTGCGTCAGCCCCGACACCACGGCCGACACGGTCAGCGCGAAGCCGAGCTCGACGTAGCCGACGCCGAGTTGATTTTTGAGGAAGGGAAACAGCATCGGCAGGACCAGCAGATGAAAATGGCTGACCCAATGCGCGATCGAAATTCCCGTCAGCGTGCGTAGCGCGCTGTCCGCCTTGCCTTGCTGCGGTGCGGCGAGAACGTCGACCATTGCAGTTCCGTTTCACGTCCTTTGGAGACGCGCAAACTATCGGGCAGAGCGGTTATTTGTCCATGAACGCAGGCGCATGGCAGTAGCGCGGGGCAGGACGACAGTTGAGAGCGTGGCAAGAGACGAGCCCCTCAAAACGGCTCGTCGTCCGGCCCGTAGCGGTCGCGCTTTGGTGTCGCGATGTCGCCGTCTTCGTAATCATCGTCTTCGGTGTCGCGCGGAGGCTGAGGCTTCTTCGCCTTGTCTTTTGCTGGCGCGTCGTCCGCAATTTTGGGCGGCGCGCTCGGCTTGCCGATCTTGGCCATGGCTGGTCCCGGACAGTGATGCTGCGCCCAAACCTATCCGGAAGATATGTGCAGTTCCTGACTTATCTCAAGGCGGTCAGTGCACCACCGGCCCGCCGGCCTTCTTCCAGGCATCGATGCCGCCGGCGATGTGGGCGGTGTTGGTGAGCCCGGCCTCCTTGGCGGCGGCGACAGCCATCGCAGAGCGTTCGCCGAAGGCGCAGAAGAACACGACGCGGCGACCGGTGGCGGCCGCGACCTCGCGCAGCATGCCGCCGGGCTTGAGGCTGTCCTCAACGGACGGATAGGGTGTATGCAGCGCGCCTTCGAGCATGCCGTGCTTCATCCGCTCATTGGTCTCGCGCAAATCGACCAGCAGGATATCGGGACGGCCGAGGCTGCGGATCGCCTCGACGGCGCGGAGCACGCGGCCCTCTTTCTCCAGCTCCTCCTGGTGCAGGCCGACATGCATGTTGGCGGGCACCGCGACGTCCATCATCTTCGGATTGGGCAGCTTCAGATTGGCCATCAGCTCGATATAGTCGTCGACCGAGCGCACCTGGAGCCGCGGATTGTAGCGTTTCTCCTCGCCGATGGTGGAGACGGTGTCGCCCTTGTAGTCATGCGCCGGGAACACCATGGTCTCGTCGGGCAGCTTGAGCAGGCGGTTGAAGATCGAATCGTACTGCGCGCGCGACGAACCGTTCTGGAAATCGGTGCGGCCGGTGCCGCGGATCAGCAGCGTGTCGCCGGTGAAGACGCGGTCGCCCATCAAGTAGGAGTAGGAGTCGTCGGTGTGGCCGGGCGTGTACATCACGTCGAGCGACAGGCCCTCGATCGTCACCTTGTCGCCGTCGGCAACCCGCATCGCCACCACGTCGGCCTTGGTCTGGTCGCCCATCACGGTCATGCAATGGGTGCGGTCGCGCAGCTCGCCGAGGCCGGTGACGTGGTCGGCGTGCAGATGGGTGTCCACGGCCTTGACCAGCTTGAGATCGAGCTCGCGCAGGAGCTGGCAGTAGCGGTCGACCTTCTCCAGCACGGGATCGAGGATCAGCGCCTCGCCGCCGGCGCGGCTCGCCAGGAGATAGCTGTAGGTGCCCGAAACACTGTCGAAGAGCTGGCGGAAGATCATGGCAAGACCCGGCGTGAACTACCCCGAGATTCTATTACATTTCGGGCTTACAAGAGAAGCAATTCACTGTGTAAGCAAGAAAATTTGGAAGATTTTTATTCCTGTGACGGGCGGGTGGGCGTCACCTAGCCACGGCTGCCATTCCCGCGAAGGCGGGGAATCCAGTACGCCGCGCCCTCCCGTACCCCTCGCGGTCTCGGAGTACTGGATCGCCCGCCTTCGCCGGCGATGACACCGAGTATGCCGCGACGCTTCGCCCCGACAAAAGGCTCAGGGCCTCACCACCGTGTATCCGTTCTCGCTGAGGAACAGGATCTGCCCGACCCCGACCTGCACCGGCGTAGCGGCAGGGATGAACTCCGGCCGCTTGCCGGTCTCCCGCTCGATCGTGTCGACAGTGTTGAGGCAGATGTCGAAGCGTACGCCTTGCGCGATCAGGCTCTCGACCTGCTTGCGGCGCTCGCTGCCGGTGAACAGGAGGTCGATGCCGGGACCGAACGCCACCACCTCGATTGCGACCTTGTCGGGGTCGTAGGCCTTCAGCAAATTGTTGGCGACGCTGAGCACCAGAGCTTGCTTCCTGGCATCGCCATCGGAGAGCTGCAGCACGATCTTGTGCTCGGCGAACGGCTTGTCCTGGAGCGGCACCTGCTGCGCGAAAGCCGGTGGCATCGCCGCCCAGGCGAACAGCGCCAGCAGCATCGCGGATAGGGTTTGCGACCGCATCATCCCTGTCCTGCGATGCCCGGATTACCCTCGACGCCCTTTAGCGTGACGCCGGAGCCGAGCCGCTCCTGAAACATCCGGCCCGAGCGCAGATATTTTGCCACCACATCCCACACCGGCGCGCCTTGCTGGCCGTTGACCGAGGCCCAGCCCGCGACCTTGTAGCGGTGGCTGGCACTGAGCGCCTTGCCGCCATTGAGCTTCAGCTCCGAGATCCGGCTGCCGATCGTCGCCGTCGGCGTGCAGGTGTAGCTGAGCCCACCGGCGCGCACCATGTCGCCGCCCTGCTGGTAATAGGGATCGGTATTGAAGAGGTTGTCGCAGACGTCTTCCAGCACGTCCTTGATCTCCGCGCCGGTCATCTCCTGCACATAGGTCTCGGGATAGCTGATCGCGGTTTCCGCGAGCAAATCCTCCATCGTCAGTGCCTGGCCGGACAGTCCGGTGACGCCCCAGCGGAAGCCCGGCGACAGCGCGATCTCGGCGTCGAACTCGGTGCGCAGCGCGCTGCAGATCAGCTCGTCGACCGGGCCGGCGAAATTGTCGCGTCGATACAGCAGGCGATCGGGCGTCGCGATCTTCTCCAACCAGTCGGTGACGAAGGGTGCCCGCAACCGGCCGATCAGTTCGGCCATCCCGGGATCGGGTTTCAACAGCTCGGAATAGACCGGCAGCAGATGATATTTGACGTCGCCGACCTTGCCCTTGTCGAGCGCGAGATCGAGCACGGCCAGAAATTTTCCGTTGGAGCCGGCATTGGTGACGAGCGTCGTGCCGCTCGCATTCTTCACGGCGATGGGCTGCGGGATCGCATCATGGGTATGGCCGCCGAGGATGACGTCGATACCGGTGACGCGGCTTGCGAGCTTGAGATCGACGTCCATGCCGTTATGCGACAGCAGGATGACCGCATCGACCTTGTCGGTGCCGCGCAGGCCGTCGACATGCTTCTGGAGCTCTTCCTCGCGGATGCCGAAGGACCAGTCCGGCGTGAACCGTTTGGGATGCGCGATCGGCACGTAAGGGAAGGCTTGGCCGACGATCGCGACGCGATGGCCGCCGAGCTCCTTGATCACGGAGGGCTTGAACACGCGTCCCGTCGCCTTGTCGAAGGCCGGGGCATCATTGAATGCGGCTTCCTCGGTGAGAAAAACGTTCTGCGCCAGAAACTCGCCCCTGAAGCGCGCGAGATTGTCGCGCAGCGCCTGCTCGCCATAGGTGAATTCCCAATGCCCGGTCATCGCCTCGACACCGAGCAGGTTTGCGGCCTCGACCATGTCGCGGCCCTGCATGATGTTGGCAAGTCCCGAGCCTTGCCAGAGGTCGCCGCCGTCAACGAGCACGGAGCGTTTTTCGCCGACATCGCCACGCAAGCGGTCGATCAGCGTCTTCAGATGGGCGAAGCCGCCGAGCTTGCCGAAGCGGCCTGCGGACTTCTCGAACTCGAAGCAGCTGAAGGCATAGGCATCCGCGCTGTCGGGCCTGATGCCGAAACGGTCGAGAAAGGCGCGGCCGACCAGATGCGGCGGCCGTCCCGCCATCTCGCCGATCCCGATATTGACGCTGGGCTCGCGAAAATAGACTGGATTGAGTTGCGCATGCGTGTCGGTGAGGTGAAGGATGCGCGCATTGCCGAACCGTTCGAGGTCGTAAATGCTCGCAGCCTCAGCACCGAGCGCAAGCCGCGGCAGGCTCAGCGATGCGGCAGCAAGGCCTGCATTCTTCAGGAAATCGCGGCGGCGGATCGCCATCCAGAAATTCTCCGCGCCCTCTCACGGTCGCAAGGCTGTTGCACAAGCGAACAGTCTAACGGATTTCCATCGCCTTCCAGGCTTCTTTTTCGGAAATCGCCTGGAAGATCGACGCCTTCGCCAGCGCCTCGGCCTCCCTGGCTGCGGCCACGGCGCGGTCGAAATCGCCGCCATCGGCCGCCTTCTTTGCGGCGGCCAGCGTCGAGACGGTCACGGTCCATTGGTTGCGCATGCCGGCGGCCTCCTTGGAGGCGGCCTCGGCGGCGGCAAAGGCCGCCTTGTAGTCTGCCTCATCTGCCGCGCGCGCCGCCGGCGCGAGCCCGAGGGTAAGCAGCAAGGCAAGCAGCCGGACGAAAGGGAGTGACAGCTTCATGGCCGCGCTCCCGGTCCCGATATCGGCAGGCCGTTGGCGACGTAGGACAGGAAATATTCGACGTCGCGATATTCATCCGCCTGCGGCTCCAGCGGAACCGCGCGGGTCTGGCTGTTGCAGGTGACGAAGCGGCGGCTGGTGGTGCCCATGCCGCTCCATTCGGAGCGGTAGATCGGCATCGCGTTCAGAATGCCAAGCGCCGGCGCCAGGATCTCGGCGCGGATGCGCTCACCCGGGCTCTGCACATGGCAGCTCGCGCAGGAGAAATTCAATTGGCCGCGGCGGGTGTAGAAATAGCGCTTGCCGTTCTCGAATGCCGCGAGCGCGCGAGGATCGTCGGGGATCTTGATGTCCATCGGCTTGCCGCGCGAGGTGAAGGCCATGTACGCCGTGAGCGAGGCCATCTCGTCCTTGACGTAAGAATAGGGCGCCTCGCCATTGGCCTCGCGGCAGCGGTTGAGCGCCAGCTCCAGCGTGACGACCTTGCCTTCCTTCTCGTCGAAATAAGGATAGTTCTGGCGGATGCCGATGCCGCCGTTCGGGAAGCAGTCCGCATAGGTCTTGCCGTTCTTGAACGGGGTGGCGAACATCTCCTTGCCGGCGTCGAGCGCAAACTCGTAGGGCGGGAATTCCTCCTTCTCCTGCCACTGCCGCTTCATGTCCTCGTTCATGGAATAAGGACCGTTGACGAAATCCTCGTGCTTCACATCAGGGAATTTCTGGAAGAAGAAGTTCTGGAACGCCTTGGCATCGGCGATGGGATCGACCTTGTCGGCCGCCACCACGCGTGGAGAGGTGAGGGCCAACGCGACGAGCGCGGCGCTCAACGAACCAAGCAGGATGGTGGTGCGGGCCTTCATCACGAGATCTTCGCAGTGGTCGTGTCCGACGCACCCTTGTTATCGGTCCAGGAGACCTTGAGATCGTCGCCCTTCTTGGCTCCCTTGAAGCTGAACTTGACGTAGGGGTCCTTCGAGACCGCGGTGCCCCAATCGGCAACGAAGACGTCCTTGCCGTTACATTCGAATTTCAGCTGCTGGATGTAATGCGCCGGGATCAGTTCGCCTTTGGCGTCCTTGACGAAGCCGGTATCCATCGGGTGCTGGATCAGCGCCTGCACCTCGGTGATGTCGCCGTTGGTGGTGGCGCGGACGCGAATGCTGGATGCCATCTCGATCTTCCTCGCTTAGCCGCCGCAGCCGCCGACGGTGACCTTGACCTCTTTGGTCGCGCTGTAGAGCTTGCCGTCGGCCTCCACGATCGCGACCACGTTGGTGGTCTTGGCCATCTTCAGCCGGTTGGCGACAGCAGGGATCGTGCCTTCGGGAATCCTGTAGCTGGCGGCCAGCGCGCTGGGATTCTCGGCCACGAAGAATGAAATCGAGGTGACCTTGTCGAGTGTCGTCGTCACCGAGATCGGCACCACACCGCCGTTCTCGGCGATCTCGGGGGCGTCCAGCTTGACCTTGTCGGACGGCTCGGCGGTTTTGCCGTAGAGCGCCTTGATGGCGTCAGCCTCGCTCTTTTGCTTGAACGCCTCTTCCGGATATTTGTCGTTGGCCGCGGCGCGCGCGGGCGCGGCGCCGAACGGCAGATTGCCGAGGCCGAGCAACGCGACCGAGGCTGCGCCCTGAAGGATCAGGCGCCGCGTCGCGCTTGGGCCGGTGAGTGTGGTCATCTCTGGTCTCCCAACCAAATCTCGTGGCATGCCTGAAGTCACAGGGTCTGCAGGAAATCAACGATCGCGCTGATCTCCTGTTCGGTCAAAATCCGGTTCCGGCCGAACGGCGGCATCATGGTCTGCGGATTGCGCTTGGTCTCGTCGAAGATGATCGCGGTCAGTTCGTTGCGATCGGGGTACTTGGCCTTGAGGTCCTTCAGTTCCGGCCCGATCGTTCCCGGCAGGTCGCCACCCCTGATGACATGGCAGGTCAGGCAATTGCCCTTGCCGCGGTCGAAAGCGAGTTTCTGGCCGTCGGCCACAGCGGACTGCGCCCACGCCGGGGTGGCGAGGCCGGCTGCAATGGCCAGCAAGATGAACAGAACGGGCGTCCGGGAAAAGGCGGTCAAGGCGTTATTCCGAGGCGTTATGCGATGGTCTCGATTACGAAATAGAAGCGTTCCAAAGCACAAAGGGCGCCGCCTGACAATCAAGACTATCCACGCGACAAAATGGAGTTAATATCTTCCCGATTGCAACTAAAGAGATTATTTGTTCAGCCGGCTTGGTCCGAGAGTTAGGGACCGTGGCGCGGGCCGGCTGTTTCCTGAGCGTTTGGGCGCTCAACCTGTTTTCATCGCGTTCTCGTTTTTTCAAGGGGACCTCACTTGGCTGAATATGTCGTCGAATTCGGCAGGGATGGCGGTCGGGTCGAGTCGGATGGGCGGCTCGATGCGCCGGCATTTCATCGCAATCACGAGCCGCTCTGGGCGGCACTGGAACGGCATCTCGCCGGCTGCACCGGCAACGTGGTCGAGCTCGGCAGCGGAACCGGCCAGCACGTGGTCTACTTCGCCCGTCACACGCCCGGCCTGATCTGGTGGCCCAGCGATCTCAACCAGCGCCACCTCAAGAGCATCGAGGCCTGGCGCGTTCATTCAGGTCTCAAAAACATCCGCTCGCCGCTGCGGATCGATCTCACCGATCCGGACTGGTGCCCGGAGATGAAAAGCGGGCAGGGGCCGTCGAGTCTTGCCGCATTGTTCTGCGCCAATGTCATCCACATCGCGCCATGGAGCGTCGCCGAGGGTCTGTTCGCCGGCGCCGGCCGCTATTTGCGGGCCGACGGCAAGCTGTTCCTCTACGGCCCGTTCAAGCGCGGCGGCAAGCACATCGCGCTCAGCAATGCGGTGTTCGACACCTCCCTGCGTGAAGGCAATCCCGACTGGGGCGTGCGTGACATCGCCGATGTCGAGGCGCTTGCCCGCGGCGTTGGTCTTCGCCTTGTCGATACGATGGACATGCCCGCGAACAATCTGACCTTGGTATTCGCGCGATAGGAGGTCGTCATGCCCGGGCTTGTCCCGGGCATCCACGTTCTTCGTGCACCAGCTAAGGCGTGGATGGCCCGGTCAAGCCCGGCCATGACCGTGCGGAGATGTCAGCGCCGCAAACGCTAGCCCTCGTCCTTCCACCCGATCTTGTCCTTTAAGAACCGAAAGCCAATCACCTCGAACCCGGCGCGCTCCTTGTTGTCCTTGCCGTAGCCGTGGCCACCGGCTTCAGGCTCGTAGAACCAGGCCTCGTAGCCCATGGCCTGGAGCTTTGCCGCCATCTTGCGCGCATGCCCGGGATGGACACGGTCGTCGCGTCGCGTGGTGGCGATCAGGATCGGCGGATACGGCTGGCCGGCCTTGACGTTGTGATAGGCGGAGTAGGACTTGAGCCAGTCCCACTCCTCGGGCTTGTCGGGATCGCCATATTCCGCGATCCAGCTCGCGCCGGCGAGCAGCTTCGTGTAGCGGCGCATATCGATCAGCGGGATGGTGCAGAACAGCGCGCCGAAACGTTCGGGGTATCGCACCAGCATGTTGGTGATGAGGATGCCGCCGTTCGATCCGCCCTGCGCGGCGATGCGCTTTGCCGTCGTCACACCGCGGCGGACGAGATCGGCGGCAACGGCGGCGAAATCGTCGTGCGACAGTTTCTTGCCGGCGAGCCGGCCGGCATCGTGCCAGCGCGTGCCGAATTCGCCGCCGCCGCGCAAATTCGCCTGCACCGTGGTGCCGCCACGCTCCAGCCACAGCTTGCCGAGCGACGGGTTGTAATACGGCTTCACCGAATGGGCGAAGCCGCCATAGGCGCTCATATAGACCGGTGCATCGCCGGTCTCGCCGGCGGGGCCGGTCTGTACATAGGGGATGCGTTCGCCGTCGGTCGAGATCGCTTCGTGCTGGGTCACCACGAGGCCGTCGGCGTTGAATGTTTTCGGCGCCTGCTTCAACACGGTCGGGCTCGCGACGCCGCGCTCGATCAGCAGCAACGACGGCGGCGTCAGCGGATCCTGCACATTGGCAAGCAGGTCGCCATTGCTCTCGGAGGGATGGCGATCCAGCGGCCAGATGTCGACGACGCCGATCTGCGGCAGGCCGCCGAGCGACGCGCGGCTCCAGCCTGTGGCCGACGGCGTGCAGATCTCGAATTGCGGCTGGAGCTCGTCGAGGATCGACAGCACCAGCTTGCCTCCGGTCCAGAACAGGCCTTGCAGGGCGCGGCGAGGTTCCGGCTCGAACAGCACCGCGAAATCGCGGCTGCCGGCGAGGAACGCCGAGAGCGACATGCCGAGCACGGTGTCGGCGGCATAGGTCTTGCCCTCGATCGACCAGGCTTCGCGCAGCTTCATCGCGAACCAGTCGCCATGCGCCTGCAACCAGATGCCGGTCGGCAGATCGAGCTTCGTCGTCGCACCGTCTGCGTCGCGCAGCCAGAGCGCATGATTGAAGAAGTCGATCTGGTCGACGATCCAGCTGCGCGGGGCCGCAGCGGTGTCGTCGACGATGCCGGAGATCGCCATATGATCGGCCGTGGTCTCGATGATCACCTGCGCCTGATCGACAGGCTGGCCGCGCCGCCACAGTCGAACCGTCCGGGAATATCCCGAGCTCGTCGCCATGCCTTCGCCATGGGCGCTCGACAGCAGCAGCGTGTCGGCATCGAGCCAATCGGCGCCGCCCTTGGCTTCCGACAGCGCAAATCCGTCCGCAACGAAACTCTTGGTGTCGAGGTCGAATTCCCGCAAGGTGACGGCATCGCTGCCACCGCGCGACAGCCCCAAAATGGCGCGCGCGCTTCCCGGCTGCGTGGTGATGCCGCTCAGCAGCCAGTCCTCGCCTTCGCGTGCCGCGAGCTGGTCGACATCCAGCATGATTTCCCACGTCGGATGCGGTTTGCGAAACTCCGCGAGGGAAGTCTTCCGCCACAGGCCGCGCGGGTTGGTGGCGTCCTTCCAGAGATTGTGCAGTTCGGTGCCGCGGCGGCTGACATAGGGAATGTTGTCGGGACGATCGTAGATCGCCGCGAGGATGTCGCGATCGCGCGCGAAGGCCGCTCCGCCGAACGCGTCGAGTGTCAGGCTGTTCTGCCGCGTGACGAAATCGAGCGCCTGCTTGCCTTCGATCTCCTCCAGCCAGAGCCAGGGATCGTCGTCAGGAGCGCTGAGCGTAGGCCTGTCGTCGACGGACATGAACGAAACTCCGGAAGGTCGCGGCGGATAGGATTTGATCGAGCGCAAGCCGTCAAGTGCGCGGCCCATTATCATCGGCCCGATTGCGTCAGAGACATGGCCTGCGCCCGTTTGCGCCGGTTGCCCGCCCTCCCGCGTCCCGCCATAGTGCCGGGAATCAAGCGAGCCCTTGAAAGCACTTAAAAGCCCGTTGGGGCGGAAATGCCGATGCTGGATGTGACTGCAGCCAATGAGGTCGCCGCCGACGCCCGCGTGCGCGCCAATGTGGTGCGCCTTGCTGCCGCGCAGGCGCTGACCGGCGCCAATTCGGCGGTGATCTTCGCCACCGGCTCCATCGTCGGTGCGACGCTTGCACCCGACATGTCGCTCGCGACGGTACCGCTGTCGATGTACGTGCTGGGGCTTGCGGCCGGCACGCTGCCGACCGGCGCGATATCGAGTCGCTTCGGCCGCCGCTGGGCCTTCATCATCGGCACGGGCCTGGGTACGCTCACCGGCCTGCTCGGCTGCTTCGCGATCCTGCACGCTTCGTTTCCGTTGTTCTGTCTGGCGACTTTTCTTGGCGGCCTCTACGGCGCGGTGGCGCAGTCCTATCGCTTCGCTGCCGCCGACGGCGCCAGCGCGGCGTACCGACCCAAGGCGGTGTCCTGGGTAATGGCGGGCGGCGTGTTCGCCGGCGTGCTCGGTCCGCAGCTCGTGCAATGGACCATGGATGTCTGGCAGCCTTATCTCTTCGCCTTCAGCTTCTTGGTCCAGGCGGCTGTCGCGCTCATCGCGATGGGCATCGTCGCCGGGGTCGACATGCCGAAACCGGCGCCGGCCGATCTTCATGGCGGGCGGCCGCTGCTCGAGATCGTGACCCAGCCACGCTTCATCGCAGCGGCGCTGTGCGGCGTCATCTCCTACCCCATGATGAACCTGGTGATGACCTCGGCGCCGCTTGCCATGAAGCTGTGCGGCTTGAGCGTTTCAGATTCCAATTTCGGCATTCAATGGCACATCGTCGCCATGTACGGGCCGAGCTTCTTCACGGGCGCGCTGATCGCCCGCTTCGGCGCGCGCAAGATCGTTGCCGCCGGCCTGCTGCTGGAGGCCGGCGCGGCCGGCATCGGCCTGTCCGGCATCACCGCGATGCATTTCTGGGCCACGCTGATCGTGCTCGGTGTCGGCTGGAACTTCTCCTTCATCGGCGCCTCGGCGCTGGTGCTGGAGACGCACCGGCCGCAGGAGCGCAACAAGGTGCAGGCCTTCAACGATTTCCTGGTGTTCGGCATGATGGCGATCGGCTCGTTCTCGTCCGGCCAACTGCTCGCCAGTTACGGCTGGTCCGCGGTGAACATGGTGGTGTTTCCGCCGGTGCTGCTCGGTCTCGCCGTGCTCTCGCTGGCGTCCTGGACCCGTCGCCGCAAAGCGCGGCTCGACGCGGCCATGGGCGAGTTCCCGGATGCGATCTGAGATGGCGGGAGGCTGTCAGCAGCGTTGATAGTTCGATCCAGGTCGAAGTGATTTTCTGGTGAAGGTTACTAGATGTCGTCATGGCCGGGCTTGTCCCGGCCATCCACGTCTTGAGCGCGCGGATCGAAGAACGTGGATGCCCGGAACAAGTCCGGGCATGACGGAGTAAGCGGCATGCTCGATAACCCTCGACACGACGGATCCGTCGACGAATCCTCTCTCCGCTACGAAGGCTGGCGCATCGTTGCGGTCTGCTTCCTGCTCGCGACCTTCGGCTGGGGGCTCGGCTTCTACGGCCAGAGCGTCTATGTCGCCGAGCTCCAGCGTGCGCACGGCTGGTCGGCCTCGCTGATCTCGTCGGCCACGACGTTCTTCTATCTGTTCGGCGCGCTGCTCGTCGTCTTCGTCGGCGAAGCCGTCAACAAGTACGGCCCGCGCCTCGGCCTGATCGCAGGGACGCTGGCGATGTCGGCCGCGGCGGTCGCGATCGGCGCGGTGCGCGAACCGTGGCAGCTTTATCTCGCGAACGCCGTGCTCGCCTTCGGCTGGGCCGGCACGAGCCTGGCCATGATCACCAACACGATCAGCCTGTGGTTCGACCAGAAGCGCGGCATGGCGATCAGCCTCGCGCTGAACGGCGCAAGCTTCGGCGGCATCGTCGGCGTGCCGCTGCTGGTGAGCTTGATCGGCCATGTCGGCTTCGCCAGCGCTATGTTTATCGTCGCCGGCGCCATGCTGGTACTGCTCGTGCCGGTGATCCTGATTGTCGTCGGCCGCCCGCCCGATCTCCATGGCCGGCGCGCCGCGACGAAAACGAAGCCGCAATCGTCGGCGCAGATTCGTAGCCAGGCGTTGCGCGATGTCGGCTTCCTCACCGTGACCATTGCCTTTGCTTTGGTGCTGTTCGCGCAGGTCGGCTTCATCGTCCACCTGATCTCGTTCCTCGATCCCGTGATCGGGCGCGAGCGCGCGGCCGTCGCGGTTGCGGTGCTGACCGCGATGGCGGTGATCGGCCGGGTGCTGTTCTCGCTGGTGATCGACCGACTCAACCAGCGGCTCGCCTCGGCGCTGTCGTTTCTGAGCCAGGCCGTGGCGCTTCTCGTCGTCATCAATTTGCACAATGATTACGTGCTGATCGCCGCCTGCGCGTTATTCGGCTTCTCGGTCGGCAATCTCATCACGCTGCCGTCGCTGATCGTGCAGCAGGAATTCGATTCCGCCTCGTTCGGCGTGCTGATCAGCCTCAACACTGCGATCAACCAGGTGACCTATGCGTTCGGCCCCGGCGTGGTCGGTTTTCTGCGCGATTTCTCCGGTGGCTATGAGCTGCCGTTCTATCTGTGTATTGCGCTGGAGCTGGTGGCCGCGGCGTTGATCATGGTGCGGGGGCACACAAGGCGATCGACCGCTTCAGTCTGATCGCGGCGCGCGCGGTGCCCGCTTGGGCGACCTCGCCTTTCCCAATGCCGCGACCCGCATGAGGCGGCGAAAATGCAGGCATTCCATGTGACTTGGCGCCGGACAGGCCGCGGCATGGCGCAGGCCGTCGCGCATCGCGATAAGCTTGCGGATCGTTCGGTCCAACTCGTCGGCCTTGGCGGCAAGCTTCCGCCGGTCGATACGCGGCCTTCCGTCGGGTGCGAACATCCGGGCAACTTCATCGAGCGAGAAGCCCGCCGCGCGCCCCAGCGCGATCAGCGCCAGGCGATCCAGGATCTCCAGATCGAACAGCCGGCGCAGGCCGCGCCTGCCGATCGGGGCAATCAACCGCTTTTCCTCATAGAATCGCAGCGTCGACGCCGGAACACCGGAGCGCCGTGCGACTTCGGCGATATCGATCGTCATCACGCCTCTTGACCTCAAGTTCACTTGAACTGGCAGTATGCCGCGTCCAACGCCGCCAAGGCAAGACGAAAGGGGAAACCATCATGGACGCTATGCAGAAGGCGATTGAGCAGATGAGGCTTTGGAATGGTCCCGCCGGACGCGCCTGGGTCGAGACCCAGGACATCCTGGATGAGATGTTCAAGCAATTCGAGAGGCCGCTGTGCGAGGCCGTTCCTGCCGGCTCCAATCGTCGCGTTCTGGACGTCGGCTGCGGCACTGGTGGTCTGACCGTTGCGGTCGCTCGAAAGCTCGGGCAAGGCGGCCGTGTGGTCGGCATCGACATCTCCGCGCCGATGATCGGGGCGGCGCTGGCCCGCGCCGAGCGCGAAGGCACCTCGGCCAGCTTTATCTGCGCCGATGCGCAGCACCATAAATTCGACCCGGCGAGCTTCGATACGATCATTTCACGTCTCGGCGTGATGTTCTTCGAAGACCTCGTTGCGGCCTTCGCAAATCTGAGGCGCGCTGCCGCCGAAGGCGCCGGGCTCGCCGTCGTTGCATGGCGGGGCGCAGCGGAGAATCCGTTCATGACGGCGGCCGAACGAGCCGCCGCGCCCCTTCTGCCGAATATGCCTGCCCGTCCATCCGGCGGTCCGGGGCAGTTCGCCTTCGCTGACAAAGATCGGGTCAGGACCATCCTGCTGGAGAGCGGCTGGACCGAGATCGACATCCGGCCGGTGGATATTCCATGCCGCTTTCCTGCCAGCGAACTCGCTCGCTATGTCGGTTGGCTGGGACCCGTCGGAACGATCCTGCAGGACGCCGACAGGGGATTGCGCGAAAGGGTCGTGGATGCGGTGCGGCCCGCCTTCGCCCCCTACGTGGAGGCAGATGCGATCCGTTTTACCGCCGCATGCTGGATGATCCAGGCGCGGGCTTCAACCGACGCGGCAGGCGAGGTCTCGAATGGGTGAAATGATTGAATTTCTGGTCGGCGCCGCCTTGATCGGATCCGGTGCAACGGCCGTGATCGATGGTTGGGCAGTTCTCCGCGCGCATGTTCTTGGAATCCCATCGCTAGACTATGGACTCCTAGGTCGCTGGCTCATCCTGCTCGCGCGCGGACAGTATCGGCATCTTAAGATCGCGGCACCCGATCCGGCTCCACGCGAGCGCCTGATTGGGTGGGCCGCGCACTACCTGATCGGCATTGCGTTCGCGGCCGTCTTGCTGGCGATCTGGGGGCTCGATTGGCTGCATTCCCCGCGTGTCGGCCCCGCATTGATCGTCGGAATCGGCAGCGTGGCGGCACCTTTCCTGATCATGCAGCCGGGCATGGGCCTCGGCATTGCAGCCCATCACGCGCCACGTCCCAACGTGGCGCGTCTCAACACGCTACTCACGCATGCCGTGTTCGGCGTCGGGCTCTATGTGGCCGGATGGGTCCTGAGGCTCGTGCAGTGGCGAGGTGCGGACTAGGCCTCCCGCTGCTTCAGCAGCTCCTCCACATCCAGCCGCTTCGTGAACATCGAAAGCTTGCCGTCCGGCCCGAATGGCCATTGCTCCCGCGGCTTGTCCCAATACAGCTCCACACCGTTCTGGTCCGGATCGCGCAAATACAGCGCCTCGCTGACGCCGTGGTCGCTGGCGCCGTCGAGCGCAATGCCGGCCGAGAGCACGCGGTGCAACGCATCCGCCAGCGCCGGCCGCGTCGGATAGAGGATCGCGGTGTGATAGAGCCCGGTCGCATCAGGCGGCGGCGGCGAGCCGCCCTTGCTCTCCCAGGTGTTGAGCCCGATGTGGTGGTGATAGCCGCCGGCCGAGATGAAGGCCGCGCCCGAGCCCATGCGCTGCATCAGCTCGAAACCGAGCACGCCGCAATAGAAGCCCAGCGCGCGATCGAGATCGGCGACTTTGAGATGGACGTGGCCGATCCTGGTGCCGGCGGCGACGGCTTGGTTTTGCGACATGCGGCTGCTCCGTTGATGAACTCCACATAAGTCCGGCCTCGGGACAGTGCTACCGGCCGATCCCGAAACCCAGCGTTTCCGGATAGGCAACTTACGACAGCTCCCGCACCTCGCCCTCCGGCAGCTCGAACTCAAACGTGTTCAGCGTCATCGACACCAGCGTGTAATAGCCGCAGAGACCAATCACCTCGACCACGCCGCGCTCGCCGAGCAGCTTCACCGCCTCGTCATAGAGGCCCTTCTCGACGCCGTGGCCCTCATGCAGCGATTTTGCGACGTCGTAGATCATCTTAGCCCTGGGATCGTCGAAGACGGGCGTGCGGCGGTCGCGGATCGCGTCGATGATGTCAGGGTCCATGCCGCCCGCAAGCGCCAGCCGCTTGTGCGCGTACCATTCGTAATGGGCGGTCCAGTGCCGCGCCGTCACCAGGATCGCGATCTCCGAAAGTTTCGCGGGAAATATCGTATCGTAACGCAGGACCTCGCCGAGCCGCGTGGCGTGACGGGCCATGTCGGGGCTGTTGAGCCAGGCCATCATCGGTGCCGGCGGCCTGCCGCGCTTGCCGGCAATCGACTCGTCATAGGTCTGCCGCTGGCTCTCGTTCATTTCGCCAGGCGAAAGAAGCTTCAGGCGCATTGTTGTTTCCTCTTTGTTTTCAAGCTCGCCGTGGCGGCGACTATAGCGGATGCGTGACACGGAAGTGGTTGAATTCCGCGGGAGCTTGGCCCAGAGTCGCGCCCAACAAACCGACATAGATTGATGGAAACGACCTATGACTGACTCCAGGGCCAGCGAGACTGAGACCGCCGATCTCGAAACATTCCGCAGCGAAACGCGCGCCTGGTTGGAAGCCAATTGCCCGCCGGAAATGCGCAAGCCCGCGACGTCCGACGCCGACGTGTTCTGGGGTGGACGTAACGCAAAATTTTCGTCCGAGCCGCAACGCATCTGGTTCGAACGCATGCGCGACAAGGGCTGGACCGTACCGGACTGGCCGAAGGAATATGGCGGTGGGGGCTTAAGCGCCGCGGAGCACAAGGTGCTGCGCGCGGAGATGGCCAGGATCGGCGCGCGGCCCCCGCTGTCGAGCTTCGGGATCTGGATGCTCGGGCCGGCGCTGCTGAAATACGGCAACGATGCCCAGAAGAAGGAGCATCTGCCAAAGATCGCCGCGGGCCTGATCCGCTGGTGTCAGGGCTATTCCGAGCCGAACGCCGGCTCCGATCTCGCCTCGCTGCAGACCCGCGCCGAGAGCGACGGCGATGATTTCATCATTACGGGGTCGAAGATCTGGACCTCCTATGCCAACTACGCCGACTGGATCTTCTGCCTCGTTCGCACCGATGCCGCCGCGAAGAAGCATGACGGCATCAGCTTCATCCTGTTCGACATGACCTCGAAGGGCGTGACGACCAAACCGATCCTCCTGATCTCCGGCTACTCGCCGTTCTGCGAGACTTTCTTCGACAATGTCCGCGTGCCGAAATCGCATGTGGTCGGCACCGTCAATCGCGGCTGGGACGTCGCAAAATATCTGCTCCAGCATGAGCGCGCGATGATATCAGGCATGGGCGAGCGCGGCGTCGGCCGTCCGCTGGGCCAGATTGCGGCCGATTCCGTCGGCACCGATGCGCAGGGACGGCTCGACGATTCCATGCTGCGTGGCCGCATCGCCAGCTTCGACGTCGACGAAGCGGCCCTTGGCGCCTGCGCCGAGCGCGCGGTCGATCTCGCCAAGGCCGGTCAGGCCCATCCGGCGTTCTCGTCGGCGATGAAATATTACGGGACCGAGCTCAACAAGCGCCGTTACGAGATCCTGATGTCGGCCGGCGGCGTCGATGCGCTGGAATGGGAGAGCGAGCGTTCGAAACAAGGAGCGCGTCCGCGCGCCTGGCTGCGGACCAAGGCCAACTCGATCGAGGGCGGCACCACCGAGGTCATGCTCGGCATCGTCGCCAAGCGCATCCTCGATTTGCCGGGGGCGTAACCCCAGCGTCGTTCCGGGGCGGTCCGCAGGACCGAACTAAGGTGCGCGGTTGCGCACCTGAGAACCTCGAAATTCCGGGTTCACGCTTCGCGTGCCCCGGAATGACAACAACAGACATGCATTCCGCCAGACGTTAGAGACATTGCACATGGCCCTCGTCCTCACCGAAGAACAATCGATGCTCCGCGACAGCGCGCGCGGGCTGATCAGCGACAAGGCGCCGGTGTCGCATTTGCGGCATCTGCGCGATAGCAAAGACCCCATCGGCTTCTCCAGGGAGTTTTGGCATTCCTTCGCCGAGATGGGTTTTGCCGGCTTGCTGGTGCCGGAAGAGTTCGGCGGCAGCGGCCTCGGCTATGTCGAGGCCGGGGTGGTGATGGAGGAGATCGGCCGCACGCTGATGCCCTCGCCCTTCCTCGCAACCAGCGTGGTCGCGGCCTCGGCACTGAACCGTGGCGGCAATGCCGCGCAGAAGTCGGAGTATCTGCCGAAGATTTCCAACGGCTCCCTGCTCGCGACGCTCGCGATCGACGAGGGCGCAAAACACCGCCCGCTTCAGACCAGCCTCCAGGCCGTGCGCGCCGGCAACGGCTTCAAACTCTCCGGCGCCAAGGCGCTGGTGGTCGACGGTCACGTTGCCGATCTCCTCATCGTCGCTGCGCGTACGGCCGGCTCAGCCGGCGAGCGCGAGGGGCTGACGCTGTTCCTGGTCAACCCCAAGGCCAAGGGCGTTGCGATCGAGCGCACCATCATGGTCGACGCGCACAATGCGGCGCGGATCGAGCTTGCCAATGTCGAGGTCGATGCCGACGGCGTGCTCGGCGAAGTCGACCAGGGAGCCGGCTTGCTCCACGGCGTGCTCGATATCGGGCGGGGCGCAGTGGCCTCCGAAATGGTGGGTCTGAGCGAAGAGGTGTTCAACCGTACCGTCGAGTACCTGAAGAGCCGCAAGCAGTTCGGCAAGCTGATCGGCGAATTCCAGGCGCTGCAGCACCGCGCCGCCGAACTCTATGTCGATATCGAGATCACCCGCGCCGCCGTGATGAAGGCGCTGCAAGCGCTCGATACGGACGTCGCCAAGGCGGCGTCAGCCGTCGCAGTGGCGAAAGCCCGCGCCGGCACCACCGCCACGCGCGCGGTGCAGGAAGGCGTGCAGATGCATGGCGGCATGGGCATGACCGACCAGTTCGACATCGGCTTCTTTATGAAGCGCGCGCGCGTGTGCGAGGAATTGTTCGGCGACGCCAATTACCACACCGAGCAGCTGGCAAGGGCGCGGGGGTATTGAGGCGAGGGTACCAATGGGCACAGCTGCGCCTCGAATAGAGGTGTCGTCCCGGCGAAGGCCGGGACCCATAACCCCAGGGAGCAGTTTGAGAAAGACTCGGAGTTGCTAGCTGCCGCTACAATTTCCGATGGTGGTTATGGGTCCCGGCCCCCCGTGCGCAATTGCGCACTAGGCCGGGACGACAAAGACCTCTTACCGCACCGGCGGCGCGTACTGCACGCCGCCCGCATTCCACAGCTGGTTCATGCCGCGCGGGATCTTCAGCTTCGACTTCTCGCCGATGTTGCGCTCGTACATCTCGCCGTAATTGCCGACGTGGCGGATGATGCGGACCACCCAATCCTTGGTCAGGCCGAGCTGCTCGCCGTAATTGCCCTCGGTGCCGACCAGCCGCATCACTTCCGGCTTCTTCGACTTCAGGGCCTCGTCGATGTTCTCCGAGGAGACGCCGAGCTCCTCGGCGTTGATCATCGCGTACAGCGTCCACTTCACGATCATCATCCAGTCGTCGTCGCGCTGGCGCACGACGGGGGCGAGCGGCTCCTTGGAGATCATGTCCGGCAGGATCATGCTGTCGCCGGGCTTCGACAGGTTCAGCCGCAGCGCGTAGAGCTGGGAGACGTCGGCGGAGAGCGTGTCGCATTTGCCGGTGTCGTAGGCTTTCACGACGTCGTCCAGCTTGTCGAACTTCACCTCTTCATACTTCATGTTGTTGGCACGGAAGTAATCCGCGACGTTGAGCGCCGTGGTGGTCCCGGTCTGGACGCAGACCTTGCTCCCGGTCAGGTCCAGCGCGGTCTCCTTGTTGCGCGCGCGCGGCAGCATGAAGCCTGCGCCGTCGTAATAGGCGACCGCGGGGAAATAGAGATCGTAGTCGAGCTCGCGCGCCATGCTCCAGGTCGAGTTGCGCGAGAGGATGTCCACTTTCCGGCTCTGCAATTCCTTGAAGCGCTCGTTGGCATCGAGCGCGACGAATTTCGCCTTGCTCGGGTCGTTGAAGATCGCGGAAGCCACCGCGCGGCAGAAATCGACGTCGAAGCCGGTCCAGTTGCCCTTGTCGTCGGGGATCGAGAAGCCCGGCAGGCCCTTGTTGACGCCGCACAGCACTTCGCCGCGGCGGACGGTGCGCTTCAACGTGCGGGTGTCGTAGAATTCATAGATGATGGCCAGGACGGCGACCAGCACGGCGACTGCGAGCCCGATCAGCAGGCCGCCACGAAAAGTGCGCATCATGTTGCTCTCTCGAAAAATCGGGAAAAGGAATATTCGCTAATGCGAGGAGATCAGAGTTCGGGCTTCTGCCGGATGACGACCTTGGTGCCGACAGGGACGCGATCGTAGAGATCGGCGACGTCGCGGTTGACGAGCCGGAAGCAGCCGGAGGAGACCTTGGTGCCGATCGTGTCGGGCCGGTTGGTGCCGTGGATGCGGTAGACCGTGGTGCCCAGATACATGGCGCGCGCACCGAGCGGATTACCGGGGCCGCCGGCCATGAAGCGCGGCAGATAAGGCTGGCGCTGGATCATCTCCGGCGGCGGCGTCCAGTCCGGCCACTCCTTCTTGTTGGTGATGTTCACCAGACCCTGCCACTGAAAACCGTCGCGGCCGACGCCGATGCCGTAGCGGATCGCACGACCGCCAGGCTGCACCAGATAGAGATGCCGTTCGGCGGTCGAGATGATGAGGGTGCCGGGCGCTTCGGTGGTGCGGAAGTAGACGACCTGCTTCTGCCATTCCGGATCGAGCTCATAGGCATCGTCGGCGACCAGGCCCGGCTCGTCGCCGCGGTCGGGCTGCTGGGCGTAGGCGTGGGGCGCGGACAGGATCAGGCCGATCGCAGCCACAAACACCCCGGTCAGGCGACGAAAATCCGTCATTTCAAGCTCTCCCCGCGGCCAAAGCCAAATCATCTGGAACCATCAAATCTCAGGGCCATCTTCATGGCAAGTTCAAGGCACCCTTAGACCATATGTCACGAGAATGCTTTGGTTTTTTGACGGACCGCGCGCAATGCCACAAACGGGGGATGGCGCGAAAAGCAGTGGTCGCAGCATCCTCACCGCGCGCGGCCTGTCAGATCTGGTTATTCTCAGCCGCGATCCCGAGCCGCCGGACGATCTCCGTCCCCACGGGCCGGGCCTCAGGCCTCGAACCGATGCGAGGGCTGCGAAACCGTTGTCCTGACTGCAATCGGATCACGACGATGCAGTGCTCGTCCTCGGAGCGGCCGCGGCGCTCGACCGTGATCGTCTTGACGTCGCGCCCTTCGATGTGGTCGGCGCGCAACGTGCCGTCGCCCCACAGGCGTTCGATCCGGATATCGCCCTGGCGGATGATCCAGAACGCGCCGGTCACAAGGTTGGCATAACGGGAAACGCCAAAAGCGGCGAGCGCGCCGACGGGCAGCAGCACGATGTCGACCGACCCGGGCGACAGGCCACGCCAGAGCCTGTAGGCGTAGGGAACGGCGCACAATGCGACGACGATCAGTGCGACGATCCTGATGTCTCTCTTCGAGAACGGCTCGAGGGGGTCGCCGAGACGCATCTCGGGATTGCTGGCATCGAGCGGATTGACCGGAGACTCGACGTCGGGGACGTCGAATTGCGCGGCGATCCGCGCCACCGTGTCGTGCACATGGGTGACGTCGGAGATCGGCGGCGAGGTCAGGCGTTCTCCGGAGGCCAGCGTGAAGGCCAGCTGAAAGCGGGCTTTCGCCCTCTTGCTGCCGGGAACCTGCAATCCCTTGATGTCGTCCTTGGCGACGATCCGCGTCCGCAGTTTTCCGAACGGGCGCTGCTCGCCGATCAAGATCTCGTCCGGCGTGATGATCCACACCACCGCCGGCGCCAGCATGATGATAGCGACGAACGCTGCTCCAACGAGCAGCGCGACCACGGAGATGATCACCTCCAGGGGATCGTGTGTGAACAGGCCCGGCGTGAAGCACAGCGCAACGGCAGCCGCAAAGCCGGACATGACCAGCCGCTGCGCAATCGAGGCGCCCTCGCGAAGGCGAATGTCGGTGCTGTTGGTGGCGTCGTCCATCGCGGGCGGCTGATTACGTGGCCCGCGAAACTCCACGGACGGGTCCGTGGAGTCAAGCAACAAGGGCGCGACCCGTGCCGGGCGTCAGCTATTGGCGTTCAGCAGCTTTGCCACGGTGCGGTCGATCTCGTCATAACGGCCTTCGCCCTCGTGCTGGAATACGATCTTGCCGTTCTGGTCGATGATGTACTGCGCCGGCCAATATCGGTTGCGGTAAGCGTTCCAGGTCCTGGAATCATTGTCCTGCGCCACCGGATAGGTGATGCCGTGGCGCTTCAGCGCCGCCTGCACATTGGAGGCCGAGCGCTCGAACGGGAACTCCGGCGTGTGCACGCCGACCACGACGAGGCCCTTGTCCTTGTACTTGGCATAGAGATCGGTGACGTGCGGCAGCGTGTTGACGCAGTTGACGCAGCCATAGGTCCAGAAGTCCACCAGCACGACCTTGCCGCGGAGATCGGCGATATTAAGCGGCTTCGAGTTGAACCAGTTGTTGATGCCGGCGAAGTCGGGCGCGGTGTCCTGGCTGGCGGCGGCGGTGACGACAGGGACAGCGCGCGCGGCCTCGTCGCAGATGCCGGGGATGACGGCGCCTGTTACGGCGATGCCGATCAGTGCGGCGGAGACGGCGAGCAGTTTGAAAGTCATGGAAAGATCCTCCGGTGAAGCTGAGGGATGATCACAGGCCGATCTGGCCGGTGGGATAGAAGCCGGTGAGCCACGCCACGATCAGCGTGTCGTATTGGAAGTAGGCGGCGAGCGCGAAGCCGATCACGACGACGCCAAAGCCCTGCTGCAGCCGTGGCGAAATGCGCGCGAGACTGCGCACGCGCGTGGTCGCGGCCTGCCCGCCATAGGCGATCGCCAGCATGGGAATCGCCGCGCCGATGGCGTAGGCGATCAGCAGCGTGCCGGCCCAGGTCGCCTTCTCAGTCGTTGCGACCAGCGTCAGGATCGAGCCGAGCACCGGGCCGGCACAGGGCGTCCAGACCAGGCCGAGCGTGGTGCCGAGCACGAGCCCGCCGAGTGCGCCCTCGCGCTGCGTGGCGCTGGAGTTGCCGAGATCGAGCCAGCCGTTGAGCCGGATCGACAGCCATTCGAACGGTGCCGGCCACAGCATCAACAGGCCGAAGCCGAGCAGCAGGATCGAGGCCGCTTCGCGCAGCACGTTCGGATCGAAATTAAACAGCCGCGTGATGGCGCCGAGCAGCAGCGCGGTCGCGGAGAACGAGATGACGAAGCCGAGCGCGATCATCGCCGGACGAAGATGCGAGCTGCGGCCGATTGAGGCGCCGAGCAGGATCGGCAGCATCGGCAGCGTGCACGGCGCGGCGATGGTGAGGATGCCGGCGAGGGCAGCGAAGAGAAGTTCGAGCATGGGGCACTCGTGGAGAGGGTCACGAGGGCAGTTCGGGATGAGCGAGGCAGTCGTTACGCCGCGTCACGCCTTCGTGACGGGAGTGCTGCTGCCGCAGCTGTCTGCTCCAAACACAAAACGACCCGGAGGGGGGCATCCCGTCCGGGTCGTTGGAGGTCTTGGGAGGTTTAACGAAACCGTATGTGAGCTTTATAGGAGGGAAGTTTTTCCGCCTGATGTTGTGCTTTGTTTCAATTGTTTCGTCGGCGGTAACACTTCCGTGTCCGAGATAGGGCCAAAGCCAATGGCCTATCCCATTGAAATATCTGAATTTCAGGCGGCGAAGCGCTCGACGCCACAGCCCTTAAGCAATTCGGCCAGTTGCTTGCGGGCGTAGAACATCCGGGTCTTCACCGTGCTCTGCGGGATGCCGATGATCTGGCCGACCTCCTCCACCGACTTCTCGTGGTAGTAGACCAGCGTGATGATCTCGCGATGCGCGGGCGACAGCTTCTGGACGCAGGCGCGCAGGATGGCGCTGGTGTCGCTGCGGTCGAGCGAGGTCTCCGGCGTGTCGCAACCATCGGCGATCTGGCGCACGTCTTCCTGGTCGATGTCCTCGAAGCGGCGCTGGCGCATCGCAGTCAGCGCCTTGAAGCGGGCGATCGAGAGCAGCCAGGTCGAAACCTGCGAGCGGCCCTGGAATTGGCCGGCGGTCCGCCACACGTCCAGAAACACCTGGCTCACCAGGTCTTCCGCCGTAGTCGCGTCGCGCACGATCCGCAGGATGAAGCGGTAGACGCGCACATTGTGCCGGCAATAAAGGATGTGCATGGACGTCCGGTTGCCGTCGGCAATGCTTTCGAGAAGCATGTCGTCCGAGGTCGCCTGAGCGGCAATGATGCTCTGGCTGGCTTGGGCGTTGATGGCGATGACGTTCGGCATTGACTTGGCTCCCCGTAGCGCCGCAACCGAGCGGCGTTTCCTTGGACCAAAGTGTTAATGAGCCAACGTTTCGGGACGTCTGCACGAAAAGCGGAAAATGGTTTCGTGCGCCGACAAATTGTTTCGTCGAATTAGCCGCGACGAAACATTCGGGGCAAAAAAGCGTGGAATTTCAAGGTACGGAAAATACGGGGGTGGGGATTAGGCCGCCAGCGGAGGCGCCGGGAACGTATTTCGGGCTTTTGCGTTCGCACTCCCCGTGTCGTCCTGGACAAGCGAGCAAAGCGAGCGCCGATGCAGGACCCATTACCCCAGGGAGACGTTTTGCGGAGACGTGTGGTTGCCAGCTCGCGCCACAATCTCTGCCTGGGGTAATGGGTCCTGGCGTTCGCCAGGACGACAATGGAGCCCCTACGCCTTCTCACCCGCCGGCGAGAACAAATAGCCGCCGCCGCGGATGGTGCGGATCACGGCGGGTTTTGCCGGATCGGGCTCGATCTTGCGGCGGATGCGCATGATGCGCAGGTCGACGGCGCGGTCGAAGGCTTCGGCGTCGCGGGCATTGGCCAATTCCAGCAGGCGCTCGCGCGACAGCACGCGCTTCGGATTGGCCGCGAACACTTTCAAGAGCCCGAACTCGGATGCGGTCAGCGGGTGCTCGTTGCCCTCGTCGTCGCGCAAGGCCTGCGCTTCGAGATCGAGCCACTTGGTCCCGAACCGTACCAATTGCTCCTTGTCCGATTTCGCAGCCGCCGCGTCCGCCACGGCTTTCGCCGGCGCGCTCCGGCGCAGCACCGAGCGGATGCGTGCCATCAGCTCACGCAGCTCGCACGGCTTGGCCACGTAATCGTCGGCGCCGAGCTCGAGGCCGACGACGCGGTCGATCGGGCTTGCCGTCGCCGTCAGCATGATCACCGGCACGTTGATGCGGCTCTTGAGGTCGCGGATGATCGAGAGCCCGTCTTCCTCCGGCATGTTGAGGTCGAGCACGACGAGGTCGGGCATGCTGCCGTCGATCGCCGTGCGCAACGACTTACCGCCGTCGCACAGCGTCACGGTGAAGCCGTGCATCTTGAGGTAATCGCCGACCATCTCCCGGGCCGGGGCCTCGTCGTCGACGATCATGATGTGCTGGCTTTGGGTCATGGTCCTGAGATCACGAAATTTCGGTCGCGGGGAGGGTGATGGTGAAGGTCGAGCCCTTGCCGGGGCCCTCGCTCTCGGCGGTCACCTCGCCGCCGTGCATGTCGATAATACGCTTGACGATGGACAACCCAAGCCCGGTCGAGCTCTCGCCGGCGGTCGGTTTTGCCGACAGCCGCTGGAACCGGCCGAACAGGCGGCCGAGATCCTCCGGCGACAGGCCGGCGCCCTCGTCGCTGACGCGGACGATGGTGTCGCCGCCCTCATGGCTGACGACGACGCCGATCTTGCCGCCGATCGGTGAGTATTTGATGGCGTTGCTGATCAGATTGTCGATTGCCTCGCGAATGCGGTCGGTGTCGCACATGGTGACGACGTTGACGGGCGCGGTGACGCTGATCGCCTGCTGCTTGTTGACGGCGAGCGGCTGGTTGGCCTCGGCGACCTCCTTGACCAGGGCCGCGACGTCGACGGGCTCGCGGCGGATGGTGATGTCGAAGGCATCGGCCATCGCATCCGAGATCAGATGATCGACCATCGTGGTCAGGCGCTTGGTCGCATCGCGGATGTGATCGACCTGGGCCACGACGCCGCCTGACGACGCGCCGGTCGAGATCAACTCCTTCAGCATCTCGGTGCGGCCGAGGATGACGCCGAGCGGATTCTTCAGATCGTGGGCAACGGTACCGAGGATTTCGTTCTTGAAGCCGTTGGCGCGTTGCAGCCGCAGCCATTGCGCCGAGAGGCGGCGGTTGGCCTGCATCAGCGCGCGGGTGCGCTGGGCGACGCGGTCTTCCAGCTGGGTGTTGGCGGCCTGGAGCTGCTGGTAGAGGATGACGTTGTCGAAGGCGATCGAGAGCCGGCTGGAGAAGATCTCTACCAGCGAGCGGTCGGTCTCGGACAGCTCGCGCTCGGCCTGCAGCAGCACCACGACCTCGCGGCCGCTTCCGGTGCGCAAATAGATCACGCTGCGGTGGTCGGCGAATTCGTTCTTGCGGCCCTGGAACGCGGCTTCCACCATCGCGCGCAGATCGGGGTCGAGCGCCTTCGACGAGGTGGTGCCGATGAAGCGGCTGTAGCAGCCGCTGCCGGCGAGCACCGAGAGCTCGGGGTCGATGCCGCCATTGTCGCGCAAAACCAGGATACCGGCGCAATCGACGTTGAGCAGCGAGGCAAGCTGGGTCAGTACGCCCTCGGCGAGCCGCTGCATCGACTTGAAATCGTACAGCGTCGAAGCCGCGTCGATGATGATCTCGAGCCCGCGCCTTGTCTGCAGCATGCGCTCGAGCTGCTGGTAGGAGCGCAGCGCCGCGGTCAGCGAGGTGAACAGCTTGTCGGCGGTGAGCTCGGTCTTCGCTTTGTAGTCGTTGATGTCGTACTGCACGATCACGCGCCGTTCAGGCGCTTGACCGGGCTGTCCGGTGCGCAGGATGATGCGCACGGTCTCGTTCTTGAGCTCGTTGCGGATGTACTCGACCAGCTCGAGGCCGGCGACGTCCGTCTCCATGATGACGTCGAGCAGCACGGCGGCGATGTCGTTGTGCGCGGCCATCAGCTTGCGACCTTCGGCCGCGGAATGGGCGGAGAGGATCTCCAGGCCCTGGCCGTTGAGGGAATAGTCCGAGAGCGCAAAACGCGTACCGTCATGCACGGCCGGATCGTCGTCGATGACGGCGATCTTCCATTTCCGGGCGTCAACATCCTCCGATGCGGTACCGGTGTCGTCGATCAGGTGGAGGACATCGTCCTGTTCGGCCATTGAGAAGTCCCGTCAGTCTCTGTGCTTTGCCCGCCGCCCTTGGCGACCCGGGGCATGATAATGCGAAAAGTAGTGCCTTGTCCCAGCTTGGATTCCAGCATCATGCGACCGCCGAGCTGCTGGGTGACGAGGTTATAGACGATATGGAGGCCGAGTCCCGTGCCACCTTCATTGCGCCTGGTGGTAAAGAATGGGTCAAAGGCCTGGCGCTGCACGTCGGAGGTCATGCCGGCCCCGTCATCGGTGAAGATGATCTCGACGTCGTCGGCCCCGCGCGGCCGCGCCGAGATCGTGATCGTGCCGGCGCGGCCGTCGGCAAAGGCGTGGTTGGCGGCGTTGAGGAACAAATTGGTCAGGATCTGGCCGTAGGAGCCGGGATAGCCGTCGAGCAGCAGCCCCTCGGGCATGTCGACATGGAGCGTGATCGGCGACCGCTTCAACACCGGCCGCAGGCTCGCGATGATCTGCTCGGTGGCTTCGCTCAGTGAGAACTGTCGCCGCTCGGCATGGGAGCGGTCGACCGCGACCTGCTTGAACGACTGGATCAGCTCGCCGGCGCGCTGGAGATTGGCGACGAGCTGCTGCGAGGCGTCGCGCGAGGACTGCACGAATTCTTCCAGCTGCGAGCGGCGCAGGCCGCCGTCGCCCTTGAGCTGGGCCTCGAAGATTTCGGTGCGCCGGGCAAAGCTCGACGCAACGGTGAGGCTGATGCCGATCGGGTTGTTGACCTCGTGCGCGACGCCGGCGACGAGGCCGCCGAGGGCTGCGAGCCTCTCGGCATCGATCAGATTCTGCTGCGCGGCGTTGAGCTCGAGCAGCGCGCTTTCGGCCTTCTCCTTGGACGCGCGCAGCTCGTCCTCGGTCTGGCGCTTCGCGATGGCGTTCTCGCGGAACACTTCCACCGCGCGCGCCATGGCTCCGACCTCGTCGCGCGCGCGCGTGCCCTGCACCTCGCGGCCGAGGTCGCCGAGCGTGATCGCGCGCATCGCCGCCATGATCTGCTGCAGCGGCAGCCGGATCGACAGCGCGATCAGCACGCCGGCGGTGAGGATGATGCCGAGGAAGATCACGGCGATGGAGAGAACGCGACGGGAAATGTCCGCCAGCGTGCGGTCGAACGTCTCCTGCGCCTTTTGCTCGCGCTGGCGCATCTTGGTGGAGAGATCGTCGATGGCGCCGATCGCCTCGGCCTGGTTGGCGTCGATGGTGTTGCGCAGCAGCTCGGTACGGTTCGTGAGCTGCTCGGAGAGCTTTGCAAAACCCTCGCGCAGCGCGGCGGTCCGGGCGGCGAGTCGTCGCAGCGCCATGCGCTGGAGGTCGTTGTCGGCGAGATCGATCATCACGGGGATGGTCTTCTCGATGGTCTCGGTGTTGCGGCGGGCGTCGTCGGCCGCACCCGATGACAGCGACAGATAGTAGGAATTGGCCGCGACCAGCATCGCGGTGAAGGCCTCGCGCGACTTGCCCAGCGAAGGCCAGATCAGCGCGTCGCGATGGCCGGTGGCGCCTTCGATGATGGAGTAAAGGCCGGCCATGTCCCTGGCCGGTCCCTGCACCTGATCCTCGTAGGTCTTCGCGATGGTGGCCTGCACGCCGCGCAGCTCGCCGAAGCCGTTGAGGAAGCGGTCGGTGGTGCGCTCCAGCTCCTCGACCGAGCCCGACAGCATCGGGTCCTTGGCGGCGCGATTGGTCAGCGTCCCCAGCACCGCCTCGCGCAGCAGCAGGATCTCGGCGAACAGGTCGGGGCTCGGCTGGTTGATGTAGCGGTGGATCAGATTGTGCAGCCGCCCGGTCTCGCTTTCGAGCAGCGCCAGAATCCGGTCGGATTCGCGCACCTGGCGCACGTCGTCCCAGGCCGAGCCGAGCACCTGCGAGCCGTTCCAGATCAGCCCGACCAGCACGATGACCACGGCGGAGTTCAGCGCCGCGATCGACAGGATGCGCCAACGGATCGGCACCCCCCGGAGCACGCCGACCAGCCGCGCGCGCAGCCGCCCCATCGGGCCGGGCGACCTGTCTGCATGCTCGCTGTGTCCAAGCCCGGGCAAGAGGCCTCACTCCACCTTGCGAATGCGTTCGATCAGCGCGGCCGCGGCCGGATCCTGCCCGGCCTTGGCGTAGATCGCGACCATCGCGTCTTCGAACGGCTTGCGGTCGATATCCCTGACGATGGTGACGCCCGCTGCTTCCGCCTTGCGCTGCGACTGCTCCTCCAGGTCGCGCCATTTCTCGCGCATGAAGCGGCTGGAGCGCTGTGCGGCTTCCCTGAAGATGGTTTGCTCGTCGGCCGACAGGCTTTTCCAGGCCTTCAGCGAAATCACCAGCACTTCGGGGCTCATGGTGTGCTCGGTGAGGGCGAGATAGCCGGCATGTTTGTAATGGTCCGTCGTCACGTAGGATGGCCAGTTGTTCTCGGCGCCGTCGATCAGGTGGTTGGCAAGCCCGGCAAGCACCTGCCCATAGGGCATCTCGACCGGCTCCGCGCCGAGCGCGCGGATCATCTGGCTCATCAACTCCGACTGCTGCACCCGGATCCGCAATCCCTTGAGGTCCGCGACGTTTCTGACCGGGCGGGCGCCGTTGTAGATCGATCGCGCGCCGGAATCGTAGAAGGCGAGGCCAACGAAGCCGTAGGGCTCGAAGCTGCCGAGGATCTCGCTGCCGATCGGCCCGTCCAGCACCTTCTGCATGTGCTCGATGGACCGGAACAGGAACGGCATCGCCAGCACGTTCATCGCCGGAACGAAATTGCCGATCAGCGCCACATTGGTCCGGTTGAGATCGATCGCACCGACCCGGGTCTGCTCGATGGTCTCCTTCTCCTCGCCGAGTTGGCGGGAGTGGAAGACCTTGACCTCGTGCCGACCGCCGCTGCGCTCGGCGATCAGGGCGCCCATGTAGCGCAGCGCCTGCACGGTCGGATAATCCTCGGTCTGGGTGTCGGCGGCGCGGAACTCACGCGCAGCAGCTCCCGTCGCGCAGAGGGCGATCAAAAGCGCGACGAAAACCACCCCGGTCCGCGTGCGTTCGGCACGGTTCAACACTGGCACACTCAACCCCTCAGTGGTGGAGTCTATGGCGGGAGGAAAAGGTTCAATGCAATCTAGCAGATGGTCGTGGGAAGGCCATCCCGCCGGGCGCCTCGACGTGATTGTGCGGCGCGGCCGGGGCTCATTCCCGGTTGAAACCGCAAATGCCGCGCCTTAAGCAGGGGCAGCCGCTTTCGTCGGTGCGGCATGGAAAGAGCCATCGTGACTTCAGCATCGCGCCTTTTGCAGGTCGTCGCCGCCTTTGCGGCGCTCTCCTTGGCCGCGCCGGTGCGTGCCGCGACCGACATCGCGTGGTGGCACGCCATGTCCGGCGAACTCGGCCGGCAACTGGAAAAGCTCGCCTCCGACTTCAACGCCTCGCAGCCGGATTATCGCGTGGTGCCAACTTACAAGGGCAGTTACACCGAGACGGTGACGGCCGCGATCTTCGCCTTCCGCTCGCGCAGCCAGCCCGCGATCGTCCAGGTCAACGAGGTCGCCACCGCCACCATGACCGCGGCCAAGGGCGCGATCTATCCCGTGTTCAGCCTGATGCGGGACATGAAGGAGCCGTTCTCGCTCAATGACTACCTTCCCGCGGTCTCCGGCTACTACACCGATGCGGCCGGCAATCTCTTGTCCTTCCCTTTCAATTCGTCGACGCCGATTCTTTATTACAACAAGACCATGTTCCGCGACGCAGGGCTCGATCCGGAGGCGCCGCCGAAGACCTGGCCGGAGCTTGGCGCTGCTGCAAAACGCCTGCGCGATCGCGGCGCGGTGTGCGGCTTCACCACCTCCTGGCCGTCCTGGATCCATGTCGAGAATTTTTCAGCCTTCCACAATCTGCCGCTGGCAACGCGGGCGAACGGCTTTGCCGCGTTGGATGCCGAGCTGACCATCAACAATCCGTCTCTCGTGCGTCACGTCTCCGAGCTCAGCGAGTGGCAGAAAACGAAAGTGTTCGACTATAGCGGCCGCGGCCAGTCGGCCGAGCCGCGCTTCCAGAACGGCGAATGCGGCATCTTCATCGGCTCCTCGGCGACGCGCGCCGACATCAAGGCGAATTCGAAGTTCGAGATTGGCTACGGCATGATGCCGTATTGGCCCGACGTGAAGGGTGCGCCGCAGAATTCGATCATCGGTGGCGCCACGCTGTGGGTGCTGCGCGACCGTCCGCGCGAGGAATACAAAGGCGTGGCACGATTCTTCGCCTATCTGTCGCAGCCCGGCGTGCAGGCCGCCTGGCACCAGAACACCGGCTATCTGCCTGTCACCCGCGCCGCCTTCGAGCTGACGCGCGCGCAAGGTTTTTACGAGCGCAATCCGGGCTCGGCGATGTCGTTCGAAGAGATCACGCTGCATCCGCCGACGGAGAATTCAAAGGGCATCCGGCTCGGCTCCTTCGTGCTGATCCGCGGCGCGATCGAGGACGAGCTGGAGCAGGCCTTTGCCGGCCGCAAGAGCGCGCAAGCCGCGCTCGATGCTGCGGTCGAACGCGGCAACAAGATCCTGCGCCAGTTCGAGCGCGCCAGCCCGGATAGGTAGGGGGAGGGATGGTAGCTCGGCGTTAAGGCGCAAGGCCGTTCCACAGCGTCATGGCCGGGCTTGTCCCGGCCATCCACGCCTTGGCCGCAGCACGAAGAACGTGGATGCCCGGGACAAGCCCGGGCATGACGAGCTCAACAGCCGTTAGGTTACGATGTCGATGCCACTCCCCCACCTCGCCGACGCGGCAAGCTTTCGCGCCTTTCGCGCCGACCCTCCGCGATGGCTGCCGATCGCACTCGACATCGCCCGCAGCCACGATCTCGATGCCAGCGCGCCGCACGTGTTTGCCACCGGCACCAATCTCGTGGTCGGGCTCGGCGATCGCCTGATCCTGAAAATCTTCCCGCCGCTGCTCCGCGCGCAGTTCGTCTCCGAGCACGGCTCGCTGGCCCAGCTTGCCGGTCGCATTGACTTGCCAATTCCCGAGATCGTCGCGGAAGGCGAGCGCGACGGCTGGCCTTATCTGATCATCACGCGCCTTGCCGGCACGCTCGGCTCGGAGGTCTGGCCGTCGTTGCCGGAAGCGCAGAAGGAGCGCGTGCTGCGACAGATCGGCGAGACCATCGCCGCCGTGCAGCGCGCGCCGCTCGGCTCACTCGCGCAGATCCAGCCGCGCTGGGACGACTTCATGCGGGCCCAGATGCAGGGCTGCAAGGCGCGGCACACGCGTCTCGGCCTGGCGCCGAAATTCCTCGCCGGCCTCGACGATCTCCTGCGTGATGCGGCCGCGCTCATTCCGATGGATGCGTCGCCGGTGATCCTGATCGGCGAATACATTCCGGAGAACTTCCTGCTCGCCCGCCACGACGATCAATGGTCTCTCGCCGGCCTGTTCGACTTCGGCGACGTGCTGGCGGGATGGCGGGACTACGATCTGCTCGGCCCTAGCGCCTTCATGGCAGCGGGCCGGCCGGGCAGGGTGCGCAACCTGCTCGAAGGCTTTGGCTATGCGAAGCTCGACTTCGCGCTCAAGCGACGGCTGATGGCCCTGATGCTGCTGCATCGCGCCAGCGACCTCAACAGCCACATCTGCATCGAGGGCTGGCAGGAGCAGGCGGATGATCTGGTCGAACTTCAGGAACTGATCTGGCCGGGGTGACGGGCCGCGATCGATAGCCGCGCCACCTAGGGGCGAGACGCGCTCACGCAATAGGCTGGTATTCTCGAAGCATATTTTTTAGGCAAATATACCTGTTTGTATGCAATGTCCGACGGCTTGGCTTCTGATCGACGGCCCGGATAGCAGCCTTTTCCTATAAACATTTCATAGGCTTAGCTGGTTTAATCCTTGCTTAAGCCTTGGCACGAACCTTGCGAATCCAGTTCCAACCAGAAAACTTTTGTGTTGGAGCCATTCCATGAAGCGCCGCGATTTCCTCAAGTCCGTTTCCGGATTGGCCGCAGGTGCGGCGCTTCCGGCCATGCCGTCCGTGATCTCGTCGGCCAAGGCCGATGCGCGCTCGGAGACGCTGCTGATCGTCTCGGAAGGCGGCCCCAACAATCTCGATATCCACGGCGTCGGCACCAACGTGCCCGGCTATGAGGTGTCCTGGAATTGCTACGACCGCCTGCTCAGCCACGAGATGAAGACCGGCCCCGGCGGCGTGCCCTATTACGACCGCGACAAGTTCAAGGGCGAACTCGCCGAGGACTTCAAGATCGACGACAGGTCGGTCACCTTCAAGCTGAAGAAGAACGCCAAATTCCACGACGGCGCGCCTGTGACCGCCAAGGACGTGAAGTGGTCGCTCGACCGAGCCGTCAGCGTCGGCGGATTCCCCACCTTCCAGATGAGCGCGGGCTCGCTCACGAAACCCGAGCAGTTCGTCGTGATCGACGACTACACGGTACGTGTCGACTTCCTGAAGAAGGACAAGCTGACGATCCCCGATCTCGCGGTGATCGTGCCCTGCATCATCAATTCCGAGCTGGTGAAGAAGAACGCCAGCGAGAAGGATCCCTGGGGACTCGAATTCACCAAGCAGCAGACCGCGGGCTCCGGCGCCTACAAGGTGACGAAGTGGACCGCCGGCACCGAAGTGGTGATGGAGCGCAACGACGATTGGGTCGGCGGCCCGCTGCCGAAGATCAAGCGCGTGATCTGGCGCATGGTGCCGCAGGCCGGCAATCGCCGCGCGCTGCTGGAGCGCGGCGACGCCGACATCTCCTATGAGCTGCCGTTCAAGGATTTCCAGGAGATGAAGGCGAGCGGCAAGCTCAACGTGGTGTCGCTGCCGTTCTCCAACGGCATCCAGTATATCGGCATGAACGTGACCAAGCCGCCGTTCGACAATCCCAAGGTACGTCAGGCGGTCGCCTGCGCGATTCCCTATCAGAAGATCATGGACGCGGTGATGTTCGGGCTGGCTAACCCGATGTTCGGCGCGCCCAAGGACAAGCCAACCGAAGTCGCCTGGCCGCAGCCGCACAAATACAACACCGACATGGACAAGGCGAAGGCGCTGCTGGCCGAGGCCGGCTACCCGAACGGCTTCGAGACCACGATCTCGTTCGACCTCAACTTCGCCGGCGTCAACGAGCCGCTCTGCGTGCTGGTGCAGGAGAGCCTGGCCCAGATCGGCATCAAGACCACCATCAACAAGGTGCCCGGCGCCAACTGGCGCACCGAATTGAACAAGAAGGAAATGCCGCTCTTCACCAACGTATTCTCGGGCTGGCTCGATTACCCCGAATACTTCTTCTACTGGTGCTATCACGGCAATAATTCCGTCTTCAACACCATGAGCTACAAGTCGGCGGAGATGGACAAGCTGATCGACGGCGCACGCGCGGCCGCCGCGACCGGCGACACCGCGACCTACGACACCGACGTGAAGGGCTTCGTCGACCTCGCCTACAGCGACATCCCGCGCATCCCGCTGTACCAGCCGTTCGTCAACGTCGCGATGCAGAAGAACATCAGCGGCTACCAATACTGGTTCCACCGGAGGCTGGATTATCGCGCGATGGCGAAGGGGTAAGGGGATGGCGGGCGCTGTCCTTCGCAGTGAGGTGAGCACGCTTTTCAGGCTCCCTCCCCCCTTGTGGGGGAGGGGTGGGGAGAGGGGTAGCCACAAACTCCGATCTCTCCCGGAGCCACCCCCCTCCCTAGCCCTCCCCCACAAGGGGGGAGGGAACGCAGCGGAGCGAGTGGCCGCGTGTCGGGTTCATTCAACGCGCAAGAGGAAGTCGCCATGCTGACCATGATCGGCAAGCGCCTGATGTTCGCGATTCCTTCGCTGATCGGGGTCGTCATCGTCACCTTCCTGCTGACCCGCGCATTGCCCGGTGATCCCGCGGCGTATTTCGCCGGCCCCGCCGCAACGAAAGAAGCCGTCGAGCAGATCCGGAAAAAACTCGGCCTCGACAAGCCGCTGATCGAGCAGTTCTTTCGCTACACCAACGATCTCGCCCATGGCGATTTCGGCAACTCGCTCACGACCGGCCAGCCGGTCGCAGCCGAGATCCGCAACCGCCTGCCGGCCTCCGCCGAGCTGACGCTGCTCGGCCTCATCGTCTCGGTCGTGATCGCGATTCCGCTCGGCGTGCTGGCGGCGACGCGGCCGGGCTCATGGGTCGACCATCTCTGCCGTGTGACGACGACGGCCGGCGTCTCGCTGCCGGTGTTCTTCACAGGTCTGGTGCTGGTCTATGTGTTCTATTTCCGGCTCGGCTGGTCGCCCGCGCCGCTCGGCCGGCTCGATGTGTTCTACAGCGCGCCGCCGACAGTGACCGGCTTCTATCTGATCGACACCCTGATCGCGCGCGACTTCGAGGCGTTCCGTTCGGCATGCAGCCAGCTCATCCTGCCGGCGACGACGCTTGCGATCTTCTCGCTGGCGCCGATCGCGCGCATGACGCGCGCCTCGATGCTGGCGGTGCTGTCCTCCGAATTCGTGCGCACCGCGCGTGCCAGCGGCCTGTCGCCGGCGACCGTCATCGTCACCTACGCCTTCCGCAACGCGATGCTCCCCGTCATCACCACGCTGAGCATGGTGTTCTCGTTCCTGCTCGGCGCCAACGTGCTGGTGGAGAAAGTGTTCGCCTGGCCAGGCATCGGCTCTTACGCCGTCGAAGCGCTGATCTCGTCGGACTTCGCGCCGGTGCAGGGGTTCGTGCTGACCATGGCGGTGATGTACGTGCTGCTCAATCTCGTGATCGACATTCTCTATGGCGTGATCGACCCGCGCGTGCGGTTGGAGGGCTAATCATGAGCACCGTTGCGCCTGCTGTTGAACCCGTCGGCCCCGCGCGCACGTCGGGTCTCGTCGCGCTCCTCGACCAGACCCGCTACGTGCTCGGCGAGAACAAGGTCACCGGCTTTGCATTCGCGCTGCTGATCGTGATCCTCCTTGCCGCGATCTTCGGCCCCTATGTGGTGCCGTATGACCCGCTGGCGTCCGACACCGTGGCGTCGCTGAAGCCACCGTCGGCCGCGCACTGGTTCGGCACCGATCAATTGGGCCGTGACATCTTCAGCCGGGTCGTGGTGGCGACGCGGCTCGATACGTTCATCGCGGTCGCCTCCGTCGCCCTGGTGTTCCTGATGGGCGGGCTCGCCGGCATCGCGGCCGGCTATTTCGGCGGCTGGACCGATCGCATCGTCGGCCGCGTCGCCGACACCATCATGGCGTTCCCGCTGTTCGTGCTGGCCATGGGCATCGTCGCCGCGCTGGGGAACACCGTGCAGAACATCATCCTGGCCACCGCCATCGTGAACTTCCCGCTCTACGCCCGCGTTGCGCGCGCCGAAGCCAATGTCCGCCGTAACGCCGGCTTCGTGCAGGCCGCGCGTCTGTCCGGTAACGGCGAATTCCGCATTCTGCTCGTGCATATCCTGCCGAACATCATGCCGATCATGATCGTGCAGATGTCGCTGACCATGGGCTACGCCATCCTCAATGCCGCCGGTCTCTCCTTCATCGGCCTCGGCGTCCGTCCGCCGACGGCCGAATGGGGCATCATGGTCGCCGAAGGCGCCGGCTTCATGGTGTCAGGCGAATGGTGGATCGCGCTATTCCCGGGCCTCGCTTTGATGATCGCCGTGTTCTGCTTCAACCTCCTCGGCGACGGCCTGCGCGACATCGTCGACCCCCAGCGGAGGACGTGATGGCTGGGTTAGGCGTACTTTTTCGCTCGAAATTCCCCAATGAAATCAACCTCATTCTACTGTGCATGGGGTTGTTTTCGCCATTTTTAGTTGGGAGGTGCCCATGACCGCCCCGCCGCTGCTCGACGTCCAGGACCTTACCGTCGAATTCACCACCCGCCGCGGCATCGTCAAGGCGGTGCAGCACGTCAACATTTCCGTCGCCAAGGGCGAGACGCTTGCGATCGTCGGCGAGTCCGGCTCCGGCAAATCGGTGACGTCGTATGCGGTGATGCGCATTCTCGACCGTGCGGGGCGGATCGCCGAAGGCTCGGTGATGTTCTCGGGCATCGACGTCAAGGCCGCGACCGAAGACCAGATGCGCGATCTGCGCGGTCGCGAAGTCTCGATGATCTTCCAGAATCCGCGCGCCGCGCTCAACCCGATCCGGAAGGTCGGCGACCAGATCGAGGACGTGCTGCGCACCCATGTCCAGCAGGCCATGGTTTCGGACCGCGGCGAGAAGGCGATCGAGGCGCTGGAGCAGGTCAAGATCGCCCGCCCGCGCGAGCGCTATCACGCCTATCCGTTCGAATTGTCAGGCGGCATGTGCCAGCGTGTCGTCATCGCGCTCGCGCTCGCCTGCAATCCGCAGCTACTGATCGCGGACGAGCCGACGACCGGATTGGACGTCACCACGCAGAAGGCGGTGATGGATCTGATCGTGGAATTGACCAAGCGCAAGGCAATGTCCACCATCCTGATCACGCACGATCTCGGCCTCGCCGCTGCTTATTGCGACCGCGTCGTCGTGATGGAAAAGGGCAGGGTGGTCGAGACCGCCAAGGCCGCCGACATCTTCGCCAACCCGCAGCACCCCTACACCAAGAAGCTGATGCGCGCGACGCCGCGGCTCGGCGTGAGCCTGCGGGATCTGTTGCCGGAGGAGGAAGGCTCAGCCGTCGTGGCCGGGCCTGACCGGGCCATCCATCAGGCTTCGCAGGACGAGGCCAGGAAGAGCGGGCAGCCCCTTCTCCTCATCGACAAGCTGGTCAAGGAATATCCCCGCCAGGGCGCCACCGCCACGCTCGGCAAATTGTTCGGCCGCAAGCCGCCGGTCGAGCCGGACGTGTTCCGCGCCGTCGACGGCATCAGCTTCTCGATCGGTCACGGCGAGAGCGTCGGCCTGGTCGGCGAGTCCGGCTGCGGCAAATCGACCACGTCGATGATGGTGATGCGGCTGCTGGATCAGACCTCGGGGCTGATCCAGTTCGACGGCGAGGACATCGGCGGCATCGCGCCCGCCGGCTTTGCCCGGCTGCCGCAGCGCAGCCGCATCCAGATGGTGTTCCAGGATCCGACCGACAGCCTCAACCCGCGCTTCACCGCCGTGCGTGCCATCGCCGATCCCATCATGCAGCTCGGCGACGTCAGGGGGCGCGACGCGCTCCGCGCCCGCTGCGAGGAGCTCGCCACCATGGTGGGCCTGCCGCACAATCTGCTGGATCGCTTCCCGCACCAATTGTCGGGCGGCCAGAAAGCCCGCGTCGGCATCGCCCGCGCCATCGCCCTGCACCCGAAACTCGTGATCCTGGACGAGCCGACCGCCGCGCTCGACGTTTCGGTCCAGGCCGTGGTCCTCAATCTGCTCCAGGACCTCAAGGCCCGACTAGGTATGAGTTATCTGTTCGTCTCGCATGATTTGAACGTAGTGCGCTTGTTGTGCGATCGTGTCATTGTCATGCGGTCGGGTCGAATCGTCGAGGAAGGATCTTCCGAGCGGGTCTTGAGCGATCCGCAGGACGACTACACCAAGGAGCTGCTGACGGCGATCCCGCATCCGCCGCTGCAGACAGAGCGCACACTGAGAGCTTGTTTGGGAGCGTGATGGCCGAACCGTTGGACGATTATATCGACGCTGTCACCAAAGCGTTGGCGTTGCCCGTCGAGGAAGCATGGAGGGCGTCCATCCGCGCCAATCTCGAGGTCTCGCTGCGGCTCGGCCGCCTCGTCGACGAATTCGCGCTGCCGGACGAGACCGAGCCGGCGCCCGTGTTCACGGTCTGACGCCGCCATGACGACCAAGCCAGAGATGACGGCCTCCGAGATCGCGAGCGCGGTTGCGGGCCGCAAGATGTCCGCGCTCGATGCGACCGAAGCCGCGCTTGCGCGCATCAAGCAGCACGACACCATCCTCAATGCGTTTACCGACATCACCGCCGATCGCGCCCGCGCCAAAGCGCGCGCAATCGATGCCGATATCGCCGCCGGCAAGTCCGTCGGCCCATTGGCCGGCGTGCCGTTCGCGGTGAAGAACTTGTTCGACGTCGCAGGCCTCGCCACGCGCGCAGGCTCGAAGATCAACCGCGATCGCGCACCCGCCACGCGCGATGCCACGCTGATCGAGCGCATGGAAGCGGCCGGCGCCGTGCTGGTCGGTGCGCTCAACATGGGTGAATACGCCTATGACTTCACCGGCGAGAACGTCCATGACGGTCCCTCGCGCAATCCGCACGATACGACGCGGATGAGCGGCGGCTCCTCCGGCGGCTCGGGCAGCGCCGTTGGTGGCGCGCTGGTGCCGATCGCGCTCGGTTCCGACACCAACGGTTCGATCCGCGTGCCGTCCTCGTTCTGCGGCATCTTCGGCCTGAAGCCGACCTATGGCCAGCTCTCGCGTGCGCGCTCTTTCCCGTTCGTCGCGAGCCTCGATCATCTCGGCCCGTTCGCGCGCTCCGCCACCGATCTCGCGCTGGCCTATGACGCCATGCAGGGACCGGATGCCGACGATGCCGCCTGCACCACCACACGTGGTCTGGAGCCGACGACACCGCTGCTTGCCAATCCGGTGTCCGACCTGCGCATCGCGATCGCCGGCGGGTACTTCCAGACCAATTTGTTTCCGGAAGCTGTCGAAGCCGTCAGCCGCGTCGCCAAGGCGCTGGGCGCAACGCGCGTGGTGGACGTGCCCGAAGCTGCGCGCGCCCGCGCGGCGGCCTATGTCATCACCACCACCGAGGGCGCCTCGCTGCATCTCGATCGGCTGCGCAAGCGGCCGAACGATTTCGATCCCGCCGTGCGCGACCGGCTGATTGCGGGCGCCATGGTGCCGGCGCCGCTGGTCGACCGCGCGCAAAAATTCCGCCGCTGGTATCGCGCGCAACTCGCCGAGATTTTCAAATCCGTCGACGTGCTGATCGCACCGGCGACGCCATGCACCGCGCCGAAGCTCGGCCAGGTCAATTTCAATCTTGGCGGCGTCGAGATGCCGGTGCGCGCCAATATCGGCATCCACACCCAGCCGATCTCGTTCATCGGCCTGCCTGTGGTCGCCGTGCCGGTGCCGCTCGATCCGCTGCCGATCGGCGTGCAGATCATCGCCGCGCCATGGCGCGAGGACATCGCGCTGCGCGTCGCGTTCGCGTTGGAGAAGATGGGTGTTGCCGCCGCGCCCAGCCCAAGAGGATTTTGAGATGGAGATCGATCTCCCCGAGGTGATCGCAGACGTCAAAGCTGCGTTCGAGCGCTATGAGCAGGCCCTGATCACCAACGACGTCGCCGTGCTCGGCGAGCTCTTCCGCAACGATCCCCGCACGCTGCGCTATGGCATCGGCGAGAACCTCTACGGCTATGAAGCAATCTCCGGCTTTCGCGCCGGCCGCTCGGCGGTCGGCCTCAATCGCCGCACCGCGAAAACCGTGATCACCAGCTATGGCCGCGACACCGCGGTTGCCTCCACCCTGTTCTATCGCGACACGATGCCGGGCAAGGTCGGCCGGCAGATGCAGACCTGGGTAAAATTCCCGGAGGGCTGGCGCGTCGTCGCCGCCCATGTCAGCATCATCGACGAGTCGAAAGAGACCTGACCGTATGACGCTTGACGATCTTCCGCCCGGAGCGCTGCCGGCCGAACCGGCGGTGCCGCGTGTCGACCGGGGGGCGCCGTCAGCGCACAAGGTCACGCGCGCCGAGGAGCTGCGCCTGCAGCTCGCCGACGAGATCGTGCGCGGAGCTCTGCCACCCGGTGCGCCGCTTGACGAGACCGACATCGCGCGCCGCTTCAGCGTTTCGCGCACGCCGGTGCGGGAAGCCCTGCGTCAGCTCGTGGCAAGCGGCCTCGTCGAAGCGCGCGCTCATCGCGGCGCGGTGGTGGCGCAGCCCTCGTTCGAACGGCTGACGGGCATGTTCGAGGCCATGGCGGAGCTTGAGGCGCTGTGTGCGGGTTTTGCCGCCGAGCGCATGTCCGCCACTGAGCGTCACGGCCTGGAAGCCATCCACGAAGAACTGCGGGTGTTGAGCTACGCCGGCAATCCCGAGCGCTTCCACGAGGTCAACGAGCGCTTCCACAACGCGATCTATGCGGGATCGCAGAACGGCTACATCGCCGAGATCACGCTGGCGACGCGCGTGCGCGTACAGCCGTTTCGCCGCGCCCAGTTCCGCAATCTCGGCCGTCTCGCCAAGTCGCAAGCCGAGCACGACCGCGTTGTCGTCGCCATCATGCGCGGCGACAAGCAGGGCGCCGCCGCCGCGATGCGCGCGCATATCGAGCTGGTGCGCGGGGAGTACGAGATCTACGCGGTGTCGGTTTAGGGGCGCGCGCACGGTTGCGTAGGGTGGGCAAAGGCGCAAAGCGCCGTGCCCACCATCTCCCCAAGCTGACGGTGATGGTGGGCACGTTTCGCTTTGCCCACCTACGAGACCTACGCTGTCGTAGCTTCCGCCATATACTTCCGCCAGCCGCCATACGCGGTGATGTCGCGAGCCTCGCCCAGCACCTCGGGCTCGACGAGAAATCCCTTCACGCTGCGGCCATCGGCCAGCCGCACCGTGCCGATCGCCATCGGCGCGGGAATCGCGTTGACGAACTTGCCGAAGGCGGACGACGACAGCGACCAGATTTCCAGCTCGATCGACGCGCCCTTGCCGGCCTCGACGCGCAGCATGCCCGGCTTTGGCGGCGTGGTCTTCAATGCGTAGAGCTTGTAGTCCGCCGCGGTCCTGGTTGCCTCGATCAGCTGGCCGTTCAGCGCTTTCAGTTCGCCGTTCAGCGCCATGCCGGACAGATGCGCGCCGACCACGGCGATGGGAATCTCGTCGACGCCGCTTGCGGCAAGCGGCGCCAGCGCGGCTTGCACGACGCCCTTTGCGCCAAGCGTCAGTTTGGTATCGGCATGGAACACGCGGCCGATGCTGGCGAGCAGCGCATCGTGCCCGGTGGGTGCAAGAATTGTGATGCCGAACGGGATGCCGTCGGCGCGCATCGCCGCCGGCAGCGCGAGACCACAGAGATCGAGCAGATTGACAAAATTGGTATAGGTGCCGAGCCGGCTGTTGAGCTCGACCGGATTGGCCCGCACCTGCGCGGTCGTATAGGCCGTCGGCGCCGTCGGCAGCACCAGCGCGTCGATATTGGTGAAGGTGCGTTCGGCGATCTTGCGCAGGCCCTGCAGACGATAGAGCGCGGAGAAGGTGTCCGTCGCCGTCAACCGCGCACCGGCCGCGGTGATCTCGCGCGTCACGGGATGGATCGCCTCCGGTGCCGAGGCGAGCAGGTCGCGGATCACGAGATAGCGCTCGGCCACCCACGGTCCCTCGTAGAGCAGTCGGGCCGTCTCATAGAACGGCTCGAGGTCGAATTCGACGAGCGTTGCCCCAAGCGCGGTCCAGCGCTTCAGCGCCTCGGCGTAAGCCGCTTCCGCCTTCTTGTCGCCGAAGAAGATCAGCTGTCCGCTGCGCGGCACGCCCAGGCGCAGGTTTGCCGGGAGCGGGGTGATCGCGCCAAGCGGCCGGTCGCGCGAGAACGGATCTGCCTGATCGGGACCTGCCATCACGGAGAGCGCCAGCGCGGCGTCGTCGACCGTCAAAGCGAATACCGAGATGCAGTCGAGCGTCCGGCAGGCCGGCACCAGGCCAGCGGTCGAAATCATGCCGAGGCTCGGCTTGAGACCGACGATGTTGTTGAGCATCGCCGGCACGCGGCCTGAGCCGGCGGTGTCGGTGCCGAGCGACAGTGGCACCAGCCCGGCGCCGACGGCGGTGGCCGATCCCGAGCTCGAGCCGCCGGGAATGAGGTCCTCGCGGATCGCGTTTCTGGGGATGCCGTGGGGCGAGCGCACGCCGACAAGGCCGGTCGCGAACTGGTCGAGATTGGTCTTGCCGATGATGATCGCGCCGGCGGCGCGCAGCCGCTGCACCGCGGTCGAATCATGTGTCGGGGTATACGAGAAGGCCGGGCACGCCGCGGTGGTCGGAAATCCCAGCGCGTCGATATTGTCCTTCACCACGACCGGCACGCCATAGAGCGGCAGGCTGGCGGCGTCCTTGGTGGCGAGCTTCTCGGCCTCCGTGATCGCGTCCTTTTCGTCGCGCAGGCTGATGAAGACGGCGGGGTCGTTGTGGTCGCGGATGCGCTGATAGGTGCGCGCGACCGTCTGCGCCGGTGTGAGCGTGCCCGCGCGATGCGCGGCCACGATCGCGGCGACCGTTTCAGGCTGCTCAGCCCCCATTTCAGCCTTCATGGCGACAAATCTCCGGCTACGTCTCTTCACCCCGATCGAAGCAAGCGATGTGCCATTGTGTACAGAATCCGGGCAGGACAAGTGCTGCGGATATTACCGAGAGATCAGTGGCTTGTGGGATATTTCGAGCTCCGGCGGACCTTCGTGTCAGCGCCCTGTTACGAGCATTTGCGCAAATAATAGGCAGCTAGATCAGGTGCAGCCAGCAATCCATGCCGCGGATGCGCGGCGACCAGCCCTTTGAACGGCGGCGGGCCGTCCCACCTGGCCCCAGCTTGCGCCCCAACAATTGTCGTGGCCAACATGCTGGCCAACGCGGTCCGCGACGAGGCTGCGACCGGTCCCGGCTTCCGGGCGAGGAGGAAACCATGACAGCCGCCCCACGCGGTGATGCTTCGAGCCTGTTTGCGACACCCAGAACCGTTGCCGAGCATCGCGCCGACGGCAGCATCGTGCTGCGCTCGCCCGAGCCTCTGCGCGATGGCGCGCGCTGCGTCGGCGACTGGCTGGAGCAATGGGCGCGGCAGAGGCCCGACGCGATTTTCCTCGCCGAGCGCAGCAGTGCCGAAGCGCCATGGAGCACCGTTACCTATGCGCAGGCGCTGCGCCAGGTGCGCGCGGCGGCGTCCTGGATTCTGGCGCACGGTCTCGGCGCGGAGCGCCCGCTCGCGATCCTCTCCGACAACAGCATCGATCATGCGCTGCTGGCACTGGCGGCGCAGCATGTCGGCGTGCCCTCGGCGGCGATCTCGCCGGCCTATTCCCTGATGTCAAAGGACTTCGACAAGCTCAAGAGCATGATCGCGTTGCTTGAGCCCGCCGCGATCTATGTCTCCGCGACGAGGCCGTTTGCGGCGGCGCTGGCCGCGATCAAGCCGCTGCATAGCGCGCAGATTATCAGCGGCAATGCCGACGATGCCGATGCGCTGGCCTTTCGCACTATCGCGGCAACGCCCGAGAGCCCCGACGTCGCAAAGGCCTTCGCCGCGGTGACGCCCGATACGATCGCAAAACTCCTGTTCACTTCGGGCTCGACCGGCACGCCGAAAGCCGTGATCAACACCCAGCGCATGCTGACGTCCAGCCAGCAGGCCAAGGCGCAGACCTGGACTTTTCTCGAACGGGCGCGCGACGATCTGGTCATTCTCGACTGGCTGCCCTGGAGCCACACGTTTGGCGCGAACCACAATTTCAATCTCGTGCTGCGCAATGGCGGCTCGCTCTATATCGACGGCGGCAAGCCGGCGCCCGGTCTGTTTGCGATGTCGCTCGCCAACCTCAGAAGCGTGATGCCGACGGTCTATTTCAACGTGCCGCGCGGCTTCGACATGTTGATCGCGGCGCTGCGCGGCGACGAGGAGCTGTGTCGCCGCTTCTTCAGCGAGGTGAAATTCGCGTTCTACGCCGGTGCGGCGCTGCCGCAGAATCTCTGGGATGCGCTGGAAGAACTCTCCGTCAAGACTGTTGGCCGCGCGATGCCGATGGTCTCGGCCTGGGGCTCGACCGAGACGTCGCCGCTGGCCACCGACTGCCATTTCCTCGCGGAGCGCTCGGGCAATATCGGCGTGCCCATTCCCGGCACCGAACTGAAGCTCGTTACCTCCGGCGACAAGCTGGAGGTGCGCGTGCGCGGCCCCAACGTCACGCCGGGCTATTGGAAGGCGCCGGAGCTGACCAGGCAGGCTTTTGACGACGAGGGCTTTTATCTCATCGGTGATGCCGTGAAGTTCGCCGACGCGAACCGGCCCGAACGCGGCCTATTCTTTGACGGCCGCGTCGCGGAGGATTTCAAGCTCAATTCCGGCACCTGGGTCAGTGTCGGCACACTGCGCCTCGCCGGCATCGCCGCGCTGGCGCCGCTCGCGCAGGACATCGTCGTCACCGGCCATGGCGGCGACGAGGTGCGCTTCCTGGTGTTTCCGAACATCGCTGCGTGCCGCGCGCATGCCGGCCTGCCCGAGACCGCAGGCGTGAACGACGTGCTCGCGCATGAGAAGATCAGAGCCGCGATCGCGCGGGGGCTGGCGAAACTGAAGCAACACGGCGCCAACTCCTCCGGCCACGCCACGCGCGCGTTGCTGCTCGCCGAGCCGCCGTCGGTCGACGGCGGCGAGATCACCGACAAGGGCTACATCAACCAGCGCGCGGTGCTGACGCGCCGTGCCGATGCGGTGGCGCGGTTGGATGACGATGCGCCGGGCGAGTGGATCGGTCTGTAGCGCTTGGGCCTGTGCCCCGGACGCAGCGCAGCACGCAGTGATGCGCTGCAGAGCCGGGGCCATTCTTCGTGATTGGCATCTCTGGATCCCGGCTCTGCGCAGCAGCGTTTCACGCTGCAGCGCGTCCGGGACAAGAGAGCTCGGCAAACCCAACTACGCCAGCCGCCCTGCCGCATTATGCTGCACGATTCTTTTGTTGCCCAAGCAACTAATTTATGCGAACCGTTCCAGACACGGATGACGGCGGGAGGAACCGCCGCGTCGGATCGGAGGAAGCTATGCTCGGCAGAGAGGGTGCCGCCGGCGAATGTTGGCGCATGCCTGGAAATGACAGGGCTCAGCGCCCGCTGTGTGGCCCGTCAGGTCTCGGTGCTGCCGGTCACCGCGCCGAGATTTTCATGCAGGCGGCGCAACAGGTCGATCAGCACCTCGCGCTCGTCCTTGTCCAGGCAGGACAACAGGCGCCGTTCGCGCTCGAATGCAGCGACGATCACCTTGTCATGGATGGCGCGGCCCTTCGCCGTCAGCGAGATCGAATGGGTGCGCCCGTCATTGGGATCGGTACGGATCGAGATCAACCCCCGCTTTTCCAGGCCGGCCAGCGTCCGACTCACCGGGCCCTTGTCGAAACCGATGACGTGGCAGATGCGCGAGGCGGGAATGCCGGGCTCGATCGCGAGCAGCGACATGATCCGCCATTCCGTGACGTTGACGCCGAACTCTCGCTGATAGAACGCGGTGGCGCTGTTCGAGAGCTTGTTGGCGATGAAGGTGATGAACGCGGGGACGTAGCGGTCAAGATCGAGCGTCGGTCCCGTCTCGGCGGGCGCAGGTTTCTGGCGGGCTCTGGTCGAAGGCGGCGGCATGTCGGGATTCTGTCTCGCGGCGTGTCTGGAGACCTAAAGGTAAGCGCGGCCCTTTCACAAGATCAAAATGAGGGAGGACTTCCATGAGCACTTCCAGCTCCCAGGAAATTAGCGGTTCGTCGGCCGTCCCGCATCTCGACGTCGATCCGTTCGCGATGGATTTTTTCGCCGATCCCTATCCCACGCATGAGCTGCTGCGGGAGGCGGGACCTGTCGTCTATCTCGACAAGTGGAACGTCTATGGCGTGGCGCGCTATGCCGAAGTTCATGCCGTGCTGAACGATCCCGCAACGTTCTGCTCCAGTCGTGGCGTCGGCCTCGCCGATTTCGCGAAGGAGACGCCGTGGCGGCCGCCCAGCCTGATCCTCGAGGCCGATCCTCCCGAGCACACCCGCACCCGCGCCGTGCTCTCAAAGGTGCTGTCGCCGACGGTGATGAAGGGGCTGCGCGACCGCTTTGCCGCGGCAGCGGAAGAGCGTGTGGACGCGCTGCTGGAGAAGCGCAACTTCGATGCCATCACGGACCTTGCCGAGGCCTATCCGCTGTCGATCTTCCCAGATGCGCTCGGGCTTAAGCCTGAGGGACGCGAGAATCTCATTCCCTATGCGAGCCTGGTGTTCAACGCCTTCGGCCCGCCGAACCAGTTGCGCAACGAGGCGATCGCGCGCTCGGCGCCTCACCAGGCCTACGTCACCGAGCAGTGCCAGCGGGACAGCCTCACGCCCGGCGGCATCGGCGCCTGCATCCACGCCCATGTCGGCGAGGGTGCCATCACCGCGACCGAAGCGCCGCTGTTGGTGCGTTCGCTTCTGTCAGCGGGCCTCGACACCACCGTCAACGGCATCGGTGCAGCGGTCTACTGTCTCGCGCGCTTCCCTGAGCAGTGGCAGCGCCTGCGCAACGATTTTACGCTGGCGCGCAACGCTTTCGAGGAGGCCGTTCGTTTTGAAAGCCCGGTGCAGACCTTCTTCCGCACGACCACGCGCGAAGTCGAACTGTCAGGCGCGACCATCGGTGAGGGCGAGAAGGTGTTGATGTTCCTGGCGGCTGCCAATCGCGATCCGGGGCGCTGGGACAAGCCCGACAGCTACGACATAACCCGCCGCACGTCCGGCCATGTTGGCTATGGCTCAGGTATTCACATGTGCGTCGGCCAGCTGGTCGCGCGGCTCGAAGGCGAGACAATGCTCGCGGCGCTGGCCCGCCGGATCGCAAAGATCGAGATCATGGGCGAGCCGCAGCGCCGCTTCAACAACACGCTGCGCGGGCTCGACAGCCTGCCTGTGCGCATCACGCCAGCCTGACGCTGTCGTCATCGCAAACAACAAATACGACAGGGGAGGGAACAATGAAGAACTTGAAGTGGACGCTTGCGCTGGCCGCGAGCCTGATTGGCGGCGCGGCAAATGCCGAGATCTCGGACAATGTCGTGCGCGTCGGCGTGCTCAACGACATCTCCGGCATTTTCCAGGACACCAACGGCATGGGCTCGGTCGAGGCCGCGCGCATGGCCGCTGAGGATTTCAACGGCGGCGGCAAGGGCATCAAGGTCGAGATCGTCTATGCCGATCACCAGAACAAGGCCGACGTCGGCAATGCAATCGCGCGCAAATGGCTCGATGTCGAGGGCGTCGACGCCATCGTCGACGTGCCGAACTCGGCCGTTGGCCTCTCCATCAACACGCTGCTGCGCGATAGCCGCATGACGTTCCTCGCGTCGTCCACCGCGAGCTCCGATCTCACCGGCAAGGCCTGCTCGCCCAACACCATCCAATGGGTCAACGACGCCTGGGCGACCGGCAACACCACGGCGGCCGCGATGATGTCGCGCGGCGGCAAGGACTGGTATTTCCTCACGGTTGACTACGCACTCGGCAAGGGCATCGAGGCGGAAGCCCAGAAATACATCGAGGCGCATGGCGGCAAGATGTTGGGCTCCTCCAAGCATCCGCTCGGCACGTCCGACTTCGCGTCCTTCCTGTTGCAGGCGCAGGGCTCGAAGGCCCAAGTGATCGGGCTCGCCAATGCCGGCGGCGACACCATCAACGCGGTGAAGCAGGCGGCCGAGTTCGGGATACAGCAGGGCGGACAAAAACTCGTCGCCTTCCTGCTCTTCATCAACGACGTCCACGGCATGGGCATCAAGGTCGCGCAAGGGCTCCAGCTCATGGAGGCCTTCTACTGGGACATGAACGACGACACCCGCGCCTTCGCCAAGCGCTTCGCGGCGCGGCCCGGCATGAACGGCAAGATGCCGAGCGGCAACCAGGCCGGGGTCTATGCCTCCACGCTCGCTTATCTCAACGCGGTCGCCGTCACGGGCAGCGACAATGCCAAGGATGCCGTGCCCGAGATGAAAAAGTTCAAGGGCAAGGACAAGCTGTTCGGCGACACCACGATCCGCCAGGACGGCCGCGTCGTGCATCCGATGTATCTGTTCGAGGTGAAGAAGCCGGAGGAGTCGAAATATCCGTATGACTATTACAAGCTGGTTTCGACGATCTCTGCGGAGCAGGCGTTTCGACCGCTCGCGGAAGGTGGGTGCGAGCTGGTGAAGTAGGGGCGGCGATCGCGCCTCACTTAACCTCTCCCCGCTCGCGGGGAGAGGTCGGATCGCTCTTGCGATCCGGGTGAGGGGGTACAGGTCTCACCAATATCTCGTTCGCGGAGAGGCCCCTCACCCCAACCCTCTCGCCGTAAGAACGAGGAGAGGAAGAAGAAGCCCTACACCACCTTGCTCGATCCCTGCGTGATCAGCCGCGCAGCGCGCTGGTCGCGGGCGTAGATCCAGAGCCAGCTCAGGGCGACGCTGAGGCGATGGCGCAAGCCGATCAGGAAGTAGATATGGGCGATGCCCCAGATCCACCACGCGATGGTGCCGCGCAGCTTGATGCGGCCGAAGTCGATCACCGCGAGCCGCTTGCCGATCTGCGCGAGGCTGCCGGAGTGCTTGTAGCGGAACGGGCCTGTCGGCTCCTGGCGCAGCCGGGCCTTGATGGTCTCGGCCACGTGACGGCCCTGCTGCTTGGCGGCCGGCGCGATGCCGGGCACAGGCTTGCCGTCCCAGGCGTTGATCAAAACGGTGTCGCCAATTGCAAAGATCTCGGGATGACCGGGGATCGTAAGATCGGCCTCCACTTGGACGCGCCCGGCGCGATCGGCCGGTGCGCCCAGCCATTCCGCCGCGGGCGAGGCGCGCACGCCGGCGGCCCAGATTCGTGTCTTGGCTTCGAGCAGCTTGCCGCCGAACACCACGCCCTCGCGGTTGATCTCAGTGACGGCTTGGCCGAGCACGACCTCGACGCCGATCTTCTCCAGCGAGGCCTGGGCATAGGCCGAGAGATCATCTGGAAAGCCTGCCAGCACCCGCGGACCCGCCTCGATCAGCACCACGCGCGCCTTGTTGGTGTCGATGTTGCGGAAGTCGGCTGGCAAGGTGTGGTGCGCCATCTCGGCGATGGTGCCGGCGAGTTCGACGCCGGTGGGGCCGGCGCCGACGATGACGAAAGTCAATCGTGCCGCGCGTTTGGCCGGATCGGTCTCACGCTCGGCGCGCTCGAACGCCACCAGGATATGACGGCGCAGCGTGGTCGCGTCCTCCAGTGTTTTAAGACCCGGCGCCCATTGCTCCCATTCGTCGTGGCCGAAATAGGCGTGACGCGCGCCGGTGGCGAGCACCAGCGTGTCGTAAGGCACCTCGCTGCCGTCGTCGATCAGCACGCAGCGCCTGTCGGCATCGACGCCGCTGACCGTCGCAAACAGCGTCGTCACATCGCGCCGGTCGCGCATCAGGTGCCGGACCGGCCAGGCGATCTCGCTGGTGGCGAGCGAGGCGGTGGCGACCTGATAGAGCAGCGGCTGGAACAAATGATGGTTGCGGCGGTCGATCAGCGTGATCTCGACCGGGCTGCCGGCGAGCCGGTGGGTCGCCTCCAGCCCGCCGAAACCGGCTCCGACGATGACGACGCGGTGCGGTGTCGTGGTCATGATGCGCCCCTCCGAATCTCGCGGCTCTATCCTCATCTAAACGCTGATCAGGCGCCGCGGTCCAATAGCCGTCGTCAATCGAGGCATAGGCCGGATGTATCGCGCCCGCGAGAAAGCGCCGCAGCCTTAGCCGAAGTAAGTAGAATTATATTTCTTGCTATCGCCGTTCGGGGCGAAATATGGTGCAGGGCGGGCGCTGAACCATTGGCGGCGCGACAGATTTTGCGTTCAATAGAGATGACCCCGGGGCGGCAATCACCCTGCTTCCGGGCATGATAATATGGAGGGGAGTGGTTATGAGGACGGCATTCTGGCTGGCGGGCGCAGCGGCGCTGGTGCTGGCAGGCCCGGCATCCGCCGGCGACACCATCAAGATCGGCTTCGTTTCGACCTTCAGCGGCCCGACCGCCGTGATCGGCAACGACATGCGCAATTCGTTCGAGCTCGCGCTGGATCACATCGGCCGCAAGATGGACGGCAAGCCGGTCGAGGTGATTTACGAGGACGACGGGCAGAAGCCCGACGTCGGCAAGCAGAAGACCGAGAAGCTGGTGCAGTCCGACAAGGTCGACTTCATCGTCGGCTACATCTGGTCGAACGTGCTGCTGGCCTCGCTCAAGACCGCCGTGGACTCGCAGACCTTCCTGATCTCGGCCAATGCCGGTCCGTCGCAGCTCGCGGGCGAGCTCTGCTCGCCTTACGTGTTCTCGACCTCCTGGCAGAACGACCAGACGCCGGCCGCCATGGGCCTCTACATGAACCAGAAGGGCGTCAAGAGCGTGTTCCTGATCGGCCCGAACTACGCCGCCGGCAAGGACATGCTGGCGGGCGTGAAGAGCACGTTCAAGGGCGAGGTCAAGGGCGAGGAATACACGGTCTGGCCGAGCCAGCTCGACTTCTCCGCCGAGCTCTCCAAGGCGCGGGCCTCGGGTGCCGAGTCGATCTTCGTGTTCTATCCCGGTGCAGCCGGCGTGCAGTTCCTCAACCAATATGCGCAGGCCGGGCTGAAGAGCACGATGCCGCTCTACACGGCTTTCACCGTCGACGAGCTGTCGCTGCCGCTGCAAAAGGAGAACGCGCTCGGGGTGCCCGGTGCGCAGGAATGGGTGAATGATCTGCCCAACGAGCAGAACAAGCGCTTCGTCGCCGACTATCGCAAGAAGTACCCCGGGCTGCGTCCGACCTATTACGGCGCGCAAGCCTACGACGCGGCCCAGCTCATCAACAGCGCCGTGGTCGCGGTGAAGGGCGACACCAGCAAGAAGGACGCGATGAAGGCCGAGATGGAGAAGGCCAACTTCAAGTCGCTGCGCGGCCCGTTCAAGTACGGCAAGAACCACATCCCGGTGCAGAACTTCTACCTCCAGGACGTGGTCAAGGACGGCGAAGGCCAGCTCTCGCTGAAGACGGTCGCGACCATCGTCGAGAACGACCAGGATCGCTTCCACGACAAATGCGCGATGAAGTAGCCACAAGCACGATACCCCTTCTCCCCTTGTGGGAGAAGGTGGCGCGAAGCGCCGGATGAGGGGTTTGTTTCCGCGTATTCAAAAGTAAGGTCTCGCGGAGAGAACCCCTCACCCGTCTCGCCGCTTTGCGGCAAGCCACCCTCTCCCACAAGGAGAGAGGGAAAGTAAGCTACACGCGCGGCATGCTCGCGGGCCGCACCTCGCGCGCTTGCGCGGCAAGCCTGATCCCGGCATTGGCCGCGCCGAAGCCCTGATAATCCCGCCGCTCCACGATCTCGAAGAAAAACCGCTCGTCGAAGATGTGGGTGTAGACCTGGAAAAACTCTCCGTCGCCCTCGCGGTCGTAGAGAATGTGGTTGGCGCGCAGCTGCCTCATCAGCTCGGGTGCGAGGTCGTATTTGGCTTCGACGTCGTCGTAGTAATTATCCGGGATATCCAGGAAATCCGCGCCGCGCTTGCGCATCTCCGCGACTGCCGCAAAGATATCCCGGCACGTAAATGCGACGTGCTGCACGCCCGAGCCGAAAAACTCCGAGATGAAGCGGGCCGGCAGCGTGCGGTTGGCGGATGAGCCGTTGAGCACGAAGCGCAGGCTCTGGTCGCCGTTGATGACGGCCTGGCTTTGCACGAGGCCCCTGGGATCGGCGATCTCCATCTGCGGCAGCCGCTTGAGGTCGAGGATGCCGGTGTAGAACAGCAGCCACGACAGCATCTCGTCATAGGGCATCGACTGCGCGATGTGATCGACGGCCAGCAGGGCGTCCGCGCGAGCGTCGCTCGGTACCTGTTCGAAATCCGTGTCCCAGTTCTTGCCGGCCTGGTCCAGGAAGTAAAGCAGGCTGCCGCCGACGCCGTGGATCGCGGGAATCTCGAGCTCGCCCGGCCCGACCGGCTGATAGAAGGTGCGCGCTTTCAGTGTTTCGGCGCGCTGCATAACGAGGCCGGCATTGTCGATATCGAGCGCGATGGCGCAGACGCCGGGGCCATGCGTCACGTAGTGCGAATGCGCAAAGCCGTCGGTCTCGGAGTTGACGACGAGCTCGACCTTGCCTTGCGACCAGCGCTCCACCGCCTTGCTGCGATGCTTGCCGGTCTTGCGGAAACCGAGCTGCGCGAGCAGGCGGGCGAGTTCGCCGGCCTTGGTCTCGTTGACGGCAAACTCGATGAATCCCGTGCCGCGACTTTTGGGCTTGGGCGCCAAGGGTTCGCCGATGAGCTTTGGCCAATCCGGTGCAAGCTGGTCCTCCAGCAGGATCAGCGAACGCAGGCCGTCGACCGCGGTCTGCACGGCCGAGCCGGCACGGAATTGGTCGTTGAAGATCTCCAGCGACAGCGGCCCGGCATAGCCGGTCGCCGCGATCGCCGCCATGAACTCGCCGACCGGCAGGTCGCCCTGGCCGGGGAAGGAGCGGAAGTGCCGGCTCCACGACAAGATGTCGAGCTCGAGCTTCGGCGCATCTGCAAGCTGGACCAGGAAGATCTTGTCGCCGGGGATCGAGGGCATCGCGCGGACCGGAAAGCCGGGAGCCAGTGCGTGAAAGCTGTCGAGGATGACACCGATCGCGGGGTGATCGGCGCGCCGCACGATCTCCCAGGCATCGCGGTAATCGTTGACGTGGCGTCCCCAGGCCAATGCCTCGTAGCCGACGCGCAAAGACCGTTTGGCCGCGCGCTCGCCAAGCTCGCGAAAATCATCCGCGGCGCGGTCGATGCCGCCGAGCGCGGCCGGCGACACGTTGGAGCAGATCAGCAGCAGATCGGTGCCGAGCTCCTGCATCAGGTCGAACTTGCGTTCGGCGCGGGCAAAGTTTCGCGAACGCTGCGGCTCCGGCATGCCTTCGAAATCGCGGAACGGCTGAAACGCACAGATCTCGAGATTGAGGTCCCCGCAGAGCTTTGCGATGTCGCGCGGACCTGCGCCGAACGACAGCAGATCGTTCTCGAAAATCTCGACCGCGTCGAATCCGGCGGATGCGATGGCGCGGAGCTTTTCGTCGAGAGCGCCGGAGAGTGAGACCGTTGCGATCGAGCGTTTGGTCATGCTGCCTGCTCCATGATTTGGCCCGGCGATATCTTCTGGCCCGTGCGTGCCGCTTCGCTGACGGCTTCGACGACCGCAAGTGTGCCCATTGCGTCTTCGACCGCGATCAGTGGTTGTTCATGGCCCGCGATCACGGCGAGGAAATGCCGGAGCTGCTCGGCCAATGGATCGAATGCCGGCGGCGTGATGGTCTCGCGCGACAGCGGCGCGTGCCAGCCGGGCTCTCGCGCGTAGGACCAAAGCTCCATATTCGGCACGGACAGCGAGCCCGCGGTGCCGGAGAGGATGTAACAGGGCTGATCCCGCTTCGGGTACGCAGTGTTCTCGCCCGAGGTCAGCTCCCAGCTCCATGGCGCCGGCGTTGCGTCCGACACGGTCGCCGTTCCCAGTGCGCCGTTGGCGAAGCGCAGCAGCAACGCGGCGGTGTCCTCGACGGCGAAACCGCGAACCTTGTTCGACGTCAACGCCTGCACCTCGGTGATCTCGCCGCAGATGAATCGGAGATTGTCGATGTCGTGGATCAGGTTGATGAGCAGCGGGCCGCCCCCATGCTCGCGCCGCCACGCCACATCAAAGTAATCGTCGGGCTTCTTCAGGAGCCACAGTCCGACCACAGCCGTGAGTTGGCCGAGTTTGCCGGTCGCCACCGTCTCGCGTGCGGCCTTGATGATCGGATTGTGCCGGCGGTGATGGCCGACTAGCATCGGCACGCCGGTCCGCCTGATCGCCGCGCACAGGCGCTGCGCGGCCGCGACCGTATCGGTCACCGGCTTCTCGATCAGCGCGGGCACGCCGGCTTGGGCACAGTCGAGCACCATCTGGAAGTGCAGCGCGTTCGGTGAGGCGATGATCAGGCCATCAGGCTTTTCCTGCGCCAGCAACGTGCGGTGATCCGAATGCCAGGGTGTGGTGCGCGTCTGCGCGAACTCTTTTGCGGCAGGCGAAGGGTCGGCGATGCCCGCCAGCACGCAGTCTGGTGAAGCGTTGATCAATTCGATATGGCGGCGGCCGATCAGGCCGGCGCCGGCAACGGCGATGCGCCTTGGCGCGCTCATGCTGCGCTCTCCTCCATGGCGCCGCCGAGGAAGAGCTGGCCGATCCGCGGGTCGTTCAAGATGCGCTCCGCCTTGTCGACCATGCGGGTCTGGCCGAGCTCGAGCACGATCCCGATGTCGGAAATCTCCAGCGCCGAGCGGGCGTTCTGCTCGATCATCAGAATGGTGACACCGCGGTCGCGCAAGCTCTTCAGGATGTCGAAAGTCTGCTGCACCATCAGTGGCGACAGGCCGATTGAGGGCTCGTCGATCAGAACGAGCTTCGGTTCGAGCAGCAGCGAGCGGGCGATTTCGAGCTGTTTCTGCTCGCCGCCGGATAGCGTGGAGGCCTGCTGCGTCGATTTCCGCCGCAGCGCCGGGAACAGGTCGAGCGCGGCCTCGATCCGGCTCTGCAGGTCGATGCCCTTGCCCGCCGAAACGCCTCCGAGCTCGATATTGTGGCGCACCGACAGCTCGGGAAAGATGTTGCGGCCCTGCGGCACGTAGCAGATGCCGGCATTGAGCAGCGCGCGCTGGCTCAAATGGGTGACGTCGCGGCCGGCGAAGTTGATCTTGCCCTCACGCAGCTTGAGCAGGCCGAAGATCGCCTTGAACACGGTGGACTTGCCGGCGCCGTTCGGGCCGATGATGGTGGTGATGGTGGCCTGCGGCACGGCGAAAGTGGTGCCGTTCAGGATCGTCATCTTGCCGTAGCCGCCGACGAGATTGTGAACCGAGAGGATCGGATCGCTCATGGCTGGTTCCTCAATGTCCGAGATAGGCTTCGATCACGGCGGGGTTCTTTCGCACCTCGTCCGGTCGTCCCATCGCCAGCACCTTGCCCTCCGCCATCACCATCACGCGGGAACACAGCGACATCACGAATTCCATGTTGTGCTCGATCACGACGAAGGTGGCGTTCTTCTCGCGGTTGATCGCCACCAGCCGCTCCTTCAGATCCGTCAACATCGACGGGTTGACGCCGCCGGCTGGCTCGTCGAGCAGCACCAGGCGCGGTCCGCCCATGAAGGCCATGGCGGCGTCGAGCAGTTTTTGCTGGCCGTAGGAGAGCCCGCCGGCCGGCTCGTCGGCGAGATGATCGAGCTTGAAAAAGCCGATCATCTGGTTGGCGGCCTCCGTCAGTCCGGCATCGGAGCGGCCGACCAGGCGCGAGGCCATGCTGCCTTGGTGCTCCTGGCCTGCGAGGATCAGGTTCTCGCGCACCGAGAGTTTGGGGAACACCTGCAGGAGCTGGAAGGTGCGGCTGACCCCGAGCTTGTTGAGCTCGGCGGGTCGCAAGCCCGTGACGACCTTGCCGTCGAGCTTGACCTCGCCGCCGCTCGGCGTGAGCTGGCCGAGAATGCAGTTGAACAGGGTCGACTTGCCGCAGCCGTTCGGGCCGATCAGGCCGAGGATCTCGCCCTCGCGGACGTCGAAAGAGACGCCGCCGACGGCGCTGATGCCGCCAAAATTCTTCTTGATGTCGGTGACTTCGAGGACCGCGCTCATTGCACTGTCTCCAGCCGGGACTTTGCGACGGCGCGCTGGGCGGAGGCCGCCTTGGTGCGGCGTTCGGCGAGATAGCGGTCGAGGATTCCCAAAATGCCGGTCGGCGACCAGATCAGCAGCCCCATCACCGCGATCGCGTAGAGCATCAGATAATAGCCCTCGGTGAAGCGCAGCCACTCCGGCAACAGCACCGCGATCATCGCGCCGAGGAACGGACCCAGGAAGAATCCGGCGCCGCCGACGATCACCATCATCAGGAGGTCGAGCGAGAGCGACAGGTTGAACGGCACGGGATCGATATATTGCGTCAGCGGCGCATAGAGCGCCCCCGCGACGCCGCCGAGCGCCGAGCCGATCGCGAACGCCATCAGCGTATAGCGCCGCGTGTCGACGCCCAGCGACTGCGCCCGCAGCGGGTTTTCGCGCAGCGCCATGAAGGCGCGGCCCCACGGCGAGCGGATCAGCCACCACACCGCGAGCGACACGATAGCGAGCGAGCCGAGACAGACATAGTAGAACGGCAGCGGCTTGTTGGTCGCGATGCCGAAAATGTGCGGACGCGGAATATTGGAGATGCCGTAGATGCCGCCGGTGAGCCAGCTCTCGTTGCGAAATACCAGGAAGGCCAGCGTGGAGAAGGCGAGCGTGACGAAGGCGAGGTAGTGATGCTGCACCCGCAGCGCGGGATAGCCGAGCACCCAGCCGACCGCGAAGCTCAAGCCGATCGCGACGACGATCGCCGCCGGCAGCGGCCAGCCATGCGTGGTCATGATCGCCGCGGCGTAAGCGCCGATGCCGACGAAGGCGCCCTGCGCCAGCGAGACCTGGCCGGCATAACCGAGTGTGAGGTTGAGGCCCATTGCGGCGATGGCCATCACCGCCCACTGGCTCAGGATGAACAGGCCATAGCGGTTGAAGTTCATGGGGACAACGATCAGCGCAGCGACCACGATGAGGCCGAACGCGATCTTGAGAGGTTTGGCGAAGCCGCTCATACGGTGCGCTCCTCGGCACGGCCGAGCAAGCCCTGCGGTCGGAACAGGATGACGGCGATCAGGAAGATCATAGGCACGGCGGCGCGGTACTGCGTTGAAACATAGGCGGCCGCGAGATTGTCGAGCACGCCGATCAGGAGGCCGCCTGCGATCGCGCCGCGCACCTGGTTGAACCCGCCGACGATCGCGGCGATGAAGGCGGCCTGGCCCAGTACCTCGCCCGACGTGAATTTCGCGAGGTAGATCGGCGTGATCAACAGCGAGGCGAGAGCGACCAGGAACGCGTTGATCAGGAAAGTCAGGAGAATCATGCGCTCGACCGGGACGCCGATGATGCGCGCCACCGTCGGGTTCTGCGCCGCCGCCTGCATCTGGTGGCCGAGCGAGGTGCGGTTGAGAAGCGCAGTCAAGCCGAAGACGGCAAGGATGGCGAGGACGAGGACGCCGATGCTTTGCAGCGAGACGGCATGGCCAAGGATGGAGACGTCGCCGGTCGGCACGATCGAGGGGAAGGGTGAGGCTTCGGCGCTGAAGAACTGCTTTACGGCCTCCTTGAGACCGATCGCGAGCGCCATGGTCGCGATCGCGAGCGGCAGCACGCCATGGCGCAACATCGGATCCACCAGCAGCATCTTGAAGGCGAGGCCGAGCAGGAGCATCGAAAGCAGGATGCCGAGGATGATCGCGAGCCAGAACGGCGCGCCGGCATGCATCGCCGCCAGCATCAGGAACGCCGGCAGCATCACGAACTCGCCTTGTGCGAAATTGATGGTCTGCGAGGTCTGCCACAGCAGCGTGAAGCCGACCGCGACCAGCGCATAGATCGCGCCGGTGGCAAGTCCAGCGACCAGAAGATCGAACAGATTGGACATTTTCCCCTCTCGGCGCTCGCGCTCTGTCTCCCCGCTCTCCTCGCTCGTCCTTCTCCCTCTCCCCGCGAAGGGCGGGGCGAGGCAGAAGGGCAAGACCTCACTTCACCTTCGGCAGCACCTGCTTCACGACTTGCTTGCCTTCGACCACCTCGACCAGAAAGCTCTGGCGGTCGATGTCGCCGGTCTCGCTGAAGGTGACGTCCATCAAGATGCCCGGCTCGTCGGCGGCCTTGATGGTCAGGCCATGCAGGGTGTCGGCGAACGCCTTGGAATCGACCTTGCCCATCTTGTCGGTGGTGGCCTTCACCATGTAGACCGCGAGATAGCCTTTCAGCCCGTTATGGTCGGGCACGTAATTGTACTTCTTCGCGAACTTGTCGCGAAACGCCTTGATCAGGTCGACCGGCGCGTCGGTGGTGAGACCGACATGGCCGCGCGCGCCGTTGGCGGCATCGCCCGCAAGCTCGATCACCTTCTGGCCGATCAGCGTGGTCTCGCCCATCAGCGGTGCGGTGACGCCCTGGCGCTTCAGCTCCTTGAGGATGCGTGCGCTCTCTTCCTCGTTCAAATAGACGAATACGGCGTCGGGATTGGCGGCCTTGATCTTGCCGACGTCGGCGGCGAAATCGGCCTGGCCCGCCTCGGTGGAGAGATCGGCGACGACCTTGGAGCCGAGACGGTCGAGCTCCTTGACGACGACATCGCGGCCGCCGCGGCCAAAGTCATTGTTGACCCAGACCACGGCGACCGACTTCGCCTTCATGTCGTCGTGAATGTATTTGGCGACCTTCGGCATCGAGGATTGCTGGCCGAACGAGGTGCGGAACAGGAATTTGTTTCCGCCTTGCGTCAGCTCGGCGGCTTCGCCACCCATGATCTGCGCGATGCCGGCTTCGGCCGCCAGCGGCGCGGTCACCTTCACCGAGCCGGAATAGCCGGGTCCGAGCAGCACATAGGGCTCGGCGTCGAGCGCCTTCTGCACCTGCGCGCGCGCGACGCCCGGGTTGGATTGCGAATCCGCATGAGTGACTTCGAGCTTGCGGCCGAGCACGCCGCCCTTGGCGTTGATCTCCTCGATCGCGAGGTCGATGCCGTTCTTCCAGTTGGTGCCGACGGTGGCGCCGCCCCCGGAAAGCTCGGCGACGTCGGCGAGCTTGATCGCCTGGGCGTGCACGCTGGTTGCAGTCGCGAAGGCAAGCAGGGCGCCCGCCAGCAAAGTCGATTTCATGGTTTCTCCTCCTGTTTCGTGATGGTGTCCGCGGCCTTGTGTCCGGCCGTTTCGGTTACGCTGCGTGATAGGCCGAGCTTCGTGCCGCCATCACCTCGTCGAATGCCTCTCCCATGATCTCGGTGGATGGGGCAAGGCCAGTGAACAGTTCGAAAGCGTCGGCGGCCTGGTAGATCGCAAGCTCCCGTCCGGTCATGATCCGCGCGCCCTTGGCTTGGGCAGCCGCCAGCAGCGGCGTGATCAGCGGCGAATAGACGGCGTCGGCGACCCACAGGTTTTGACGTAGCAGCGTCGGCGCGACCGGCGTTTCCCGGTTCGGCAGCATGCCGACCGGCGTGCCGTTGACGAGGCCCGTTGCGCCGTCGAGCGCGGCCTCGACGCTTGCGGCGACCCTGGCGCCACCCTGTTTGTCGAGCAGCGCGGCGAGTTTTTCGGCGCGTGCCGGCTCGCTGTCGAAGATACGGATGTCGGTCACGTCAAGGCTCGCCAGGGCAAACGCGATCGCCTTGCCGACGCCGCCGGTGCCGATCACGGCGACTGCGTTTCCAGAGGCCGCCAGCAGCGGCGCGACGGCGCGCGCAAAGCCCGTCGTGTCGGTGTTGTGGCCGATCAGCCGGCCGTTCCTGACGACGACGGTGTTGACCGCCCCCATGGCGGCGGCACCCGGTGCCAGTTCATCGAGCAGCGGGACCACCGCCTCCTTGTAGGGAAAAGTGACGTTGACGCCGGCAAAGCCGAGCCGCCGCACGCCCTCGAGCATCATGCGGAGCCCGCCCGCGTCGGCGCCGGCGACCTCGATGAGCTGGTAATGGCCGCGCAGCCCAAGCCCCTCCGCGGCGCGCTCATGCATGGCAGGGGAGGCAGAATGCGCGATGGGTGCGCCGATCAGGCCGGTCAGGAGCTTTTTGGGTGCGGCGGGTCCGCGCTTTGACATGGTTCGCTATCGTCTCGTTGGGAGCGTTTGATCCCGGCCTTTAGCGGGGAGATCCGCCCAATTCCAAGGGGCTTCCCCCAGGAACGATAGCCTTTCCTCGGCCTAACACAATTACCCTTTTGTGCTGCAAACCTAACATAATGTTATCTCTTCCGCGCCCGTGGCGGCGCGGCCCTGCCTTTGCCCCGCGACGGCTCGACCGCGCGCATCTCCGCGCGCAGGGACTCGATGAAATACTCGACATGAAGCGACAGCGGCGCGCCGCGCTTCACCGCGATATAGGTGTCGAATCGCGTCGGCTCGGTGATCTTGATCAGCTCGATGCCGGGATAGCCCCCATGGGCCACCGTGAACTGGTCGATGATGGCGATGCCGAGCCCCGCCTTCACCAGCGCGCAGACCGTGGTGCCGAAGCGGGCGCGGATGGTGATGTTGTACTCGAGGCGGTGGCGCGCGAAGATCTCGGCCATGATCCGCCCGTAGGGATCATTGGGATCGATGCCGATCAGCGGATAGCGCGTGATCTCGGCGGCGGAGACCTGCTTGCGGCCGGCGAGCTCGTGGCCCGGCGGCACGATGCAATAGAGCTCGCCCGAGGCGAGCGGCATGAAGTCGAGCCCGGAATGCTCCAGGCGATAGCTCATCGCCACGCACTCGCCGCGGCCGAGCATGAGATAGTCGATGGCTTCCTCGAGCTTGAGGATGTTGATGTCGATGCCCAAATCCGGATAGCGCCGCCGGACCCGCTCGATCGCGCGCGGCACCATGACTTGCGAAATGCTCGGCACCGAGCCGATGCGCAATTCCGACAATCCGCCGCGCCCGATCTTGGAGATGATCTCGGAGAGGTCGTCGACCTTCTTGTAGACGCCGTTGATCTGCTCGAAGATGTTCTCGGCTTCCGGCGTCGGGAAATAGCGGCCGTTCTGGCGCTGGAAGAAGCGGATGCCGAGCGAGCGCTCGGTATATTTCACCAGGCGGCTGATGCCCGGCGCCGAAACGTTCAGCAGCTTCGCCGCGCCGCCGATCGTGCCCGTCACCATCACGGCACGGATCACTTCAACCTGGCGCAGCGTCATCATGTCCTGGGCATCCGAAGGTAATCGTGGTCGGCGCTGCCTTTCCCTCTTCCCTTGTGGGAGAGGGCGGATCGCCGCGATAGCGCGAGGCGGGTGAGGGGTTCTCTCCCCGCACGAGCCTCGCGCATTTGAACGCGTGGAAACAACCCCTCATCCGGCGCCATAGCCGATGCGAAGCGTCGGCGTTTTGTTTTAAGAACGGCGGCCGAAGGCCGCCTATGCCACTTCTCCCACAAGGGGAGAAGGAAGGAAACATTCGCGTTCGGTTGTTCGGTTCAGATCAGAGGAAGGCATGGCGCCGAACGGACCGTTCGTGCGCTCACAGCAATTGCGTGCTAGCTCGCCGGTCCGTCCGGCGTGGCGCTCTCTGCCGGCTTGCTGCGCTCGCTTTGCAGCACCCCGCGTGCGAACTCGATGATCTTCTGCTTGTTTGCCGTTTCGCGGACGGCGAAAAATACGCGGTTGAGTTCCAGGCCGAGCACGCTGTTGAGGGCGATGTCCTCGTCTTCCATCGTGGTTTCCCCGCTTCAGACATTGTAGGTGTATCTTGACGTCCCTTCTTCCACAAGTAGATTAAGCCTTCGGGGTCAATGGGATACCGGGAAACTACGGAATCCGTGAATTGAGGCAGTGCCCCAAGACGTGCTATATCGCACAGCGAGGGTCAGGAAACGCACCGATGTCCGCCGTGGATTATGGCCGGGAAGCGCTCGACTTCATCGAGGGGCTTGGGGCCTATCGCAAGGTGCCCGACGCCATGAATGCGCTCGAATCGGCCTTTGGTCGCTTCGGTTTTGAAACTATCATCGTGACGGGGTTGCCCAATCCCGACCAACAGTTTGCACAGATGGTGCTCGCCAAGCGCTGGCCCGCGGGCTGGTTTGGTCTCTACACCGAAAATAACTACGACCGTTTCGACCCGGTGGTGCGGTTGTGCCGCCAGTCAGTCAACCCGTTCGAATGGTCGGAAGCACCCTATGATGCGGAGCTCGAGCCGAACGCGGCCGAGGTGATGAACCGCGCCACCGATTTTCGCATGACGCGCGGCTTCATTGTGCCGATCCACGGACTCACCGGCTACGAGGCCGCGGTGTCGCTCGGGGGCGTCCATCTCGACCTCAATCCCCGCAGCAAGCCGGCACTGCACCTGATGGCGATGTATGGCTTCGACCACATTCGCCGTCTGCTCGATCCAGCGCCGTATCCCTCGGCACGCCTCACCCCGCGCGAGCGCGAGGTGATCGCCTGGGCCTCGCAGGGCAAATCGGCCTGGGAAATCGGCGAGATCCTGCACATCACGCAGCGCACCGCCGAAGAGCATCTTGCAACCGCCGGGCGCAAGCTCGGAGCCGTCAACCGTACGCATGCGGTAGCACTGGCGATTCGCAACAAGATCATCAATCCCTAAGCGACGTACTGGGAAATTTCCCAATACCGAACCATCCTCTTTTCGCAGAGGGTGCCCTCCATTGAGGATGAATGGGGGTTTTCATGATTCACGCCATTTCTGCAGTAAATCGCCACCTTTACGAAGATGTACTCGATCAGCATTTTCGGCTGCGGCACGACATCTTCGTCGAAGAGCGGCGCTGGGAGACGCTGCGCAGGCCGGATTGCCGCGAAATCGATTCCTATGACGACGAGGACACCGTTTATCTGCTTGCGCTGGAGGGACGCCGCGTCATCGGCGGTCACCGGCTCTACCCGACCACCAAGCCTTCGATGATGAGCGAGGTCTTTCCCCATCTGGCAGCGGTGCGCGGCTACCCGGTGGATCCTCTGGTCTGGGAATGGTCGCGCTACTTCGTCGTGCGCGATCGCCGCGACGGCGCGCTCAACCTGCAACTGATGGCGGCCGTGCAGGAGTTCTGCCTCGGTCAGGGGATCGCGCAGGTCAGCGCGATCATGGAAACCTGGTGGTTGCCGCGCTTTCATGAGGCCGGCTTCGTCGTGACCCCGCTCGGTCTGCCGGCACTGGTGGAGAACGCATGGACCATGGCGGCGACGATCGACATTCTCCGCGAGACGCTCGATGCCCTGCATGATCGCATCGGCGTGCCTTCCATCGTCCAACAGGACGGTCCGCGTATCAATTGCATCGCCCTTGCCAACCTCTGCGGCCTCGCTGCCGCGCAACGAAAGAGCGCCTGAGATGTCGAACATGATGCGGGACAGCCAGATCATGGCGCAGATCAAGGACGAAAATCTGGGCTACATGTCCGACATGGCGCTCGAACTCGCGCAGATGGCGGAAGACACCGGATTGGCGACGCTCGCCTATCTGTTCCGGATGGCGGCGCTGGAGGCCTCGACGGCCAACAGCGTGCTTGCCGAGCCGGATGACCTTCGCCGGCAGATGACGTCGCACTAGGCGTCTCCATCCACACGTTGCGACGAATTCACACCCTCTCTCCCGCAACGGAGGGAGGGTGATCCGTTTGGGTGCGGCAGGTTGACCCATCCTGCGCGGCAGTCTTCTTGCAAGACCGATTGCAGGGCCAGGACCGATCGGATGCATCGGCATGCAACAAAGTGCATGTTGGGTGTCGAATCGCTCTTGCCTCGGAACGATACTGCCATTACCCATTTTTCCGCCTTGTCCAGGCAGGGGGAGCTCTTTCACTGATGGCGACCGTGTTCGAACATCGGCGCGAACCTGCGTGCGCCTGAAAGAGTTTTGATGCTGCTCGTCGTCGAACAGTTCTTGAACGGATTGCAGTTTGGCCTGCTGCTGTTCCTGCTCGCCGCCGGCCTGACGCTGGTGTTCGGGATCATGGATCTCGTCAACCTCGCGCACGGCTCGCTGTACATGATGGGCGCCTATTTCGCCGCGACCTTCGCAGCCTGGACCGGCAGCTTCCTGCTCGGTGCGCTATTGGCGCTCGGCGCGACGCTCGTGCTCGGCATCGTGCTCGAGATGACCGCGCTGCGGCATCTCTACGGACGAGACCATCTTGACCACGTGCTCGCGACCTTCGGCCTGATCCTGTTCTTCAACGAGGCCGTGCGGCTGATCTGGGGGCCGGCCGGCCTTGCGCTGCCGCTGCCGGCCTGGCTCACCGTGCCGGTGCCGATCCTGCCGGGCATTCACTATCCCGCTTATCGCCTCGCCATCATCGTCGTGGCGCTGCTGGTTGCGCTGCTGCTCTATCTCGGCGTGATGCGCACCCGCATCGGCATGCTGATCCGGGCCGGCGCCTCCAATCGCGAGATGATCGGTGCGCTCGGCATCAACATCAAGCTGCTCTACACCCTGGTGTTCGGTCTCGGTGCCGCGCTCGCGGGCCTTGCCGGCTTGATGCAGGCGCCGATCCTCACCGTGCAGATCGGCATGGGCGAGAACATTCTGATCCTCGCCTTCGTCATCATCGTGATCGGCGGTATCGGTTCGATCCGCGGCGCGTTCCTGGCCGCGATCTTCGTCGGCATGATCGACACCCTCGGCCGCGCCTTCCTGCCCAATCTGCTGCGGCAGGTGCTGAGCGGCGCCGCGGCCTCCACCGCCGCGCCCGCGCTGTCCTCCATGCTGATCTATCTGCTGATGGCTATCGTGCTGGTGGTGCGTCCGGAGGGGCTGTTTCCGGCCAACCGCCGATGAAGGCTTTCACTGTGAGCAAGGTCGTCACGGTCCTGCTGCTGACGGGTCTCGTGCTGCTGCCGCTCTATTCGCAAGCATCCGGCAACATCTTCATCCTGACGCTGCTCACCCGCATCGTCATCCTGGCCCTGGCGGCCGCGAGCCTCAACCTCATCATGGGTTTTGGCGGCATGATGAGTTTTGGCCACGCCGCCTATCTCGGCATCGGCGGCTATGCGGTCGGCATGCTGGCGCAGGAAGGCGTGGGCTCGGGCTTCATCCAGTTTCCGGTCGCGCTTGCGGCCTCCGCGCTTTATGCGTTGGTGATCGGCGCGCTGTCTTTGCGCACCCGCGGCGTCTATTTCATCATGATCACGCTGGCGTTCGCGCAGATGGCCTATTACGTCGCCTCGGGGCTGGCGCGTTATGGCGGCGATGACGGCCTCACCGTCTACAAGCGCAGCGACTTCTCCGGGCTGATTAATCTGTCGAACCGCACGCAATTCTATTATCTCTGCCTCGCCTGCCTGTTCGGCGTGGTCTTCCTGATCTGGCGCATCGTCAATTCGCGCTTTGGCCTCGTCCTGCAGGGCCTGCGCTCCAACGAGCAGCGCATGCAGGCGATCGGCTTTCCCTCGAAACGCTACCAGCTGGTCTGCTTCGTCATCTCGGGCATGATGTGCGGCCTCGCCGGCGCGCTGCTCGCCAACAACACCGATTTCGTCAGCCCGGCCGCGATGTACTGGACCCGTTCCGGCGACCTCATGGTGATGGTGATCCTCGGGGGCATGGGCACGCTGTTCGGTCCGGTCATCGGCGCGGTGGTGTATTTGTTGCTGGAAGAGTTCTTGTCGCAGCTCACCGAATACTGGGCGCTGATCATGGGTCCGCTGCTGCTGCTGATCGTGCTGTTCGGCCGCGGCGGCATCATGGGCCTGCTCGGGAGGCTCAATCGTGGCTGAGCCGCTGCTCCGCGTCGACAGGCTGGTGCGCCGCTTCGGCGGCATCATTGCGACGGACAACGTCTCGCTCGACGTTGCGGCAGGCGAGCTGCACGCCATCATCGGCCCGAACGGCGCCGGCAAGACCACGCTGATCAGCCAGCTCACAGGGCATCTGGAGCCGCATTCCGGCAGCGTCTCGCTGGCGGGGCGCGACATCACCTATCTGCCGGCCTATCGCCGCTGCGCGCTGGGCCTGGCACGTTCTTTCCAGATCACCTCGCTGCTGCTCGATTTCACCGCCGCCGACAATGTCGCGCTCGCGGCGCAAGCGCATGCCGGCACCTCGTTCCGCTTCTTCGCCGATGCACGCAAGGAGAAGGGCCTGCGCGATGCCGCGCATGCCGCGCTCGATCGCGTCGGTCTCGTCCATCGTGCCGATGTCCTGGTGTCCAGGCTCAGCCATGGCGAGCGTCGCCAGATCGAGCTGGCGGTTGCGCTGGCAAGCAAGCCGAAACTTTTGCTGCTCGACGAGCCGATGGCGGGACTCGGCGTCACCGAATCCCAGCGCATGGTGCAGCTGCTCCAGGAGCTGCGCAAGGAGGTCTCGATCGTCCTGGTCGAACACGACATGCCGGCGGTGTTTGCGCTCGCCGACCGCATCTCCGTGCTGGTCTATGGCCGCGTCATCGCCTCCGGCGATCCGGCCGCGATTCGGGCGAACGAGGACGTCAAGCGCGCCTATCTCGGCGAGGCCCATGTGGTGACGCACCATGGATGACACGCTGCTCGAGGTCGACGGCATCGAGACCTGCTACGGCCTGTCCCAGGTGCTGTTCGGCTTGTCCCTGTCGGTCAAATCAGGCGAGATGGTCTCGCTGATGGGTCGCAACGGCATGGGCAAAACCACGACCATCCGATCCATCATGGGCCTGACGCCGGCGCGCGCCGGCAGCATCCGCTTTGCGGGCTCGGAAGTGCGGACGCAGCCGTCCTACAGGATCGCGCAACTCGGTGTCGGCCTCGTCCCCGAGGGGCGGCAGATCTTCCCGAACCTCACCGTGCGCGAAAACCTTGTCGCGGCAGCGGCCGATCGTTTCGGCAGCAGCAATCCCTGGACGCTGGCGGCGATCTACGTGATGTTTCCTCGCCTGGCCGAGCGCGCTTCCAATATGGGCAACCAGCTCTCCGGCGGCGAGCAGCAGATGCTCGCCATCGGCCGCGCGCTGATGACCAACCCGAAGCTGCTCATCCTGGATGAAGCGACCGAAGGCCTGGCGCCTCTGATCCGCGAAGAGATCTGGAGCTGCCTGTCGCTGCTCAAGAGCCGGGGACAGTCGATCCTGGTCGTCGACAAGAACGTCGACCACCTCGCCCGCATCTGCGACCGCCACACCATCATCGAGCGCGGCAAGACGGTATGGAGCGGCACCTCGGACGAGCTGTTGGCTGAGCCGGATCTGCAGCACAAATATCTAGGGATTTGAGGGTGAGGGCGCGATGCTGGGCGCCGCTCATACGTTATCGTCCTGGCGAAAGCCAGGACCCATAGCCACCGAATTCAGTTTGGTGAAGATTGGCGGTTAGCAGCCGCGTGCGACAACTTTTCCCTGGGGTAATGGGTCCTGGCTTTCGCCAGGACGACATTGGCAATCACCAGTAAATCCCGTGCCGATGCAGTTCGCGAATCACGCGGGCCTCGGTGGATGGCTGGCGACGTTTCGGCTTGGTCATTTCTCTTGTGCTGGCAATCGGCGCGGCACTGGACTGAGTTGCGGCCGGAGCGATCGCGGTTGTCGTCGCAGTCGCTGCCGGAGACGTTGAAGCTGCGGCCGTGGTCGCCGTCTGGACATTCGTGGGTGCTGCCGCCGGAGCTTGTGGCGGCGTGGCTGCTGTCGTTCCCGGCTCGGCGGTCTGCTGGCTCGCATTTGTCGCCGCAAGGCTAAGGCTCCGTGGTCCGCCGGCATAGGCCTGGCTTGCCAGCAGCGACATTGCCGCGATCAGGATCAGCTTTCGCATGACACCCTCCGTTCGCTAGTCAATCGCTCTTACCTAAATCCGCTGGGCCTCTATCGCGACGAGCGACCCGCCCCGATCTCAATCAGAGTGGCGCGGCAGGACAGGCGATAGATCAAACTGAACAGATGACCCCACATGACCGAACTCCTTTGTTGATCACGGAGCAAATCTACATCGCCCGTCTTTCCGGCGGTTTTCGTGGGCCTTGGAAAATGGCTTCGTCGGGAGCGGTGAAATGTCGTCGGAACTGAGCGGACGAAGTCGCCTCACGGGGAGGTGAGGGCGTGTCTGGCTCAAAACACCTCGAAATATTCGCGGTGCTCCCAGTCGGTCACCTCGGACAGGAAGCGGTCGATCTCGGCATTCTTGATGTGGGTGTAATAATCGACGAACTCAGGCCCGAGCTTTTCGCGGAAGAACGGATCGTCCTTCAGCGCGCTGACCGCGTCGCGCAGCGATTTCGGCAACAGCGGCGCCTTGGTTTCGTAAGGCGTGTCGGCCGACGGGCCGGGATCGAGCTTGCGGTCGACCCCGTCGAGGCCGGAGAGGATCTGCGAGGCCATGTAGAGATAGGGATTGGCGGCGGGCTCGCCGATGCGGTTTTCCAGGCGCGTGGCGGCGTCGCCGGCGTCGCCGAGCACGCGGATCATCACGCCGCGATTGTCGCGGCCCCAGATCCCGCGGTCCGGCGCCAGCGAATAGGAGCGGTAGCGCTTGTAGCCATTGATGGTCGGGGTGGTGAACACGGTCGACGCGCGGGCGTGGTCGAGCAGGCCCGCAAGCCAGGCGCGGGCGAACGCGCTGAGCGGCTCGCCGCCGTCTTTGGCCATGAACTGGTTCTCGCCGCTCGCGCGCGAGACCACCGATTGGTGCAGATGCCAGCCGCTCGCGAACAGGTTCGGCAGCTTCGGCCGGCACATGAACGTGGCGTGATAGCCGTGGCGGTGCGCGATCTGCTTCACGGCAGAGCGAAACAGCACCATGTTGTCCGCGGGCTCAATGCCTTTCTTCGGGGCGAAGGTGAATTCGCACTGGCTCGGCCCGAACTCCACCTCGACCGAGCGCAAGGGCAGACCGAGCGCGACGATGTCACGCCGCAAGATCTCCAGCACCGGCTCCATCTGGTCGAAGCGCTGCTCGGTGAGGTATTGATAGCCGTGGCTGAGCAGGCTCACCGAAGGCGGTGTGCCGGGCTGGCCGGCATCCTCCGGGCGCATATGCGGATCGTCGAGCTTGAAGATGTGGAATTCGACCTCGAGGCCTGCCACGAAATCATGGCCGCGACTTGCGAGCTCGTCGAGCACCTTGCGATAGAGCCCGCGCGTCGCGAACGGCACGGGACGGCCGTCGTTGAAATAGAGGTCGCAGAGAACCCAGCCCGTGGTTGGCGCCCATGGCAAAACGCGAAACGTCGTGGGATCGGCGACCATCAGCACGTCGGCCGCGCCCTCCATCTCCTTCATGCCGAAGCCGCCGCCTGACGTGAACACCGGAAACACCGTGCGGTGCGAGGTGTCCTTGGCGAGCATGGTGGTGGTGATGGAGCAGCCGCTCTCCAGCGAGGCGATCGCCTCGGAGGCGACGATGGTCTTGCCGCGCAAAATGCCGTGCTGGTCCGGGAAGGCGAGGCGGATGACCTCGAGATTCTTCTCGTCGACGATGCGCCGCACGCGCAATGCGGCGTCCTTCTGCTCATCCGACCACAGCGCATGACGCGCGACGAAAGTCACTTTGGCAGTTCCTTCTTGCTCGGCGAGAGTATAGCGCACACTGTCATCGTCCGCGAAGGCGGACGATCCAGTATTCCAGAGACGTCCGTGTGTTCACGAGAGGCCGCGACGTACTGGATGCCCCGCTTTCGCGGAGCATGACAGCGGAGAATGTGGAGCCGCCGTCTCGCCTCGCTAGCGGCGAACTGCATTATCACTCCGCCGCCGTCAGGCGATGCACGTTGTCCGCGATCTCCTTCGGCACCGGCGCCGTCCACGGCGCGCTGCGGCGGCGCTTGACGTCGACTTCCATCCAGTAGATCTCCCAGCCTCGGGTCGGCCCGATGCCGTCCATGGTCGCCGGACCCTGGATCGAACGTGCGGTGGCCTCGTCGAGATGCAGCATCGGCTTCTCGCCGCCTGCGACCTTCTCGATCTCCTGCCGCAGCAGGCGCCGGTACTGCACGATCGCCTTGTCGCTCGTGCCGAGGTGCTCCCGGGTGCGGTCCTGGATCGCGCCCATCGATTCCACCGCCCACTGGTCGTGGACGTTGATGTCGGTGCCCATGCCGGTATAGGTCGCCGTCTGCTGCTCGTGCGGATCGAAGCCGTAATCGTTCGTCCCGTTCTTGCGCGATTTGTAATCCGGCAGCTCATAGAGCTCGAGCCGCTGGTCGCGCATCTTCTGCTTGTCCACGGGGTTCGAATAACTGGTGAAGATCGCGTACCAGTAGCAGTTCTCGTCGTCGACCGGCACGTGCCACTGTGTGATCGTCATCTCCGTGCTCATGGGGATGACGAAGCCGTGCGGAAAGAGCTGGTTGGTGACGCGCACATGGGTGCGCTCCTCGTCGATCTCGCGCAGCGCGATCAGCCGCAGGCCGTATTCGGTGTGCTCGACATTGATGATCGGGCGGTCGTATTCGCGCAAAATCTTCGTCATCGGCAAGTCGCTGCCTGCCGATGTGCCGCGGAACTGCTTGCCGTAGGCCGTCGAGGTGTCCTCGTCCTCGAAAAAGCGATGCAGATAGGAGGCGTGCGCGGGGTCGATGCCGACTTCGAGCGCCTGGAGCCAGTTGCAGGCCATGTGGCCTTTGAACGCGAAGGTGTGCGTGCCGGGCGCGACGAAGCAGTCGAGCTCGGGAAATGCCGGCGGCTCGCCCTCGCCGAGATAAGCCCAGAGGATGCCGCTCTTCTCCACCACAGGGTAAGAGCGCTGACGGATGTTCTGGCAGAGCTTTGAGTCCTTCGGCTCCGCCGGCGTCTCGATGCATTGCCCGGTGGCGTCGAACAGCCAGCCATGGAAGGCGCAACGCAGGCCGCCATGCTCGAGCCGTCCGAAGGCGAGATCGGCGCCGCGATGCGCACAGTGGCGATCGATCAGGCCGTAACGCCCCGTCTCGTCGCGGAACAGCACCAGGCTTTCGCCGAGCAATCTGACGGGACGGATCGGTCGATCGCCGTCGAGCTCGTCCACCAGCGCCGCCGGCTGCCAGTAGCTTCGCATCAGCTTCCCGCAGGGGTCCTTCGCACCGGTGCGGGTGATCAGGTCGTTCTGCTCCTGGCTCATCATGGCGAGTGCATCCTTTATGGAATGGCGTTTGTTCGCCTATTGAACGAATGGGCGAATTATGGCATGCCTTGACGCGGCAGCAAGCACTATTTTGCACGAATGACCCGACACCATGCCCAAGCTGAAGCGAAGCGAGAGCGACGAACGCGCGACGGATTTCGTCGAGAGCCTCGATCGCGGGCTGCGCCTGCTGCAATGCTTCGGCATCACGGCCGGCCCGATGACGCTGAGCGATCTCGCCCGTGCCGCTGAGCTTCCCCGCGCCACCGCGCGGCGCATGCTGTTCACGCTCCAGCGCGGCGGCTTCGTCAGTGGCGACGGGAAGCTGTTCTCGCTGACGCCACATGTGCTGACACTCGCCGCGTCGTATCTGCGGTCGAGCCAACTCGTCACGGTCCTGCAACCGGTGCTCGACCGCGTCGCGACAGCGGCCAACGAAATCTCCTCGCTCGCGGTGCTCGACGGCGATGAGGTCGTGTTCATCGCGCGCAGCAGTCCGGCGCGGATGTTCTCGGGCGGATTGGAAATCGGCTACCGGCTTCCGGCCTTCTGCACTTCGGTCGGCCGCGCCATGCTCGGTCAACTCGACGATGCCGAGCTTGCTGCGCGCCTGACGGCGACGAAGCGCGAAGCGCTGACGCCGCAGACGGTAACCGATCCCAAGGTGCTGCTCGCGCGCACCGTCGCCGATCGCGCGCAGGGCTATTCGCTGGTGGACCGCGAGGCCGAGCCGCATTTCCGCTCGATCTCGGTCCCCGTCCGCCGCTACGACGGCGTGATCGTCGCCGCCATTAACATGGGCGCGCACGTCGATCGCGTGCCGGCGCAGGAATTGATCGAGCGATTTTTGCCGCTGTTGCGTGAGGGCGCGGAGGCGTTGCGGTCGCAACTCTTGTAGCCCGGGTGAGCGAAGCGATACCCGGGAAAGTCATCGTGAAGACCCGGATGTCGCTTCGCTCATCCGGGCTACGCGCCCGTGCAAAAATCACTAGCGGTTGCGCATCCAGTCGGCGAGGCCGGACAACGCCTTGTCGAGGTCCTGCCGCGCTGCGGCGTCCACAACCGTCTCCTCCAGCGCACCGCGCATGCAGAGCATCCACGCGTCGCGCTCGGCATCGCCGATGGCAAAGCCGATGTGGCGCTGGCGCAGCCGCGGGTGGCCCTTCTCGACCGAATAGAGTTTCGGGCCGCCGGTCCATTCGGTGAGATAGCGCTTCAGCACATCCCTGATCAGGCCGAGGTCGTCCGCATGCATCGCGCGGATGATCTTCGCCTCCGGCAGCGTATCCATCCGGTCGTAGAAGCGATCGACCAGTCGATCGATCGTGGCGCTGCCGCCGATCCGCTCGAACATGGCGATTGCGACGTCGCTCTCGGTCATGGGAGTTCGGACCTACAGCGCGACGCTGCGCAGCCCGAAGCTGCGCGCTTCGTTCTGCAGCACCGGCCGGACCGCATCAACCAGGCGCGCCGCGGCGGCATCGACGGACAGCCCCGCCGTGTCGACCACCGCCGTCGCGCGCGCATATAGCGGCTCGCGGCTCAAGAGGATGTTGCGCAGCTCCGCCATCGCGGAGCGGTCGTCGGCCATCGGGCGCAAATCGCCCTGGCGGCGGACGCGGGCCATGTGCTCCTCGGGCTCGGCCTTCAGCCAGATCGTGTAGAACGACGACAGGATCTGGTCGAAGGTCAGAGGTTCGGAGACGATGCCGCCGCCGGTCGCCAGCACCATCAGCTCGTTGCGCGCGAGCAGCTGCTGCAGCGCCGCCTGCTCCATGCGGCGAAAGCCTTCCTGGCCGTAGAGCGCGATGATCTCGGCGACCGACAGCCCGTTCTGCTGCTCGATCTCCTTGTTGAGCTCGACAAAGCTCCAGCCGACCTTCTTCGCCAGCATCCGCCCAAGCGTCGATTTGCCGGCGCCGCGCAGGCCGATTAGCGCGATGCCGCAGAACGGCGCGCGCCGCGGCGCGGAGGCGCTGCCGCCTGCGAGCAGATCTTTTGCTTGTGCGACCTGCGCCGGCGTCGCCTTGCGCAGGAGATCGCGAAACATCTGCCAGTCCGGGGTCGGATCGGCCGAGGGAAGCAGGTCTTCGAGATGCGCGCCCATCGCGTCGGAGACGCGGCGCAGCAGCACGATGGAGACGTTGCCCTTGCCGCTTTCGAGCTGCGCGATGTAGCGCTCCGATATTCCTGATACCTTAGCGAGCACCTTGCGCGACATGCCGCGCAGCGCGCGCATGGTGCGCACGCGCTGGCCGAGCTGTTCGAGAAATCGGGATTCGGCGTCGGGACTGTCGGTCATGGACTGCGGATCATGGGCCTGCTTGAGCGGATGTCTTCTTTTAAAGAGGTCCTGCGGCGCGTATTAATGAAACATAGTGCCTGCTGGCATTGACAGCAAGCCGAGGCGGTGTCTTTCTATGAATTATAATTCTAAATTCAGGGGAGAAGTCCGTGAGCGAGGGATCCTATAACGCGGTGACCTGGCTGCTCGACCGGAACGTCGAGGAGGGACGCGGCAACAAGCTCGCCTTCGACGACACCGTCTCACGCCTCACCTATGGCGAGCTCCAGCGCGAAACGCGGCGCGCCGCCAACATGCTGCGCCGGCTCGGGGGCCGCCGCGAAGAGCGCGTGGCCATGATCATGCTGGATACGGTCGACTTCCCGATCGTGTTTCTGGGCGCGATCCGCGCCGGCATCGTGCCGGTGCCGCTCAACACGCTGCTGACATCAGATCAATACGCCTACATCCTCGCCGATTGCCGCGCGCGCGTGCTGTTCGTCTCGGAAGCGCTCTATCCCGTCATCAAGGACGTCGTCGGCCGCATGCCGGATCTGGAGCATGTCGTGGTCTCCGGCGCCAAACAGAACGGCCACAAGCAGCTCGCCGAGGAGATTGCGGACGAGAGCGATCAGTTCACCACCGCCGCCACCCATTCCGACGAACCGGCATTCTGGCTGTATTCCTCAGGTTCGACCGGCATGCCCAAGGGCGTGCGGCACATCCATTCGAACATGCAGGCGACCGCGGACACTTATGCGAAGCAGGTGCTCGGCATTCGCGAGAACGACGTTTGTCTTTCCGCGGCAAAGCTGTTCTTCGCATATGGCCTCGGCAATGCGTTGACCTTTCCGATGTCGGTCGGCGCCAGCGTGGTGCTCAACAGCGAACGGCCGACGCCCGCACGCATGTTCGACCTGATGAACCGCTACAATCCCTCGATCTTCTACGGCGTGCCGACCCTGTTCGCGGCGATGCTCAACGACGAAGCGATGAAGAGCGGGCGCGGCGGCAAGTCGCTCCGCATCTGCACCTCGGCCGGCGAGGCGCTCCCGGAGTCCGTCGGCAACAGCTGGAGGGCGCGCTTCGGCGTCGATATTCTCGACGGCGTCGGCTCGACCGAGCTGTTGCACATCTTCCTGTCGAACGCGCCCGGCGACATCAAATACGGCTCCTCCGGCAAACCGGTGCCCGGCTATGCGGTGCGGCTTGTCAACGAGGCCGGACAGGATGTCGCCGACGGCGAGGTCGGCGAGCTCCTGGTCGATGCGCCCTCCGCCGGCGAGGGGTACTGGAACCAGCGCCACAAGAGCCGCCGCACGTTCGAGGGGCCGTGGACCCGCACCGGCGACAAATATGTCAGGGATTCCGAGGGCCGCTATACCTTCTGCGGCCGCGCCGACGACATGTTCAAGGTCTCTGGCATCTGGGTCTCGCCCTTCGAGGTCGAGAGCGCGCTGATCACGCATCCCGCCGTGCTGGAAGCTGCCGTCGTGCCCGAAGCCGATCCGGAAGGTCTGCTGAAGCCCAAGGCCTTCGTCGTGCTGCGCCCCGGCGCGACGACGGCGGGCCTGCAGGAGATGCTTAAGGATCACGTCAAGCAGAAGATCGGCCCGTGGAAATATCCGCGCTGGATCGACGTGGTGGATTCCTTGCCGAAGACGGCGACGGGGAAGATCCAGCGGTTCAAGCTGCGGGACGGGGCGAATTGACAACAGGTCGTCATGGCCGGGCTTGACGACGGAGAGAGAAGAGCGACAGAGCATGACCAACCTCGCCCCCACCGGCTTCCTCAGCATCGGCGACGCCAGCCTCGAATACAAATGGCTGGCGCCGCAATCCGCCGATGCACCGACCATCGTCATGCTGCATGAAGGCCTCGGCTCGGTCGGGCTCTGGGGTGACTTCCCCGAGAAGCTGCGAGAGGCGACCTCCGCCGGCATCTTCGTCTATTCGCGCGCGGGCTACGGCCAGTCGAGCAAGGTCGCGCTGCCGCGGCCGCTCGACTACATGCAGCGCGAGGCACTCGACGTGCTGCCGAAGATCCTCGACGCGATCGGCTTCAGGCGTGGCCTGCTGCTCGGCCATTCCGACGGCGCGTCGATCGCGACGATCTATGCCGGCGCGCATCAGGATCATCGCCTGAACGGCCTCGTACTGATCGCGCCGCATTTCATCGTCGAGGACATCTCGGTGAAGTCGATTGCGGACATCAAGACGGCATTTGAGACCACCGACCTGAAGGCAAAGCTCGCGCGCTGGCACACGGACGTCGACAACGCCTTCTACGGCTGGAACGCCGCCTGGCTCGATCCCAAATTCCGCGACTGGGATATCTCGGAATATCTCGCTTATATCCGCGTTCCCGTCCTGATCCTTCAAGGCGTGGACGACCAATACGGGACGCTGCGTCAGGCCGAGATCGCGCAGCACGAATGCTATTGCCCGGTCGATTTGAAAGTCATGTCAGGCGCGGCGCATTCTCCGCATCGCGAAGCTCCGGGAGCGACGCTTCACGCGATTGAGCAATTTGCAGCAGCGGCCCTAGGAGAGGACATGCAACAAAATGCATGTATGGGCCGTTAAAGTCTAGACGCGCGCAACAATATGCATTATTGTGCATCTAACGGTAAACCAAGACGAACTCAAGGGTGGCCCATGGCCGAGGAAGATCGGCGCCTCGCAGGCGGCGCGACATTCATCGATTTCCAGACCGAGCCGTCCCGCTACCGGCACTGGAAGCTCGCGGTTGACGGTGACGTCGCCACCCTGACCATGGACGTCGACGAGAATGGCGGCCTGTTCGAGGGCTATCTGCTCAAGCTCAATTCCTACGATCTCGGCGTCGACATCGAGCTTGCCGACGCGGTCCAGCGCCTGCGCTTCGAGCACCCCGAGGTGAAGGTCGTGGTGATGCGCTCGGCCAAGAACCGCGTGTTCTGCGCCGGCGCCAACATCCGCATGCTCGCCGGCTCGACGCATGCCCACAAGGTCAATTTCTGCAAGTTCACCAACGAGACCCGCAACGGCATGGAAGACTCGTCGGAGAATTCCGGCCAGCGCTTTATCACCGTCGTGAACGGCTCGGCCGCCGGCGGCGGCTATGAGCTCGCGCTCGCCACCGACTACATCATGCTTGCCGATGACGGCGCGTCCGCCGTCGCCTTGCCCGAAGTGCCGCTGCTGGCGGTGCTGCCGGGCACCGGCGGCCTCACGCGTGTGGTCGACAAGCGCAAGGTGCGCCGCGATCACGCCGATTTCTTCTGCACCATCGAAGAAGGCGTGAAGGGCAAGCGCGCCGTGCAATGGCGCCTGGTCGACGAGATCGCGCCGAACAGCAAGCTCGAAGGCAAGGTTGCCGAGCGCGCCAGGGAATTCGCCCAGGCCTCGAAGCGCAAGGGCAGCGGCAAGGGCATCGCGCTGACGCCGCTCAAGCGCATCATCGATGAGACGAGCATCCGCTACGGCTTTGTCACCGTCGACGTCGACCGCGCCGCCCGCATCGCCACGATCTCGATCAAGGCGCCTGAAGCCGCGCCGCCCGCCGATATCGACGGGATGATGGCGCAGGGTGTCGCGTTCTGGCCGCTCCAGGTCGCGCGCGAACTCGACGACGCCATCCTGCATCTGCGTATCAACGAGCTCGAGATCGCGATGCTGGTGTTCAAGAGTCACGGCGACCGCGCCCATGTGCTCGCCTGCGACGCCTTCCTCGAAGCCAACAAGGCGCACTGGCTGGTCAACGAAATCAGGCACTACTGGAAGCGTGTCTTGAAGCGCATCGACGTCACCTCGCGCACGCTGGTGACGCTGGTCGAGCCCGGCTCCTGCTTCGCCGGCACGCTCGCCGAGCTCGTCTTCGCCGCCGACCGTTCCTACATGCTGATCGGCACGCGCCAGGGCGACAACCGCCCGCCGCCGTCGATCGAACTGTCAGCGATGAATTTTGGCCCGTATCCGATGAGCCATGGCCTGACGCGGCTTCAGTCGCGCTTCCAGGCCGATCCGTCCGATGTGGAACGCGCGGAAGCCACGACGGGCACCGCGCTGGACGCCGAGCAGGCCGAAGAGCTCGGTCTCGTCACCTTCGCACTCGACGACATCGACTGGGACGACGAGGTCCGCGTGTTCCTGGAGGAGCGCGCCAGCTTCTCGCCCGACAGCCTCACCGGCATGGAAGCCAACCTGCGCTTCGTCGGCCCCGAGACGATGGAATCGAAGATCTTCTCGCGCCTCACCGCGTGGCAGAACTGGATCTTCCAGCGCCCCAACGCGGTCGGCGAGGAAGGCGCGCTGCGCCGCTACGGCAGCGGCCAGAAGCCGAAATTCGATATGACGCGAGTGTAGAGCGCGAATGGAGAGTGGCGAATAGCGAATAGAGACGTCATTCGCCTCGCTATTCGCGATCCCACAATTCGATGCCCGCGATTTAATGAACTAGTCCCACACGGGAGGTCTTCCATGAACATCATGAACGTCGACTACTCGACCAAGATTCCGAACAACGTCAATTTGGCCGAAGACCGCCAGGTGCTCAAGGCGCTGGAAGGCTGGCATCCCGGCTACATGGACTGGTGGAAAGACATGGGGCCGGAAGGCTTCCAGGAATCGCTGGTGTACTTGCGCACCGCCTATTCGGTCGATCCGCGCGGCTGGGCCAAGTTCGACTATGTGCGGATGCCCGAGTATCGCTGGGGCATTCTCCTTGCTCCCCAGGAAGAGAACCGCGTCGTGCCGTTCGGCGAGCATTTTGGCGAGCCGGCCTGGCAGGAAGTCCCGGGCGAGTATCGCGCCATGCTGCGCCGTCTGATCGTGATCCAGGGCGACACCGAGCCCGCCTCCGTCGAGCAGCAGCGCCATCTCGGCAAGACCGCGCCCTCGCTGTACGACATGCGCAATCTGTTCCAGGTCAATGTCGAGGAAGGCCGTCACCTCTGGGCGATGGTGTACCTGCTGCAAAAGTACTTTGGTCGCGACGGACGTGAAGAGGCCGACGATTTGTTGCGCCGCCGCTCGGGCGACGCCGACTCGCCGCGCATGCTGGGCGCCTTCAACGAGGCGACGCCGGACTGGCTGTCCTTCTTCATGTTCACCTACTTCACCGACCGCGACGGCAAGATGCAGCTGCACTCGCTTGCGCAGTCCGGCTTCGATCCCCTGTCGCGCACCTGCCGCTTCATGCTGACGGAAGAAGCGCACCACATGTTCGTCGGCGAGACCGGCATCACCCGCGTCGTGCAGCGCACCTGCGATGCGATGCGCGAAGCCGGCATCACCGATCCCACCGACATCGCGAAGGTCCGCGCGCTCGGCGTGATCGACCTGCCGACCATTCAGAAGAAGCTGAACCTGCACTATACGCTGTCGCTCGATCTGTTTGGCTCGGAAGTCTCGACCAACGCGGCGAACGCCTTCAACACCGGCATCAAGGGTCGCTATCACGAGACCCAGATCGACGACGATCATCAGCTCAAGAACGCCACCTATCCGGTGCTGAAGTTCATCGACGGTGAGATCAAGCTCGTCGACGAGCCGGCGCTGACCGCGCTCAACATGCGCCTGCGCGACGATTACAGCCAGGATTGCGTCAAGGGCATGCTGCGCTGGAACAAGGTGATCTCGACCGCGGGCTACCAGTTTCAGCTCAAGCTGCCCAACGTCGCCTTCCACCGCCATATCGGCGAGTTCAAGGGCATCCACGCGACGCCCGACGGCATTTTGATCGACGATGCCACCTGGGCGAAGCGCAAGGACGAATGGCTGCCCTCGACCGCGGACGGCGACTTCATCACCTCGCTGATGCAGCCCGTCACCGAGACCGGCCAGTTCGCCTCCTGGATCTCACCGCCGAAAGTCGGCATCGACAACAAGCCCGGCGATTTCGAATATGTGAGGATCGAGTCGTAAGGGCCGCCAGCGAGGCGCGACGGCCGCGCTACATACTCACCTGTCGTCCCGGCGAAGGCCGGGACTACACCGGAGTGTGAGGTGAGGGCGTCGTGCTGACGCGCCCCCGCCTACCCCGCGATCTCCAGCCCCGCGTTCGCGTACACCACGCCGCCATCCACCGCGATGGTGTTGCCGACCACGTAGTCACCCGCGCGCGAGGCGAGATAGATCGCCACGCCGGCCATGTCCTCGTCGGTTCCGATCCGCCGCGCCGGAATGCGCTTGGCGACCTCGTCCGAATGGTCGCGCGCAGCCCGGTTCATGTCGGACTTGAACGCGCCGGGCGCGATCGCGGTGACGTTGACGTTGTCCTTGATCAGTTTCGTCGCCATGCGCCGCGTCAAATGGATCACCGCGGCCTTGCTCGCGGCATAGGAGTAGGTCTCGCCGGGATTGACGAAAATGCCGTCAACCGAGGCGATGTTGATGACCTTGGCGGGCCGCTCATGCGAAGCCGCCGCGCGCAGCGGCTTGGCCAGCGCCTTGGTCAGGAAGAACAGCGACTTGACGTTGAGGTCCATCACCTTGTCCCAGCCGCTTTCGGGGAATTCGTCGAACTCCGCGCCCCAGGCAGCCCCTGCATTGTTGACGAGGATGTTGAGCTTCGGCTCCAGCTTGATGATTTCGCGAGCGAGCCTGTCGCAGCCGTCGACGGTCGAGATGTCGATCGGCAGCGCGATGCACTCACCGTCATATCGGCCTGACAGCTCTCTCGCGGTGGCCTCGCAAGGTCCTGCCTTGCGCGCGGTGATGTAGACCTTCGCGGCTCCCGCGCTGAGAAATCCCGCCGCGATCATCTTGCCGATGCCGCGCGAACCACCGGTCACCAGCGCGACGCGGCCTTTGAGCGAGAACAGATCGTTGAACATGGTGCCTCCCTTGGTGTTTGGCGACGTTTTGAGCGGGGTAGGGAGGGGAGTCAAGGAAAGTGCCGCATCGTCGTCCTGGCTTTCGCCATGCGACGTCCGAGTTCGGGCAGCCAAGACGGAGAGATTAAGCCGCCGCGATCCTGCGGAAGCCGTTCCACATCGCGGTCGCGGCGCCCGAGGTCAGCACCGGCAGAATCCGCGTGTCCTGGTAATTGCCGTTGAGCGAGACCCGTGGCAGCGCCGTCATGCGGCCGGCGTCTTCGGCGAACAGCATGCCGGGCCGCGTCGTCACCGCGGTCTTGAAGCCGGCGGATGCAGCGAGCACGAATTCACGCTCGCCCGCCGCCTCGCGATCGCCATAGGGATAGGCCAGATGTTGAACGTTGCGGCCGAGCGCCTGCTCGATCCGCGCGCGGCTCACGGCCATCTCCTGCGTGGCGATCGCTTCGCTTTGCTTGGCGAGATTGCAATGGCTGACGGAATGCGCGCCGATCGTGACCAGGGGATCGGCGGCAAATGTCTTCACCTCGTCCCAGGACAGGCAGAGGCTGCGGCACAGCGCGGCCATGTCGACGCCGTACTTCGTGCAGAGCGCCTCGATCTCGCGCTTGAGATCGTGCTCGCCGGGCAGTGCGCGCAACCAGTCGTGCAGGCGATCGAACGCCACCTGCTTGGCGGCTGGCGTCGTCGCATCGAGCCGCAGCGCGGCATTGCCGATCGTCACCTCGATCTGCTCGGTCTTGGCGATCACGGCCTCCAGCGCCTCCCACCACAGCCGGCCCGTCCCCTCCGCGAAATCGCTGGCGACATAGACCGCCAAGGGCGCGTCAAATTCGCGCAGAACCGGCAGCGCAAAATCGAGATTGTCGCGATAGCCATCGTCGAGCGTGAAGGCGGCGAAGCGGCGGTCGAACCGGCGCCGCACCAGCCGCTCGTGCAGCTCGTCCATGCTGACGATGTCGATCTCGCGCGCGCGCAGGTGGCGCAGTGTGGCACGCAGGAATTCGGGGGTGACTTCGAGATGCCGGTTCGGCTGGAACGCCGCGCCGCGGGCCGGCCGCACGTGATGCAGCATGAATATGGCGCCGACGCCCGACAAAAGCGGACGCAACAGGTGGTGGGCGCCGCTGAAATAGAGTGCTTCCAGCCCGGCGCGGATGACGTTGTTACGGAGTTGTTTCATGACCCGCTGGCGGACTTTGGCATTCCGCTTTCAACTTACGGAAGAACCCTTGAAGAAAAAGTTATTCCAATTGTCCAGGCCCGGCCTTCGGAAGGGCGTCATTTCCGGTTTGACAGCCTGCCAAGGGTTTGTTTTGTCTCCGGTTCCAGAGTTCGGGTCGTCGAATGCACAAGCTTTTCAGGTGGGCCAGCAAATGGTGGCCGGGGCTGATCCCCTTGGCCGTCATGTGGGGATTTGCGGCCTGGAATAACACTTTGCCGGTCGAGGCGGACCTTTCCGCCCGCAGCTCGGCGGCGCTAAAGGATACCGTTCTGGACAAGACCCGGATCGCGGTGGATGGCCGCGACGTCAGCCTGGCTGCGGACGCGTTTTCTGAGGAGGGGCGCCGCGACGCTGTTGTGGCGGTCGAGACCGTCCCCGGCGTGCGCCTGGTCGACGACCGGACCCGCCTCGTGCCCGAGGCAAAGCCCTTCGTCTGGAACGCCGAGCGCGACGTGGTGCGGGTGACGCTGTCAGGCTCCGCGCCCCTGCCGTCGATGAAGGGCCGCCTGACCGAGGCGGCCCGCAAGGAGGTCGGCGGCACCGAGGTGGCCGATCAGATGGGTTTGGCCCGCGGCGCACCGCCGCGGTTCGAGGCGGCTGCGATGCTGCTGCTCGACCAGATCGGCAAGCTCAAGGACGGCAAGATCACGATCACAGACACCAAAGTCACTCTGTCAGGGATGGCGCGCGATCTCGGCGGCCGCGAAGCGGTCGCAGCGGCCCTTAAAAACCTGCCCGAGGGCTTTTCGATCGCCGCCAACGATGTCAAGGCGCCGCCTTACGTGTTCCAGGCTTACAAGGATCCGGTGGCCGCGACGGTGACGCTGACCGGCTATGTTCCCGACAACAATGTCCACGCGGCCATCGCCACCAGCGCGTCGCGGAAATTCTTCAACGAAAAGGTTGTCGACAATCTCAAGGCCAGCGTCGGCGCGCCCGGCTCCTTCAGCCCCGCCGTGGTCGCAGCGCTCGGCGCGCTGTCGCGACTGTCGACCGGCACGCTCGTCGTGTCCGACCGCGAGGTGAAGCTGTCGGGCGATGCGCTCTATGAAGGTGCCGCCAACGACATCCGCGCAGGCCTCGGCAAGGATTTTCCGAAAAACTGGCAGTACAAGCCGGAAATCACGGTGAAACCCGCGGCCGGGCCGGTCGACGGCACCGTGTGCCAGCAATTGTTCTCCGAGCTCTTGGCCAAGGCCAAGATTCGCTTCGGGGCGAAGCGCGCCGAGATCGATCCGGATTCCGCCGGCATTCTTGATCATCTGATCGAGACGGCATTGCGATGTCCCACCACCAATATCGAGGTCGCCGGGCATACCGATGCCGACGGCGAGGATTCCTTCAACCAGGCACTGTCGGAGAAGCGCGCGAAGGCGGTGATCGACTACCTGGTCAAGGCCGGCTTGCCTGGCAACCGGTTCACCGCGGTCGGCTACGGCAGCACGCAGCCCGTCGCCGGCAATGACAGCAAAGACGCCAAGGCGCAGAACCGCCGCATCGAATTTCTGGTGAGGTGACGATGCCCTATCTCGTCTCGTTCCATCTGGGCTGGCTGATCGGCTCGCTGCTGCTCGGCTTCTGCATGGGCTGGATCTCGGTGGTCCAACGCGGCAACGGCACCTCGAAGGTGACCGCGCGCTGGCTCGCCGTGCTTGTTGCCGGCCTGGTCGCGGCCTCGTTCGCGCATGTGGTCCCCGGTCGCTTCGGCTACTGGCTCGACCTCGGCCTGGTCATGTTCGCCTGCTACCTCGTCGGCGGCGGCATCGGCGCCTGGCTGCGCGACCGTGTGGTCGCGCGCAGCATGCCACCGGCCTGAGCGGCTGAGCTGAGAGGCAAACGCGCGCCCGCTATCGCGCTCATCAACTTGCGCTGCCATCAGATTTCCAGGGCGACAAAGCGCGCTTGACAATAATACGTACGTACGTATTATAACGCCATGCCCAAGCCCTCGCTCAAAGACGCCATTCTCGACGCCGGCCTGAAGGTCATGTTTCGGACCGGCTATCACGGCACCAGCGTGCGCGACGTCACCACTGCTGCGGGCGCGCCGCAGGGGTCCTTCACCAATCATTTCCGCTCCAAGGAAGCGTTCGCCTCCGAGGTGCTCGACCGCTACTTCGAGATCACAAGGGGGCTGGTCGCCGAGGCGCTCGACGACACCTCGCTGACCCCGCGGGCTCGGCTGAAGCGCTACCTGGACATCATCATTGGCCGGCTCGAAGCGGACGGCTACGGCCGCGGCTGTCTGATCGGCGATCTCAGTCTGGAGGCGACCGGCAGCAGCGAGATGCTGCGCGCGCGCCTTGCGGCCATCTTTGCTGAATGGCGCATGCCGTTCGCCGCCTGCATCAGGGATGCCCAAACCAGCGGCGAGATCGCATCCGATTTCGAGCCCGAGGAGCTCGCAGACTTCCTGCTCGCGTCCTGGCAGGGCGCGATCCTGCGCATGAAGGTCGACCGCAATCCCAAAGCGCTCGAACGTTTCAAGAGCATCGCATTCCAAACCGTGTTCAAGGAGCTGACATGACCAAGCAGATCGACATCAAGCTTCGCAAAGCGTCCGTCCTCGGAAGCGGCATGGCCTATCGTGAGGCAGGCGCGCAGAACGCGCCGGTCGCGCTCTTCCTGCACGGCAATCCGACGTCCTCGCACATCTGGCGCAACATCATGCCCCTGGTGTCACCGGTCGCGCATTGCCTCGCGCCCGACAACATCGGCTTCGGTCAGTCCGGCAAGCCCAACATCGCCTATCGCTTCTTCGACCACGTCCGCTATCTCGATGCCTTCATCGAACAGCGCGGCATTACGTCGGCCTATCTGGTCGCGCAGGATTGGGGCACGGCGCTCGCATTTCATCTTGCGGCGCGCCGGCCGGATTTCGTGCGCGGCCTTGCCTTCATGGAATTCATTCGTCCGATGCCGACCTGGCAGGACTTCCACGACACCGAGGTTGCCGCAGAGCAGGAGCATGCCGAGGCGGCGCGGGCGGCCTTCCGTAAATTCAGGACGCCGGGCGAGGGCGAGGCGATGATCCTCGAGGCGAATGCCTTCGTCGAGCGCGTGCTACCCGGCGGCATGGTCCGCAAGCTCAGCGATGACGAGATGGCGCCCTATCGCGCGCCGTTTCCAACACCAGAGAGCCGCCGGCCCGTTCTTGCACTTCCGCGCGAACTGCCGATCGCAGGCGAGCCCGCTGACGTTTATCAGGCTCTGCAGTCCGCGCATGCAGCGCTGGCCGCGTCGTTCTATCCAAAGCTCCTGTTCACCGGCGAGCCCGGAGCTCTGGTCTCACCGGAATTTGCCGAACGGTTTGCAGCCTCCCTGAAGCACTGCGCGCTGGTTCGTCTCGGCGCCGGCCTGCATTTCCTCCAGGAGGATCACCCCGAGGCGATCGGGCGCTCCGTCGCCGGCTGGATCGCGGGCATCGAGGCAGTGCGCCCGCAGCTTGCGGCCTGAGCAGAACGCTACCTCCGAACGACGTGCTCATCGCGGCCGCTGGCGGGCGGCCGCAATGACGTCTGTGATGTCGCAGTGCAACCGGATGATCGAGCGCGAGCCGTCGGCCACGTAATCGTGCGCGCCGCAGCGGCCGCGCGCGGCGCGACCCTCTTTCAACAGCGAAATCCCGCCCATAGATTGATTTCGACTTAAGCCGTGACGGAACATTGTACGGCCGAAATCATCAAAACTTCATGGCGTCTGCGCCAGGATGGCCATGGAGATTCGCGTCAGGCTTGCCGCCGAAAGCGCCAAACCGTGCATCAGGAGCCCGCAACCTGCCTAAAACCTTGAAGCCACGACTTTTTGTTCGAATTGTCGAATTCCACTCCGCCCCAAAACGCGCTAGTGGAGGGGCAGGGGGCATGCGCGATGCCGGAGCCGCCGGCGAGGATTCGTCGGGTGCCTGCGTGTCGTCCGCCTGTTCGCCGGCCACCCTGGCCGCTGAAGCGTTGTTCGAGGTTTAGATGCTGGAAGCCATACGCAGGGCGATGTCGTTTCTGCGCCAGAAGCAAATCCTGCATAAGCTTGGAGTTGTGATCAGCGTCGCGGTCATCGGCATCGCTTGCTATGTGCTCTACCACATGCTGCGCGGCATCGATGTCAACGAAGTCCTCGAAGCGATCAAGAGCACCGAGCCGAGCCAGATCGCGATGGCGGCGCTGTTCGTCGCTGCGGGCTATTTCACGCTGACCTTCTACGACCTGTTCGCCGTGCGCGCGATCGGCCATCCCCACGTGCCCTATCGGATTAACGCGCTCGCTGCCTTCACCAGCTATTCGATCGGCCACAATGTCGGCGCCAGCGTCTTCACCGGCGGCGCGGTGCGCTACCGCATCTATTCCGCCTATGGCCTGAACGCGATCGACGTCGCAAAGATCTGCTTCCTCGCCGGCCTGACCTTCTGGCTCGGCAATGCCGCGGTGCTGGGCCTCGGCATCTCCTATCATCCGGAAGCCGCGGCCTCGATCGACATGCTTCCGCCCTGGCTGAACCGGATGCTGGCGATGATGATCATCGTCGGACTGGTCGCTTACGTGGTCTGGGTCTGGACCCAGCCGCGCATGGTCGGCCGCGGGCCCTGGACCGTGATGCTGCCGGGCGGCCCGCTGACGCTGCTCCAGATCGCGATCGGCATCATCGATCTCGGCTTCTGCGCGCTCGCGATGTACGTGCTGGTCCCTGACGAGCCCAATCTCGGTTTCGTGGTGGTCGCGGTGATCTTCGTCTCGGCCACGCTGCTCGGCTTTGCCAGCCATTCGCCCGGAGGCCTTGGCGTGTTCGACGCGGCGATGCTGGTCGGGCTCTGGCAGATGGACCGCGAGGAGCTGCTGGGCGGGATGCTGCTGTTCCGCGTCCTCTATTATCTGTCCCCTTTTGTCATATCTGTAATCTTGCTGACGTTTCGCGAAGTTATCATCGGCGCACGATCGAAGCGCCTGCAGCAGGCTGCGCTCAAGCTCGACCCCGGCCCCGCGCCTGAAGCCGCTTACGTGAGAAAGCGCAGCGACAGCGGCGCCTGACCGGCGCAAGGCCTTTTGGAGAAGCCCGCCCCGATGGCGATCGACGCCCCAACTTCTCCCTCCTCCCCGCCCTGGTCCGACCGGCTGCGGCACTCGACCGTCATCCTGATCGCCGCGGCGCTCGCGCTATCCGTGGTGGTCTCGCTGGGGGAATTATCGGCGCTGCATGCGATTGCGGTGTTCCTCTGCATCGCGGCCGCAGCGCTGATCCCGTGGCGCCTGCACGATACCGCCGCCTCGCGCGAAGAGACCCGCCGCGTCAACCCGGTCGAGAGCGCGGCGGTTGCCGCAGTGGTCGCCGGCATGCCCGATCCCGCGGTGCTGCTCGACCGCGCCGGCCGCGTCATCCATCTCAACGCCGCAGCCGCCCAGCTCGCGCCGGCACTGCGCCGGAATGAGCTCGCCCAGTTCGCGCTGCGCTCGCCCGAGATCATCACGGGGCTGCGCGAGTCGATCGCGACCACCGAGCCGCGGCGCGCGACCTATCTCGACCATGTCCCGGTCGATCGCTGGATGGAGCTGACCATCACGCCGGTGCCGGTGCCGACCACCTTTGGCGGCGCCGACAAATGCATGCTGATGACCTTTCACGACCAGACGCCGCTGCGCCGGGTCGAGGAAATGCGGGCCGATTTCGTCGCCAATGCCAGCCACGAGCTGCGCACGCCGCTGGCCGCGCTGTCCGGCTTCATCGACACGCTCCAGGGCCAGGCCAAGGACGATCCCAAGGCGCGCGAGCGCTTCCTCGGCATCATGCACAACCAAGCCACCCGGATGGCGCGCCTGATCGACGATCTCTTGTCGCTGTCGCGGGTGGAGCTGTCGGCCCATGTGCGGCCCGACACCCTGGTCGACCTGCTGCCGATCATCTTGCAGGTCGCCGATGGGCTCGAGCCGCTGGCGCGGGAACGCCAGGTCGAGGTCGAGACCCAGCTGCCCGAGACCCCGGTGCTGATCGCGGGGGACCGCGAGGAGTTGCTCCGCCTGTTCGAGAATTTGATCGAGAACGCGCTCAAATACGGCGCCTCCGGTGGACGCATTATCGTGTCGCTGATATCAGGCGCGGCCCCTGATGGAACTCAGGAAATCCGGGTGCTGGTCCGGGATTTCGGCCCCGGCATCGCGCCGGAGCACCTGCCGCGGCTGACCGAGCGCTTCTACCGGGTCGATGTCGGCGACAGCCGCTCGCAGGGCGGCACCGGCCTGGGATTGTCGCTGGTGAAACATATTCTTAACCGTCATCGCGGCCGGCTTTTGATCGAAAGCGTGCCCAAACAGGGCGCCACTTTCACCGCCTGTTTTCCCCAGGGCAAGCCTGCGGCTCTGAGCTAAATTCCAGCGATTTCAGCTGCTTAACACTGTCATCCGACTGTCACCAAACCTTCGTAAAAGCTCAGCTGTCCGCTCCTAAAGGGGCGGCACGGGGAGCGCGATCGGGCGCGGATGGCGCTTCGCTCCCCTGTATGGAGACCAGCATGAATTTCCTCAAAACACTCGTCGCTGCTGGCATTGTCGCCGCATCGACGACGGCGGCCTTTGCTGCCGACATCACCGGAGCCGGCGCGACGTTCCCGTTCCCGATCTATTCCAAATGGGCCGACGCCTACAAGAAGGAGACCGGCAACGGTCTGAACTACCAGTCGATCGGCTCCGGCGGCGGCATTAAGCAGATCCAGGCCAAGACCGTGACCTTCGGCGCCAGCGATGCGCCGCTCAAGGCCGAGCAGCTCGAGAAGGACGGCCTCGTCCAGTGGCCGATGGTGATGGGTGCCATCGTGCCCGTCGTCAACATCGAGGGCGTGAAGCCCGGTGAACTGGTGTTCGACGGCGAGACGCTGGCCAGCATCTATCTCGGCAAGATCACCAAATGGGACGACGCCGCGATCAAGAAGCTCAACCCGAACGTGAAGCTGCCCTCGGAGGCCATCACCGTGGTCCGCCGTTCGGACGGTTCGGGCACCACCTTCAACTTCACCAACTACCTCGCCAAGGCCAGCGCGGATTGGAAGAGCAAGGTCGGTGAGGGTACCGCGGTCGAGTGGCCGGTCGGCGTCGGCGCCAAGGGCAATGAAGGCGTGTCCGGCAACATCAGCCAGACCAAGAACTCGATTGGCTATGTCGAGTACGCCTATGCCAAGCAGAACAAGCTGACCTACACCGGTCTCATCAACAAGGCCGGCAAGCCTGTGCAGCCCACCGTCGAAGCCTTCCAGGCGGCCGCCTCCAACGCCGACTGGGCCAAGGCTCCCGGCTACTACGTCATCCTGACCGACCAGCCCGGCGAGAAATCCTGGCCGATCACGGCGGCGACCTTCATCCTCATGCACAAGGACGCCACCGACAAGGCGGCCTCGCAGGAAGCCATCAAGTTCTTCCGCTGGGCCTTCAAGAGCGGCGGCAAGGCGGCTGAAGAGCTCGACTACATCCCGATGCCGGATCCGGTCGTTCAGCTGATCGAGAAGACCTGGGCTGCCGACATCAAGAGCTAGGTTCGCGACGCTCGTGCCCCGGATGCGCTGCGCTGCATCCGGGGCACGGACCAACAAAAAACGTATACTATTTGGTACAGGGGATCGGCGTGGCAGAGATGGCCGTTCAGAGCGATGTAATCGACGACGCCGGACCGTATGACCGCGCCAAGGCCTTGAGCGCGTTCAAGCTCGGCGACGTTACCTTCTACTGGATTACGCGGCTCTCCGCGATCTCGGTGCTTCTGATCCTCGGCGGCATCATCATTTCGCTGATCGTCGGCGCTTTCCCGGCGATGAAAGAATACGGCGTCTCCTTCCTGTGGACGCAGCGCTGGGCGCCCTCCGCAGATCCGCCGGTGCTCGGCGCGCTCGGGCCGATGTACGGCACGCTCGTCACCTCCTTCATCGCGATGCTGATCGCCATTCCCGTGGGTCTCGGCATTGCGATCTTCCTCACCGAGCTCTGCCCGCAATGGCTGCGCCGCCCGATCGGCATGGCAATCGAGCTGCTCGCCGGTATTCCCTCGATCATCTACGGCATGTGGGGCTTCTTCGTGTTGGGTCCGTTCCTGGCCAACACGTTCCAGCCCTTCATGATCAAGATCTTCGACGGCGTTCCCGTGCTGGGCGCGATCTTCGCAGGTCCCCCGTCCTATCTCAGCCTGTTCAATGCCGCGCTGATCCTTGCCATCATGGTGCTGCCCTTCATCACCTCGATCTCGGTCGACGTGTTCAAGACGGTGCCTCCGGTCCTGAAGGAAGCCGCCTACGGCGTCGGCTGCACCACATGGGAAGTCGTCCGCAGCGTGGTGATCCCCTACACCCGGGTCGGCGTCATCGGCGGCATCATGCTGGCGCTGGGCCGCGCGCTCGGCGAGACCATGGCGGTGACCTTCATCATCGGCAACTCGTTCCGGATCTCGTCATCGATCTTTGCGCCGGGCACCACGATCTCGGCGGCGATCGCATCCGAGTTCGCCGAGAGCGACGGCCTGCACCAATCCGGCCTGATCCTGCTCGGCCTCCTGCTGTTCGTTCTGACCTTCTTCGTGCTCGCAGCGGCGCGGCTGATGCTGATGCGGCTGGAAAAGAAGGCGGGGAATTAGCGCCATGAATCCGATCTATTCACGCCGACGCCGCAAGGACATCGTCGTCCGCGGGCTCTGCATCGCCGCAACCGCCTTCGGCGTCACCTGGCTCGCGCTGATCCTGATCACGCTGCTCTACAACGGGCTGGCGGGACTCAATGTCCAGCTGTTCACCGAGAACACGCCGCCACCGGGATCGAACGAGGGCGGTCTGCTCAACGCCATCGTCGGCTCGCTGATCATGACCGTGATCGGCGTCGGCATCGGCGCGCCGCTCGGTATGTTCGCCGGCACCTATCTCGCCGAATACGGCCGCAATGACCGGCTGACCTCGGTGATCCGCTTCATCAACGACATCCTGCTCTCGGCGCCCTCGATCATCATCGGCCTGTTCATCTACGGCGCCGTGGTGGTGCCGATGCGCGGCTTCTCGGCGATCGCAGGCTCGCTCGCCCTCGCGGTCATCGTGATCCCGGTGGTGCTGCGCACGACCGAGGACATGCTGCTGCTGGTGCCGAACGCGTTGCGCGAGGCGGCCTCGGCGCTCGGCCTGCCGCGTTCGCTGGTGATCCAGCGGATCGCTTATCGTGCTGCCCGATCGGGTCTCATCACCGGCGTGCTGCTCGCGACCGCTCGCGTCGCCGGTGAAACCGCGCCGCTGCTGTTCACCGCGCTATCGAACCAGTTCTTCAGCCTCGGCCTGAACAAGACGATGGCGAACCTGCCTGTGACCATCAACAACTTCGTGCAGAGCCCCTATGCCTATTGGAAGCAGTTGGCCTGGAGCGGGGCGCTGCTCATCACCCTGACCGTTCTTGCCCTTAATATTTTCGCGCGCATCCTTGGCGCCGAGAGGACCGCAAAATGAGTGATCTTTCCGTGTCGATGAGCGCGTCCGGTGGACTGCCGCACGCGGCGGTGCTGCCCGAGGCGCCCCCCAAGGTGACCGTGCGTAACCTGGACTTCTATTACGGCGAGCACCATGCGCTGAAGAACATCAACCTGACGCTCGGCGCCAACCGCGTTACGGCGTTCATCGGTCCGTCGGGCTGCGGCAAGTCGACCCTGCTGCGCATCTTCAACCGGATGTACGACCTCTATCCCGGCCAGCGCGCCACCGGTCAGCTCATGCTCGATCAGACCAACATTCTCGACCCCAGGCTGGACCTCAATTTGCTGCGCGCCCGCGTCGGCATGGTGTTCCAGAAGCCGACGCCGTTCCCGATGACGATCTACGAGAACATCGCGTTCGGCATCCGTCTCTATGAGAAGATCTCGAAGTCCGAGATGGACGGCCGCGTCGAGAAGGCGCTGCGCGGCGGCGCGCTGTGGAACGAGGTCAAGGACAAGCTCAACGCCTCCGGCCTGTCGCTCTCCGGCGGCCAGCAGCAGCGCCTCTGCATCGCCCGCACCGTCGCGGTGCGGCCCGAGGTGATCCTGTTCGACGAACCCTGTTCGGCGCTCGACCCGATCTCGACCGCCAAGGTCGAGGAGCTGATCCAGGAGCTGTCCGAGGATTACACGATCGCTATCGTCACCCACAACATGCAACAGGCGGCGCGCGTCTCCGACAAGACCGCCTTCATGTATCTCGGCGAGCTGATAGAGTTCGACGACACCAGCAAGATCTTCACGTCGCCGTCAGATCGGCGCACGCAGGATTACATCACCGGCCGGTTCGGCTAGGAGACGCGACATGGGTTCTGAACATACCGCAAAGGCTTTCGACACCGACCTCCAGGAACTCACTCGCCTGGTCGCCGAGATGGGCGGCATCGCCGAGCGCATGATCGTCGAGTCCGTCGACGCGCTGATCCGCCGCGACGTCCCGCTCGGCCAGCGCGTCGTCGCCATCGACACCGAGCTCGACGCGCTGCAGAAGCGCATCGAGGAGCGTGCGGTGCTCACCATCGCCCGCCGCCAGCCGATGGCGGTCGATCTGCGCGAGATCGTCGGCGCCATGCGCGTCGCGACCGATCTCGAGCGCATCGGCGACCTCGCCAAGAACATGGGCAAGCGCGTCGCGGCGCTGGAGACGGACTTCCATCCGCTCAAGCTGTTCCGCGGCCTCGAGCACATGACCGACCTCGTGCAGCAGCAGGTCAAGTCGGTGCTGGACGCCTATGCCGCGCATGATTTGCCGGCGGCGATGGCGGTGTGGAAGGGCGACGAGGAAGTCGACGCCATCTGCACCTCGCTGTTCCGCGAACTCCTCACCTACATGATGGAGGATCCGCGCAATATCTCGTTCTGCATCCATCTGATGTTCTGCGCCAAGAACATCGAGCGGATCGGCGACCACGCCACCAATATCGCCGAGACCGTGTTCTACATGATCGAGGGCCAGGCGATCACCGACAAGCGGCCGAAGGGCGACATGACGACCTTTGCCAACACGGTACCGAACACCTGAAGACTTAAGGAGCGACGACCCGATGGGCGCACGCATTATGGTGGTTGAGGACGAGGAAGCCCTGACCGAGCTTCTCCGCTACAACCTCGAAGGCGACGGCTATGACGTCGAGACGGTGATGCGCGGCGACGACGCCGACACCCGCCTCAAGGAGCACATCCCCGATCTGATCGTGCTCGACTGGATGCTGCCGGGCCTGTCAGGCATCGAATTGTGCCGGCGGCTTCGCACCCGTCCCGAGACCAAGCAGCTCCCGATCATCATGCTCACCGCGCGCGGCGAGGAGAGCGAGCGGGTGCGGGGTCTTGCGACCGGCGCCGACGATTACATCGTCAAGCCGTTCTCGGTGCCGGAGCTGCTGGCGCGCGTGAAAGGCCTGCTGCGGCGCGCGAGCCCGGAGCGCCTCGCCACCGTCCTTGCTTTTGGCGACATCGAGCTCGACCGTGACAAGCGCCGCGTGGCGCGCTCGGGCCGGCCGATCGATCTCGGTCCGACCGAATATCGCCTGCTGGAGTTCTTCCTGGAGCATCCGGGACGGGTGTTCTCGCGCGAGCAGCTGCTCGACAGCGTCTGGGGCCGCGACATCTATATCGACGAGCGCACCGTCGACGTGCATATCGGCCGCCTGCGCAAGCTGCTCAATCTCGGCCGCGAGCAGGACCCGATCCGCACCGTCCGCGGCGCCGGCTACGCGCTGGATGATCGCTTCGCGAAGGCGGAGCAGGTGTAGGGTTGCAGGCTTGTTTGTTGGCGAGCTGTCCCTGCATTCTCAGCCGTCGTCCCGGACAAGCGAGCGAAGCGAGCGCTGATCCGGGACCCATAACCACCGAACGTGGTTTGGCGAAGACTCGGAGTGACCCCTTCCGCACGATTATTGCGTGCTCGGAGTATGGGTCCCGGCCCCCCGTGCGCAATTGCGCACTAGGCCGGGACGACACTGAAATTGTTGAACTGTCTTCGCGTGACGACTAACGGGGACCCGGCTTTACCGGTGCGCGGCGCCGATCCGACGCGGGCTGGTACGCAACGCGCGAGTGCTGGGCGCAATAGGGCAGTCCGGACAGCGCCCTTCCACCGCAGAAGAAGAAGTCCGGGCTCGAGGGATCGCCGACCGGCCAGTGGCAGGTCGCCTCGTTCAATTCCAGCAGCGACAGCCGCTGGCTCATCGGCACCACGTTGTCGTAGGTGACCGGATCCGGCTCAGCCTCGACCTCGAAGGCCTGCGCCAGCGCGGTGTTGCCGCGCGAGATCGGGCGGCTCACCCGCATCATGTGCTGCGCGGGGCGCGCCTTGCGCGGCCGCGGCGCTGCCGATGATGGGCTCTTGGCGCGGCCCGAAAGGCCGAGCCTGTGCACTTTGCCGATCACGGCATTGCGGGTCACATTGCCGAGCTCCGCCGCGATCTGGCTGGCCGAAAGTCCGGCCTCCCAGAGCTTTTTCAGCTGCTCGACGCGATCATCGGACCAGGTCAAAACCGTCATTGCACCCTTTCCCTCGCTGCGCGCCAGCCATCCTGGGGCCTCGCAGCGAATGCCTAAGCCTTCAAAAACCCGTGCCGCCAGAATCCCTTAAGGCTCGCCGGGCGCGTCTTGAACGCCCGAACGTTTACGCCGGTACATAAGGACTTAAAGATCAGAACCACTGCACGAGATGTCGTATCTGACAATCCAAACGCTACAATATGGCGTGACTCCCGCGCAAGAGTCCGCCGACTCGCTTCCACATGTTCCGTGGCCAAATCCCGCAAAATCGGCACCGCAAGACTACGGATTCAGCGTTTCGCGAGGCTTTCCGGGCGGCATTGACACCCGTTTCACCAGGCCTAAGATAGTCGCACGTGCCGCCCTCAAGAGGCGGCACGTTTCGTTTTCCGGGCCGGTCGATGGTGCGTTGCGCAATGCACGCTCACTCCGTCCGCAACATTCAAGTGACCATCATGACTAACAGCGCAGCGCCGCATTTGCTCCCCGTTTTCGCCAGGTCCGACCTTGGTTTCGAGCGTGGCGAAGGCTGCTGGCTGATCGCGACCAATGGCGAGCGCTATCTCGATTTCACCTCCGGGGTGGCGGTGAATGCGCTCGGCCATGCCCATCCGGCGCTGGTCGCGGCGTTGCAGGAGCAGGCCACCAAGCTCTGGCACATGTCGAATCTGTTCCAGAGCCCGGACGGCGAAAAGCTCGCCGCGCGCCTGTGCAATGAAAGTTTCGCGGATTTCGTGTTCTTCTGCAATTCCGGCGCCGAAGCGCTGGAATGCGTGATCAAGGTCGTGCGCCGTTATCACGCCGCAAAGGGTCATCCCGACCGCTATCGCATGATCACCTTCGAAGGCGCCTTCCATGGCCGCACGCTGGCGACGCTGGCCGCAACGGGATCGGCAAAATATCTCGAAGGTTTCGGCCCTCCGATGGAGGGCTTCGACCAGGTTGCGCATGGCGATCTCGATGCCGTGAAAAAGGCAATCGGTCCGCAGACCGCCGGCATCCTGATCGAGCCGATCCAGGGCGAGGGCGGTGTGCGTTCGGCAACGCCCGCCTTCCTGAGGGCGTTGCGCCAGCTCTGCGACGAGAAGGGTCTGTTGCTCGCCTTCGACGAGGTGCAGACCGGCATGGGCCGCACCGGCGATCTGTTCGCGTACCGCCGCCTTGGCGTCGAACCCGACGTGATGTCGCTGGCCAAGGCGCTCGGCGGCGGCTTCCCGATCGGCGCCTGCCTTGCGACCGCCGAAGCGGCGTCCGGCATGACGCCGGGCTCGCACGGCTCGACCTTCGGGGGCAATCCGCTCGCGATCGCGGCTGCGAACGCCGTGCTCGACGTCATGCTCAAGCCCGGCTTCTTCGACCACGTGCAGAGGATGTCGCTGCTGCTCAAGCAGAAGCTCGCCTCCGTGATCGACCGTCACGGCGATGTCGTCAGCGAAGTGCGCGGCGAGGGCCTCCTGATCGGCATCAAGGCCGTGGTGCCCTCCGGCGATCTCGTTGCAGCCTTGCGCGACCAAAAGCTGCTCACCGTCGGTGCCGGCGACAATGTCGTGCGTTTCCTGCCGCCTTTGATCGTCACCGAAGCCGAGATCGAGGACAGCGTCGGGCGGCTCGAGCGCGCCTGCACCGCGTTGTCCGGCAACAAGCGGGCGGCAAGCTGATGAGCAAGTCGCCCGATAAAACACCGAAGCACTTCCTCGATATCAACGAGCTGCCGCTGTCGGAGCTCAAGCGCATGCTCGCTGCGTCCTCCGCGATGAAGGCGAAGCAGAAGGCGCATCAGCCGGTCAGGCCGCTCGAAGGCAAGACCCTGGCGATGATCTTCGAGCGCCCCTCGACGCGGACGCGGGTGTCTTTCGACGTCGCCATGCGCCAGCTCGGCGGCGAGCCCATCATGCTCACCGGCGCCGAAATGCAGCTCGGCCGCGGCGAGACCATCGCCGACACCGCGCGCGTGCTGTCGCGCTATGTCGACGCCATCATGATCCGCATCCTCAATCACGATGCCCTGCTGGAGCTTGCAGCGAACGCCACCGTGCCCGTCATCAACGGCCTGACGCGCCGCTCGCATCCCTGCCAGGTGATGGCGGACCTCATGACCTACGAGGAACATCGCGGCCCGATCGAGGGCAAGACCGTGGCCTGGACCGGCGACGACAACAACGTGCTCGCCTCCTGGGCGCACGCCGCCGAGCGCTTCAAGTTCCAGCTCAATGTCGCGACGCCTCCGGAACTCGCGCCGAAAAAGGCGATGCGCGACTTCATCAAGGCGACCGGCGCGCCGATCATGCTCGGCACGGATGCCGAAGCCGCCGTGCGCGGCGCCGATTGTGTCGTGACCGACACCTGGGTGTCGATGGGCGACAAGGAAGGCAAGCACCGCCACAACGTGCTCAAGCCCTATCAGGTCAATGCGCAGCTGATGTCGCTTGCCAAGCCGGATGCGCTATTCATGCACTGCCTGCCCGCCCATCGCGGCGAGGAGGTCACCGACGAGGTGATCGACGGTCCACAATCCGTCGTGTTCGACGAGGCCGAAAACCGCCTGCACGCGCAAAAGGGCATTCTGGCCTGGTGCTTCGACGCGGTGAAGTAATCCGGGCCGGTATCCGCCGTGCCGGCGAAGTAGGTCTTCATCGTCGTCCTGGCCTTCGCCAGGACGACACCGAATTTGCCGTGCTTGCGTACGATCCGTGCTGCATTCTGGATGCAGCCCTCACCCCTTCCAATTCCGCCTTCCGACCCCAGATAAAGCGCCATGGTTTCCCAATCCCCTGATATGAAAACCGGGCCTGAAGGCCCGGTTCGCGCGCCATCCGCGGTTCCGATCGATGACGCCGTGCTGCCTTACGAGGTCGACGCGCTCGATGTGCGCGGTCGGCTGGTGCGGCTTGGTCCGGCGCTCGACGAAATCCTGACCAAGCACGATTATCCCGCGCCGGTCGGCAAGCTGCTCGGCGAGGCCATCGTGCTGACCACGCTGCTTGGCTCCTCGCTGAAGTTCGAGGGCCGCTTCATTCTCCAGGCCCAGACCGACGGTCCGGTGTCGTTCCTGGTCGTGGACTATCAGGCGCCGGATCGCCTGCGCGCCTATGCGCGCTACGACGCCGCGCGACTCGGCGAGGCCAAAGATACTGGCACGCATTCCGGCGCGCTGCTGGGCCACGGCCATCTCGCCATGACCATCGACCAAGGCCCCGACATGAGCCGCTACCAGGGCCTGGTCGCGCTCGACGGCGGCAGCCTCGAAGACGCCGCTCACGAATATTTCCTGCGCTCCGAGCAGATCCCGACACGCGTGCGTCTCGCTGTCGGCGAGGAATGGCGTTCGAACGACGGCGGCAAGCATCGCTGGCGTGCTGGCGGCATGCTGATGCAGTTCCTGCCGAAGGCGCCCGAGCGTGCGCGGCAGGCCGATCTGCATCCCGGCGATGCGCCCGAAGGCGTCGAAGTGCACGCCGTCGCTGAAGACGATGCCTGGGTCGAGGCACGCTCGCTGATCGAGACCGTCGAAGACGTTGAGCTGATCGATCCGGAGCTGTCCGGGGAGCGGCTGCTCTACCGCCTGTTCCACGAGCGCGGCGTGCGCGTGTTCAATCCGCTGCCCTTGAAGGCGCAATGCTCCTGCTCGCGCGATGCGGTGGCATCGATGCTAAAGAGCTTTTCGTCTGACGACCGTGCCGCGATGGTCAAGGACGACAAGGTCGTCGTGACCTGCGAGTTCTGCAGCTCGGTGTACGAGTTCACGCCGGATGAAGCAGGCGTGGAAGACGCGTAAGGCGTTAGCCTGCAGGTGCGATAGGGTCGGCCAAAGCGGAGCGCGCCCACCATCTCCTGCCCTAGTTCAACACCCGCTTGTTGTCCGGGCTGTCCAGCGAGAACGTCGGCACGTCAATTTCGAAGCGCTCGCCAGTCGCGCTGACCATCTGGTAGCGGCCGGTCATGAAGCCCGAGGCGGTCGTGAGCGGGACGCCGGAGGTGTATTCGAAGCGTTCGCCGGGCGCGAGCGTCGGCTGCTCGCCGACGACGCCCTCGCCCTTCACCTCCTGCTGCCGGCCCGTGGCGTCGGTGATGATCCAGTGCCGCGTCTTGAGCTGCACGGTCTCGTCGCCGGAATTGGTGATGACGACGGTATAGGCCCAGAAATAACGGGAGCGGTCAGCCGACGACTGCTCCGGAACAAAGTTCGGCTCGACGGTCACTTCGATCTGGCGGGTCACGGCGCGGTACATGATTGCCATCATACCGAAAACCGCCCGGGAACCAAACGCCGGAGACGCCTTGGCGACATCGTCCCGCCAGAATTCGCAGGGAAGTACACGTCCAAATGGGCTTGCAAATGTACTTGCTTGTGATCCGGTCGCTTTGCGAGATGACGGCCGGACCGGTACACTCCTTGCCACGTCGCGATTTGCGGAAGGGTTTTTAGGCCCCCGATGACCATTGCCGACCAAGTGACGGGATCGACGATCGCGGGAACCGCTAAACCTGTGGAGGTCAAGTCCGCGGGAGCGAAGCGGCGCGCGGCCGCGCCGGCCATTTCGCTGCCAGCCATCGGCGAGCGCGAGCTCCGGCTGGACCTATTCCGCGGCCTTGCGCTGTGGCTGATCTTCATCGACCATTTGCCGCCGAGCCTTCTGACCTGGTTCACGATCCGCAATTACGGCTTCAGCGACGCCACCGAGATCTTCATCTTCATCTCCGGCTATACCGCCGCCTTCGTCTACGGTCGGGCGATGCTGGAGTCCGGCATCGTCGTCGCCACCGCGCGCATCCTGCGGCGCGTCTGGCAGATCTATGTCGCCCACGTCTTCCTGTTCACGATCTTCCTTGCCGAAATCTCCTACGTCGCGACCAGGTTCGAGAACCCGCTCTACACCGAAGAGATGGGCATCATGGATTTCCTCAAGCAGCCCGACGTCACGATCGTGCAGGCGCTGCTGCTGCGCTTCCGTCCGGTCAACATGGACGTGCTGCCGCTCTACATCGTGCTGATGCTGGCGCTGCCCTTGATCCTGTGGCTGATGAAGTGGCGCCCCGACGTGACGCTCGGCCTCTCGGTCGCGCTCTACGCGGTGACCTGGGAATACGACCTCTATCTGTCGGCCTATCCGAACGGCTTCTGGGCCTTCAATCCCTTCGCCTGGCAATTGCTGTTCGTGTTCGGGGCATGGTGCGCGCTCGGGGGTGCGCGACGCATGTCGCACATTCTGGCTTCGCGGGTGACGATGTGGATCGCGATCGCCTATCTGGTTGCGGCATTCTACGTGACGCTGACCTGGTATGTGCCGCAGCTCTCCCACTTCATGCCGAAGCGGCTCGAGCAGTGGATGTATCCGATCGACAAGGCCGACCTTGACGTGCTGCGCTTCACGCATTTCCTGGCGCTGGCCGCGCTCACCGTGCGCGTCCTGCCCCGGGACTGGCCGGGCCTGAAATCGCCCTGGCTGCGGCCGCTGATCCTGTGCGGCTCGCATTCCCTGGAGATATTCTGTCTCGGCGTCTTCCTCGCCTTTGCCGGCCATTTCATCCTGGCCGAAGTCTCGGGCGGCCCGGTCATGCATGCGCTAATAAGTCTCTCCGGAATCCTGATCATGTGGGCCATGGCCTGGCTGATTTCGTGGTACAAGCGGGTGGCTGACAAGAGCGGTTCGAAAACCAAAAGCGCCGTCGGCAGCGCCGATATGGCGGGAGGGGGCTGATGAAGGCGAAGGTTTTCCTGAGCCTGATCCTGCTGTGCGGTGGTCTCGCCGCGCCTCCGGCGCGCGCGGACGATGCTGCGCCGGCTGCTTCAGCCGCGCCCGCAGCCTGTGAAGTGCCGTCCTATCTGCTCACCAGCGAAAGCCAGCTTCCCAAGGTCGCCGATGCCGTGAAGGCCGGCAAGCCGCTCGAAATCCTGGTCATCGGCAGTCGCTCGACCACGATTCCGGCTTCCGAGGACGCCTCTTATCCGGCGCGGATGCAGGCCATCCTGAAGGACAAGCTGCCGCCGTCCGAGACTGTGCACGTCTCCGTAGAAATACAGAGCAAGAAAACGGCCGAGGAGGCGGCTGCCAGCTTCGTTAAGCTGATGGAAGCAAAAACGCCTACTTTGGTCATCTGGCAGACCGGGACTGTCGATGCTATCCGAGCCATCGATCCCGATGATTTTCGTGGCGCGGTGACCGAAGGGGTTGTTGCGTTGCAAAAGGCAGGGGCTGACGTCGTCTTGATGAATTTGCAGTACAGTCCGCGTACCGAAACCATGATCTCGGTGCCGCCATACCTCGACAATATGCGGGTGGTGGCGCAGGAGCACGATATTCCGCTGTTCGATCGGTTCGCGATCATGCGGCAGTGGAATGATCAGGGCCAGTTCGACCTATTCAGCCCGTCGCGCGGGCCCGAGTTGGCGAAGCAGGTCCATGATTGCCTTGGCCGGGCGTTGGCACAGTTCCTGATCGACGCTGCCCATCTGGAGCCGGCCCAGCAGCAAAATTGAGGTCTAGCGTTAATGAGTTCTCTCCGCCCTTTTTGCCTGACGGCATGGCTGGCTGTGCCCGCAGCAGCGGTGCTGCTGTTGCTGAGTCCGGCCTCGCAGTCCCACGCGCAGACGCAGGCCGCGCAGGCAACACCGGCCCCGCAGCAGTCGGCTGATCCGGCTCCCGCTTCACCGTCCCAGACCACCGTCGCAGCGACGTCCCCCGACCAGCGCGGCATCACGGCGCGCGCCATCGACAAGGTGAAGCAGGTCGCGAAATCCGCCGGCGACATCTTTAGCCGCGTGCCCTGCCTGTCGCCGAAGGGCGGCTCGAAGGCGATGGGCTCGCTGCCGCATGTCGCGGGCAAGCTCGTCGCCGGCCAGCCCGTCGTCATCGTCGCGTTCGGCTCGTCGTCGACCGCGGGATTCGGCGCGAGCTCGCCGGAGTTCAACTATCCCAATCGCCTTGCCGCGCAGCTGCACCGGCACTATCCGACCGCCGACATCACCGTCGTCAATGCCGGCGTCGGCGGCGAGGATGCGCCCGAGATGATGAAGCGTCTCCAGAAAGAGGTGATCGACGTGCATCCGGATCTGGTGATCTGGCAGGTCGGCACCAATGCCGTGCTGCGCAATCTCGATCCTGGCGAGACCGCCAAACTGGTCGAGGACGGCATCGCTCGCATCCAGGCCACCGGCGGCACCGACATCGTGCTGGTCGATCCGCAATATTCGCCCGCCGTCAACCAGCGCGCCGAGAGCGCCGGCAAGATGGTGAAGCTGCTCGGCAAGGTCGCCGAGCTCCGTCACGTCGGCATCTTCCCGCGCTTCGAGGTGATGCGCGACTGGCACGAGAAGCAATCGCTTCCGGTCGAGAGTTTCGTGATCGCCGACGGACTGCACATGAACGATTGGGGCTATGCCTGCTTCGCCCAGCTCCTCGGCGACGACATCATTCGCTCCGTCGGCCAGATCAAGCTCGGCGTGAACGTGCCCGCGGACGTGCGGACGTACCGGCCAATGTGACTTGTCGTCCCGGCCCCCATGCGCAATTGCGCACTAGGCCGGGACGACAATAACTCACGCCTTCTCCAGCGCCGCGGTCAGATCCTCGATCAGATCGTCCGCGTGCTCGAGGCCTGCCGAGAAGCGGATGAATCCTTCGCTGATGCCGAGCGCGGCGCGGTCCTCCGGCTTCAAACGCTGATGCGTCGTGGTCGCGGGATGGGTGACGAGGCTCTTGGCGTCGCCGAGATTGTTCGAGATCTTGGCGAGCTTGAGCTCGTTGAGCACGCGGAACGCCGCCTGCTTGCCGCCCTTGACCTCGAGGCCGACCAGCGTCGAGCCGCCGCGCATCTGCTTCTTCACCAATGCAGCCTGCGGATGATCGGCGCGGCCGGGAAACACCAGCCGCGAAATCTTCGGATGGCTCGCCAGCACGTCCGCGATGCGCGCCGCCGTCTCGGTCTGCGCGCGCACGCGCACGGCGAGCGTCTCCAGCCCCTTGAGCAGGACCCAGGCGTTGAACGGCGAGATCGACGGGCCGGTCTGGCGCATGAAATTGTGGATGTGCTCGGCGATGAACGCTTCCGAGGACAGGATGATGCCGCCGAGACAGCGGCCCTGGCCGTCGATGTGCTTGGTCGCGGAATAGACCACGACGTCGGCGCCGAGCGCGAGCGGGCTCTGCCAGATCGGGGTGGCGAACACGTTGTCGACGACGAGCCGCGCGCCGCCACTATGCGCGATCTCGGCAATGCCGGGAATGTCGAGCACGTCGAGCGTCGGATTGGTCGGGCTCTCCAGGAAGAACGTCTTGGTGTTCGGCTTCATGGCGCGCTGCCACTGGTCGAGATCGAGGCCGTCGACCAGCGTGGTCTCGATGCCGTAGCGCGGCAGTAAATCCTGCACGACGTAGAGACACGAGCCGAACAGCGCGCGCGAGGCCACGACGTGATCGCCGGCCTTGAGCGGCGCCAGGATCGCGGTCGTCACCGCGGCCATGCCGGTCGCGGCCGAACGTGCCGCTTCGGCGCCTTCGAGCTCGATCATGCGGCGCTCGAACATCGAGATGGTCGGATTGGAGTAGCGTGAATAGATGAAGCCGGGGTCCTCGCCCTTGAACCGCGCCTCGCACTCCTCAGCGCTGTTGTAGACGTAGCCCTGGGTCAGGAACAGCGACTCCGACGTCTCGCCATATTGCGAGCGTAAGGTGCCGGAATGAACCAGGCGAGTTTCGGGACGGTAGTGGGCGGTTGGCGCCGGGGACTTCGACATAGGACCTCCTGAAGTGACCATCGAGAATGGTCACAAAAAAACCGGCCTGGAATATCTCCACGGGCCGGGATCACAGAGGTCCCCGGCCTGTTTAGCGACTTATTTAACGTGGCTGCAAGCCGGCCGGCTCAAATCACCACGGGATAAGTCATGCTCATATTCCGCAATGCCCTTTCCGTCAAGACGTCCATCGGATAGCCGTAAAACGCTCATATTTCCCGCATGTCGGGATGTGTTTGATCCCTGATGAGGACCCCGGGTTGACGTTCACGGTCGCCGCCGACGCCAATGGTATCCTGCCCGACCGCATGATCGCGGCGATGGCGGAGGGCGGTCTCATCCTGCCCGCTTACGACTTCGTCGAAAGCCAGATCCAGCCGGCGAGCCTCGATTTGCGTCTTGGCGATATCGCCTATCGCGTTCGCGCCAGCTTCCTGCCCGGTCCCGGCGCCACGGTCGCCGAGCGCATCGACGAGTTGAAGCTGCACGAGTTCAGCCTCGCCGACGGCGCGGTGCTGGAGACCAACTGCGTCTACATCGTGCCGCTGCTTGAAAGCCTCGCGCTGCCGCCGGAAATCGTCGCGGCCGCCAACCCGAAGAGCTCGACCGGCCGGCTCGACGTCTTCACCCGCGTGATCGCCGACGGCACCCGCCGCTTCGACATGATCGGTGCCGGCTATCACGGCCCGCTCTATGCCGAGATCAGCCCGAAGACGTTTCCGGTGCTGGTCAGCGAGGGCTCGCGCCTGAGCCAGGTGCGCTTCCGCACCGGCGATGCCATCCTCAACATCGACGACCTCGAGGCGCTGCACGCGACCGAGCGTCTCGTCGATATCGACGATGCCGACCTCACCGGCGGCGTCGCCGTCTCTGTTGATCTCTCCGGCGAGAAGAGCGGCGGCTTCGTCGGCTACCGCGCCAAGCGCCACACCGGCGTCATCGACGTCGATCGCCGCGCCGGCTATTCCGTCGAGGACTTCTGGGAGCCGATCTCGGCCCGTCCCGACGGCAGCCTGATCCTCGATCCCGGCGAGTTCTATATCCTCGCGTCGAAAGAGGCGGTGCAGGTGCCGCCCGATTACGCCGCGGAGATGGTGCCGTTCGATCCGCTGGTCGGCGAGTTCCGCGTGCATTATGCCGGATTCTTCGATCCCGGCTTCGGCTATGCCGGCGCCGGCGGGCTAGGCTCGCGCGCCGTGCTCGAAGTGCGCTCGCGCGAGGTGCCGTTCATCCTCGAGCACGGCCAGATCGTCGGCCGCCTCGTCTACGAGAAGATGCTGGCCCGCCCCGACGCGATGTACGGCCAGCGCATCGGCTCGAACTACCAGGCGCAGGGCCTGAAGCTGAGCAAGCATTTCCGGGTGTAGGGATAGCCTCACCTTCCGCTGTCATGCCTCGGCTTGACCGGGGCATCCAGTACGCCGTAGCCTATTGGTTCGATCACATCCGCCTCTGGAATACTGGATCGCCCGATCAAGTCGGGCGATGACACCGAATCTGTGTCAAGATGGGAAGTGAATCCGGGCTACGTCCGAGGTGGCGAAATGACAGATCAATCCGAACTCGACGCAAGAATCCTCGACGACGTCGCCGACGCGCTGATCTATTCGGATCGCTCCGGCACGATCATGCGCTGGAACCGCGCATCGTCCGCACTGTTCGGCTTCTCGGCGGACGAAGCGCTGGGCCAGAATCTCGACCTGATCATTCCCGAACATCTGCGCGCCGCGCACTGGAAAGGTTTTGAGGCCGCGCTTGCCAGCGGCGCGATGAAGCTTGCGGGCAAGCCGACACTGACCCGCGCGCTGCACAAGGACGGACGCAAGCTCTACATCGAGATGACCTTTGCGCTGGTGCGGGACGCCGCTGGAGTGGTGCAGGGATCGGTGGCGATGGCACGCGACGTCACCGAGCGCGTCGAGCGCGAGCGTGCCGCCAAAGCCTCGCAAACTAAGCCTGCGCAAAATTCGTGATGCGGAATTGGCGCGCCGGCGTGCAGGGCTCCCTGCGTGCGGCTCAGCTTGTCCGTCACCGGATGCAGTGACACACTCGATCAGAACAACGATCGGGAGCGAACATGACCGCACCAGACCCCGCGCAGGAAGCTCAATGGAAACGCTGGCGCGCGGTTGCCGATCTCTATCACGCCTACTTCACCGGTCTGATCCTCACCGTGGTCACGCGTCGCGGCACGGCAGATGCTGCGGAGTTCGTCTTTCGCGTGTTCCGCCGCCAGCAGCAGGAGCGCTTCCTGCCGGGGCTGGAGAAGCTCGGGCTGAGCCATCTGCCGCCCGCCGTGGCAGCCGCGCAATATCACTATCTCTCGAACTGGATCGGCGGCGTGCACGTCGAATACATGTATGAGAGCGACCGCAAAGCCTGGATCCGCTATCCGCCGCCGCGCTGGATCTGGAAAGGCACTGCCATCTGCGGCGTGCCGGGCGAAGTCTCGCGCGCGATGCTGCGCGGCTGGCACGCCAACAACGGCGTGGCGCTCGGCGATACCAGATTGGGGTTCGTCTGCACCAAGCAGAGCGTCGACGGCCAGGACGGGCTCGAAGGCTACTATTATCAATATGACCAGCCCCTCGAGCTCGACCAGCGCCTCGTGTTCGCGCGGCACCTCGAAGCCCCGCTGTTCGATGCAGCCGCGGCTCCGGCGTTGCCGGTCGCAAGCTGGCCAAGGCCGAGACTGGAAAAAGCCTATCGCAACTATGCGATGGAATATGTGCGCACCGCCGCGCCCGTGATGGTGCAGCTGTTCGGTCCGGAGGATGCGGGCTATCTCCTGCACCTCACGGGCAAGCTGATCGGGATGCAATATTTCGATGAGGTCGCTGCGGCGCTGTCGATGGGCCGCGGCGGTGCGAGCGAATTCGCGACGTTCCTCAACGCGCTGTTTGTCGCGCAGGACGATGCGGCTGAGACGACGCAATCCGAGGGCACGTTCGAAATCCGTCAGCAGAGCTGGAGGTTGATGGAAGACGGCGCCGATAACCACTCCGCTTGCGCCAAGGTGCTGGCGGGGTTGTTCGAGGGGCTTGCGGCCGGGTGCGGCCGGCACATCGGCGTGCACCTGTCCCCGACACCGAGCGGTCGTCCGCCATTGCTCTGGACGATTGGGTAGACGACGGCGTCACCGCGCTGCCGCAGGGCACGCCTGCACCTAGCGCAGGAGGAATCGCTGCGCGTCGTGCTAACAAGCCTCTTGTTGCGCCCTGCGCGAACCAATTCATTGGCACACCCAAGCATTGCTGCGCCGGAAATGGCGCTTTGCCCGGAGAGGACATGTCAGACATCGCCGAAATCCCGGTCGATGAACAAGAGCGTCCGCTGCCGCCGCCTCCGCGCCCCGTGAGGAGCGCGCTGATGGACGGGCCGATCCTGCGCACGCTGCTCGGGCTGGCCTGGCCCAACGTGGTCGCGCTCTCAGCCGGCACCTGCACCGTAATTGCGGAGACCTCCTATATCGGACGGCTCGGCGTGGAAGCGCTGGCCGCGATGGCGCTGGTGTTTCCGACAGTGATCCTGACCATGACCATGTCAGGCGGTGCGATGGGCGGCGCGGTGGCCTCCGCCATCGCGCGCGCGCTCGGCGCGGGCGATCGCGAGCGTGCCGGGACGCTCGCCGCGCACGCGCTGCTGATCGGCATCAGCTTCGGCCTCGTCTTCATGCTGGGCATGCTGATCTTCGGGCCCAAGGTGCTTGAGATGCTCGGCGGCCGCGGCGACGTGCTGACGCATGCGATCGCCTACACCCAGGTGTTTTTCGGCGGCGCCGTGCTGCCCTGGCTGCTCAACACCATGGCCGGCGTCCTGCGCGGCACCGGCAACATGAAGCTGCCGTCGCTGTTGATCCTCAATTCCGCGGCCTGGCAGATCGTGCTCGGTGGCACGCTTGGCCTCGGCCTCGGTCCGGTGCCGCAATTCGGCATGCGCGGGGTCGCCGCCGGCGCGCTGATTGCCTATTGCATGAATATCGGCGTGATGGGCTGGTACCTGTTCTCCGGCCGCGCCCGCGTGACGCCGAAGCTGCGCGGACTTCGCATCCAATGGGCGATGTTCCTCGACATCCTCAAAGTGGGCGCCATCGCCTGCTTCTCGCCGCTGCAATCGGTGCTGACGATCTCGATCTTCACTCACATGCTTGCGAAATTCGGCACCGCGATCCTGGCCGGCTACGGCATCGGTGCGCGGCTGGAATTCCTGCTGACCTCGATCGCGTTCTCGTTCGGCATCGCCTCGGTGCCGATGATCGGCATGGCGGTCGGCGCCGGCCGCATCGCCCGCGCCCGGCGCATCGCCTGGATCGCAGCGGCGAGCGCCTTCGTCGCCGTCGGTGCACCGGCGTGCCTGGTCGCGGCCTTCCCCGATCTCTGGGTGAACATCTTCACGGACAGCGCGACCGTGCGCGCCACCAGCCACCAATATTTGTCGACAGTGGCGCCGTTCTACGCCTTCATCGGCCTCGCCTCGACGATGTATTTCTCGTCGCAGGGCGCTGCGAAGGTGATCGGCCCGGTGCTGGCGCAGACCGCGCGGCTGATCTACATCTCGGCTGTCGGCTGGTGGCTGTCGACGCATGATGCCACCGCGCAAAGCTTCTTCTGGCTGGCGGCGAGCTCGATGGTCGTGCTCGGCCTGCTCTCGTGCTCCAGCGTGGTGCTGACACGCTGGGGACCGCGCCAAACCAAACCTGCGATCAGGCCGGCTCTGTCGGCCGCCGCGGACTAGCGGTGCCTGTGGCGGCGATGGCCGCCACCACCGCCGACATTGGCGAGCCGCATCAGTTGCGGAATCATCGCCATCATGTCGCCGCCACCGGCGCCGCCGAGCATGCCCATGATATCGCCGCCGCCGATGCCGCCCATTCCGGCCGGCATGGTGCCGCCTCCACCCATCGGCGCGTAGCCGCCGTAATTGGGCGCGCCGAAACCGCCGCCGAGGTTGCCGGCGCCGAGGCCGCCAATGCCACCGCCGCCCATCATGCCAAGACCACCACCGCCATTCTCCATCATGCGGCTCATCATCGGGCCCATGGTCTGCATCATCATGCCGAAGCGGCGCTTGCCCATCTTGGCCTTCATCATCTCGAGCATCGGCGCCATCTGGGTCATTATGTCCTCGCCGCCGGCACCGCCGCCGCCGAAGAACTGCGCCTTTGCCGGCGCGCTCGAAATCGAAAACATCAGCAGCACGGCGGCCGCCTGGCAGATCACCTTGTCCGCACCTCTCATGGCCTGCTCCTCGCGTGCGTGGCGCCGCCGGGAGAGCGGAGCCAACCGGACGCACGGCGCCATCGTTATTGCGGACGAGGGCTGGGCTCTGTGAGAAAGATCACGCAGCTGCGGCCGGAAACGCGCGGTGTATGGCGGCGACGGCGTCCTTGGTCTGTCCCTGCACATAGGGCGCGAGCTCGTTCGGCAGCATGTCGATGATCCAGACCAGGCGGCATCTCGCCTCGCCCTCGGCGATCACCTGCACCGAGGCGCTGTAATGCTTCAGCCGCTCGTTGTTGATCGCGTAGACCAGCCGCTGCCGCGCATCGTCGCAATCGACCAGCACCTCGCGCGCCACCGATCCGTTGGCGAAGGTGACGATGCGCGTGTCGCCGTCGAGCGTGCAGGCCGTGACGAAGCCCGGCGCCAACCGCCGATGCAGCGCGCCGAAATCGCGCACGGCATCCCAGACGTCGCGCGCTGGGGCGTTGAGGGGAATGTCGTTGTGGATGGAGGCCATGATGCAATCCTGGTTGAGTTCCTTGATGTAGAGAAGCGAGCGATAGCGCCGTCATCCCAGCTGTCATCGCCCGACTCCATCGGGCGATCCAGTATTCCAGAGGCCGCTGTGATTGAATCGAGGAGCTGCGGCGTACTGGATACCCCGGTCAAGCCGGGGGATGACAGCGTGTGTGTGTGGTGAGGGCTGCCGCGTTCACACACAGACCGCCTCAACATTGTTGCCATCGGGATCGATCAAAAACGACGCGTAGTAAGTCGGGCTGTAATCCTTGCGCGGGCCGGCGCCGCCATTGTCGCGGCCACCGCTCTTCAAGCCCTCGCTGTGGAATGCCTTGACCGCGTCATGATCCCCCGCGCGAAACGCGATGTGCACGCCATCGGCTTTGCGCCCCTTGTTCAGGTGCAGCCACAGCGCCGGCTCGCCCTTCGGCCCGAAGCCGGCATAACCATCGCCACTCGAGCACACGACATAACCGAGCGGCGCCAGCACCGCGGTGTAGAAGCGCGTGGCGGCGTCGAGGTCGGCAACGCGCAATCCGATATGGTCGTACATGGTCGTCTCCATTGCCAAAGCGCGCCACAATCGGCGCGCGCCGGAGACGAACCTAGTCAGTTGAGGGCAAGCTGCTCTTGGAGAATCTTGCGCTCTCCCTTCGAAGCCTGGCGGAACTTGGTCGGCGATACACCAGCGGCGCGGTGGAAGGTGCGGACGAAGTTGGAGAGATCGCCGAAGCCGACGTCGTAGGCGATGTCGGTGACTGCGATGTCGTCGTCAGTCAGCAGCCGCGCCGCATGCCGCAGCCGCGAGCGCACCAGATATTGATGCGGAGTGACGCCGAGCACGGCGGAGAACAGCCGCAGGAAGTGGAAGGGGCTGAGGCCTGCCTGCCGTGCCGCCTGTTCGAGGTCGACCTCGGCATGCGAGTTGGCGTCGATCCAGAGCGCGGCTTCCACGGCGCGGCGGCGATCACGCGCCGTCGGTGTCGTCGGCTTGCGCGCCTTGCCCGACACGACATCGACGAAACGACCGGTGAGGATCTGCCCGACCTCGTCGAGACCGAGGTCGCTGTTGCCATCTGCCGCCGTCTGGGCGAGCTCGCCCAGCACCATCAGCTCGGGCAACGGTGGCGTCGCGCCGACCTGCCAGACGTCGCTCCGGCCGCCGAGCGCGTCGACCAGATCCTCGCTGAGGAAAAAGGACAGGCAGACGTCGCCGGCGACGTGCTCATGTGTGCAGGTGTATTCCTCGCCTGGCGCGCCGACCAGCATCGAGCCCGCCACCAGCTCGAAGAAGCCGGCGCGGCAATGACAGCCAAAGCTGCCGGCGCGGACATAGGCGATGGAATGGCCGGTGCGGCACTCCGCAAACGGGCTGTCGTCCGGTCCCGCGTCGCAGCGAAACTCGGAGACGGTCATCGAGGGGGTGGTCAGCAGCGTTGTTGCATCCATCCTCCCTATCTAGGTGGAGGGTCTCGGTGGGGCAACGGGCAGCAGGACGTCGAACAGCGTCTTGCTGGCGATCGGATGGGTGCCCTCCAGCGACAGCAGCCGCCGCTTGGAGATTACGCCGCCATAGGGCGAGAGCCGGTCGGTGTAATTGCCGGCCTCCAGCACCCGGTGGCAGGGCACGATCAGCATGTAGGGATTTTTCGCGATCGCCTGTGCCACCGAATGCGCGGCGCCGGAGGCGCCCAGCGCCTTGGCGATCTCGTGATAGGTGCGCGTCTCCCCGCGCGGGATGGCGCAGGCCGCCTCGTAGACCCGCCGGTTGAAGCCGGGCACCCCGCTCGCGTCCAGGCTGACCTCGGAAAAATCAGCATCGCTGCCCTGCAGCAAGCTCACGATGCCCTCGATCGCGAACTCGGCGTTCGCGGAAGGCCGCTGCTCGCGTGCCTCGGGATGGATCTGGAAAATCCGGCGGCGGGTGTCGATCTCCCGCGCCTCCGGCAACTGCACGGCGACGACCCCGGTGCTGCTCCAGATGATGCCGCAGCGCCCTATGGTCGTGTCGAATATCGCGTAGCCATGCCCCACCATACACACGCCCCCACGCAACGTACGCTCTCCCCAGACCGCGACCATAACACCGCCACAATCCGCCGCACCCAAAATCGTACCGGAAACTTAAGAAGGGGCGGGCGGGCTGCGCCAAAGCGCTTGGCGAGATGCGCCGTCTCGGCTAATCAGAGCGGGCGCAAGCTGCGCATCCGCGGGCGTAGTTCAATGGTAGAACGGCAGCTTCCCAAGCTGCATACGAGGGTTCGATTCCCTTCGCCCGCTCCAAATCAAGTTATCCCTGCGAGACAAGGCCTTCTTGCATTTTTGTGCACGACTTTCTTGTCTTTACGCGATTTCCTATACAACGTCCGTACAAATCTCCGCAAAAAGCGGGCTTTAGGTCGTGGATCTTGACGCAATCGCGATCGACCGCGGAAACGTTCAGTGAGCGGTAGCGTAGCTGGTCCAGACGAAATTGGAGCCGCCCGATCCGGTCGACAAAAACGCGTCTATAGTGACATCGGCCTGCCTCCTAGCCTCCGTGATTGGTTTCGCGGTTTCGTCGCTCTACGCTCGTTTTGCCGACGTGGCGGGGCGATGGACAACTGCGATCATTCCAGCCGACATCGTCAGCATAACGACGGCGATCAAGGGCGACGCACCTTGGTCGGCGCGACGCTTGGAAGCGTAGGCCGGGATCCAGTGTTCTCAAATCGCCTGCAAGTGGTATCTGATCCGCGAGATGACCGTTCCGATTGACCACCAGTTCATTCCGGCGTTTTTCCCGACGGAACGGGCAAGCTCGTCGAATACACCCTGAAGCACGGGTAGCGAAGACGGTCGGTCCGCGTGCGACCGGCTATGAGCCGCATCTGTATTCGTTTCCGGAATTGCCACGCGACGTTGCCAACTTCCTGGAGACGGTTTTCTTCGATTATGCGGACCGCGTAGCGGCTGATGCGTTGAGGCTTCATCTCTCGACGGCCCCCGCTGTCTGGACCTCCGAATCGATCAGCGCGTGTCCGACCGCGAAAATCGCCCGCTGCGACGTGCTAGTTGATCCCATGGGGAATCCCGCTCAGCCAGTCAAATGCCCAGCGTCCCACTGCAGAGCGAGTGCGACGATCAGAGACGGTAAAAAGGTTTGCAATTTCTCATGCCCCGAGTACTTCGACATCTTCAACTGATCCCTCGCATACTTGCTCCGCTCGCGACGGTTTCGGCGCTTGTCGGCTGCGGTACGTACGTTCCGCCTCTTCAGGAATATTTCGAGACGGCGCCTCCCGACGCGGTTTTCTCCGCCGGCGGACAATTCGAGTACGCCATCAAGACCAAGATCTATTGCGACATCGTCGAAGCGGTCATCACCAGCCGCGAAGCCGGCGTCCTGCCGACGGGGTGGGCAGTCCAGACCACACTCGATCTTCAAGTGGACGAGTCCGGTTCGTTGAATCCGGGGGCAACCTACATCGATTCGCCGACGTTTTCGATCGGCGCCGGCGCCGTGTTGTCGTCGCAAGCTACCAAGGAAAGCAAGTTCGGCAGCTATTGGAATCTAGACAAGCTAAAAGGGGCCGGGAGCAGCCCGTGCGCGAGTACTCATCCCACAGGCAGCTCTCTGCTGCTGAGCGAGTTGGGAATAACGCAGTGGTTGCAAGACTCGCTGAGGAGCCGATATTTCCTACCCTCATCCGAGGGGAAGAAGGGCGACCCGTTCTTCAAGCAGGACTTTCTATCCCTACACGTGAAGTTCATCGTCACTTCGAGCGGGAGCGTCACGCCGGCCTGGAAGCTAGTGCGCGTCACCACGGGTAACGGTGGATTGCCGCTGGTCGGGGCAGGCCGGGTTCGGACGCATGACCTCCTTCTCACTTTCGGACCCACCTTTGCCGCGGGAAGCCCGAACTTGGCAATAAGTTCGCATGCGGCCCAGGACTTCGGCAATGCGGTCTCCAACGGCCGCCGCGTACCGACGCCTTAGCGGCGCCCACGCCGGAATCCCGTGGTTCGTCGAACGCATCGACGCTTGGGTCGGTATGGCTGATGCATTCAACGAGCGTCCGAGCGCGAAGCCCACAATGACGCGCGACGCTTCACGAACGTTGACGGACTTTCCAACCTTGAAGTCGGCATCCGGCCTGGTACGCTGCCCCGATCGGACGATTGCGGCGGGCTTGTGAGGCGTGGACGACGAACTTATCAGGATGTCGGCCTTCGCTGCGCTCAATCGGCTGTTGACCGGGGGGACGGTGCTTCCATGGAGCGCGATAGAGCCCGGATTTCCGGCGCCCGGGTTTGACCATCGCCTTCGGTTTGCGAGCCGTGCGAAAGGCATCTTCAAACCGAAGGAGATGGCCGGCATTCTGTCCGTGAGAACTGTCATCCCCCGAAAAGGCCGAAGGATCTGGTATCGAGACCAGCACGACGGTCGTGATGCTTTGTACACGGGCGATACGACCGTCCGCTACAGCTTTAGGGGCGATGATCCTGGCTCCTCTGACAATCTGATGCTCAGGGATGCGGTGGAGAAGCAGTATCCGATCATCTACTTCGTCGCCGTGTCACCGGCCGTCTACGTGCCTCTCTACCCAGCCTTCGTGGTGAATTGGTATCCGAAGAGGCTCGAAGCCGATCTGACTTTCGCTCCGTCGGCTTCGACGACCAAGGTCGTTGCTCCACCGGCGACTCCGATTGAGCGCCGCTACAGGCTTGTCGAGGTGAAGCAACGGGTTCATCAGGCCGAGTTCAGGGAGGCGGTGCTCGATGCCTACGACGCGCGATGCGTGATCACCGGGCTGTCCGTGCGCGAGCTTCTCGATGCGTCCCACATTATGCCGGACGCCGACGAGAATTGGGGACAGCCCTGGATTCCGAACGGTCTTCCGTTGAGCAAAATTCACCATGCTGCCTATGACGCGAATCTGATCGGCATCAATCCGGACGGAATCGTCCATGTGTCGCAGCGGTTGTTGGCCGATTGCAGAGACCTGGACGTGGTCAAGGCGGTCGATGCGATGAGAGGAGCGCGGATTCGCGCACCTCGGTCCGGCGAGGATCGCCCGGACCGCGATCGACGGCTTTACGGTTCGACCAATACTGCGCCGCAAACTGACTTTCCGATCTGGATTGCCGCTTGGGACGTGGTCGCGTAGAGCGGCACAAGGCGGGTGCCGACCTCGTATGCGATCGACATCGTCGCGGAGCCGTAAGAGTTCCGGACGAAGCCGCACTACCTCTTGGGACCCACGAGCATGGCGTGGTGATTGCCGGTCGCGGACGTGTATGGCACCTCGCCGGCATCAATTCCGACCGATTTCAAACCTTCGATCAATGCTTCGGCCACCGGCTTTAGGGCGGCTTGATGTCCAGGGTGCAGCTCGATCTCGACATTCTGAGCCAGCGCCGATCCCGGGAGCGGACGGCTCGTACGCTGTATGGCCGACGCGCCGGGCAGGGGCGAACAGTCGATCTGTCGCCAGCCGGCAACGTGTAGCGCCTCTTCGATGTCCCACAGGATATCCCCAATCTCCCGTTCGAAATGGCTCATTGCCGTATCGAATTCGGTCCCCGCAAACGGTCTCAGCCGGTCAGCAAGCTGCGCCTTGTTCGGTCCGATGACGTGCCGTCTGGTCTTTCTGAACTCGAGGAGCTCCTGCTCCGCCGCGGAGGCCCGATCCAGTGCGGCGGCGAGCTTCCCGCGGTTCTCGTCCTCTGCTTCCCTGGAAGCGATGATGGTCCAGCGAATGCAGAAGAACTCGATTAGAAGACCTAGCCCGATGAGTACATTTGCCGCGATGGAGCTCCAGAATTTCCGATCGGGATGATAATCGTAATAGGATAAAACGATTATCTCGATGATGATTCCGATCAGGATTCCGAGTGTCGCACCCGCCGACCACTTCTCGTAGGTCTCCAGGCGGTCGTGCGGCGACTTTTGCGTCGTATTGACGTCCAACATGAAATGGTCTAAGCGCGGCAGGATCGCGAATATAGCGATCATGGGCCAGGCCGCCAGCGTCTGCGCGAAGGATATAACCGAACCGCTCGTGGCGATCGAGGTCATGTCCCCGACTTCGCAGCGACGGGACTGCGACGTCAAGCGCGCCTTCTACCTAGCACTGCCGGCGATCCAGCACGTCGTCATGGTCGGCACCTTAACATGGCCATCTGGCACGACGCCCGGATGGAGGGCGGATATTGTCAGACGATGCTTCGAAGCCGGGCCACGTGCTAGATCTGATGGCGCTCGGGGCCGCGGTCAGGCGCGACATCTACGACAGCGTCGCTCTCGAACAAGTGTCCCTCAGTGACCGAGGGCCATAATTCTGGCCTCGGCGGTCAACCGGCGAGAGTAACCCAATCGACGTGACCCGTCGTCATGTAGACAATGGCGCCTCGACGCGATCCGGTCGCCCGAAGGTAATGGACGAGTTGTCGCCGATAGGTCGAAAACTCGGCCTCCTTGGGAGCGACGTCGCTCTTCCAGTCGAAGACGACCCTGCCTTCGTCGCGGGCGATCGCGTCGGCCCGGCCGCCGACCAGATCGTCGGGGCCGGCCGTCGTACCGTAGACCGGCACCTCCGCGACGAGCGTTCCGCGGAATCTGTCGACGTCCGGCAGTCGCAACGTCCGCAGCGCGGTCGAAGCGAGCTCCCGTACGTCGATAGCGGCGTGCGTCGGTGCCATCGAAGACAATTGATCGAATAGTTCGTTGGACCGGGTGGTCGCGGCTTCCAGATTCTCCTCCAACTCGCCAGAGATGAGTTCTTCCATCAGCTTATGGAGAAGGATGCCCCGGATGCAGCCTCCTTCGACCGTGGTCGCGGCGCGTGGCAGCTCTTCGCTCGTCTCGAAGGCTAGTTCGCCCGTGATTACGTCGGGGTCACCGTCGCTGGGTTTGATCCAACGGACGCGCGGCGCAGCTTCGATGCGCGATCGCTCTTCCGCGAAGACCTGCGCGGTCTGCCGGTTCGCCACAGGAATGCGAGAGGCGAGGGGCGTGCGGGGGAGGCGGCCGATGTCGAGTTCGGGAACGGTATCCAACTTGAAGTCGAGAAGCTTCGCCCAGGAAGCGTCGTTGCTCCAGGAGAAGTCCGGAATGACCAGGAGCTCCATCGCCCGGGTGCATGCGACGTAAAGGAGCCGCACGTTCTCGTCCCTTTTCTCCGCCTCTTCCGTCCGCAGCGCATCGCCCAGTCCCGGCGGCACCACTTGGCCCAGCGCCCAATGCAGGCTTTCGTCCCGTCTCCGGTGGACGAACGCCTCGGCTCGCCGCGGCATGGACGAGCGGTTGATTGGAATCACGACCGGCCACTCCAGACCTTTCGACGAGTGCACGGTGACGATCTCGATCGACTGTCCGTCGGCCTCCATCATGCCCTCTGGTGACGCCGATCCGCTCGACCATTCGTCGTCGATGTCCGAGGCGAACTGGACGAAGCCGCGGACGTCGTATCTTCGGGCCCGTTCGACGAAGCCGTCAACGTTCGCGAGCGCCCGCGCCGCCTGGTCGCCGCTGCGGGCCGCGACGATGGCGCGGATGCGCAGGCGCTCGATCGCCTCGGCGAGAACGAAGGCGGGTGCCGTTGTGTTGATGCGGCGGCGCAGGTCAGTCAGAACGGTCAGCACTTCCCGTGCGACCGGGTTTCGGACCGCCGCCGGATCGGTCCGGAGCGACAGACCTGAGATCCGGTCGCGCTCGACGGGAAGGCCGGCGGTGATGTCGAGCAGCTCCTGCTCGGTCAGGCCGACGAGCGGACCGCGCATGAGCGCTCCGAGCGCCAGCGTATCACGGGTGTCGGCCAAGGCGCGGATCAGCGCCACCAGATCCTGCGCTTCCTGCCGCTTGTAGAGGTTCTTGCCCGCCTGCGAGGCGAAGGGCAGTCCCGCCTCCTCGAGAGCCCGTTCGTACCGCCAGAGGTCCGTGGAAACCGGTGCGAGCAGAGCGATGTCGCCCGGACAAAGTCGCCTAGTCTGGCCGTCATTGAGCTTGATGTCGACGTTGCCGATGAGGCGCGCGCATACTTCGGCCACAGCCTGAGCTTCCTCGTCGCGGGCACTGTCGACCCTCGTCAACGGAGGAAGCTCCACGGAAACTTTCGCCACGCACGGCAAGCCGTGCTCAGCGGTTGCCTTCGTGGTCTGCAAGGCGACGTAACCGGCCTGTTGCGACGACAGCCGTTCCTCGAAGCAACGGTTCACGTGATCCAAAATCTGGGCGCGAGACCGGAAGTTTGCGGTAACCCTGAGGATATTGTCGGGAAATTGCGCCTCGATCGTCTCGCGCACCTTGAGATACGTCGCCAGGTCCGCACCGCGGAAGCGATAAACCGCCTGCTTCGGATCGCCGACGACGAAAAGGTGGCCGGGCCTGAGCGATCGCGCGTGCCAGGCGCGGTCGTCCTCCGCCATTCCGCACAGCAGAAAGATGATCTCCGCCTGCACGGGATCGGTGTCCTGAAACTCGTCCACCAGAAGCCGCGAGAAGCGCTTGGCGGCGGTCGTCTGGACCGAAGGATGGTCGCGCAGAACATCGCGGCACGTGAACAGAAGGTCGTCGAAATCGAGGACGGCGGCCCGCCTTTTAAAGGTCTCGTACTCCGTCATCACTTCATCGAGCCCGCCCGAGAAGATCCCGATGATGGCCGTCGCGATCCGTCCCATCAACGTGCCGTAAGCCTGGCGGCACCGGCCGAAATGCTCTTCCGCCTGATCGGCAAGCCGCTCGCCGTCCGCACCGCCCGCCTTTCGCCACAACGTCCGGCGCCTGTATTCCCGGAGATCCGACGTACCCTTGCGCATGATCGGCAGCCATGCGGGGTGCGCGAGCTCCAGCAGGCCTTCGAAGTCGGGCAGGGGATCGAAGCGCCCCTGGAAGTGGGAGACCAACGCCTCGAGCGCGACGATGTCGGGATCGGCTTCGGGTGGCACGTCGACCTGGTCGCACCAGCGCCGGAATTCCCGCACGCTCTCCGCGAATTCGACGTCCGCGTGGGCTTCGAGATCGGCAGGCAACGGCCGCGCTCCCCGATGGCGTCGGCGGAATTTGGCGAAGCTGCGCAGCAGTCCTTCGGCGTCGATCGGATCACGCCGAGCAACCGACGCGATCGGATCCCCGGCCGCCGGCGCGGTCCGGTCGAGCCTGCCGCGCCACCACCTGTCGAAGATCGCGTCGAACGCGAAGTCGGCCTGATCGCCGTCCAAGACATCCGCGCCGGGATCGATCGCGGCTTCGACGGAATACGTCTTCAGGAGGTCGTGGCAGAACGAATGGATCGTTCCGCAGGTCAGTTCGTCGAGGCGCTTCGCAGCGGCGCGTAGCATCGAGGTCTGGGCGGCGTCGGGACCCCATGGCAGGGCCGGCCGGAGCTCGTCCGGAATCCGGCCCTCGAGTATGCGATGGAGGTAGGAGGCGATGCGCTGACGCAGTTCGCCCGCCGCAAGCTCGGTGAACGTGATGGCCGCGATCGACCGCGGATCGACCCCGCGCGCGAGCAGCATCACCACGCGACCGGCGAGCAGGGACGTCTTCCCCGTGCCTGCTGCGGCTTCCACCAAAAGGCAGGACTCCAGATCGGTCAACGCCCTGAGACGTTCGGGCCCGTCGACCATCTCCATCACGGAGCGCTCCAATATCGCGAAATGGCTGCGTTGATTTTGTTGCTTGCGGCCAGCTTGCGCCTTTCGTATCCGGGCGACGCCGGGAGCGCCAATCGAAGTTCGTTCGACCTATCGAACGAAAGCCGGCCCGAGGTGACGACGCCCTTGCGCATCATCGAGACCGCGACGTTGACGAAGGCGGCGATCTGCTCGACGGCGGCATCGAGATCGGGAAGCCTGACGGCGAGAGTATCGCCGCGAAGATAGAGCAGCCGGGCGACGACCGTCGGTTCGCCATCGAGCAATTGTCGGCATGCGAGTCCGTACAACGCCCGCTGCAGCTCGGATCCGCCGTCTATCACGATGCCTCCCGCGTTTCTCGGCGCCTCGCCGGTCTTGTAGTCCCAGACGCGGACGGCGGTGCGTGAGCTGTTGAGATCCAGCCGATCGATCGAGCCGCCGAGAGTGACGGGCGTCCCGGGTATCGCGACCGGAATGGTCGGATCCCACGGCAGTTGCCGCTCCGTGGCGACTGCGTTCGGTTGGCCGAACGGCACTTCCGTCCAGCTTCGAGTGCCCGCATCCGTTATCTCCTTCCGCAGCAATCCCGCGAGAGCCAACGATGCCCCGAAATCCACGGTATTGCGCCATAGCAGCGCCGGCGGCGTCTGTCCCCGCAGCGGCCACGCGTCCCTGACCGTCGAGGCGGCGTCCGCGAGAGCGGTTTCGATCTCCGCGTCCGATGCGCGCGCATATCCGGGCACCGGCTCGAGCGCGTCCACAGCGCGCCGCAGAAGCTCATGGACCAGCTTGCCGAACTCGTCGGGCGCGATCGTTAGCGGCTGTTCGCGATCGCGAGGCGCATTCCAGCCGAGCGCGTAGCGCCACACGAAGCCGAGCGGATCCCGCAGCATCCTTCGCAGAGATGTCGCGGACTGCACGCGTTCGATTGATCTCACGACGACCGGATGTTCGGCGTCGAACTTCCCGTCGTGCGGCGTGAACCGCTCGAGATGCCAATCGCGCCAGCACGCATCGGCCGATCGTACGCGCCCGATCTCGGCCGCGTCCTGCGGGCGGGCCATGATGCGATCGGCCTCGTTCCAGGCGTGCTCAGGAACGCGCGCTCTCGAGAGGTGCTCTTCCGGCCGGCCCTCCGAAAGGGGACTTCGGCCCACGCGGCCTCCCTGCCCGCTTCGGCGGCCGCGAGAGAGCACGGCTCGGCCCGTCGCCGCCTCGACGATGATGCGGAAATGTCGTCGGTCGGCTTCGGCGACCGGATCGACATCGACGGTCGCGCTCGAAAGGACGTGATCCGGAACGACGGAGTCGTTGCCTTGGCGGCGAGGCCAGTGCCGGTCCGTCAGCCCGAGAAGCCGGACGAACGGGCGCGGCGAGGTGGCCAGCTCCCGTGCCGAGCACCACACCACGGAGTCAGCAGGGTCGTGGTCGGATTCGAAGCGCGAGGTCCGCAGTGAGAGCTCGATGGCCTCCGGAGGAGCGCTGCGCAACGCGCTCTGCCATAGCTGGAGCGCCCTACCGTGCAGAACGAGGACCGCGGCTTCGGCCGCCGCCGAGATGCCCCGCGCGAGAATATCCACGATTGACAATGCGTCCGCAGCGCCCGCCAGAGACGCATCGCTCGCTGCCGCCGCCGAGATCGCGCGTCGCCACTCTTCAGGCCGCGACAATGTCGCGCCCCGGGGCAGCGCGGCCAGCCAATTCGCGGGCAGGCTTTCGAACGCGCTTCGCTCACCCCGACAGAGGGAAACGAGGCGTCGCAACCGTTGCTGGTTCAGACCGTGTTGAAGCACGTCGGCCAGCGCGGCGCACCGCTGGCCGTCGCGGGTCGAAAGCGCGGGAATCCCGTGCGGGAAGGCCAATCTGAAGCCGGCGTCCGGTGCGAGGGCGCGGAGGTGATCGTCCCAGGGCGTCGTTCCCGCCGACACGATCGCGATCTGGTCTGGATGGGCGGTGCCGGAGGCAATCAGATAGCGAGCCCAGCGCAGACTTTCGATAATCTCATGGTGCGGATCGGCGCACGACACCGTGGCTGGCGCGGCACTGTCCACCTCCGGTGCCCGCACGATCCTTCCCGCGAACCAGGCGGTTTCCGCGCGAGGTGAGGCGATCCATTCGACCGGGACCTCCTTCGCCAACGCGTCGATCAGTGGTCGCCAAAGCGGGGGAATCCAGGAAAGGCGATCGATCGTCAGCGGTCCGATCGTACGGGCCGCGTGCCGCACCCGCGACAGAGCAGCGTTCCGCAGATCGATCGGAAGCGCCGCGGCGAGCGGCAGTTCGCGTCGCACACGGTTCTCGATCAAAGCCAGATCGGCGAGGCGCACATTCGTCGCGTCCGCCCTAAGCGAGACGTCGGCATCCCAAACCTTGCGCAGGGCCCGGGAGACCGCTCGCGTCATGCCTGGAAGGTGGCGCACTTTCTCGATTTCCTGGAAACCGCCCGCCGCGAGAGCTTGCTGGATCGCGCGGTCGAGCTGCTCTGATGGTACTAGCGACCTGAAGCCTCCGGCCAAGCGCGCCGCGAGATTGGGAAGGGTCAGGATATGCAGACCGCTTTCGTTATCTCGGGCTGCGGCGGCGCGGCGCATCCGGAGCGCCAGCGCGCTACCGATTATCGAGGTTCGTAATTGGACCATCTGGTCGAGCCGCCTTTCAGGATTCGCCGGCGATCATCGTATCATCTCGCCGCGGACGAGCCGTCGAAATGGCAACAGAAAGGTTGTTGGTGGCGCAATCGCATGCCGGCCGGAATGTTACCCAGCGGCCCAACATTCCGTGACGGCTGGAGCGTGTCGGGGAACCGTAGGCGATCATGGCGTTCATGGACTACGGTCCGGACGCTTGGGCCTACTTGCTCGGCGTCAGCGACGGGCGTGGACCTTCTGACAAGCGGCCAACCTGCCTGTGAACTTCGGCTGCGCAATGCGTCCCTGACGATCGACTAGCTGTGGGTTCGCCGCCGTCCCGGCCGGCTTAGAAGATCTACGACGGTAGTCTTCAGAACCGCCGCGAGCTTCTCGACCGTTCGCACCGTCGGGTTGGCGCGCCTGGTCTCGATCAACCCGATCGCCGACTGGTCGGTACCGATCGCCCTGGCGAGATCGGCCTGGCTGAGGTCAAGTCTTTTTCGGAGGCGTTTGACGTTCTCGCCGAGGATCTCGGCAGTCGACAGCCGGCCCTCCTGGAATCTCTCCGCAAACGGCTTGTTGGTCTTCTCGCCCTCGACCTGCGGCTCGGTAACGATCGCCGCGCCTGGTCTGCGCCTCGGTCCGGCTATGCGCTTCGCGGCGGTCTTGGTCTGCTTCTTCAACGGTCGGGAATCCTTTAATCCGGGGCGCGTCGCTAACCGGACGGAGCGGACTGGCATGCCCAACCTACCATCCATCGGAGCAAGGATTCGATTTTTGTCCGGAGATTTCCACCGCCGAAGCGATTCCTTGGCGGGGCAAGGTGCAGCGCGACGCCAAATCTGCCACCTGCCGGGGGAAGTCTGACGACCGCTGTTAGCCACATTTCCTACGGCGGTCGCGAGGGACTCGTCGGATGCGCAGCAACTATCGGTCGCGAACGCAACGGAGCCCGCCGGTGGTATTAGCCGAGAGGATGGTGCTGAGCTTGGGCCGGGGGAGACCGCGAGCGGTTTATTGGCGAGACAGCACCGCGGCGCCGCGATTCCTTGCAGTCGTCCATGCGAGAGGTTAGGACGGGAGCTACGGCGCGGCGTCAGCGCCATCAAGGTAGCTAAATGGCGACTTCGATACGGCTGGCTCAAGACCTGGCGAAAGCGCTGGGAATACCCGCGCCGACCGTGTTGCATATCCTCGGCGGCTTGAGATCGGCCGGATTGATCGTTTCGTACGGCAGAGGCCCGAGCGCGACCGCGATGTCCAAGGCCGACGCCAGTGCGCTGTTGGTCGGTCTGGCCTCCGGCGCAGCGGCATCGCATGTCGGCCCTCTGACCAAAAAGCTCCTCGCGATGCCGCTCCGCCACACGTTGAGGCCCACGGTCAAAGGGTTTGGAAAGCTAGTTAATTCCCGCCACCGCTTCTACAACTTCACCGAGACGCACCGGTTCTCCCAGGGGCTCGGCTTGCTTTTGGATGCGCAATACGACGAGCCGGAAGTGGACGACGACGGCTACCGTGTGGACACCACTCCTTTCGATTGGTTGAGCCAGTTGACTGTGACTGTAGGCACCGACGCCCGTCGGTCGGGAGGATTTGCCGTGATCAAGAGCTGGTCCTCTTCGGGGGCCATCGCCAACGTCTACGGCACCTGGGCCGCCGTCGAACCTGAAAGCCCGGGCGAGATCGATCCGGCGAAGCTTTTCGAGCCGAAGATCGGAGCCCTGGTGGCGATGCATATGGGAGGGTCGGCTCTTCGCACGGCCATCGAATCCTTGGCCGAACCGGTCAAGAGCGCGCGCACGCGTCCGAAACGGATAGCAGGGGTCAATCGCCGCGCCGGCTGATGATGAGAGGACCGGGATCTGTCCAAGGTTTGAATACGACGTCGCCCCTGACCACCAGTCCTTGACCGCCTCGCGTCGCCGCGGTTACGCGCCCGAGAAAATCCTCGTACGAAGCGCGGGGCGCAAGCTGTCGGTGGAGTTGCCGAACCGACTGGGCCCCGTAGCGTTCCACCATGAAGGCGACGTCGGTTGCGACGTCCTCCAGACTGATGGACGGCGTCACGACTTCGGCGCCAGCTGTTCGTTCCGGCTTCGGTTTGGTTTCCCAAAGTTCGCCGACGTTTACGGTCCAGCGGCCGTCGGCCCGGCGGAATAGTCCGTCGCCGGGAGTTATGCGGCGGTAGAAATGATGTCTTGTCAACTTCAGCTCGCCGCGGACCGGCTCGGAGATCAGATCGTAGATCGCCTTGGGGCCGAGCGCGCATCGCTGAACGACGATCACCGCTTTCGCCGCAAGTCGGACGGCCCGGCGTTCCGCGCTAGTACGCTTTGCGGGCAAAGATTGTCCTCGCACCGTCGACGAGCCATTTTCCGTCCTTCTCCAGCAGGCTCGGAAATGAAGACGCGGACCGTTCGAGCGACTCAGCGACGTTGATTAGGGGCCTCAAGTAGGCGGGCAGCCTAGCAGCGATTTCTCCGAGGGTCGACGGACCCCGCATGTTGCAGATGTCGATGGCGTAGACGGCGGCCTCCTGATCCAGGGTCAGCCCCCGCGGCCGGTCTTCGGGGAGATCGATCAGCCGCCAGTAGCTGTCCATCAATCTCAGCTGAGGAAAATGCTTGGCCGCCATCCCGAAAGCGTACGACGCGTGGTAGTGAGGCAACGTCCCCCGCGCCTCTTGGGACAGCCGGTCCGTGAGTTCGGGCGTGGTCATTGCGCAGCGGCGGGCCGTCAGGATCGCCACGAGCTCCTGGCCAAGGGCGGGGTAGCCGGGGCGCGCCGTGCGGTTGAAGTAGGGGCTCGAAGGCGTTTCCGGAACGTCGGGCCGATCCGCCAGCCAAAATCTGCCGCCGTTCATTCTTCTGAGTTTCGGATGGCAGGCCTTGATGAGGATGTTTCGTGCGCTGTCCCGTGTGAAATCCAAATGTCTGCCGGCATCCTCCGCCGCGTCGTAGATTTCGTACGGCCCGGCCGGATGATCGATCCTGATCAGATACTCGACGGTGAAGTCGGCGAGATCCTTGCTACGGGCAAGGTCGCGCTTCTGGCTGGCGTGCGCTTTCGTCTCGACGGAGGTGAGGCGGGCCGCCGAAGGTCGCCGCGAGTGGTAGCGGACAGGCATCGGTCGCGCCTCGGTGGAAATCACCGAATCCTTCAGGCGATATTGCCCGTCGAAGGTCCTCTCCAATCGGGGATGGTCGTACCTCTTGAGGACCACACGGGCGTGGGAGCGCGCGAATCCGACCGGATAAACGATGACTGCCGTGTCGTAGATTTCGGCGCCCCCGGCTTGGCGGTTGACGAGTTCGATGAAGGCGACGGCGAAAGCCAGGAAGCACTCGATCCGCGCCGTCGAGTCGTCGATCGCTTCCTGGGCCGGCGAAGGATTCGGCAGGAGCATCTGGACACGGTCGAACGCCTGGATTTCGGCTACGGGGGGTAGAGCGGCCGGAGCCGCCGGGCTGGAGAACGCCAACTCGTATTTCCAGGCTTTGATCAGCAGACGGACCGGGGTCTGGCCACGCCTGAGGATCGCGCGCGTCTTCGGCACCGTTACCCGCCGAGGATCCCAGCCCCCGCCTTCGCCGGCCAGCTTTTCCATTGCCTTGCGCGCTTCGGCATCGATCGGGACCTGAGGAGTGTCCGATGCCGGGAACGGCACGATCGACTCACGTGAGTCATGTGCGTCGTCCACTTCGTTCGTCAGCGGACCGGGAGATCTGCACGCCGAGTCGCGGCCCGAGTCACGCGGCCAGTTTGAGACATGGGCGAGCGATTCCGGACCGGAATTCTCTGAAAGTCGGCCCTGAACAGATTGAAAACCGTGCGCGAATTTGAAGGGAGCGTGTCGGAAAATTGCGCGTAAGTTATTGATTTCGTTCGTGGTGAGAACGGATGCCGCGGGGTTCGAGTCTCTCCAGTTCGAAACCCAAGGGATTGACAACACAAGCGAATTTGCGATTTTCCGACGACTGCTCATTGCATTTTCCGACAACTATCAATTCCCGTAGCAATCAAAGCTAAGGAGGAATAATTGCATATCAATAGTGCTTCTATCAATACAGTGATGCTATATTGGAAATCATGGCAAAGATCGAAATCCAGACTCCTAAATACACCAAACCCTACGCGATGCTTCGGCAAGGCGGCCGGGTGCGTCTGAGATGGGACGTCTCCGGCAAGAACTCGGAGGGCTTCGAGCCCCAGACCAAGTTGCTCGACCCCGATATGGATGTGGCGCTGAGCGAAGCGCAGGAGCTGTACGACCGGCTTCTTGAGCATCGGGCGACGAAGGACTCGCCGGTCATCGTGCTGAAGCCACGTAAAGGAAGTTTGGAGGACCTGTACCAGGAACAGCGCAATCACGTCACCTTCACGGGCTTGATCAGTGCCGTCTCGCGAAAGAGCTACAACCAGGTTCTCAACCACTCCGGCAAGCACCTCCTGAAAATCGAGAGGTTCCGCGGCATGCGAGTGTTCGACCTTCCGGTCAGTGCGATCGACTTGCCGACGGCGCAGGCGATCCTGTACGACATCGCGGATGTCGGGCTCGGCGTCGCCGATCCGAAGGGCTCCAACAAGGCACGCGAGCTATGGCGCCTCGTTTTCAACAACATGCGCGGCGTCGTCGACGGGGTCCCGATTCTGAATCCTTTCGCCGGGACTCGCCACCTCAAGGAGAAGAAGACCCCCGTCTTCGCATCTACGCTGCTGCATGCTGTCTTGTTTGACCATGGTGCTCAACAGGAGGGATGGCCCGGAGTGGGGACCGCCGGACTTGCATCCTATGAGTTTCAGCTCCGCCCGACCGCGACCCTGGCGTCATGGAGGTGCGAGCATTGGAAGCCGGTGGACAGGCCGAGGCAGGTCTACTTGGTTCGGCCCAAAGTAGGCAATTCGAGGTGGATCGATCTCTATGATCGTTGGGGTCAACCGCTCTATCCTGTCATGGAGAATCGGCTCGACGCGCTCAAGGGCGATCGGGTCACGGGTCCCTTGATTCCGCGAGACGGGACCTTTGACGAGGGCTGGGCCCCTTTGGATGCCCAGGAACTGCCGAAGCAGTTTTACACAGTGTTCGACCGCATCAAAGCCAGGGTCAACCTGCCCGAAGAAATGCAATGGAGGTCCTTCCGAAAAGGTGGCATCTCCGAATCCGCCGAGTCCGGATGTACGGAAAACGAATTGATGGCGCTCAGCGGCCATCTCGATCCCCGCACCGCCAAGATTTATGTGCAGGAGACGATCAGGATGATCCACAACAATCAGCTGAAGCGGATCGCGCATAGGACGGAGGTGATTCAAGGACTTATCGCGGTCCGGCAATTCGCCACCAACCACGACACCGAGCTGGATGAGCTCATTCGTCTGCTCAATCCTTTCGTCAAGAAGTCGATCGACGTTCACTCGCCGCTCGCGGCGTGACGTGCGGCCACGAACTTCAGGACCACGTGTTTATGCCAAACGCACTGGATAGTGCCTTTCGCGCGTCTGAAGGACGTGGGTGCCGGAGCTTCGCCGCGCGAGATGGATTTACACAACTCCCTCGTCGTCGGGAAGTCGAGGAAAGCGGCCAAAGTCTCTGCCGTCAATTCCTCCGGCCAAATGACAGGGAAGCGGGCGGGCCTGTTCGGGACGCGCACGAGCGTCGGCCTGGTCGGGACTTTGACAAGCTGCGCACGGCGGGGGAGGGGTTGGGGTTCCTCGGCTGTAAATGATGGATCAGGGGCTTCGGGCTTCCTGCGCTTGCCTCTGACGAATACGATTTCGTCGGAGCCCAGCGCGAACCGACCTTTGTCAATTTTGACTATCTGCTTCATGGCTATCTCGGACCCGCTCTAATGAAACCCGCTGTAGCGCGCGGAGATGGTGAAATCGTCGGGCTCTTCAGGATGGGCCGAGCCGTCGATGATGCTGACGGTCACGATCCAGATCCGGAGGCCGGTATGCTGTCGACGTCGAAGCCCAGCAGTTTGGCCCGCGCAGGTCTCGATCGATCATTATGGGCAAACGCGACAACTCTCCACGGCCGCGGAAGGCGAATGCGCCCGTCTAGCGTCTTCTGCCGCATCCATGGCGAGATCGACGGTCGTCGTCTCGCGGGCGCCGCCCGCCAAAGCGAGGCTGCAAAGTCGCGGCGCACTGCGGAGATAAATTAGCAGCTTCGCATCATCGACGATTTCGGATCCTTGACGATGGGTCTCGCACAGGTGGTCGTCGTCAAAAGGGTTTCGCTCCAGCGGTCGAGAAGGGGCCGGCCATCGGGCCGACCGCCCAAGTTACCAGGACTCTTTGTCCTGCCCCGGCTGGCGTCCGCACCGCGGCTCAGGCGCCGGGTACGCCGTCCGGGGACGGAAGGACCCGGTCTCCTTCTCCGGAAACGGGACGTCGAAGCTGTCGGCGATCTCGCTCACGGCGATCGTGAGGTCGTCGCACTCTTCCGGATCGGCGCACCCGTCGATGATGCCGACCGTCACCGTGTCGATTCCGCTCGCCATGGTGCGGCTCACGTGAGGGCCGAGCACGAGTTCTGCTGCCCGCAGGTCCTCCTCGATGCGGTGACGCGCCCGGAGCGACTGGGCGCCGGGGCTGCAGAATGCGTAGCCGCCGGCCCAGCCGTTTGGGGCATCGACGACGACCATGTCGATCACCACCGTCTCGCACCGCGCCTGCGTCGCGACGGACCGGCGGCCGTGGCGGACCGCCTCGCGTGCCTCCTCGGGCACGGGAACGCGCATGTTGGTGACGACGGAATAGCGGCCCGATCGGCGCAGCGCCGCGAGCACCCCGCGGCGGAGGAGGTCGTTGCGCCGTGCGGCTTCGGTGCACGGGCGACGCTGGAGGCGCGCCGGCGGGAGGGCCGGAACGGACGACTTTCCCCTCTCGATCTTCGTCATCGTTTGTCTCCTTTCGGTTCGAGGGTGTGGATCGTCGCCGGCCGTCGGGGCCCGGCGCGTCTGGCGAGCGCTTCGGCGACCGCGTCGCCATCGACGCGTCCGTCGGCCAGGAGGCGGGCGGCGATCTCGTCCAGCGCTTCCCGGTGCGCCGACAGGATGCGAGAGGTGGCCTCGGCGGCGGCGGCGAGCAGCTGCCGTGCTGCGTCGCGCACCTCCGGAAAGACCAGCAGGGATTCCGCCTCGCGCGCCGCACTGAGGTAGAGGAGGTTCGCCTCGTCGTTGCCGAACGATCCGACCATCGCCGCCGCAAGCCTAGTCGCGTCGTGAAGATCGGAGCCGTCCACGCCGGCGCTGCCCCAGCCGGCCTCGCCGAAGACCTGGCGCTCGCCCGCGCGCCCGGCGAGCATGACCTGCAGCCGCGCGAAATTGTCCGCGTGGGTGCCGGCAAGCGGCGCCTCGCGGAACCTGAAGACGGAGGCCGCGGCGCGGACGGAGGGCGTCATGATGGCGACTGCGCCGGCCGGGCCGTGCAGGACGACGTCGACGAGGATGTGAGCCGCTTCGTGCACTGCGTGGCGCGGCAGCAGGCCCGGCGGCGTCTCGAAGCCGCCGGAGAGCGCGCGCTTGAGGTCGTCAAGAACGATGCCGCGGCCGGCGTGCCTCGCACTGCGGCGGGCCTCGCCCACCATGCGCCCGACGTCGGCGCCGGTGCAGCCGAGCGCGGCCAGCGCGATGTCGCCGAGATCCGCATCCGCTAGGTCGCCGCGCAGCCTGAGCCGGAAGATCGCCTCCAGCGCCTCGGGGTCCGGCAGGCCGATGCGGATCACCTGGTTGAAGCGGCCCGACCGCAGGATCGCCGGATCGCAGCGGCGCGCGTCGTTGGTGGTGCCGATCAGCGCGACGGCCCGTCCGTCGCCGTGGAAGTCGTGCGCGCTGGACAAGGAATCGCAAGCGGCCAGAAATCCGTCTATGACCTGGCGTGAGTAGTCCCGCCACGCGTGCTTCATCGAAGCTCTGTCGCCGAACGCCTCGATTTCCTCGATTCCGAAAACGCATGGACTGAGTGACTTAGCTTTTGCTGCATCTGCGTGCATCTGCCGGAGCAGATGGCCGAGGTGACCTTCGCCGCTGCCCTGCCACTCCGCCAGGTTCGCGAGCACCAGGTTCGTCCCGCTTTCGGCGGCGATCAGGCGCAGCAGCGTGCTCTTGGCCGTGCCCGGCGGGCCCTCGAACACGACGCCGGCGTCCACGGCGCTCCAGGGGATCTCCTTTCGTTTCCACGCCGCGACGTCCTTCACGAACGATTTCGCGTAGGCGACCGCAGCGTCCATGCCGCGGAGATCGTCGAGGCGGAGCTCGCGCACGCTCGAGCGCTCCGCCTTCTCGGCCGCGAGCCGCCGGAGCCTGTCCACGCAGTCGTCGGCGGGGCGGTCGAACCTGACGGCGAGCGAGACCTCGTCGGTGCCGATCTGCCGGAGCGCCCGCTCGTCGGGCACCTCGCGCGGCATCGAGCCGGTGACGAGATGGACGGTCTTGCCGATGGTGTCCGCATCGGGACGCCCGACCGCGAGCCGGACGTCGCAGGCGCGGAGCAGGGCGTCGGGAAGGTGCGACGCCGCGAGCGGCGAGAACGCGATCAAGGGCAGCGCGAGCGACAGCGCCGCCAAGGCGCGCCGTTGCGCGCGGTGCCGGTCCGAGGCTTTCGGCGGATCCGCGACGATCATGTGGAGGCATTGTGTCGCGTTCCGTGCGGCCATGGCCGGCAGGACGTCGGAAAGCACGGAGTGGCTCGCGGCCGTAGCGTCGCCGAGCACGACCTCTCTCCAGCAGTCCGCGACCATCCCGAGCACGGCCGGGTCCGGCACGTCGCAGATCACGACCGGAGAAGCGCAGCGCATCGCCAGCGCGAGGCTCTCCGTCTCGTCGAAAGCTTTCGCGAGCATGAGCTTCGTGGCGACGGCGTCCGCCGTCGGCACGCGATTCCACGTCGTGGGCCTCGGCGGCGGCCCTCCGGACGAAGCGTCAGACGTCAAGCGCGTCGTCGCGCGGGCCGCCTCCCAACTCTTCTTTTCACGGCGGAAGACGGCGCGTTCCAGCGGCCCCATGGGCGCGGGGCGGAAGCGGGTCGTCTTCGTCTTCTGCGCTGCGGGTCGCGTGGCCGCGGTCGCGCGGGCGTCAGACATGGGGAGGCTCCTTGATTAGGAAGTCGAAGGATTCGTTCCTGCCGGCACCGATCGCGCGTGCGGGGCGAGGATGCGAGGCTCGGGAGGCATCGGCGACGCCGAGGCCTCCCAGACGCCACGCCGGGCCGTGCCATAGCTCGCCGGACCACGCCCCACCCTGAGCTCTCACGCGACCTCCTCGACCGAAAAGGTGCCGTTCGTCGGCCGCCAGTCCCCCACGCCTTTGGCGAAGCCGGCGAGACGGTACATCTCAACCACGTCGTCCCGATTCCAGAGCGACGGGAGGAAGTGCGCGGTGAAGACGACGGACCAGTCGTGGAAGCATGGCCTCGTTCGCATGGTCCGCGCCGATCCGATCTTGACGGAGGCGCGCAGCCGGAATTCGGGCAACAGCCACAGTTCGTCGAGATCGCGCGGGCCGTCGTAGTCGAGCGGGGCGTTGCCCTCCACGACCACGCCGACGCGCGCGGCGTCCTTGCGCTTGCGCGACCTGGCCGCGCCGACGAACGTCGCCGTGAGCGCCTCGGCCGGGATGCACGGACGTCCGGAGTCGAGCCACAAGCAGCCGTTCCATTCGATGCGCGCGATCTCCTCGTGGTCGGCGCTCGTCTTCATGCGCTTGGACGTCAGGCGCGCCAGCGCCTTGGTCGCCGGATCGAGCGGATCCGACATCCGTCCGCAGCGCATGATGAGCCGTTTGGTGCCGACGATCTTCAGCGTGACGGTTTCAGCTTCCATGAACTCGGGTCTCCTAGCGGGTGGGATCGGACAGTCGCGTGCGGACGTCGCGCATGCTGATCACGTCGGCGCGCAACGGAACGACCCGGGCGAAGCGGCGCCGCCGCAAGATGTCCTCGATGTCGCGGTGGCAGCGCGCGCAAAGCGCGATCAGATCGCCGCGGGCCTCGCAGCCCAGGCGAAGGTAGGTCGCATGATGCGCTTGGAGAGGCGAACCCTCGGACGCCGCTTCGAAGCACAGGCGGCAATGGCCGTCGGCGGCCTTCAGTTCGTGCAGTCTCTCTTCGTTGGACCGCCAGGCTCCGCTCGCGATGTATCGTCGGTAGTTCAAACGGACCTCACTAGCGGTGTAAATAGAGTAACGTGATAAATCACATTGAAACTTCTAGCATGCGGATTCCGGCAGTGCCGCGATTCGACATCAGATCTTTCGAAAAAAAGATCAGAGACCGATCCGTGGCAACGCGGACATGCGGGGCGTCCCGGAATGCGACGCGCGGGCGCGCGGCCCCGGCGGCCCCGCGGAGCGATCCGCGCACGACTGGGAAGGTCCGGTTTAGATCGTCCGTTCACGGCCCGGCGACGGCGCCGAACCGGCCCAGACCCGGAGCTTGTGCGCCGGGCGTCGCAGGTCGAAGCCCAGCAAGGCGCCGGAGAAATTGAGCTCGAGACCCTGGCCGCGCTGCGCCGTCCGCCGACCACCTTCGTCCACGACGCTGGCGGGCCGGCTCCGCTGCAGCAAGTGCGCCAACGCCGGTCGCCGGCCGCCGGCGACGCTGCTACAGCTGGCGCTGCGACCCCGCCAGGCCGCTTCGGAGACGTGACGAGATGTGCAACCTGTATTCGATCACCACCAACCAGGCCGCCATCAGCGCGCTGTTCCGCGTCGTCAACCGGTACGTCGGCAACCTCGCGCCGATGCCCGGCGTGTTTCCGGACTACAAGGCGCCGATCGTCCGGTCCGGCCCCGATGGCCGCGAGCTCGCGACCGCGCGGTGGGGCATGCCCTCGTCGGCGCACGCGCTCATGGAGGCGACCAAGAAGCGCGCCGCTAAGCTGCAAGCGAAGGGCAAGACCGTCGATTTCAAGGAGTTGCTCCGGATGGAGCCGGACGGAGGCACCACCAACATTCGCAACGTGAAGAGCAAACACTGGACGCGCTGGCTGGGGCTCGAGAATCGCTGCGTGGTGCCGTTTAACAGCTTCGGCGAGTTCAACAAAATCGAGGGCGGCGACATCTGGTTCGCGCTCGACGAGACCCGCCCGCTCGCGTGCTTCGCCGGCATCTGGACCAACTGGACGTCGGTCCGGAAGGTCAAGGAAGGCGAGACCACGAACGACCTCTACGCATTCCTGACGACGGAGCCAAACGCCGAAGTCGGCGCCATCCACCCGAAGGCGATGCCGGTGATCCTGACGACACCCGACGAGGTCGAAACCTGGATGACGGCACCGGCCGACGAAGCCTTGAAGCTGCAACGGCCGCTTCCGGACGGGGCGCTCCGGATCGTCGCCCGCGGCGGGAAAGAAGACGCGGCGCCCACCATGGCCTAAGTGTGCGGCTCTGATCACCCGTAGCCTGTCGAAGCGCTTGACTCCGAGGACGGCACTCGAACAAAAATAGAACGAACGATTCCTAGTCACGAAGGTCCGCTTGGCCAAACTGCCGCAACTGCCGGTCTACTATTATCTCGACCACTTCGCCGAAATGCTGGGGTTCGTGCAGCGGACGTACGCTCCCGTGCTTGGTCCGGAGCATCACGCCTTCATGGCGCGGTTCGGGGGCCTTTCGAGAGATGCGCGATGCCTCCTGGTCCGCATGATCAACAGGCGCGGTGCCATATTCAACCGATCCCTGTTCAACTACCCCGAGATCGATGACGTCGAGCGGGCGGCATCCGACCTGACCGCGGCCGGTCACGCGCGCGAGCTCGGCGAGGCGGACTATGCGGACTTCGTCTCATGCCTACCGAAGGACGTCCTCGTCACCGGAGCGCACGCGGCCGGGCGAGGAGAGGTCCGCAAATCCTGGTCCAAGCCAAAGTTCATCGATTACTATCTGGAGCGCATCCCCTTTTCGGTCGCCGCGCACCACTGCGGGGCCCGCAACTTCATCGCGCTCGACGGGACGCGGCCCATCGAGTTCCTGCTCTACCTGTATTTCGGCAAGACCGAGGTGAACCTGAAGAACTTCGCGCTGCGCGATTTGGGGATCCTACGCACCAACCGAGAGACCTCGTTCAGCGCGCGCTTCACCGATGCCGAGGAGGCGCTCGCCTCGTTCCACTACAGCCAGATCCTCGACAGCCTCGAGGTCGGAACGGAGCCTGTCCATAGACGGGCCGCCGTCGAGCTGCTCTCTGGGCCCGCCTGCGGGACTCAGTTTGCCGGCGATCTCCGCAGCCGAGCCGCGCATCAGACGGGACTCTTCTTCGAAAAAGCAGGCGAAAGCGACCTTGCCCGTCAGCTCTACCGGGCGGGGTCGTCGCCGGACTGCAACGAGCGCCTGGTCCGATTGCTCTACAATGCCGGCGATAAGACAGAGGCCGAAGCGCTGCTGCAGCGGATGATCGATGATCCTGCCAGCGACGAAGAACACCTTTTCGCTACCGACTTCTACGCCCGCAAGTTCGGCGGACGGCGCACAGGTCTCCACACCGAACTTCTGCGGTCCGGCCGCACGATCACCGTAGACGACACTCATCGCGGCAATCCCGAGGCGGGCGTCGCCGGCGTGCTGCGGCGCGAGGGTACGAAGGTCTATTTCACCGAGAATGTGCTGTGGCACACCCTGTTCGGCCTGCTCTTCTGGGACGAGCTCTTTGAGAGCACCCGGATGCCCAGCGGGTTCGATTGGCTACCTCACTGCCTGAAGGACCGCAGCTTCCGCCGGCTCTTCGCCGCGATGATCGACGAGAAGCTGGCGGCCATCGCGTCCGGGTCTGCCCTTCCGTTGATCCTGCGCACCGTCGCAGCGAGATGGGGCCGCCCGAACGGGATCTTCAGCTGGGATCACGTGCAGGTGGAAGCTCTGCGGGCGCTGCTCGAAGGATCGAGTCCGGGCGCCGTCGCCACCATTGTCGGCAGCATGTGCGACGACTTCCGGGGAATGCGGGACGGTTTCCCCGACCTGATGTTGGTGCAGGACGGCAAAGCGTCCTTTATGGAGGTCAAGGCCGAGGGGGACGTGATCCGCCGCAATCAGCTGACCCGCCTCCGCCAGCTCGGGGCCGCCGGGATCATGGCCGAGATCGGTCGGGTGGATTATCGTTTCGACCCCGAGCAGGACTACGTGGTGGTCGACATCGAGACGACTGGCTCCTGGTCGAATGGCGATCGCATCACCGAGATCGGCGCGGTGAAGATTCGCAATCACTGTGTCGTCGACGAGTGGCATTCTCTCATCAATCCTCAGCGTTCCATTCCCGCAAAGATCGTTCAGCTGACCGGCATCACGAACGAAATGGTTCGGGACGCACCTGTGTTCGCGGAGGTAGCGGACCGATTCATGGAGTTTATGGCGGACGGTATTTTCGTTGCCCATAATGTCAGCTTCGACTACGGTTTCATGGCCTACGAATTCGAGCGGATTGGGCGACGCTTCAGATTCCCGAAGCTCTGCACGTGCGCCGGAATGCGGCGGCGATATCCGGGACACAAATCCTACGGACTTGGAAAGCTTTGCGAGATCTACGGCATAGACCTTAAGAATCACCATCGCGCCTTGTGCGATGCGAGGGCCTCGGCGCAGTTGCTGAATCTCATCAATCGGAAGCGGAGCGAAGAGAGACACAGCGCTGAAGCAGCGTAAGGCCTCTGATACGAAAAGCTGCCAGGATCCGCACCCTGTGGCCGATATCAGCGAATCTAGTCGATCTTGACAGCAGTTCGTTAGCCGCGGCGTTCAGGTCAATTTCTGGTAAATAGAAATATCACTTGCTCCGTCGGGCAAAACAGTGGTTCATAAGGCGCTGGTCCTAGCAGACGAAGGAGCCAGCCCGGTGGCGAATGACGTCGATACATCCTCGGAACTGTCCAAGATCGCGAAGCTGAATGGTGACTTCCGAAGGAACTACGGCACGCTCATCGGAGCGATCTTGTATCTCCGCACCGTGAGCGCCGCCCGCCGAAGCCCCTGGCTTTGGGCCGGCCTGATTTCGATCGCTGTTTCGACGGTTCTGAGCTGGTTGGGGCGGCACGGTTGGTTTTTGCCAGCGTTGCCGTGATGGCACCGAACAATGCCCCCTTTTCCTCGTAAAGCGCGCCCCGACGTCGACGAAGGGAATCAGATGAGAGCCAGACGTAGCGTCCTGAGCTCAACGGTGCAGGCAAGAGTACGTAGTCCTCGATCTCCCGGTTAGCCGCACCGAGCTCGCCACCGCCTGCGACGTCGTCTACGTCGCCGACGATGCGCAGATCGGATATCCGCCAGTGCGTCTGATGAGTCCGCCCGACATGCAATATCATCCCTGGCTGGTCGACATGCGCCGCGCCATGGAACTGATGCTGACTGGCGATGCGATGTCCGGCCGCGAAGCTGCCGATTGGGGGTACGCGACGCGGTCGTTCCCGCTCGCCGAACTCGACGAGAAGACGCTCGATTTCGCCGAGCGCGCCGCCAAGGTGCCGGTCGAGCTGCAGCAGCTCAATAAGCGCAGCGTCCATCGCGCGATGGAAATCATGGGCGCCCGCGCTGCCATTCGCGCCGGCACCGAGATTCAGGCGCTGGCCTTCACCACGGAGGCGAGCAGGGCCTACATGGGCAGTTTTCGCCGCGACGGCAGCAGCGTTAAAGATCTCCTCGACCAGCGCGATACGACCTTCGGCGATTATCGAACGAAGAAGGAGTAGAGCGAGGGCTGTCACCAGGCGGCAGTTCGTAGGATGGGTAGAGCGGAGCGAAACCGGTCATCGCTCTTCCAAAAGAAAGCCAAAGGATTTCGCTGCGCTCTACCAATCCCTACAAGCTCCACGTGTGGTCGTAGAAGGCCGAGGCGGCACTTCCGCTGTCTTGTGGTAAGGCGCTGCACGGGACGATTGAGCGTGCTGTCACGCCTCATGCGATGGTCGCAGCGTCGAATTTGATTAGCTGCTTGACTAACAACATCGACCGTCCTCATATCGAAAAAAATCAGGCCAACGCGCCACTGGGACGGAAATGCTCGATTTCACGCAGCAATTGATTAGCGGCGTCGCGTTGGGGTGCGTCTACGGGCTGATCGCCCTTGGGTTCGTCCTGATTTACAAGGCGACCGAAGTGGTGAATTTTGCGCAGGGCGAAATCATGATGCTCGGTGCCTTCATGTCGGTCACCTTCATCACGACGCTTGGGCTGAATTACTGGTTGTCGTTCCTGCTGTGCGTGATCGCGATGGCGATCCTCGGCGCGATCATGGAACGGCTCGTGCTTCGTCCCATCCTCGGTTATCCGCAATTCTCGATCGTGATGGCGACGATTGGTCTTGGGCTCGTGATCCGGGCGCTCGTCGGCATCATCTGGGGCACGGACGATCTGCGGATCGAGACCCCATTCACCGACGGCGTCTTGACGGTCGGCAAGCTCGTCATCGCCTGGGACGCGCTTTCCATCATCGTTGCGACGGTGCTGCTCTGCGCCGCGCTCTACGCCTTCTTCCGCTACACCCGGGTCGGCATCGCGATGCAGGCGACGTCGCAGAACATGCTCGCGGCGTATTACATGGGCATCCCGGTCAAGCGGATGTTCTCGCTGATCTGGAGCCTCTCCGCGATGGTCGCGTGCGCCGCCGGGATCTTGCTGGCGCCGATCACGCTGGTCCACGCAAATCTCGGCTTTCTTGGCATCAAGGCATTTCCTGCGGCCGTGCTCGGCGGCTTCGGCTCGATTCCCGGGGCGGTCGCCGGCGGCATCACCATCGGCATCGTCGAATCCTTGTCCGGCTTCTATCTGCCTGAGGGATTCAAGGACGTCGCGGCCTATGTCGTGCTGCTCGCGGTGCTACTGTGGAAGCCGCAGGGCCTGTTCGGCCTCAACGCCGTCAAGAAGGTTTAAGGCATGGCGCACCATGTCCGCACCGGTTACGGCGACAGCGATCCGCTGTTCCCGTCAAAGGCCGCAGTGTTCTGGTACGCTGTTCTGCTCGCAGGGCTGATTGCTGCGCCCTACGTGATCGAGTCTTATTATCTCAGCCAACTCGTGTTCATCATGATCTACGCCATCGTCGGCGTGGCGCTGAATATCCTGTCCGGGCAGGCTGGGCAGGTCTCGATCGGTCACGCCGCCTTTCTCGCCATCGGCGCCTATTTCACCGCGGTGGCGCAGAAGCACGGCGTTCCGCTGGTGCTCTATCTCCCGCTCGCCGGTGTCTTCACAGGGATCGCCGGCTACCTTGTCGGGCTGCCGGCGCTTCGCCTGCACGGGATCTATCTCGCCATTGCCACGCTCGCCTTTGCCTTCATTGTCGAGGAGATCATCGCGCGATGGGAGAGCGTCACCCACGGCAATGAGGGATTGATGCTGCCGCCGCCGAGCGTGTTCGGGCTGAAGCTCGGCACCGAAGGCTTCTATTACCTCTGTCTGCTCGTCACCGTGCTGGTGATCCTCGCCGCCATCAACATCATCCGGTCCTCGACCGGACGCTCCTTCATGGCCATCCGAGATTCCGAGACCGCCGCGCGCAGCATGGGCATTGACACCGCGCGCTACAAGACCACGGCCTTCGCGCTATCGGCCGGCATCACGGGAATCGCGGGTGCTCTCTATGCGCACAAGATATCGTTCATCTCACCGGAAATGTTCAGCCTGGCTGTCTCGATCGATTTCGTCATGATCATCATCGTCGGCGGGCTGGTGAGCCTCCGTGGCGCGGTGTTCGGCGCGATCTTCATGATCATGGCCGATCCGTTGCTGATCATCCTCAAGGACAAGGTGCCGGTGTGGAGCGAGACCATTATGCACGGTCTGTTCCTGCCGGAGACCGTGACCCAGGCCGTTCAGACCGGCGTCCTTCGCGTCGTTAACGCGCCCGGCCTGAAGTCGCTGATCTTCGGCATCATCATCATCGTCTTCATCATCTACGAGCCGATGGGCCTCGACGGCCGCTGGCAGCGCGTGAAGGCCTATTTCAAGCAATTTCCGCTGGCGCGCCAACGCAGCGCGCGCCCACCCCGCATGTTCCTGAAGTCCGAGCGCCGATGACCTTCTTCGACGTCAAGAACCTGACTGTGAAGTTCGGCGGTCTCACGGCCGTGGACAACGTCTCGTTCGGGATTAACGAGGGCGAGGTCTTCACTATCATCGGGCCGAACGGAGCGGGCAAGACCACGCTGTTCAACCTCATCAGCCGGCTCTACACGCCGAGCGCGGGACAGATCATCTTCCGCGACGAGGACGTCACGCGTCTTTCGGCGCAGCAGATCGCCGGGCGCGGCATCGCCCGTACGTTCCAGAACATCGAGCTGTTCGAGAGCGCCTCCACCTTGCAAAACCTTTTAGTCGGCCGACACCGGCACTCGACCACGCGGGCTTGGCAGGACATTCTCCGCACGAAGAAGGTTCGCGCGGAGGAAGTCGCGCACCGTCGCGCGGCCGAGGAGGTCATGGACGTGTTGCGGCTGCAAAGATACCGCGACATCACGATCGGCGCGCTTCCCTATGGCGTCCGCAAGGTGATCGAGGTTGCCCGCGCGCTGTGTGTCGGTCCGACGCTGCTGCTGCTCGACGAGCCCTCGTCAGGCCTCAACGTTGAGGAAACCAATGCCATGGCGGAGTGGATCCTGGAGATCAACCGTCGTCTCCGCGTCACCGTGCTGATGGTCGAGCATGACATGTCACTGGTCAGCCGCGTCTCCAACCGCGTGCTCGCGCTGAACTACGGGAAGATGATGGCGCTCGGCACGGCCGCGGAGGTCCAGGGCCACCCGGATGTCATTGCAGCCTATCTCGGGACATGACGATGGACGCGCAACCAATCCTCCGTCTCGCCAACGTCGAGAGCACCTACGGGCCGATTACCGCGATCCGCGGCATCAGCCTCGATCTGAGGCAGGGGCAGATCGTCACCGTGCTCGGTGCCAACGGCGCCGGCAAGACCAGCATTCTCAAGACCATCTCCGGCGTGCTCGATCCCATAAAGGGAACCGTCGAGTTCGAGGGGCGCAAGATCCGTTCGATGGAGCCGGACAAGGTCGTCCGGCTCGGCATCAGTCACGTGCCGGAGGGACGCGAGGTGTTTCCATTCCTCTCCGTCCGCGACAATCTGCGGATGGGCGCCTACATCCGCAAGGACAGCAAGACCATCGCCAGTGATCTGGAGAAGGTGTTCGACTATTTCCCGGTGCTGCGCGAACGGCAAAGCCAGATCGCGGGCCAGCTCTCCGGCGGCCAGCAGCAGATGCTGGCAATCAGCCGGGCCCTGATGAGCCGCCCGAAAGTGCTGCTGCTGGACGAGCCGTCGCTCGGGCTCTCGCCGTTGCTGGTGAAGGAGATCTTCACGATCATCCGCCGGCTCAATGCGGAGGAGGGAGTCTCGATTCTGCTAGTCGAGCAGAACGCCAAGATGGCACTGGAGACGGCGCATTACGGCTACGTGCTCGAGGTCGGCCGCGTGGTGATGCACGACACTTGCGCCAATCTGCTCCAGTCCGACCAAGTCCGCGAATTCTATCTGGGTATGCAGAGTGAAGGTGGTCATGGCGGGCGCTGAAAACGAGGCACTCTCGGCACGTCTTGCCACGGCCCTCGCGGCGCACGGCACGGCGACCGTCATGCGCTCGAAGCGTTACGGGCTTTGGCAGCCGCTCAGCGGCACGGAGACCGCGACGCGTATCGCCGCGATCGCGCGCGGCCTGCGCGCGGTCGGTTTGCGGGACAACGACGTCGCGGCCATCTGCGGCGAGACCTGCGCGGATTGGGTGCTCGCCGATCTCGGCATCATGGCCGCCGGCGGCATTTCGGCGGGGCTCGACGCGGACGCAAATGGTGAGGAGCTGGCGCGGCTCGTCGATCTGTTCGGGGTCACCATTCTCTTCGTCGCCGGCGATGCGCATCTGCACCGGGCGCTCGGCATCCGGGATCGCTGCCCGGGATTGCGGCTGATCGTCCTCATGCACGAGCAATGGGATGACGGCGCGCGCGTGGACCACGTGATGACGCTGGCGGAGCTGCAGGCTCGCGGCGCGGGCGCCGAGACGCTTCCTGCGCCTGCCGCGGCCGCGATCACCGCGATCGTGATGACATCGGGCGTTACGGCCCCGGCGCGCGGAGCCCTGCTCACGCAGGCCGCGCTCGGCCGGCAGGCTGCGCGGGCCGCCAGTGAACTGCAGCTGAGCGCGTGCGACGAACGCCTCTCGTTGACGCCGCTGTATCATGTGATGGAGCGCGTGGTCGGCGTCTACGCCTCGCTGCTCGCGGGCTGTATCATCAATTTCCCCGAGAGCCGCGAGACCGTGCTCGCCGATCTCAGGGAATTGCAGCCGACCGTCGTGCAGGCGCCGCCGCGCGTGTGGGCGAAGCTGAAGTCCGGTGTCGAACTCGCTGCGGCGGAGGCGACGAAGTTTCAGCGCCGCATGGTCGCGCTGGCCGTGAAGCCCGGAAGCGACGGACCGAGCCCCATTCTCGATGCCTTGGTCCTGACGCCGGTCCGCACTCGCCTCGGTCTATCGCGGGCACGACTGTGCCTCACGACCGGGGCGCCGGCGCGCACCGATGTTGGCGCCTGGTTCGCGGCGATCCGGCGGCCGCTTACCGATGCCTATGGCCAGGCCGAATCCGGCGGGGCCGTGACGTTGGCTCCGCATCGCGGCACGCCCAGAACGCTCGATGGCGTGACGCTGGAGACGCTGGTATCAGGCGAAATCCGGCTAACGTCCGATACGCTGTTTGTTGGTTACGCGGGCGAGACTGAGAACGCGGTTCGCGACGGCTGGTGGCATAGCGGCGATGTCGTCCATGCCGGCCAGCTGCATCCCGCGGGACGTGCCGCGGATCAGCTCGACAGCGGCCCCGCATCGCTCAGAAGCGAAGCCGATCTCGTGACATCGCCCTACGTCGCCGATGCCTTCCTGCATCGCGATGACAAGGGAAGGGTGATCGCTGCGGTGTTGATGGACGCTGATTCCGTCATCAAGTTCGCGCAGGACAACAGCATTCCATTCACGCACTTCCTCAGCCTTTGCCGCTCCGACGACATCCGCACACTGATCGGCCGCGTGATCGCGCAGACCAACGCGCGGGCGCCCGTAAAAATCGACGATTTCACCTTGATCGAGCGTTCGCTCGGTCCTGGCGACCCCGAGATGAGCGCCATGCTCGTGCTGCGTAGACGATTGCTGCGTCCTAGAGAACATTCCGTAACAGCAAGCGCCATTTCACAGAGCGCATAACCGAAAGCCCTGGAGGTATACCATGACGTTACGTTTCCTTTTGTCAGCGGCGATCGTCGCGCTCACGGGATTGCCGGCGCAGCCCGCGCTCGCACAGTTCAAGACGCAGGGCGTCACCGACACGGAGATCGTGATCGGCACGCATATGGACCTCTCCGGGCCGATCAAGTCATGGGGCGTTCCTGCTTCCTCGGGCATGAAGCTCGCAGTCGAGCAGATCAATGCCGCCGGCGGCATCAACGGCCGCAAGATCAAGCTCATTCTGGAGGACGACAGCTACGATCCGAAGAAGGCCGTGCTGCAGACGCAGAAGCTGATCGAGCTCGACAAGGCGTTCTCGATCGTGTCCGCGATGGGCTCGGCCACGACGCTGGCGCCGATGCCGCTGGTGCAGGGCGCCGGCCTGACCCATCTATTCCCGATCACGGCCGCCGAATTCACCTTCAAGATGGATCCGGCCAAGCCCGAGGACAGGCTGAAGTTCAACATGTTTAGCCCCTACTACGACACGATGCGCCTAGGCATCAAATACGTGATGGAGAAGAACGGCATCAAGAAGCCCTGCATCGTCTATCAGGACGACGAGATGGGAAAGAATTTTACCGATGCCTATTCCGATCAGCTGAAGGACTTGAAGGTGCCCGAGGCCACCCGCGTGTCGTTCAAGCGCGGTGCAACCGACTTCAACTCGCAGGTTGCGCGCATGAAGGCGGACGGCTGCGATCTCGTTGCGCTCGGCTCCGTGGTCCGCGAGTCCGTCGGCATCGTCACCGCCGCCAAGAAGCTCGGCTGGACGCCGCTTTACGTGGTGTCGTCACCGAGCTACGTGCCTGACCTGCACGATCTCGGCAAGGACGCCACCGAAGGCATTTTCGGAGTCGGTCAGACCGAGATTTTCTATCCAGATACTGCAACGGCCAAGGTGAAGGAATTCATCGAAGCTTATCGCAAGATGTTCGGCATCGATCCCAATCTGCAATCAACCTCGGGCTATGACGGCGCCATGGCGTTCGCGTTCTATGCCGGCCTCGCCGGCAAGAACCTGACGACGGATTCTCTCATCGCTGCGATGGAATCCGGCAAGGTCTTCGAAGACATCTTCGGTGGCGCGCCGGTGTCCTTCTCCAAGGACAATCATCTCGGCGTGTCCGCCGCGACCATTGGCCAGATCAAGAACGGCCGCTGGGTGACGATCGCAAAGAACCAGTCGTACAAGAGCGAGAAGTAGACGGTTGAGAATAACGGCGATGCCTAAGCTGCAGGCATCGCCGTCGAGCTTAGTGCTCGTAGGATGGGTAGAGCACTTGCGAGCCCATCATACTTCCGGCGAGGGGAAGCCGATGGAGGCCGAAACCGCCAAAGCCCAGACCGTCCCGCCGAGTAGGTGCGCTGCCAGGCCTGTCACTCCTAGTCGCCGGGCCACTTCATACCCTGTCATCTTCGCAGAAAGCGGCCGAACTGAAACGCTGCGTATTGCCGCCTGGGATCGAGTGATCATGCCGCCGAGAGCCGACGAGGTTGAAGGTAGGCCCCAGCGTCGCGGCCGGGGCCTCCGGATCGTACGCACGATCGAGGGCCGCGGGCCTATCTCGGGCCGACCGGTGCAGGACTGGCGGATCGTCATTCAGCGGGCCTGATCGCTCAGGCCTCGGCTGCACGGGCCCACATCAGCGCCAGCGGCTCCGGCGAAATGCCGGCCGCAAGCACGATCTAGCAGCCACCTGCCGTGCTGGGGCCGGCCGGCAACCTAGTGGCCGAGGAGGCCGTGGGGTGCTGCGCGCCAAGCCAAAATCGCTGGAACAACACCATGAAGCGGAAGACCTGAGCTGGTCGAGGCCGTCTCGCGACTATTGTGCCCGCCGATCAAGCCGAGCTTCATTTCAGCCTTCGTCCACAGCCGCGCGGAACAGGTGGACAAGCCGGAGCCTCTGCATTTCGGAATCCCTGACCCGTGCTAACCGCCAGGAACGAGCCGGCGGTCCGAAGGATTCGTCCCGGCAGGAGCAAGCTCGATGCTGATGACGAAGGAAAGACGGCCGGCGATCAGAACGCGGCGCGGATGGGCGCTCAGCGTGTTGCAGGAGGCGGGCGCCATCCACGAACGTGAGGAGCATGGCTGGGCAATGGACCGGGCCGACGACCCTCACGCCCGCGACCGCGCGTTGGACATCGCCAGGCAGGAGCCTCCAGACGGCTTGTCTCCGGATCAGGCTGTCGCTGAGCTCCGCGGAGTGCTGGACTCGATCGGCGATACCTGCCCTGAATGCCCGCCCGACTGAACCGGACCAACAACCCACGGTCCGATGCCGCTGTCGACGATCAAGGGATCAGGGGTGCCGCCGTGGTGCCAAGATGCTCAGCAGCGGCAAGCACCCGGCCAGCGTGCTTTCGCCGCTGCTGCGCGAACTCTGCTGCGTCGACCTGCGAACGCACCTTGTAGCCAGCCGCCGTCAAGCGGGCGCACACGCGCGGAACTGCCGCATCAGTGGTGTCGTCAGATTTTGCCTCAAGGCCGATCAGTCCATTCAGATCGTCGATGAGGCGCAATCCTTCGCTTCGGAGCAGGATCGCCGGCGCTCGGCTCTCGCGGTCCTCGATCAGCAGTTCGAACATCAGCGCGAGGTCCAGCATGGCCCCGAGCGTTGCAGGCCAACCCGAGCCGACGCCAACCGATCGAAAGTAGATCAGGGATGGATGGGAAGCATGGCTCTGCAGGACGGTGGCGCACCGGTCCCGTCCTTTGTAAAGCACGCGCCTGATCTCCTCCGGAGAGTCGAGGTCGGCGTAACGCTCCAGCAGTCTGAGAGCCGAGGGCGGCTGACCCGCAGCCGTCGTAAGTTTGAGAATTCCGGCATCGCGGCGGGAAATACCCTCTTGTACCTGGAGGAGGTAAGTAACAGCCATTGTCAGGACCGAGAGGGCCCGAAAGGCCGGCCAGGATGAGGGCCCAGCGGGCTGGGCCATGGGCCTCAATGCCGCTCAGTCCCACCGTGCACAATGCGCTTCCGACGATGAACAGTGCCTCCTGGAAATCGGCTGGCGGCGCGAACCAATCGCCAGAGCATGCGCGATCAGGCCGAAGCCCAGCCACAAAAGGACCATCCAGATGAGGAAGGAGCCCATGAGGATCGCCGGCGCAAAGCTGGTGGAGACCCCGCTCTTGCCGCGGCGGGCCCACTTCCAAACCGGAAGCATGATGGCGAGCAGCCGCCGCGCCACGCGGAGCGCGCCTCGGCTCTCTCCGGGCACCACCACCGTGTCGAATACATCGCGAAGGGCGAGGACGACCAGGACAATTCCTGCGATGATCTCGACCGTCGGTATGATCATGGAACGCCGCCAGGCGGGATGTGCTCAAACTCGTCACAACTGGGCGCGTGGAGGATCAGCAATCCCGCCCAACAGGCCAGAACCGAGGTCAGGATCGATCCTGCGGAGATCCTTCTGCGGCTATCTGCTGGTCGGACCAAATGCATCGGCGCATTTTCAATTAACCAGCACCAACCGCACGGTGCCGTGGCCGTTCCTATGCGAAGCTGCTCGGACCCACCCTGTGCTCGGCCAAAGCGCCCTCATCCGTGCTCAAGCTCTACTGGGTCGCTGACTTTATCTCAGATTGCAGTGGCGTCACCCGAGCACGAACTGAAGTCTTTATCAGATCCTGTGCAGGAGCTTCATCTCGGCCGCCAGCTGGAAACTTCGTTTTCCGGCCAGCGCCGTCGCCTCCCAAATCGCGCCGTTGGCCTCGCAGCTGCCCGAAAAGCCGATGCCCACCTCGTAACCGCCGAAGATCGCGTCGCGAGCCGCCGTGTGTTCCTGGTTGACGATTTCACCGCGCCAGCGGTTATCCGCAGAGGAGTAAGAACCGAGATAATAGAAGAAGGCGTCTCCGCCCAGCATGCGGCCGTCCTCCAGCAGCATCACACCGGTCAGTCCGCCGTCAATCCCATCGAGCGCGCGGATGCGCAGCCCGTAAAGGCCATTCGGGATGCCACCGTCGCCGACCTTTCCGGGCGGCGGCAAAGACTCCTCATCCAAGCTGGTCATCACGGCATGCATCACTTGATCAGGGAGCCGGACCGGAGAGGCATCGAAGTGATAGGAATCGCCAACCGCACGGCCGCGCAGGATCAGCTCGTCATCGTCCGCACCGTAGAGCTGCCGCACCTCGGGATTGAGAGCATGGCGCTGTCCGGCTACCCGACCGACGATCACGCCGTCGATCTCTTGGTAGCTTCCGACGTGGGCGAAAGCCGAGTTTCCCCCCAGCATGCGGCCACCGCGCACATGCATGACGCTACGGTTCAGCACGGCACCGGCGCGATACTTGCATTTGTACAATCCGTCGAACAACACCCTGTCCCCGCTATGCGTAGCGTATTGTAGCCGGCCAGATGGTACGCGAAAAGGCGGCTCGGTGCCGCCTCGAGGCTCGCGTTGATCATGACCGCCCCCATGGGGCTCATCTTGCGAGGAGCGAATCCCCGAAGCAGGCAAGCAGGGCGGCCGGGCCGGGATAGACCTGGACGCATCCAGCCTGCCTCAGCGAACTCTCGGTGAAGCCGCCGCACAGCACGCCGACGATCGCGATCTTCGCTTTGCTCGCAGCTTTGGCGTCGGATGGCGTGTCACCGATCGCCACCGCGTCATGGCCCTCGACCCCAAGCTTCTTCAGGACCGCTTCGAAGATGTCGGGAGCCGGCTTCGATTCCTCGACGTCGTCCGACGAGGTCGTCACGTCGACCAGGTCGCAGATGCCCGCGATCTCGAGATACTTGGAAAGTTCATCCTTCTTGGCGGAGGAGGCGACGGCAATCCGGGCGCCGGCATTCCTCACGCGCCGAAGCAGATCGGGGACTCCCGAAAACGGGCGCACCAGCGGCAGATACTCGGACCTGAACCGGTTGCCGCGCCATTCCTCCATCTCCTTGCCATGGTCCCGCTGCGCGTCTTCGGACAGGAAGTGCGGGATCAACTTGTCGCCTCCCTTGCCTATCTGCCCCCGAGCCTGCTCGAAGCCGACATCGTGGCCGAACTTCACCATCGCTTCGTGCCAGGCGAGCGCATGGAGATCGACCGAATCCAAAAGCGTTCCGTCGATGTCGAAGATTGCGGCTTTGGGCAATTCAGGATCCTCCCGAGCGTGAGCGTCCAAGCTTTGCGTACCATTCGGCGTAGGTCGTGTTGTTGGCCATGTGCCGGTTGAGATCGGGTGCGCCGTCTTCCCACCAAACGGGGCCTCTCTCACCGAGCCTCCGTTTGAACTCGTCCACGGCCTTGTGCGCGGCGGCCTCCGTCTTGAGGTCTGCGCTCCGCTTGGCGTCGCGGACCGCGCGACGGGCCTTCATCAGATGGCCGACGAGACTGGTCCGCTCCGCTTCACCGAGGCCGGGCCTGGCCATGCGCCACAACCTGCCACGGACGACGAAGTAGCGACCGTCGGGCGTCACTGGATATTTCACGTTACATCAGGCCGACTTGCGCCGCGCCCCTGACGCAGGCTTCTTCGCCACCGCTTCCTTCGCCAGCTTCTTACCGGCGATCGGCATCAGCATCTCCTTCTGAGCCGCCGCAGCTTTCTTCGTCTTCTTGGCAGGCTTTTTCGGTGCCTCGGTCTTGGCTGCTGCGGCGCCGACGCTCTTGCGTAGCGCGTCCATCAGATCGACGACGTTCTCGCCTTTCGGCCGATCCTTCGGCACGATCGGCTTGCCGGTCCGCTTCTGATTGATGAGCTCGATCAGCGCGCTTTCATAATGGTCCTCGAACTTCTCCGGCTCGAAGCTGCCCGCTTTTTGGTTCACGATGTGCCTGGCGAGATCGAGCATGTCCTTGGTCACTTTGACGTCCTGGATCTCGTCGAAGTATTCGTGTTCGCTGCGCACTTCGTAAGGATAGCGCAGCAGCGTGCCGACCAGGCCCTTGTCCATCGGCTCGAGCGCGATGATGTGCTCGCGGTTGGTCAGCACCACACCCCCGATCGCGACCTTGTCCATCTCGCGGATGGTCTCCCGGATCACCGCGAAGGCGTCGTGGCCGACTTTTCCGTCCGGACGGATGTAGTAGGGGCGGATTAGGTAGCGCGGATCGATGTCCGCCTTGTCGACGAACTCGTCGATCTCGATGGTCCGCGTGGACTCCAGCGCGATCTCTTCGAGCTCTTCCTTGGAAACCTCGATGAACTGATCCTTCTCGAGCTGGTAGCCCTTGACGATATCCTCGTTCGAGACCTCCTCGCCGGTGTCGGCGTCGACCTTGAGGTACTTGATGCGGTGGCCAGTCTGGCGGTTCAGCTGGTTGAACGAGATCTTCTCGCTCTCGGAAGTGGCCGGGTAGAGCGCCACCGGGCAGGTGACGAGGGACAGGCGCAGGAAGCCTTTCCAGTTCGCGCGGGGGGGCCATGGCTACGCAACGCTCCAGGTACGGGGACTTTGACTCAAGACGAACGGCGCGACACGGTTCCGACACCGCCGCCGCTATCCACGGAAATCCGTGCCTTGCCGCCGGCCGGGGCGCCATGACGCACGCCGCGCAGCCTTGACTCCTGCGAACAAAATGAGAACCTGCTTCGATGACCCGACCTGAGCCATGCGAACCGGCCGCCTTCGAGGTGGAGGTCGCCGCCGACCAGGCCATTGCCGCCTGCGGCGGAGATGCGTGGGAAGCGGTGAAAGCTCTGCTTGTCGCTAACGGCTTCCTGGAGGCACAGGTCGCTGAGCTACGGGCCTCGGTTTCCGCCGGCTACTCGCGCCGCCGGCTCGACGTCCCGCGCGATCGGAAGGATGGGTACGACTGAGATGGCCGAGGTCACCTACTACGTCGCCTTGCCCTTCGTCGCCGCCGACGATGGCATCGCCGTCGGCGAGGCGACGGAGTGCTTCTCGGCCAATGCCGCCGTGATGCGTGCCGAGGCGCGGTTTCGCAAGCCCGGCATCCTAGGCGCGGTCGCGTTCAGCCGTAGCGGCGATCCTGCGACCGGCGAGTTCGGAGACGCCACCGTCATTCGCAAGTTCGGCGACGTGCCGGCCGATCTCAGCGCCCTATGAGACTTCACTGGGGTCCGGAACGAGATCGCCCGGAGCGCGGGCAGACCCGCGCCCAGGAGCGCGAAATTCAAATGCCGCAGCGGGTCGGCGTCGCAACCGCCTGAGCCGAGCTGTGCTCTCGAGGATGCGGGCGAAGGTGGGCGATCTTTGCCAAGAGCGGGACGTGCTCCGGGTAGCCTCGACCGCGTGACCGGCGCCCCGCTCGGGGCATCTTCCGGCGCCTTGACTCGCCGGCCGGACGTACGGTGATATTGCTGGGTGCGTCATGGAGCAACAATTCTATCCGGGTCTTGACCCTCGCCGAGAAGGCCGAGTCGTTCACCGTGCGGCGCCTGCTGGAGCTCGCGAACGGTACGATGACAAGGGTCCCTCTGGATCCGGAGCGACCGACCGACCGCTGCCTGCGCCACGCACGCCGCCGCCATCCACCTTCTCCCGACCAGGCGGGGATGCGGCCCGAGCTGCTCGTCTGGATAGTGCCGCGGTAGGCTCGCGCTCGCCGGGGGCCCAAGGAGCCCCGGCGCCAACCTGGATAGATTACTTCTGCCCGGACGGAGCTTGCGCGTTCGAGTTGTTCGGGTTGTTGCCGTTCTGCTTGTTAGCCTCATGATGGCCCACCACGCAGCCCGCCACCGCGCCGAGCTTGCCATGACCCGCCATGTGGCCGGCAACACCACCGACGATCGCGCCCTTGATGCACCCCTTCGCTTGCACCGGCGAGGCCAACGCCAGTGACAGCAGGCAGACAGCCGCAAAGATGGTCTTCATGATCTCTCCTCCGAAAATTCGACGCTCGTGATGGTCAAGTCGCAAAGTGAATGGCCGTTCCGCGGCCATTGTTCGTGTAGATCCATTTTGCTGCTGGTCTCACGTCACCCGCTCGGCTGCGCCTGATAAGCTCGGACGCCGCAAACGCCCGAGCTCATGCTGAGCGCACCGCGAGCATCTGAACTCGAGCTCGACACCGGGTGAAAGGTTTTTCGGCGGTTCGCGGCCATCGGCCAGGCGCCGCAGTTCGGGCACTTAACCGCAAGGTATCGGTTTCAAGCATCGTTGCCGTTCTCTGCCGCCCCGCTGGGCAACCGCGCCAAATCGGAGACGTTCCTGCGTGCTGCCAGACCTAGGAAAAGCTGCCGCGAAGAGCACGGACCGATGTTGCCTGGCTCACTGAACGGTCGCGGCGCTCAGACGAGAGGAGGGCGCTGCTCAGGAGCTTGTAACGTTCGGTAGTCCGTCTACGATCCCGAAATGACAGAGCACAAAGCTTGCCCGAAATGCGAGGGGACCATGGAGCAGGGTTTCATTCCCAGCCTGGGGCGTGGGCAGTTGCTCTGGTTTGCGGGAGTGCCGCCCGCCACGTACCGCGAGTCGTTCATGTTCGGCAGGAAGGCGCTTACGGTGGCCACGTATCGCTGCTCGGCCTGCGGCTATCTGGAATCGTATGCGGAGGCAGGATCGCCCGAGTAAAGAGAGCGCTTCATGGAAACGATTGCTGGATCTACCGCCCTTGTGCTCGCAATGGTCACGGGGCTCGCGTTCTATTTCCGCTTGAAAATGACAGGCCTGCAGCGGCGACTTGTCACCCTGGAAAGAGTTGAAGCAAAGCTCGATTTACTTCTGAAGCAGGGCGGTGTGAGCTATGAACCGCTGGGTGGTTCGACGGAAATAGAGGACGCGCTCAAAGCCGGCGAGAAGGTCCGCGCAGTTTCACTTTACCGCGCCGCGAACGGCTGCACGTTGGCAGAAGCAAAGGCAGCGATTGAAAGGGCGCAGCGGCCCTAATCATCGTCACGTCAGTTGCCTTATGAAGCGCTTCGGCGTGCCCTCCTAGCTGGAATTGGACTTCGCGCCCGCGGTAGGCGGCTCGGACGGAACGAATCAGCGCGACCGCGTTGAATCGCCATGTGTGTGCTTGCGCTGGAGCAAGCCGGCGTCGGCGGCCTTCTCAGCTACGGAACCTCGCTCGGGCAAGCCGCTCACCGCATGGCATGGCAAGCCAGCGGCTCCTTAAAGGCGATGCCGCAGGCCTGGTCGGCTCGGAATGCCCAGGCGCGCAAACCTTGCGGGACCGGGTACTGGCCGAAAAAGGCCAGTCGACATTTCAAAAGAGGCCCGACAACAGCCCGCTCGACCGAGGCCACAAGGCTCTCAGCAAGCGCTGAGCTGGCTCCGCGATCGCCAATCGGGGTTGTCCATCCGAGCCCGGATGGCGGCAAGGTCCATGGCGCGACCTCGCATCTGCAATGTAGTCGTCCGTTAAGAAGCCGAATTGAGCGGGAGCGGACAGGCAAGCGTATGCGATAGCTGGATCAGGAAGAGGCATAAGAGTTCTCTGAGCCAGGCGAGGATACGGCGGAAGTTGTGGCCCACTGCTGAGAGCACGACGTTGGCGGCGTCGCCGGCGCGGCCTTTGAGATAGCAGCGGCCAAGGTGACCTTCGGCCTTCAGATGTCCGATGATGGGCTCG
>NZ_JADPIX010000090.1:0-801 GCF_023073155.1 Bradyrhizobium sp. 45 | reverse complement strand
CATATGTGGAACGGCCCGGGCTGCAAGATCTTTCTCTGGTTGAACAAGGGATGACGGTGCGGTCATATGTTCGGCCTGTGAACGCGGCGCCTGGCCGCTGGCCACGATGATATCCGCGGAAGCAATCGCCCAATCAATTTCTCGCGCTCGAAGCGCAGTGAGTCAGGCGGTCTGATTGCTACCGGGAATGACGTCATTCGAGGTTCATCCAGATTTGCACCTTGCCTCCTCGGCAGCTTTCTTCTTCCGCCGGAGAGCTCTTAAGATTAGGATTTCAGCATTGCGGCCGGCGCCTGATAGATGCCGCCTCTGACCAGCAAGGCCCAGATCGTGCGCGCAATCTTGTTGGCGAGCGCGACCGATACGACCTTGACCGGCCGTCTTTGCAGCATGGTCCGAATCCAGAGTGGGACTTTCAAGCCTCGTTTAGCAAGCTTGATGATAGAGGTCGCACCAACGATCAAGAGCGTCCGTAGTTGCCGATTTCCACGCTTTGATATCGCGCCGAGCCTTTCTTTCCCGCCGCTCGACTGTGCCCTCGGTGTTAACCCCATCCAAGCCGCAAAATCTCGTGCAGTCGTAAAACTGCGAGCATCCGAGACCGATGTCCGAACGGTAGCGGCGATGAGAGGACCGACGCCCGGAATGCTCATCAGGCGCCTGGCATCGGGGTCCTGTCTGACGGCAACCAAAATCTCTCTGTCGAGCTTCTCTATGCGGGTTGTAAGCAGCTCAATCTGTTCAGCGAATAGGATCAGGGCAAAGCGGGCGGCGCCGGGGATCCTATTGTCTTTTTCGTCC
>NZ_JADPIX010000005.1:0-40534 GCF_023073155.1 Bradyrhizobium sp. 45 | reverse complement strand
CAACCCGCACACATCATCGCATGGTCCTTCTGGCGCAGAGCTCACCAGGCTGCCGCTCAACGCGCCCACTTCAAATCAAAAAAGCAACTGTAATGCTAGCATTACAGTTGCTTTGTTTGCGGGCTTCTGAATCCATGGGCAACCATGATTCGAATGTCGTGGACGCGCGCCGCGTCGATTGAGGAGACGCTTGCGTTGTGGGCGGCGTCGCTTCGAGAGGTCAAGCAGCGGATACGTCCGTTGTTCACGCAAGAGCGTGTGGCGACGAATGCAGGCCTGTTCCTGGAAGGTCTGCTCGGAGATGAGCAGCGCAAGACCGGTTGGATGCGCGCGGAGGCGGCTGGCGATCCCGGCCCATGGCGGCAGCAGGCGATCCTGGGTCGCGGGGATTGGGACGCTGATGCCCTGCGCGACATCGTCCGGGACTATGTCATCGAGCACTTGGCAGATGACGATGCGGTGCTCGTGATCGACGAGACCGGCTTTCTCAAGCAGGGTAAGTCCTCGTGCGGAGTGGCGCGGCAATACACTGGTTCGGCAGGGAAGATCACGAACTGCCAGATCGGCGTCTTCGCTACCTACGTTTCGCGTCATGGTCATGCGTTCATCGATCGCGCGTTGTATCTTCCGAAGGAATGGACCGACGATCCAGATCGTCTGGAAGCCGCATACGTGCCTGCCGATGTCGGCTTTGCGACCAAACCAAAGCTTGCGACGAAAATGATCGCACGTGCGATAGCCGCGTCTGTACCATTCAAGTGGGTTGCCGGTGACACCGTCTACGGTGTTGGCGATATCGAACAGCAGCTACGGCGGGCACGCAAAGGCTATGTGCTCGGTGTCAGCAGCTCTCATGTCTTCCGATCCTGGGGCAAGCGACAGCCGGTCTCCGGCAAGGCCGAAGACATCGCCCGGACGCGGCGCCCGTCCGACTGGAAGCGATTGTCGGCGGGAGCCGGAACCAAAGGACCGAGGCTGCATGACTGGTGTTATCTCGAACTGGCCGATCTCGAGGTCGACGAATCCAACACTGCAAATCAAGGTCTGTGGACGCGCGGTCTGCTGATCCGTCGCCATATCGCTGATGGCGATCTCGCCTTCTTCACCACCTGGTGTCCAGCGGGAACGTCCATCGAAACGCTGGTGGCGGTCGAAGGCCATCGGTGGGCGATCGAGGACAGTTTCGAAACCGCGAAAAACGAATTCGGGCTCGATCACAACGAAAGCAGGTCCTGGCATGGCTGGCATCGCCACGTCTCCCTGGTGATGCTCGCCTTCGCCATGATGGCGGCGATCCGCCATCGCGCCAATCCGCCACCGCCCAAAAAAACAAAACGCCGCCACCCGGCAAAAGCCAAAGCACACCCACGCCGCCGCTGATCCGTTGGTCAATCCAGGAAATCCGCCGCATCGCCATCAGGCTTGCTCGAAAGCGGATCCAACCCGCGCATGTCATCGCATGGTCATTCTGGCGCAGAGCCCACCAGGCTGCCGCTCAGCGCGCGCATCTCAAAGCAAAACAGCAACTGTAATGCTAGTGTGAGGTAATTTCAAAGGACCATCATCGCCAAACGTTCGGCACGAGAGGCGACGGGTGTCCTTCGCGTCGTTGTCATGCTCAGTCGCGTCCGGTTTCAGATCTATGTTCGGAGCGCGACGCTAGGGTGTAAGTATTTCGTCGGCGCGGCACAAAGTAGATGGATTTGCATCTCCTCTGGCCTGCACAGCGTTTTATGGCACGCCGATTGCTGCAGCGAGCGTAAAGCATCGTTGCGAAATGCCGATGGCCCGAGAGTTCATGAGACGGTCTCGATATATCCAAGTCAATACCCTAGACAGCAGCACTGTCGCGTGCCGTCCCGCAAATTTGCGTTTGCGTCGTGCGGTTCGAAAGAACGCCCCGAAATCGCGAAAGTTTTAGGTTCACGGCTGTGTGCCACCCGGGGCGGACGTCAAAGAAAACCGAAAGCACATCAATGTCCGAAAGCCTGATCGACCTGCTCGCTATCTTCGACGTGGAACCGATCGAAACGAACCTTTTTCGTGGCAAGAGTCCGAACACCAACGCGCAACGGGTGTTTGGCGGCCAGATGATCGCGCAGGCGATGATCGGGGCATGCAGTACGGTCGAGGGTCGGCTACCGAACTCGCTGCACGGCTATTTCATCCGGCCCGGCGACCCCCAGGTGCCGATCGTTTACCAGGTCGAGCGGCTGCGTGAGGGTAAGAGCTATTCGACGCGCCGCGTCACCGCCATCCAGCATGGCAACGCAATCTTCTCGATGGTGGTCTCGTTCCATGCCGGGGAGGAGAGCGCGTTTCACCACCAGGACAAGATTCCCCGAGTGCCGCCGCCGGAAAAGGTCATAGCGGGGAAACTGCCTAAGCAGCCGATGTATTGCGAAACGACGGAGTTCATCCGCCGCTATTACGCGATAGAGTTGCGCCCGGTCGAGATCGGCCGTTATGTCGGTCAGAAAATTGACGGCGGTCGCGTTCATATCTGGATCAGGGCCGCAGCGAGGTTGCGCGACGATCCAGCGCTGCATATGTGCGCGCTTGCCTATGCCTCCGATTACTCTCTGCTCGATGCGGTAACGGCGCGCTACGAGCGCCCACTGTTCGACAAGAGGCTGATGATTGCAAGTCTCGACCACGCGATGTGGTTCCACCGCCCGTTTCGGGCCGACGAGTGGCTACTTTACGCCAAAGAGTCGCCGAGCGCGCAAGACGGACGCGGTCTCGTGCGCGGCTTAATCTTCAAGCCTGACGGCACGCTGGTCGCGTCTGTCGCCCAGGAAGGTTCGGTTCGCGAGCGACGCTGAGCCTTCAGTATAGACGTGCGATGATCCCAGCGCCGTCGATCCTCCGGCACGTGATGCGTTCATGTCTCTTTCATGTGCCTTGTCGTGTTCGGGCGGTGTCTGGTTGGCAGCCCGACAGTAAGCGGAAGTGTCGTTGCCGAGCACATCGATTTCGCAGCTGTTCAAGTATACCGTCGTGGCACGGTGATTGCTAGGGAGCATCATTGGAATGGTCGACGCGGTAGTCTCGCTCGCACGAGTTCACTAGGAATTCTCGATCTGTCCAATTCAATATAGTCGCAGTTGGGGTTCCTTAGCTGCGAAAAGATGGACGAAAAAAAAGAATCCCCTCGGGGTGGCGCGAAAGAATGCCAGCTCTCGAGAGCTCGGCTTCGTCACTAGGCCGGCATGCCGGGGAATGATGCCGAGGAAGAACGAAAGCGCGTCAATGTCAAAAACCTCGATCGATCTATCCGCCATCTTCGACCTTGAACCGATCGAGGTGAACCTGTTTCGCGGCAAACACTCGAACACTCGCTCGCAACGGGTGTTCGGCGGCCAGGTGATAGGGCAAGCGATGGTCGCGGCATGTCGCACCGTCGAAAACAGGCTGCCGCATTCGCTGCATTGCTATTTCATTCAGGCCGGTGACCCGCAGGTTCCGATCATCTACGAGGTCCAACGGCTGCGCGATGGTAAGAGCTATTCGACACGGAGCGTAACCGCGATCCAGGAGGGTAAGCCAATCTCTTCCATCATGGTGTCCTTTCATGCAGGCGAGCAAGGCGCCTTCGACCACCAAAACAACATGCCCGATGTTCCGCCGCCAGAAGGGCTCACCGCCGAGGAATTATCCAAGCGGCCGATGTTTCCTGACATGCCGGAATTCATCCGGCGCTATTATGACTTCGATCGACCGATTGAATTGCGTCCGGTCGAGATTGGCCGTTATGTCGGTCAGAAGATCGACGACGGCCGCTTCCATATCTGGATCAAAGCCGCAGCAAAGCTGCGCGATGATCCCGCGCTGCATATGTGCGCGCTGGCCTATGCCTCAGATTTGTCGCTGCTCGATGCCGTAATGGTGCGTTATGGCCGCACTCTGTTCGACGGGCACATGATCTCGGCGAGCCTCGATCACGCAATATGGTTCCACCGCCCGTTTCGGGCCGACGAGTGGCTACTTTACGCCAAAGAGTCGCCGAGCGCGCAAGGCGGACGCGGCCTTGCGCGCGGCTTGATCTTCAAGCGTGACGGCACGCTGGTAGCGTCCGTTTCTCAGGAGGGCTCGGTGCGCGAACGTCGTTCGGTTTCCAATTGAGCAAAAACGTTCGGCGATCGGCAGTCATGCGTCTCACCCACGCCAGCAGGATTGCGATCAGGCCAATCAGCATCTGCGGCTGCGTGGATCTTCGTGCTGTGCCCTCCGCTCGCGCGGCCAATAACTTGCTTGCGCTCCCACTTTTTCTGCTCGCTGCCGAGCGGTGCGCTTTTACGTGCGTGGCGTCGATCATTTGCGTGTCCGTAGCGCGCGTCAGGCCAGCAAGCTCCCGGAACAGGATTTCCCATACCCCACGTCACCCAGCGCACGAAGCGATTGTAGATTCTAGCCGCAGGATCACACGAGCGGCAGCGACTTCTCAAAAGATGAACGACGCCGGTGATGACGCGGAGATCATCTGCAGGCTGAAACCCCGGGGACGAGGACGTTCAGTTCCCCCTCCGACTGTTCGTCACTCACGCAAGGTCGCAGCCCGCTTCCACGCGAGTCAAGATCGTATTGTCAGCGCAGAGAAAAGAGGCCTGACCCTAGTCAGTTTCAGCTCCGCCCGTTCGCATCGCCAAAAAGATTGACTTTTGCCTCCTGTCTGGCGGCTTGAGATCCGCACAAGAGGTTCGAGGACAGTGAGTACTGTTGAATTGGCATCTAAAGACGAACCAGCCCGTGAATCAACGACCAAGCGACGCAGACCTTGCGCCTGCGCGTCCACGAGGAGCGGAATCCGCCGCGACCAAACCACGACGCGTACCACGCGTCTGATAGCCCGATGAAATGCAGTGCCGCCTGATTGTCAGACTTGGACTTCCGAAGTATGCAACTGCTCGGGTGATTAATGAGAAGCGGCCACGCGGGACGCTTCAAGAAATTCGAGGAGCGTCACCTTGGCCGACGGCGTCAGGAAGGACGAGGAGTTTTCGGGCACGAGACCCGTCGAAGAGCGACATCGCATCGACGAGATCCGTCTTGATCGTTGGATGCGCAAGCATGTCGAGGGCTACTCCGGCCCCTTGACCGTCTTACAGTTTAAGGGAGGCCAATCCAATCCCACCTACAAACTCGACAGCCCCGGCCGCTCTTACGTGATGCGCAGAAAGCCTTTCGGAAAATTGCTGCGGTCGGCGCATGCGGTGGATCGCGAGTTCCGTGTCATCTCGGCGCTCGCCGATCAGGGCTTCCCGGTCGCGCATGCATTTGCGCTCTGCACTGACGATGCCGTCATTGGCACGACCTTCTACATCATGTCGATGGAGGACGGACGGGTCTATTGGGATCCGACCTTACCGAGCGAGCCGGTCGAGATGCGACCGAAGATTTTCCGCAGCAAGATCAAGACTCTCGCGAAGCTGCACATGTTTGATCCCGATACGATCGGCCTTGCGGACTTCGGAAAGGCTGGCAATTATTTCGCGCGCCAGGTCGATCGCTGGACCAAGCAGTACCGCGCCTCGGAGACGCAACATATTCCGGAGGTTCAAAAGCTGATCGAGTGGCTGCCGAGCACGGTCCCCGAGCAGAAGCGTGTCTCCATTGTGCATGGCGATTATCGGCTCGACAACATTGTCTTCCACGCAAGGCAGCCGCGCGTGATCGCGGTGCTCGACTGGGAATTGTCGACGCTCGGCGATCCCATGTCCGATTTTACCTATCTGTTGATGCAATGGATTAGGCCGGGGCTTGCGACCGCCGACCTGAAGGCGCTCAATATTCCTAGCATGGACGAGGCCGCGCAAATCTATCGCGACTACACGGGCAGCGAGCTGCCGGATTTGAACTGGTATTTTTCGTATAATCTCTTTCGCTTAGTCGGCATGACCCAAGGCATCGCAGCCCGGATCCGAGATGGCACAGCCGCCAATGCCAAGGCGATCGAAGCTGCCAAGCGCACCGTGCCGCTCGCGAAAGCGTCATGGAAATATGCGCAGAAGGCGGGCGCGAGGTAATGGAAATCGTTGAAACGAGCTCGATGTTAGGAAAGCTCTAAGTGACCAGTTCTTGCCATTAAGGTCAATAAAGTCGGCCAAGGGGCGTTGTTGGTCCGTTGAACCTCGGCTGAAGCTCGTGCGCCGCGGTTCGCGTCGAAATAGCAATAGCCCTTCTATCAAATGTACTCCTTATCAGAGTAGGTAGTGTCTCGATCAGAGTAGGTAGTGTCTCGATCAGAGTAGGTAGTGTCTCGATCCTTGTTGACGGTGTACAGCAATACTATGACAGCATACGCTATGTCGCAGGTCACAGCTGGACGGAGTACAGACATGAATATCGTAGTTGATCCGCTGCACGTCCCATTGCTGCAAGTATATGATCATGCCGCCGCCGCGAGGAGAAAGACAGGATCCGATTTCCATAAGTCTGTCGCGATCGCGCTGACTAGATCAACAAAGGCGCCCACGTCTCCAACTTTAAAGCTTGATCGCTCCCAAACAAAGTCATGCGATAGATTTTGGATGATAGGCCTCGACAAAAACCACGAGGTCGCGTTTTGTAGGTTGTTCGAGGGTATGAGCTTTCTCGCGCCAACTCTAGAGATCATCTTACAGAGGTGTTTAGCGCTGATCTGCTTCAGAAGGCACATCTTCACGACTTTATATAGCACCAAGCGCGAAAGATGACCGTTACAGTAGCCTTCCATGTGGTTTGGCTGTGAACAGCATCTTCAAAGGTAACCCCCAAAATGATGGCAAGACTAGCATTGGACCGCTCTTTTCCCATGGCTTCGTATTTTGCGTTGTAGGATCGATGGCAGCCGGACCGGTCCTTGCGCAATACGGACATGCGCATCAATGACGGCTGCGATGTCGGCTGAGGCTCTCAAAGCGTCCGGTACTAACTACCGCGGCGATGATTGTGTCCACGAGCACCGCGCGGCTCAACGGGGATCCCAACTCAGGCATCTAAGGACTTGCGGGTGTCCGGTGATGCACAGCGAGAGGCAGTGCTTCGCTGCTCCCCTGCCGCTGCCTCGACGACGGCCATTGCCCCACCGTGGTGAATACCGGCGCTCTTCATGCATGAACGGTCGGTATTCTTGTCAAGTTGCTGACAGCTTAAAAGATCTGACCTTCAATACATCGATCATCGTTTCCTATGTGCGAGCATTGTCAAAGGCAAAGCTTAATGCGTTTGAAAGCCGCAGCACGGCCGGTATCTATTTAGAAGCGGCTGCTCTGAGTGAGGAGCGCAGCAGGACTGGAACAAGGCAAAGCCGATGAAGATTACGAGCGTTCGCACTCATATCCTTCAAGCCGCGCTGTCGGAGCCTCTTGCCTCCGCGCGTGGCTGGTACGATACGCGTACAGCGATGCTGGTCGAAATCGAGACCGACCAGGGTCTTGTTGGCTGGGGCGAATGCTACGGACCGGCGAGGATGACGGCCGCCGTGGTCGAGAGCGTCGCGCCATGGCTAGTTGGCGAAGATCCGCTGCGCACAGAGTATCTCTGGCAAATGATCTATGCGCGCCTGCGCGATCACGGCCAGAAGGGTGTCGTGATAGAGGGGTTGAGCGGTATCGATATCGCGCTCTGGGACCTCAAGGGCAAGTATTTTAGCGTTCCCGTGCATCAGCTGCTCGGCGGCGCGCAGCGGAGTCACATCGTCGCCTACGCGGCTGGCCTCCACCGACGCAAAGCTGACGACCCGAGCCGGTATCTAGCTGAGGAGGCAGCGGGCTACGTCGCGGAGGGATTCTCGGCGGTGAAGCTCAAGGTCGGCTTCGGTGTCGAGGAGGATGCGGCCGCGACACGCGTCGTGCGCGAGGCGGTCGGGTCAACTGTGTTGCTGATGGTGGATGCGAACCACGCCTTTGACAGCCTCGCAGCGATCCGTCTGGGGCGGATAATCGAGAAATACGATATCGGCTGGTTTGAGGAGCCGGTAGCGCCAGAGGATCTTGCCGGCCACCGCGCGGTAAAGGGGGCGATTTCGATCCCGATCGCAGGCGGAGAATGTGAGTTCACGCGCTTCGGGTTCCGCAACGTGTTCGTCTCGCGCGCGCTCGATATAGCGCAGCCCGACATTTGCGCGGCCGGCGGTTTGACCGAATGCAAGAAGATCGCCGATATGGCAGAAGCGTTCGGCGTCCGTTACAATCCGCATGTTTGGGGCACCGGGATTGCAATTGCCGCGTCGCTGCATTTGCTCGCCGTTCTGCCGCCGCACACGCGGTCCTCGCCCATACCCGTGGCGCCGTTGCTGGAGTTCGACCGAACCGAAAACCCGCTCCGGCAGGCGATTTTCACCGAGCCCATCGAGCACACTCGCGGCATCGTCGCTGTGCCTAACGGGTCGGGATTGGGCATCGAGATCGATCGGAAGGCGCTGGCCCGATTTGCTAGGCGGTGATGCATCAGCCGCTGCGCGCGACCCCAGCATTGCTGATTGGCTTGAGTCTCGCCATCCCTGCCACACATCTGATGTTTTCGGGCAGACGGCGAGCGATGCTTCCGCGTCCTTGCTCACGTTCAGGTCGTGCCCGGTGTTGGATCAGCATTGATAAGCAAGCGGATCGAAGAGCCGTTCGGCTGGATGATGATGTCGGTGGTCTGCTTAGGACAATCTATTGCGGCAGACGGCTCGTCGAACCGGCTGGCAGGTCGGCTATGGGAGCGTCGAGGACTGCGCGCGTCGGAAGGCGTCCTGGACTGTCCTCGCAGGGCCGTCGTGCCGAAAACGCCTCAACTGCGCGACCGCCAGCATTTCGGCAAACCTGAGGCTTCTGCATCCGTCCGTTCTCATGACCACAGGGCTCGAAACGGCAGTCGAACGTTAGTCCACATCGATCCGCATCGAGCTGAGAGATAATGAAGGCTAGCAAATTTGAATCCGTTAGCCGTGCGGCAATGGAAATAACGGTCCACTCTCGATGGTTGTCCGATCTCTGACAGCGTACCATTTCTGTTCGGTTCAAAACGGAGGTCGTTGTTTGCGAAGTACGAGTCATTCTCAAAACGAATCAGAAGTTTAAAGCGCTCGAACGCGGCTGGCACGAGCGTTGCTACAGAGAGGTGGCAACCCTGAGAAGGGGCGGCTGAATGCATTTGGAGCACAGGACGAGCAATGCTTCGCTCCCGTAAACCAGGGTGCGGCATTCCTGACGGAGATAGAATGCGGGAATAGCTGCGCAAGCGTTAACGCTCGCTTGATGGGGGCAAGACGCCCTTGGTGGGACAAATCGCGTTTTGCGACAAATTGAACAGCGGGAAGTTGAGCGTGGACATAGGACGCTTTCATCCAACAGGTTCGCAGAGGCCAGGAAGGAGAAGTTCTTGGTGTCGCCACGCAAGGGCGCTAGGAACAGGCGGATGCTTTGCCCTTCGTCAGTCCCGCCGATCCTCTTCGCGTTCAGTTCTAACTCACGTCGAGGCCTCTTCCGATTGGTAAGTATGGAGAGCGTTTCGCCATCGTAGCGCGTCCCGAATTAATTCGGTTGCAGGAGAATCCGATGGATGTTGTATTCACCGAGGAAGAACAAGCCTTCCGGCAGGAAGTGCGGCAGTTTCTACGCGACAATGTATCGCCGCAGATGCGGCACAAGATGATCGAAGGTCGCCATGTGTCGAAGGAGGAAATGGTTACGTGGTGGCGCATTCTCAACAAGAAGGGGTGGAACGTAAGTTCCTGGCCGAAGGAATACGGTGGCACAGGCTGGAGCTCGGTCCAGCACTACATCTTCAGGGAGGAGCTGCAGATGTATCCTGCGCCGACGCCGCTCGCCTTTGGCGTCGGCATGGTCGGCCCGGTCATCTACACCTTCGGTAATGAGGCGCAGAAAAAGTATTACCTGCCGCGCATCGCAAACGTGGATGACTGGTGGTGCCAGGGCTTTTCGGAACCCGGCGCTGGCTCGGATCTCGCCTCGCTCACGACCAAGGCCGAACGCAGGGGCGACAAGTGGATTATCAATGGCCAGAAGACCTGGACCACGCTCGCGCAGCATGCCGACATGATCTTCTGCCTATGCCGCACCGATCCCCGCGCCAAGAAGCAGATGGGTATCTCCTTCATCGTGTTCTGCTTGAATTCCAAGGGCGTGACGGTGCGTCCGATTCAGACCATCGATGGTGGCCATGAGGTCAACGAGGTCTTCTTGGACGACGTCGAGGTGCCCTACGAAAACCTAATCGGCGAGGAGAACAAGGGCTGGGACTACGCAAAGTTCCTGCTCGGCAACGAGCGCACTGGCATTGCACGGGTCGGCGTCTCGAAGGAGCGCATCCGGCGCATCAAGGAGGTGGCTTCTTACGTCAAAAGTGGCGGCCGGCCTATGATCGAGGATCCCGCGTTCCGGGAGAAGCTGGCTATCTCCGAGATCGAGTTGAAGGCACTGGAGCTCACGCAACTACGCATTGTCGCTGACGAAGGCAAGCACGGCAAGGGTAAGCCAAATCCAGCGTCTTCCATGCTTAAGATTAAGGGCACACAAAGCCAGCAGGCTGCGACTGAACTCTTGATGGAGATGATCGGGCCATTCGCTGCGCCCTACAACGAACATCCCGAGTCTTCGTACGAAGCGATGGACTGGACCGCACAGATCACGCCGAGCTACTTCAACAACCGCAAAGTCTCGATCTACGGCGGCTCCGACGAAATTCAGCGTAACATCATTGCCAAGGCGGTGCTGGGACTCTAACTCTTCTTCCATCCCCGCAAATAGGGACCCCCAAGAGTCCAGATCCGTCGCCAGGAGAAGCTGAGATATGGACTTCAATTTGTCCGAGGAGCAGCGGCTTCTCAAGGAAAGCGTCGATGGACTCTTGACCGATGTCTACGCTTTCGAGCAGCGCAAAAAATATTCGAAGGAGAAGGGCGGCTGGAGCAGATTGATCTGGAGCCGCTTTGCTGAGCAGGGTCTGCTCGGACTTCCCTTTGTAGAAGCCGATGGCGGGTTTGGTGGCGGCGGCGTGGAGACTATGATCGTGATGGAAGCGTTCGGCCGAGCGCTTGTGGTCGAGCCCTATCTCGCCACGGTTGTGATTGGCGGCGGCTTCCTGCGCCGTGGCGGTTCGAACGCGCAGAAGGCAGATCATCTGCCTGGGATCATCGACGGCAGCAAGACCTTCGGATTCGCGCAACTTGAAAAGAACTCTCGCTATGATCTGAACGACGTGACCACCTCCGCCAAGAAGAGCCGCGATGGATGGGTCATTGACGGCGAAAAATTTGTTGTGCTCAATGGCGAGAACGCCGACACGTTGATCGTCACCGTGCGCATCAAAGGCGCTCAACGCGATAGAGGCGATATCGCGGTGCTTCTGGTGCCTGGCGACGCGAGAGGCATCTCCAAAAAGAGCTACCCGACCCAAGATGGGCTGCGCGCCGTCGACATCAGCTTCACAAGGGTCGAGGTGGGCAGCGCAGCGGCAATCGGCGATCCCGAGAATGCGCTGCCGCTTATCGAACGGGTGGTTGACGACGCCCGGACCGCGCTTTGCGCGGAAGCGGTAGGCCTGATGGACGAATCGCTGGGGACCACAGTCGATTATATGAAGACGCGAAAGCAGTTCGGGGTGCCAATCTGCTCGTTTCAGAGTCTGCAGCACCGCGCCGCGGACATGTTTGTGGCGCTCGAACAGGCGCGCTCCATGGCGATGTACGCCACCATGGCGTGGGATATCGATAATGCTGCCGAGCGTGCAAAAGCGGTTGCTGCGGCTAAAGTGCAGATCGGGAGGAGCGGAAAATTTATCGGCCAGCAGTCGATCCAGCTTCACGGCGGGATAGGCATGACCATGGCGGCTAAGGTGGGCCATTATTTTAAGCGGCTGACCATGATCGAGAACACCTTTGGGGATGCCGACTATCACCTTCGTCGGGTGAGTGAGACGGGCGCTTTGGTGTGATTGGTGACACTTAGGAAGCTAGGCGTTTAGTTCCGGCATTTGCTAGAGCGGGTTAAGTGCGAATCGTTTTGCTGGGAGCCGAGCAATTGCAGATGTAGTCGTAAAGTGTGAGACACCTTCAGTGTCCTCAGCCGCCGAGTGTAGTTGGTGTGATTGGTGACACTTAGGAAGCTAGGCGTTTAGTTCCGGCATTTGCTAGAGTGGGTTAAGTGCGAATCGTTTTGGTGGGAGCCCAGCAATTGCAGATGTAGTCGTAAAGTGTGAGACACCTTCAGTGTCCTCAGCCGCCGAGTGTAGTTGCTGGCGTTGATGAAGTCGGCAAGGTTTGCTTCGAGCCGATCGTGTCGGTTGTATTGACGGTCTTGGAAGGTTGCTTCCTTGATCGAGCGTTCATACGTCTAACTGGCAAACAAATGCTTGAGCGACAAGTAGTCCTAAGCAATTTGGTGTCGTATTAATACCGATCGCTATTAGCCGATCGTTCGTCGGGCCTGTATTTGCTAGACCGCACCCAGATTCCGCTCGAGCTTTTCAAGATCCTGCTAGGGCTAGTAGCATCAGAATAGTTGGCGATTTCGGTCCGCGTTAAATCTGACTGACATAAGTGAGTATCTGGGGAAGTGGATGACGGGGGGAGCCAAGCGCAACGGCGTCATCGCAGCCGGGGGGTTGAATGCGGTGCAATGGAAGGGACGGTTAGTGCTTGCGCCGCCGACCAACAACTAGAGCTCACTCGCGGCGCGGTCGGGCACATCATCGTTCCAGCGTACCGATCCAAACGGACGGACCAGCATACGACGGATACGCACTGGCTCAGGCCCGATATGGAAAGCCATTGCCTTCTCATCTAATGCACGTTCCGACTGGGTCCAGCGGTTGCGTTGGCGCAAATAGTCGAGCCATGTCGGGCAGTGATAGCGCTCAGTCCACAGCTCGGGGTCGGCGATATCACGCGCAATTGACCAACCATAGGCCCCGTTGCGTTGTCGGTAGAGCTGCACATCCTGCATGAGGTTGTGGAAGGCTCGGGCATTCTCCAAGGCCACCCGATATTCGAGCTCAACCACCAGTGGGCCGCTCCGGTAGGTCAGCGGGAGCCGCATCTTAGGATCGGCAAGCATCTCGGCGCCCTCCCCGCGCTCGGTGATGGCCGGCATGCGCAGCCAGCGCCCAAGCAGCGGCAAGAGCAGCATCAGTCCGGCAGAGATGAGCAGCGTGACGTCGACACCGACGGCATCGGCTAGGCGACCCCAGCCCCAACTGCCAACTGCGAGGCCCCCAGAGAACGCAGCCTGCCAAGCCGCAACGGAGCGGCCCGCAACCCAGCGCGGAGCGGAGAGCTGCACGCCAATATTGAACAGCGTCCACACGATGGTCCATACGGCACCCGCTAAAACCAGAGCTGCGGCTGTTAAGACCGAATTGTGACTGAGCGCGACCGCCGCGATTGCGCCGCTCATGGACAGTGTGCAGGCACGAACCGCAGCCTCGCCACTCATACGCCTGCGCATTTCGCCGATGTTGAGAGCTCCTACTACCGCGCCTAACCCGAACGCACCTAGCATGATGCCGTAAGTCTGAGCGCCCCCGTCCAACAGGTCGCGAGCGACCAGCGGCATTAGCGCTTGGAGCGCGCTGCCGACGAAGCCGGTTATCATGGTGCGCGCTACCACAATCCTAATCGAAGGCGAATTGGCGATATAGCGTACGCCCGAAACAATGGCGCGGCTCAGGTGTTCGCGCGGTAGCCGCGACGGCTCCGCGATACGGTTCCAGAGGAACAACGCCACGATCAGTGGTAAATAGAGGAATGCGTTGATTGCGAAGGCCGCACCCGCGCCCGCGGTCGCAACAACAATTCCCCCGACCGCGGGCCCAAAGCTACGCGCGATGTTGTAGCTAATGCCATTGAGGGCAATCGCCGCCGGCAGCGTCTTTGGCGAAACCTGCTCGCTGACCGAGGAGCTCCAGGCCGGTCCCATCAATGCCATGCCACCGCCGACCACAAAGGAAAGCACCAGGAGTAGATCCGGCGTGGTAAGCCCCGACCAATCGAGCGCAGTCAACGCTGTCGCGCCGCAGAGCGCAATAAAGAGCGCAACGAGCATCACAATTCGGCGGTCATACATGTCAGCGATGGCACCGGCCGGCACAGCGATCAACATCACAGGCAGCAACAAAGCCGTCTGCACCAACGCAACTTTATCGGCTGACGATGTCATCTCTGTCATGGCCCAGGCCGCGCCGACCCCTTGGACAAGTATACCGAGGTTCGACAGCAAGCTCGCGATCCAAATCCGGCGGAAGGTGGGGTAACACAGCGGCGCCGCAATACCATTGACGCTAAAAATCTGAGGATCGGAAAGTTTCGTCATTTAGATCCACGGACCGTGCACCACGACCTAACCAAAGTCAGTGTTTGTCGCGGAACGCCGAAGCCAAATCGGACGAGCGGTTCCGGCCCACCCTCAAACATCTGAAATTCGCGTTGTCTGCCCGGTTCGTTTAGGAATTTGCTGCTTCTACCACGACCTGCAAAAATGATATCCAGATCAAGGAATAAATTTGTCGAGTTCTCTGACAGCTTTTTAGCATTGCTCCAGCAACGATCCGATCGGGGCGTCACAGCCGCAACGGCAGTTCGATTTGCTCTCAGATGTCCGCGACGTCGCCTCACTTGGCCGCCATTCCTTCTGCTGGAGCAGCCATGCTCCTCTGCCTCAGCGCGTATCAACATCCATAGATACTACAAGAGCGCGGGTGCTTGTTTCTCGCTTTGTGAGAGGATGGGCGATGAAAAAACGCGCGAGGCCTCGAAACAACGACCGCAAAGATACGAACATCAATCTTCGTCTGGAATCTCTACCGGAATCGCAAAACCAGTCTTTACACGATCCATAACAACCATCGTCTTGAACCCCTTGATGTCAGGGTTCTCATAGAAAAAACGCCGCGTGAATTGCTCATAATCTTCCATCGTCCGCGACGTAATATACAGAACGAAGTCGGCGTCCCCAGTGACGTAGAATCCGTTGACGACCTCAGCTGACGACTTAATCGCCTTCTTGAACCTGTCTATGATATCTGCGCGCTCGCGCTCGAGGCTTACGAGCACCAGCATCTGAATAGGCCTTCCTACCGCCTTTGCCGAAACAATCGAGACATCCGCCTCGATGATGCCGTCAGACCGGAGCCTCTTCAAGCGCCTTTGGCACGCAGTTGCAGAAAGCCCAGCCAGCTCGCCGATGATCTCAGATGTCAGCCGATTATTCTTCTGCACGATCTCCAGGATACGGGCGTCAGTTCGATCATATTGCATAAGTCCGGGGCTCCGTTGAATTCCACTGCCAAGCAGCGAGGTCCTGCAGGAAACCGTCTAAACGACGGTGAAATGCGACGCAAATCTGTCTCCAACATTAGTATCCTGATTGGCAGCAGAATTTCAACAAGATGACCGCCAAGGACTTCGAAATGGTGTTGCAAGCTGCCCGGCCTAAAAGTCCACCTCTGGTCGGGCTGGCTAAGAGGCATATAGACAATTTGCTCCGTCGAGATTTTATCGCGGGAGCTGCTCTGATCGATGGTCGCTGGATCGCGGGCGACCAAAGAGATGTTGTCATCGATCCGGCAACTGGCGAAGTCTTCGCTGAAGTTGCTCGCTGCAGCGCCGCAGACATGAATCTTGCGATCGACGCGGCGCAGCGATCATTTGCTCAATGGCGAGAGCTGCTACCAGAGAGGCGGGGTGCAATTCTCAGGACTTGGGCCTCGCTAATGCTCGCCCATGCGGAGGAGCTTGCGGTCCTCATAACGAGCGAGCAAGGCAAGCCGCTTGCGGAAGCAAGGTTCGAAATTGGATATGGTGCCGGGTTTCTCCAGTGGTTTGCCGCAGAGGGAGAGCGCGCCTATGGCGAGACGATCCCAAGCCATAAGCCTGGAAGTCTGCTTCAGGTCAGAATGCAGCCAGTTGGTGTTGCAGCGGCAATCACTCCTTGGAATTTTCCTGTCGCTATGATCACGCGAAAGGCCGGCGCCGCTATGGCGGCTGGCTGCCCCGTCATCGTGAAGCCTGCGCCCGAGACGCCGCTGTCGGCTCTTGCCCTCGCAAGATTGGCTGAGGAGGCTGGAGTTCCACGTGGCGTGTTTCAGGTGCTCGTCGGCAATCCGATCGAACTCTCGGAGCCGCTGTTGCGGGATGCACGGGTGCGAGCCCTTTCGTTCACCGGGTCCACAGAAGTCGGTCGGTTGCTACTGGAGTGGGCCGCGCAGACGGTAAAGAAGGTCTCTCTCGAGCTTGGGGGACATGCCCCCTTCATTGTCTTTGATGACGTCGATCTCGATAAGGTCGTCAAAGGTGCGATGGCCGCTAAGTTTGCCACGTCGGGGCAGGACTGCCTGGCGGCTAATCGGATCTACGTACAGAGGGGCGTTTATGGCGCCTTCGTTGAGAAGTTTGCTGCGGCGATCGCTCGGCTCGGGGTTGGCCATGGCCTGGAGGCTGCGACTGATGTCGGACCGATGACGAAGTCGTCCGTGGCCGAAAAGTGCAGGGCTCAGATTAAGGATGCTGCGGCAAAAGGGGCACGGGTTATTTCTGCAAAGCAAGATGAAGTCTTCGGGCCGAACTTTGTCGCTCCAGCGCTGCTGAGCGATGTCACTGACGACATGCTCATCTCAACCGAGGAGACGTTCGGCCCGGTCGCCGCGGTACTTCCGTTCGATTCCGAAGAGGAGGTTCTCGCGCGGGCCAATTCAAGTGAAATGGGCTTGGCGGCCTATATCTACACAGACAGCTTGCGTCGGGCGCTACGACTTTCTGAGAAGATCGAATACGGAATGGTCGGCATCAATACGGCCTCATTCACTGGACCTCCAATTCCGTTTGGAGGTTGGAAGCAATCCGGGCTCGGTCGCGAAGGTTCTCGATATGGCATTCAGGAATTCATGGAATTGAAGTACGTCTGCTTCGGCGACCTGGCTTAGGAGAAATGGTATGAACGAAATCAAGACGATCGCGGAAAAAGATCGCGCGGCTGTTCTGCATCCTTTCACCCAACTTAAGGATTTTGCCACAGGTAAGCTTGGTGATCCGACCATCGTCACGGGAGGAAAGGGTATCCGCATCGAAGACGCACAGGGACATACCTATATTGACGGGTTTGCTGGCCTTTACTGCGTCAACATTGGGTACGGCCGCACCGAGGTGGCCGAGGCGATTGCGCGCCAGGCCTATAAGTTGGCCTACTACCATACATATGCTGCCCACACGACGGACGAGCTGGCAAATCTGTCAGACCGCCTCGTGCGAATGGCGCCGGGTAAGCCAAGCAAAGTCTTCTACGGGCTATCCGGATCAGACGCCAACGAAACGCAAGCCAAGCTTGTCTGGTACTATAACAATTTGCGCGGTCAGCCGAAGAAGAAGAAGATTATCTCGCGCGATCGGGGTTACCATGGTTGTTCGGTAATTTCCGGATCTATGACGGGCATGTCGTTCTACCATGATCACATGGACCTGCCCTTTCCAGGCATTTTGCACACAGGCGCGCCTCACCACTACTGGGGTGCCGAGTCAGGTGAGACGGAGGAGGCGTTCTCTGGTCGACGTGCAGCCGAACTAGAAGAGATGATCGTGCGTGAAGGACCGGAAACGATCGGCGCCTTTATTGCGGAGCCGGTGCTGGGTACAGGAGGGATCACGCCCCCGCCCGATGGTTACTGGCGTGAAATTCAAGCCGTGCTTAGGCGCTACGACGTCTTGTTGATCGCCGATGAAGTGATTTGTGGGTTCGGCCGGACCGGCGCTGAGTTCGGCAGCACTCTTTATGGAATGGAGCCTGACCTTGTAACAGTAGCGAAGGGTCTGACTTCCGGTTATATGCCCCTCTCGGCAGCAATCGTCGGGCAGAAAGTCTACGCGGTCATGGAAGAAGCAGCCGATCGCGTCGGCGCATTCTCCCACGGATATACCTATTCCGGTCATCCGATTGCGGCCGCAGCTGCTAATGCCGTCCTCGATATTGTGGAGAAGGAGCGACTAAGCGAGCGCGCGAGAACCGTGGGTTTGCATTTGTCGAAGCGGCTGAAGGAGCGGTTCGCCCAGCTTGAGATCGTCGGTGAGGTAAGGGGAGTGGGTTTGCTCGGTGCCCTTGAGTTTGTCGCCGATCGGCAAACCAAACGACGCTTTGACCCGCAGCTCAAGGTGGGCGCCCGCATCTCCAAGGCGGCGCGCGACAAGGGACTCATCGCGCGAGCGATGCCGCATGGTGACATTCTAGGTTTCGCTCCGCCTCTCGTCGTTTCCGAATTTGAGATAGATGAGATCGTCGAGATCGCCTATCGCGCGACCAAGCAAGTCATGGACGAACTTGCGAAAGAAGCGGCAATTTGAAACGTCGCTTCTTGTCTTCCGATCTGAACCAACAGGCTTGTTCATTCGCGCACCTTTGACAAGTGTGTTGCAGCTGAAACGAGCTCAGCTGAGATCGCGTAGCAAGGTCCCCCTAGCGCTCGATAACATTCGCCTGCAGGCAGGAAGCATCATGATGGGATCCTACCGGAACTTCCTTCTGTGGGTCGACCGTGCGGTGTTGCGGCTGGCCTCGCCGGATAAACCTGTCGTGAGGCGGGCGGCGCGTGTCGGTTTGAAGAGCTAGCGGTGGAGGCGAGTTACGAGCCTGTGGTTGTAAAGCCGACATATTGCAATATTTGATGGTGGAATTGCGTAGAGGTGGCCCGGGATTTGCAGTTTTTCTTTGATGGGTCGCCATTCATTGCTGGATTTGCGCGCGGATGGCTCGCCAGACGGTCTAAATGATGGCGGGAAACGATGTAGTGCTTGGGTCAGTTTGGGGAGGAGTGTCATGATTACAAGTGATAGGGCTGGCCGTTTTCATCGCGGCACGAGCCGGCGCTCATTTCTTGGAACGTCGGCGGCTTTACTGAGCGTGCCGTTCGTCGCTAAGGCTACCGCTGCCTGGGCGCAGGACAAGCTCGCCGGCAGTGGCGAAGTTGTCGTCTTCAGCTATGGCGGATCGTACACGCAAGCGGTGAGAAAATACGTTTATGAACCTTTCACAAAGGCGACGGGCATTGCTGTGGTCGATGTGACCGCTGACATTGCCGAACCCCAAGTGAGAGCAATGTCTCGCGCCGGGCGCATCGACTGGGATGTCGCCCTGATTGACGGGCAGAACTTCCCGACTATGCATGAGGCGGGTTTGTTTCAGCCCATCGACTACGGTTTGTGGGACGAAGAAGCGCTCAAGGGGGCGCCGCAGAGTGCTCGCCTCAGTGACGCAGTCGTCGCATTCCGTTCAACGACATTGCTCGCTTATGACGAGCGTTCCTTTTCGAAGGGAGGACCGCAAAACTGGGCCGATTTCTGGAATGTCAAAGCCTTCCCAGGGCCGCGGGGCCTCAGTGCCGTCGCCAGGCATATGGTGTTGGCGCTCGCAGCTGACGGCGTGCCAAATTCGGATCGTTGGCCCTTGACCGATGACAAGGTCGAGAGGGCTCTTAAGAAGCTCTCGGAGATCAAGCCGAATGTCGCGAAGTGGTGGACGGCTGGAGGGGAGCCTGTTCAAGCGTTGATCAATCGGGAGTTCGTGATGACGAGCTGTTACGATGGTCGTGCGCTGTCGGCCATCCGTCAGGGGGCGCCTATTCGCATGGTGTGGAGCGGTGGCAATCTGGTCTATGTCTACTGGACGGTGCTCAAAGGCGGTCCTAACACCGCAAACGCACAAAAGCTGGTTGCTTTCCTGAACCGGGCTCAGAACGCTGCGGGCTTTACGCTTGGGACAAACCTGACAGGTCCCAATGTGAATCAGCTCAAGTATTTGCCGGCGGATCTTGTTCCCCTCCTCAGCATTACTGAGGAGAATGCATCCCAACTCGTGGCTCAGGATGATGCTTGGCTCGCCGCCAAGCGCCCTGACGGCCAGACCAATGTAGATCATCTCCAGGAGCGCTGGCTGGCATGGCGGGCACAGTGAGTTCCATCACGATCAAGGGCCGGGCGGAATCCTCGCGACCTTGGCCCACGCCTTGGGCTTGGCTGCTGCTGCCTGGAAGCATCTTCCTCGTGGTGCTCTTTGTGGTGCCGCTCACAGGTCTTCTGTTGCTTGCCTTTGGGATGCCGAGCTGGACGCTGGCGAATTTCTCGCGCATCGCAGACACGCCCGTCTATCTGACCGTGATGCGCAACACGCTGGAGATCAGCGTGACGGTGACTGCGCTCGCCTTCGTGCTGAGCTATCCCATTGCCTACGCTCTGACGACGGGCGGAGTGGCGTTGCGCACCTTTTTGCTCATCGGGGTCGTGCTGCCTTATTTTACCAGCACTCTGGCGCGGACCTTCGCCTGGATCGTCCTTCTCGGACGCAATGGCGTCGTCAACCAGTTCTTACTCGAGCTCGGCTGGGTGTCTCAACCAGTGCCAATGCTCTATAACCGATTTGGTGTAATCCTCGGTATGACCCACATTGTCATGCCGATGATGATCCTGCCGATGTATACGGTCATGTCCAGCATTGACCCGAAGCTTCTGCGCGCCGCGAGGTCGAATGGAGCGAGCCCGATCGCTGCCTTCCTCACGATCTTTCTGCCGCTTAGCCTGCCTGGTTTGATTGCAGGGGTTCTGCTCGTCTTCATCTATTGTCTCGGCTTCTACATTACACCTGCGTTGATGGGCGGGCTGTCAGACGTCATGATTACCATGGCGATCAGCTCGCAGATCCTGGAACAACTCAATTGGAATTTTGGTGCTGCGCTTTCCGTGGTCCTCCTGGTCGCCGTCCTGAGCGTATTGTGGCTCGGCTCGCGCTTCTTCCCGATTGAGCAGCTCCTGGGATTCTCCGACGGCAAGGTCGGTTCGACCACCTCCCGCCGCCAAATGGGTGCCCGACTGTTGATGCGTGTCGGCTCGGCAGCAAACACGCTCGACCGCTGGCTTCCTTCGACGAGAGGGCGAGGTGTCCCGATTCTGGCAAGCTTTCTGGCCGTGCTTCTCCTGCTGCCGGTCGTGATCGTCGCATACTTGTCGTTCAGCGCTTCGTCGTACTTCCTCTTCCCGTTGCCAGGCTACTCGCTGCGCAACTACGAGGCCTATCTTTTCGACACGCTTTGGCTGCGCGCGACCTTCACCAGCATCCGCATTGCGCTGATGGCGGCGGGCATGGCTACTGCGCTCGGCGGTGTGCTTGCCTTCGGGTTATCGCGCGGTGGGATGCCTGGTCGCGGAGCTATGATTGGGCTCGTGCTCTCGCCTATTATCATGCCTACAGTTATCGTAGCCGTCGCGACGTATTTCTTGCTCGCGCGGTTCGGGCTGCAGGGCACCGAGTTTGGTCTGGCGCTTGGCCACGCGGTCCATGCCATTCCTTACGTGGTGGTGATTGTGGTTGCCAATCTGCGCGACCTTAACCCGACTTATGAGCGTGCGGCCCGGAGCCTTGGCGCCGGGCCGCTGGCCACCTTTCGCACGATCATCGCGCCGCTGGTCATGCCGGCGCTGATCGTCGCCAGCTTCTTTGCCTTCCTGGCGTCGTTTGACGACGTGGTCTACGTGCTGTTCCTCGGCATCGGAAAGATCACGACCTTGCCGATGCGCATGTGGGAAGGCATCCGACAGGACATTAGCCCCACTATCGCTGCTGTGGCCACACTGCAGATGCTGATCGCGACGATTGTCATTCTCGTCGGTACCCTGCTTAGACGGCAAAAAAACTCCTGACTGCTCTGAACGGGCGCGCAGCTCAAACGAAAACCGATTGCGGATTGTACCAAGGGAGCTGAAATGTTGATGAGAGCGACCGTGAGCGGCAGTGACGTGAAAACCGGAGGTATCACACTACGTAACCTGCAGAAGCGTTACGGTAACGCGATGGCCGTCGACGACGTCAGTCTTTCCGTTTCGCCCGGAGAATTCATCTCCTTGCTGGGTCCTAGCGGATCGGGAAAAACCACAACTCTGATGATGATCGCGGGTTTCGAGCTGCCCAATAGCGGTCACGTTCTGCTCGATGACAAGGACATCACGCGCCTGCCGCCTCACCGCCGCGAACTGGGCGTGATCTTCCAAAACTACGCACTGTTCCCGCATATGACAGTCGCCGAGAACGTTGCGTATCCGCTTCGCATGCGGCGTATGGCAAAGGTGGAGATCGAAACGCGGGTACGCCGCATCCTCGATCAGGTGCATCTCGGTGCCTTGGACACGCGCTACCCCCACCAAATGTCCGGCGGTCAACAGCAGCGAGTGGCGATCGCGCGGGCCCTGGTCTTCGATCCGCCCGTTCTTCTTCTTGATGAGCCTTTGGGCGCGTTGGACAAGAAGCTGCGCGAGCATCTGAGGAACGAGATCAAGACGCTGCACAAGGAGGTTGGCAAGACGATGATCTACGTCACGCACGACCAGGATGAGGCGCTCGCCATGTCCGATCGGGTCGCGGTGATGCACGAGGGACGGATCCGCCAAGTCTCCGCGCCAAAGGACATTTATCGCCGGCCGGTCGACTTGTTCGTTGCGGGTTTCGTCGGTGAGGTCAATCTCATACCTGTTAAGCTCAAGTCAGGCATCGTGCATGGTCCTGCTGACAAAACCCTACCTGCTCCGCCATGGTCTGGTGCGGACAGGGATGCAACGCTATGCCTGCGGCCGGAGAATTTGCATCTGAACAAGGGTCTCGCCAGGTCGCCCGACGGCATCCAGGGAAGCATCGTCGGCATGACCTTCGTTGGAGATGCGACGATCTTCGAATTCCGCAGCGAGTCCGGATCGAGACTAACGTCCAAGGTGCTGAACGTATCCGCTGAAACAATGCCCGACGTCGGCGATCCATGCGTCGCCTCTTGGGCCGCGAGCGATGCAACCATTCTGACTGAATAGCTTTCTGACGTGGATTACCTGCGATGCCAATGCATTTAACCCGCTATGAACACGCATTGCCCCATGCTGCGCAAGAGGGAAGCATATGGTGATCCCGGGGCTCCCTCGATTGGGAAAAGGGGCAAATTGATGCCATCATGGTCGCCTGACATCCGGTCTCCACATGAAGCTGCGCCTCTCCACCCGCGCGGCTGGCGCAATCGGACTGCTGGATAGATCGATCCTACTTGAGGTCCGGTTCAGTTAATCTCGTGCCGAGCTCCAATTATCGTCAGAAAGCTGAGAGGCTGCCGCCAGATCACTCAATTTTCGGCCATTGGCATCCGTTTCGCCTCTATCTTTTTTCAATCTCGTGCGGCTGTTGAGCGCGGCGCCGCTGCTTACTTACTTTGAGGTTGTCGATGGCACGCTCGCATTTGTCGAGAACGCAGGCTGAGCGACCGAACAACAGGCGAACTGAACCTATTAAAAAGCGCAATCGTTGGCGGGGTTGACATGATCGGCGTAGCGACAGCCATACACTTGCAACCGCGTCGCTGGTCTGCTGCGCTCCTCGACCGCCAAGAGCCGGGCTGCGAGCCGAGCTACGGCAATGCAGGCATTATGAGCCCGAACCATTTATCTGGGAACGGCACGCGCGGATCTCATCATGGCCTGGCCGCAACAGCGGCCCACTTGCAAGAGGCCGGATACATTTGTGCAGACTGCATCGTCCTCATCAAACGACCTTGCACGGGCGGGGCGGGTCATGCATTCTTTCCCAAGAGGTCCTTCAGCGCCGCATTGTCCAGCATGGCGTCGGCCAGGAGCCGCTTCAGCTTCGTGTTCTCGTCCTCCAGCGTTCTTAGCCGCTTGGCCTCAGAGACGTCCATCCCGCCGAACCTGGCCTTCATTTTGTAGATGCTGGCGTCGCTGACGCCATGCTTGCGGCACAGATCGGCCACCGACACGTCGGCCCCATGCTCCTTCAAGATCCCGATGATCTGCTCTTCCGAAAAGCGGCTGCACTTCATTCTGGTCCTTGTCGTGGGCCAGAACGAACTTCAAACTGGATTAAGCGCGGGGGCAAGGTCACTCGGTAAGGCAACGCCACGTGCCATGCCGAGCGAGCCTCTCTTCGACGAGACGAGCGGCGTAGCGCTCGACGAGACGCCCGTGCGGCTCGCTTCAGCTTGATGATGTCATCTTTGGATATGGCGTATCGCTCGTTCGGTGGAGAAGTGAAGGCGTCGAGCACCCCCACGATATGCCGTCTTCGCGATTCAGCGCCGTCACCAACTTTCAGCGATAGCTTGGCGGTATGCTGAATGTTTTTTAGCCTCAGGCACAGCGAGCGCACTCAGTACTGCCCAGCCACCCATCCTGGTAGTTTCGAGAATTCCACTCCCCGTATAGTGTGGCGCTAACCTCTGGCCATTCGCCAATCGGGAGTCTGACGCTAAAAGGAGCAAGTGATGAACATATCTGCCAGTAGCGATTTCTTCGGGGTGGGTTCGCAAGCATACTTAGCAGACTATACCCTAAAACCAGGAGATGTGTCTGACGGTGCGACATGCCTTCTGCTGTATTCTGGCGGGCTGGATACGTCATGTTGCATCAAATTTATTCAACAGGAATTCAAATTATCGGTGATTGCATTAACTTGCGACGTTGGCCAAAGTGAAGATTTCAACGAGATTGGTAGAAAAGCTGTTAATCTTGGTGCAGAGTATATCTTTAAAGATGCAAAATGGGAATTTTACACTAAGTATATTTCGAAAGCTATTCGGCTTAATGCCTGCTATTTTGATGAGCATCCTCTGGCATCTTCTTTGAGCCGACAGATTGTGAGCGATTGCGCGGTAGAGATCGCAAAGCAGAGAAAGTTGAGGATTGTCGCCCACGGAGCGACTGGCCGAGGGAACGATTCATTTCGGTTTGATAATGCGCTATTATCCCGCCTGGAAGGCGTGAAGATCCTCGCCCCTATCCGCAATAACCAACTCGATCGAGATCGGGAGATTGAGTTCGCGCACAAACATGGCATCCCGGTGTCTGCCACTCGAAAGAGCCCTTACAGTGTCGATGAGAATATGTGGGGGAGGGAGATTGAGGCGGGTTCGCTCGACGACTTGACCTTTTCGCTCCCTTCCGACGCTCTTGCGTGGGTGAAGCTCCCGCCTTCCAACGGGTATGGGCGCGTGTCGATTGAATTCGACGCAGGTCTTCCGGTGCGTGTCGAGCTCGGCGACCGAAATGGAATAGATGAAGTCACCGACATTGTGCAGGCCATCATAAAGCTGAACACGTTCGTAGGATGCCATGGCATCGGTCTGCACGATCACTTGGAAGAGCGAGCGTCAGGTGTCAAAGTGCGCGAAATCCATGAATCCCCTGCTGCGACATTGATAATCAGGGCACATAAAATTCTGGAACATGCTTCGTTGACCCCGATTGAGCTGTCAACAAAGCGATATCTTGAGACGCGCTGGGTCCAGTGTATGGTGTCCGGTAGAGCAGATCCTGTTGTATACTGCATCGACGAGTTTGCTAATGTAGCAAATCGAAGGATTACTGGCGAAGTGACATTTAAGATTGCGGCAGGACAGTGTTTTATAGAATCGATAAAGCCAGTCTATGGTCTAGATTTTCGATCTATGTACGGGGAAAATCAGGGTGCTCGCTACAATCAGGATTTTGTAGCTCCGACGATCGAGCTAATGGACGGCCCAATGCGGCAAGCGCTCAGAAATCATGAAATTGCTTCGAGCATCATTTGACCCAGCCCTGTTGCCAGATGGGGAGTGTCCCGAGAAATGTTGAAGTAGAGGAGTGAAATGGACCCGCAGAGCGGGACCACTTGAACCGGTTTGTTAGTTGGGAATCCACCGCATCCTGATCCCTTTCTATCACGCCACCAGGGATTTGAGCTGGTCGCGGTTGTCTGAACAGAATCTCCGCGTTGATAAGTGGAGCCTCTGCCGGGGTTAGGCTGCCAAGCGGATTGGCAGTGGGGTGAAGTAGGCTTGATCAGGTGTGCTGCCGTCAAGGCTCGAGTGGGGACGGCGGCGATTGTACAACAACGTTTGAGAACGCCCACAGGATCGCTCCTTGCGAAGTTCTTTATCGGCATCATCCTTGGTTTGGTCGCCGAGTTAGCGTTTATGGGGCTGTCGACAAGGCTGATGCTGTCGTTTTTCGCTGCACGCTGGATGGGTCGCGAGCAGATCGTTGGCTGGAAGTTCCAGCATGGATGTTCGACCGGACGGCATGCCCTGACGCGCAGCTTTTGACAGCTCAGCCGTTTGTCAGCATCGACGCACTTGCGGCGCTCTCTGCGCTTCTCGATCTGGCGTTGAAGGATCGAACGCCATCAGCTGCCCTGCTTTCTGGCGCATCCAGAGCCTCTCACGACCAGAATCGGGGAGAGACTCATGTCACGGCAGACGGCAATGCCAGGGAGCGGATATCAACACGATCGACAACCGCGGGCGCAGCCGCAGATGGATCTGTTCGGGAGTGGCCTGCCGAACGGCGCCATCGGCGCACCCGCATGGCTGGAGCTGCCGGCGGAAGCCCGGGCGGCCATCATGAACCTGATGACGCAGTTGATCCTCGACCATGCTGCGAGGACAGCAACGCTGCTCGCGAAGGAGGTCGATCATGATCTCTGACAAGGTTAGACCCCATCATCTGGAGCGCAAGGCGGTTCTTTACGTGCGTCAATCCTCAGCCCATCGGGTGCTGCACAATCGCGAGAGCAGCGCATTGCAATATGCCATGCGGGACCGGCTCACGGCGCTCGGGTGGTCAGAGATTGAAGTGATCGATGATGATCTCGGTCGCTCAGCCGCTGGCGGTGTACAACGCGCCGGCTTCGAGCGAATGGTGGCGGAGGTTTGCCTCGGTAAGGTTGGTGCGGTTTGCGCCCGCGAGGTCTCGCGCTTCGCTCGCAACAGCCGGGATTGGCAGCAACTCATCGAGATGTGCCGCGTGGTCGATACCGTTCTGGTCGATCAGGAGACAATCTATGCGCCGAGGCACGGCAACGACCGCCTGCTGCTCGGGCTCAAGGGCAGCCTCAACGAGTACGAGCTGGATCCGTTGCGTCAGCGCTCGCTCTCGGCCCGCTACGAGAAGGCGCGCCGGGGCGAGTTAATCGTGGTGGCGCCCGTCGGCTTCGTGAAGGCCGGGGACCGTTATGAGAAGGATCCGGATCGGCGTGTCCAGGAAGCGATCAAGCTGGTGTTCGACAAGGTCGAGGAACTGGGCAGCGCGCGACAGGCGCTCTGCTGGCTTCACGAGTACAATCTCGATCTGCCGGTGAAGGAGACCAACGGCGATACGGCCTGGCGGCGACCGAGCTACTCCGCCATCCACCGGATCATTGAGAACCCGGTCTACGGCGGCGCCTATGCCTATGGTAAGACGGCTGTGGCGGCGGGATACAGCGCCGCGGGCGTGAGCGTGAAGATCCACCGCAAGGCACGGAACGAATGGCTGGCGCTGAAGCCCAACACCCACGAAGGATATGTGAGTTGGGAGAGATTTGAGGCGATCCGCACGATGGTCAGCAGCAACGTTCCCACGGGTCGGCATCACGGCGCGCCCAAGCATGGTGACGGGCTGCTGGCCGGTCTGATCCGGTGCAAGCGCTGCGGCCGCAAGCTCACGCTCCGGTACTCCGGCATGAAGCACCATATCCCTCGCTACAGCTGCAGCCGCGCCTGGATGGATAATGGCGGCCCTCACTGCATCGCCTTCGGCGGATTGCGGGCCGATGATGCGATCGAGGAAGCACTGCTGGGTGTCGTCGGCCCGGGGGCTATTGCCGCTGCAACCGCTGCCGCTAAGGAAGCCGGAGAACGGCGGGATCAGGTGCGCGAAGCGCTCAGTCGCGACCTCGAAGCGGCGCGCTATGCCGCCGACCGGGCCTTCCGGCAATACGATGCCGCTGACCCCGCGAACCGGCTGGTGGCCAGCGAGCTTGAAGCGCGCTGGAATAGGGCGCTCGTCCATGTGGCGGAGGTCGAGGGCAAACTTGCCGCGCCTGATGCGAGTACACCTGCTCCCGCCGTCGCTCCGGCCTCGTTCGGCATCCTGGCGTCGAACCTGCGAACCGTCTGGTCAGCGCCGACGACCGATGCCCGTATCAAGAAGCGCATCGTGCGCACCCTGATCCATGAGGTCGTGGCCGATATCGACGATGCGGCCTCCGAAATCGCTCTCATCGTCCACTGGGTGGGCGGCGTCCACAGCGAGTTGCGCTTGCCCAAGCGCCGGCGCGGACAGCGCAACAGCACCTCTGCCGATATTATCCAAGCCGTGCGTCAACTGGTGCTGATCGCCAGCGACGATCTGATTGCCGGCCTCCTCAACCGCAACGGCCTCAAGACGGGCAACGGCAATCGCTGGACCCGCGAGCGCGTCACATCAATGCGCTCGAACTATCGCACCCCGGTGTTCAAGCCCGCGGAGGACGGGATAGAGCCTTGGCTCAATCTCAGCAAAGCCGCGCAGCTTCTCAAGATCGCGCCCAAGACGCTCCGGCTGGCAGCGGAGGCCGGCGAGATCGAGGCCATCCATCCCTTATCTGATGGCCCTTGGATCTTCGCCCGCGCCGCACTCACAACATCCGCTGCACAAGCCATTGCCGAACGGGCGCGGCTGAACCCAAAATACCCCGCAGGATCGCATCCCAACCAACAAAGCCTCTTCTCTTCAATCACATAGCCAGATGGGTGTTCCGATGCGCGATTGTAGAAGTCGAGATATCTGCCGATCGAGTCGCGCGCCTCGCTGACGGTCTCGTAGGCCCGCAGATACACCTCCTCGTACTTGACGCTGCGCCACAACCGCTCGACGAACACGTTGTCCCGCCAAGCCCCTTTGCCGTCCATGCTGATGGCGATGCCGTTGCCGGCGAGCACGGCGGTGAAGTCCGCACCGGTGAACTGTGAACCCTGGTCGGTGTTGAAGACGTCAGGCCGGCCGTGCAGCGCCAAGGCATCCTCCAGGGTCTCGACGCAGAAGGCCGCTTCCATCGTGATCGATAACCGCCATGACGATACTCGTCGGGTAGCCCAATCGAGCACGACAGCGAGATACACGAAGCCGCGCGCCATCGGGATGTAAGTGATGTCCATCGCCCAGACCTGGTTCGGACGCGTGATCTCCATGCCGCGCAGCAGATAGGGATAAATCTTGTGGCCGGGCTCCGGCTTCGTGGTTCGGGGGCGGCGATAGAGCGCTTCTATCCCCATCCGCCGCATCAGCGTTTTGACGTGCCGGCGGCCGATCTTGCACCCCTCGGCAGCCAGCAGGCCTCTCAACATCCGCGAACCGGCGAAAGGAAACTCCAGATGCAGCCGATCGAGACGCCGCATGACCGCGAGATCGGCGTCCGACACCGGGCGCGGCAGGTAATAGACGCTGCCACGGCTGATCTGCAAGACTTCCGCTTGCTTCGTGATCGACAAATCGTGCTCGCGGTCGATCATCGCTTTGCGCTCAGCAATCCCGCCTTGGTGAGCGCACCTTCTAAAACGTTCTCCAGCGTCAGCTCGCCGATCTTGGCGTGCAGCGACTTTACGTCCACAGCCGGCACGGCGGCCGTCACACTTCCAGATCCGAAAACCTCGGAAGCTCCTCCCTCGAGCTGCGCCTTCCACGCCATAATCTGATTGGGATGAACGTCAAATTGCTCAGCCAGTTGAGCTATCGTTCGGTCGCCCTTCACGGCAGCGAGGTGCCACCTTGGCCTTGAAAGCCGGCGTGTGGTTCCGGCGCGGTCGTCTGCTCATGGTCTCTCCTGTTCGCGGCGATTATCGCCGCCGTCAGGCAGAAACTCCACTTATCCTCCTGTTCAAATTTGCCGGGCCAGCTCTATTCTGTGTGCTGCTGTTGCTGCCAGCATGTGGTCAACGCGTCAGCGTTGTTCATCATGCTAGTCCTTGAGATAAATGTCCTCGTGCTTGAGAGACCGCCACAGCCGCTCAATGAAGACGTTGTCCGTTCAACGAGCGCTGGGTCCCTGCGCCTGCCAAAGCGTCGGTGAAGGCCGCATTGGTGAATTTGTGTAAGCGTGTAGCTGAGGCGGTTAAGACTTTGAAGCGTCAGGGCATGAGCGTATCGATCTGAGAGATCGGCCAGCCCTGCGATGCGCGCAAGAGTCTGCGTGAGCCAGGCGTGCGGATCGACGTCATTCATCTTCACGGTCTGCAGAGCCCCCCACCTAGCGGCTGAATCTCGTTGGGTCATTTGTCCCAGGAGTTCATGAGAGCGAACATATGTCTAATAGCAACAATCTCGAAGTTATCACAGCGTCAGCTGAGCGGCTTTCGGTCAGTCCCGGGCGGAGCTACCGCACCTGGTCACGGAAGGCGAAGGATCGTTTCGTCGGCGAAACGTTTGCGCCTGGAGCGAACGTCTCGGTGGTAGCTCGCTCTCACGGGCGCGATCCCTGGCAGTTGTTTGCGTAGCGATGCAAGGCGCTGCCCCCTCGGAGGTGGTCGCGCCGCTTTCCGGGACAGGCCGAGCGGTGAAGTTCGCGCGCTTTGAAGCTGTGGCGGCGAGGTGGTGGAAATTGTGATCGGCGACTTTGTGATGCGCGTCGGCAGCGATGTGAACCCTGAGCGGCTTGCTGCACTGATCCGGGCAATTCGGCAGGCATGATCCTGGCGGGAGTTCAGGTTTACGTGGCCTCTACGCCTGTCGACTTCCGCAAGGGAGCGATGGGCTTGATGGTGCTGGTGCGCGGCGGCGGGGCCGACCCGTTCAGCGGCTCATTGTAAGTGTTCCGTTCGAAAAGGGGCAGATCGGATCAAGGCGGTTGGGCTGCAAGCTGCGGCGAATTAATCAGGGGCGCTGAAAGGGTTGGGGATCGGCCGCGACTCTGTTCTGATGGCGGCGATGACGACGCCTGCTGCAGCTTCCGACGACTCTTGCCGAAGCCCACGCGCTGATCCTCGCCTTCGCCGCGGAGCTGGCGGCGATCGCATCCCCTCCGAGATGGCAACACTGAGTACGGCCAAAGCCGATCTTGCCGCGGTCAACCGGGCAGCCGATGGGCGGATCGTGGAGCTGATGGGGATCGTGAAGACGTTGGAGGTACGCTTTACGGCACGCGCTCGGAACGCTTGCGTAGCGACAGGCCAAGCGATGAGCAGATTGCCTTCGGTCTTTGACGAGATCACCGGCGGGTTGCCGGCAGTGGAAGCCGAGCTGGGTGAAGGCTGGCGGCAAGGACAAGCCGCAACGCGCAGCGGCTGCGCAGGAGTCGGCGCGCATCTGGAGCGGGTCGAGATCGTCATACAGCCCGAGGAAGGAATCGACCGACGATCCAGATGCCGGCTTTGCGACCAAACCAAATCTTGCGACGACAATGATCGCACGTGTGATAGCCGCGTCTGTACCATTCAAGTGGGTTACCGGCGATACGGTCACGCGGTCTACCGTGTTGGCGACATCGAACAGCAACCACATCGGCCAGGCAAAGGCTACGTGCTTGGGGTCAGCAGCGCTCATGTGTTTCGATCCTGGGGCAAGCGACCGCCGCCGGTAGGGCCGCGCACCTCGCCCGGACGCGGCGCTTGTCCAACTGGAAGCGCCTGTCGGAGGGAGCTGGGACCAAAGGACCGCGAATGGTCTTTGAAGCACTCGCCCGCTGCGGCAAGGATAGCGTGACGACTCCACTTCGATCACGGCGCATCGCTCGGCGAGTGGCGGAAAAGGGGGAGCATGAGCACGCGATCGGCCGCTCGCGCGGCGGGCGGACCACGAAAAGTCACGCGCCAAGCGACCCTGATTGCAAACCTTACGAATTTCATCTCACTCCAAGCCAGGACGCACATGTTGCCGCGGCTCCAGTCCTTTTGGAGCTCTCGCGCCCATGTCAGCCCTCATTGGCGATAAAGGCTACGACGGCGACGGCTTTCGCGCCGAAATCGTCGATCGTGGCTCGAAGCCAGCAATCCCAAACAAATCCAACAGGGTGACCGTCCAAAGCTTCAGCAAGCGCGCTTAAAAGACGTAATGTCATCGAGCGTTGCTGCTGCCGCCTCAGGATTTCAGGCGTGTCGCCACTCGCTACGACAAACTCGTCAGGAACTTCCTGGCTGCCGTCCACCTCGCCATCGTAGCCTATTGGATGAATTGATTCTGAACCCCTAGCTAGCAGCTGCGGCGTACGGGAAGCGAAAATGAAAGATTTGCTTTCAGCGCCAGCGCTTCTCCTCAGTGTCGTAGGCGCCGGCAAGCGGATCGCTCACGGCTACTAGCTTACGTTTGAGTACTTTATTGCTGGCGCTGGTCCTAGGAAGCACCGGAATAAACGAAATGTAACGCGGCATCTTGTACACAGCGAGATTGGAGCGGGCATGTTCGACAATGCGCTGTACGAGCATATCGCCTGGTACGACACCTTCTCTCAGCTCCACGTAGATCTTGACCTCCTCGCCACTCTTGGCATCGCGAACGGGCACGGCGGCCACATCTGCAATGTCGGGAATCTCGCGGACGACAGCCTCCACCTCCCGCGCAGCGATATTGTCGCCAGAACGTCGGATAACGTCTTTCTTGCGCCCTACCAGCCAGTGAAAGCCAAACTCATCGCGCCGCAGCAGGTCGCCCGTCTTGAACCACTCACCTTCAAAGGACCCAGCATTCGCCTCCGGTCTATTCCAATACCCTTTGAAGATTCCCCGACCACTCACCCACAGCTCGCCGACTTCGCCGACCGGGGTGGGTGTGCCATCGTCATTCATCAGTCGCAGGTCCCGAAACTGGGCGCGAATCCCTACCGATCCGGAGTCGGCCATCTCGTCAAGATCATTCGGCATTTGTGTGCCAAAACCGATTTCTGTCATTCCAAACGCATCCTGCGTTCGCACTCGAAAGCGCTTCCGGAATTTGCGTACCATATCAGGACTGAAGCCCCACGTCAGGGTCTGGATTAGGCTTGTGCCTCCGTCTTCGCCGACTGACTCGGCGTGGCGCGCTACCGCGTCTGGAAAATAGCACCACTCGATGCAGTGATGCTTCAACGAACTGATGAAGCGTGTCGGGCTCAACGACGCAGCCAGGTAGAGCGTGCCGCCCTGTCGGTACGACTTCAGTAGAGCCTGCTTTGCATCGCCATAGGAGAACATATTTGTAGTCAGATATCTCCGATACGGTTGCCCGTCCATGCATGCCGCTTGGTACGAGCTCACCCCCCAATAGTCGTGCGTCAACATGCAGCCCTTCGGAAAGCCCGTTGTCCCCGATGTAAATTGAATGTCCAACAGATCGTCGGCCCGGATATCCTCCTCAACCGGAGAGTCCTTGACGTCCTTGACCAATTCATCGAGGGTAATGGCTGTCCGATCGGAAAGCTGCCCTACGAGGAGTACTCGCTCCTTACCCAGGTGCTGCGGCCAAGGCTCCATAGCCGAGAACACTGTCCATGCGGTCTCGTCAACGATTGCGAATTTGGCCTGTGTATCGTTGAGAACGTGTTCGATCTCCCTGGGCGTGTAGCGGATGTCGATCGGAACCATCACCGCACCCAACTTGGCAATCGCGAACCATAGGATCGGGAACTCGATGCGGTTCGAGAGCATCACCCCGATGCGATCGCACTTCCGTACGCCCAATGAACGCAGCGCATGTGCATATCTGTTGGACGCCAGGTCCATCTCGGAGTAGGTCGCGCGCTCGCCGCGCTCGAAGACATCGACTGCGGTCGTTGAGTAATGCGTACTCGCCCGCATTGAAATCAATTGTCCGATCGTGATGGTCTCATAAGTGGATTCCTGCTCCTCAATTTTCCGCAACGTTTGTGCGACGCGCTCTTGCAGCTGGTTCTGTGTCAATTTTGTAGGGGACGTTGACGCGTGACACGTGAACGGATTGTCTAGGCTTGCCATGGCTGCATTTTGTCCTATCGTTATGAGCTGTGCCACCACACATTAAGGGTCGATCGTAGATCAGTAACAAGGATCGGGGCACTACCTACTCTAGGCGGTGTGGAGGCCGGTCACGTGAATCTAAAGTCCGCCACATAAAGTCTGCTGGGCTTTGTGGCAGGAGCGTTTGACGGAAGCCAAAATTCGTCTTCGGAGTTGGTCTATTCGAAGGGCTTCGGGATTTATTGCGCAGGTCAATGAAGGCAGGGATGTCGGCCTCGATCTGCCTGACGGACCTATGGACACTCGCTGGATCTGTTTTCTGGTGAGTTCACCGCACCAGCGTTCGACCTGATTGATCCATGACGCGGAAGTCGGCGTGAAGTGGACATGATAATGCCGGGCGTCGGGCGAGCCACGCTTTTCTTTGGCGTCTTGTGGGTGCCGTAGTTGTCCATGACGATATGAACATAGACCCTTCAGGGACTTGACGATCGATCTCTTTGAGAAATTTCAAGAACTCGATTGCCCGGTGACGCTTGTAGCACTTGCCGATGGCGAACCCTGACGCAATATCAAGTGCTGCAAACAGCGTGGTCGTACCATGCCGCACACGACTGTGCGTGCGACGTTCCGGCACCCCAGGAATCAGCGTCCCGCTGGCGGGCACTATATAAAACGTTTGGCGGCGCCACAACGGGCACAGTCTGAGCCAGCAGAATATCGAAGGGATCGATCACCTCACCTACGGAATCGCGTAATCCGAGCAGCAGGCGGTGATTGAGGAGCCGCGGATCATAGGCACCGTCGGGATCGATGACCAACGCGCCGGCGAGAGCGCATAGGTCGATCAAGTGATGCCAGTCGCGTCCATTGCGCGCCAGCCGCGACGCCTCGATGCAATTTAAAGCGCGTCAGATGATCAGCCCCTCGCATCGCGAATTTCATTGAGGCCAGCGGTTCCACGACCGCGCTGAAAGGCCGGACATATGACCGCACCGTTCCCGGAGGACGAAATCCAAAAAAGCACTTGCCCGCGGGGCCGTTCCAGATATGCCGCGATACAGTCAACATCGCTTCCTCGATATCAACTGTGATATTCCCCACTAGCAGGCTGTTGAAGAAGTCAGCCGCGTTCGCAAGTGAAGGCTGAATCGTCGCCATTGTGGATGTAGAAGTGGCCGACGAGCCTGCCCGCGGTGCCGATCAGAGCCCATCTGCGACCGCAGGACGGATCATTCGTCGTCGTGCCCTTCCCACGAGAACTCGGCGCAGGCAGATCCGTCGCGGGTGCCATAGCGCACGTCCAGGAAGCCCTTGAGAGCCCCAAAGGCGATTTCACCGTCGGACTTGCCCTGGAAGGTGAGATGCGCCTCTTCGACAAGATCGATGAAGTCGCTGTCCCAGACGTCCATCTCGACGATGCGCCACCGGCCGACAAAGGCCTTGGCGAAGCCGGGCACCTTGGCCATCAGCCGTCTCCGCGATCAACTTGGGCAGCCGCACCAGATTGTAGGCGGTGGCAGCGAAGGTAAAGGCCCATGCGACGCGATCACGGCCACGGAAGCTGGTCTTGCTTTGCCCGGCGACCGTCTTGATCCAGCCGAATGCCTCTTCAATGCGCTTACGGATGCGCTGGCTGACGGCATAGCCGCCGTGCCGGATCGTTCGCCCGTCAATCGCAGAGCTGCGGCCGCTGGTGTTCTGCGCAACATGCGGCGTCACGTTCATCGAGCGCAGCTCAGTGACGAAGTCTTCTGCATCGTAGGCTTTGTCGCCGCCAAGCGTGATTGCTGTCGGCCGGTCGGCCCGAGGCTCGATCATGTGCAGCGCGGCCACTCGCTCCGCATGCCCGTCGGCCTGCGTCAGGCAGGCGTCGACCAGCAGCCCGTGGCGGTTCTCCATCAGCCCATGCCCGATGAAGCACAGCTTCGTCTCCTTGCCTTTACCCTTGCGGTAGAGCCTGGCATCGGGATCGGTGGTCGAAGCATGGGTGTAGTTCGAGCGCTCCTGGCCATGGAAGTCCGCTTCGGCATTGCGCCCGCCGTCTTGCGCCGGCGGCTCGCCGGGGCCATCCTTGGGCTTGACGCTCTTCATCGAGGCCCAGGCCTCGATCAGCGCGCCGTCGACTGAGAAGTGATCGCTCGACAGAAGCCTCTTCACCTTGGGCCGCTCCAGCACCGCCGCAAGGACTTGGCCGCGATGTCGCCCTCCAGCAGCCTGTCGCGGTTCTTCGAGAACACCGAATGGTCCCAGGCTGCGTCGTCCACGCCGATTCCGACGAACTCACCGGAACAGCAGGTCGTATTCCAGCCGTTCCATCAGAAGCCGCTCCGAGCGGATCGAATAAAACGCCTGCAACAGCATCGCCCGCAGCAGCTTCTCCGGCGGAATCGACGGTCGCCCAATCGGCGAATAGAGCCCGGCAAACTCGTGCTCCAGCGCCGACAGCGCCTCGTTCACCATCGTCCGGATCGCTCGCAGCGGATGATCACGCCGCACCCGCGCCTCCAGGTCAACGTAGCTGAACAACTCGCCCGTTCGATTATCGCCCCGCGCACGCACCATCTCCGAATCTCGTCGGAGCTAATGAATCACGGTCGCCGGTCGGCGGCGAGTGCCTTTTCAAAAGCCTGCTAGAGCAGGTAGCTCCGGGATCCGTATTGGCAGGGTACCATCAATCATCGCTGCTATGACGTATAGGACAAGCTCCAGCTATGACAAACCTTGTTAATCCGTTACACGTCTCACGTTTCCTGCAAACGTACGACGATGCCGCCGTTCAAAAAGGGATTAAACTTTCGATAGGATTCGATTTTCATAAGTATGTCTCGATCACACTGACTACTCCGACAAAGAACCCCCCCGCTTTGATGTTCCAGCTAGATCGCGCACCGATCAAGCCAGGCGATGGATTCTGGATGATGGGGGTCGACAGAAACCACGAGGTCGCGCTGTTACAGGCCGCTCGGATGTTTGACCTTTCGGGTAGCAATCTTGCAGACCACATTGTAAACGTCCATTCTGCTGATCCGGCCCCGCCTTCACATCCTCAGGACTGTTGTTCTTGCACCGCCCTAAGTGCCAAGAAGATCACTGGCAAGGTAGCCTACCACGGAGATATTTGGGTGCGCGGAGACTTGAGGGGACAGGGCATGCCTAAAATTATGGCGGGAGCGGCGTTTGGCGTATGTTTTGCCATGTGGGCTCCTGATTTCATATGTGGACTTGTCGAGCGGTGGTCACTGGATAAGGGCGTGGTTACACAATACGGATATCCGCATTATGAAGCCGGCGGGTTACGTCTGGCAGGGCAAGACGTTCTGAATGACTATTTGGTTGTTTGGCTAACCGGCGACGAATTGAGGTGTCGTGTTGATCGTCACGAAAGAACCAAAGTGGCTGGTTAGCCGCGCTCCGCAACGAGCCAGGTTGCGAGACGAGCTAGGGCAATGCCAGCCCTAGCCAGAGCGAGGCTTGGCGCACATATCGAATGCCGCACGATTGGCGCGAGCTCGAACATCGCGACCGGCGGCGCCAACGCGCTATTGCCTCGAAGGGCTACCTTATCACCTCGGCCCTATTTCGTTGCTGGTAGCACTCGTTCCCTGCGGACGCACGCCCGTCTCCGCGACTTGTGGTACTACATCGCAAGCGGGCGGCTCTCGATGCGGCCGTGGTGGCGCTTGCACTAGACCTATGGTGTGAAGTTCTGTGTGATTATCAGGGGCCACCCTGTCCACAGCGGCCGCTCGCCCGCTGCGCTTCCAGGCGACGCGAGCGACGGCGGCTGCGAAAGGCGGCTCAATCAGAAACATGATCAATTTCGATGAACTTGACGCGGAGAACTTGGACGCATTCGTCGCGGCGAGGCGCAAAGCCTATAAAAAGCAGCGGCTGCGGCTGGTCTATTCTTGCAGAGGAGGATGGTGCGGTAGCGCCAGTGAAATCGATGGGTTGACCAAAGCGCGTAAGTGCCCATCTGCAGCCCGAAAGAGCCCTGCGCGAGCTGAGGAGTAGCAGAGTGAGAGGCTCCGTTATGAAGCTGCCGTTGAGCGCCCGCTCAAATCGCTTGACGACCGACTGGTCACCAGCGAGCTTGAGCGGCGCTGTGAAGCGCCTCTTGGAGCTGCGTCGAGCCAGTGAAGCCGTGGGCGTTCCTTACGATCTGAGTTCGAAGTTGCTGCATGTTGAAGGCGGAAGCACGACGTCACCAAAGAACGAATCGTCCCTCCGACTTGCGTCTGCAATCGCGATGGCTTTCCTCAGCTTCGCCACACTGATCCTGACAATGCCTCTCTATAGTCCGACACAGTTCGTCCTCCTGTGATGAGTATCTGGCTGGCTCCGACTGCCCGAGCAACCATCGGACGCGCAGTGTAGGCGAGCGACCCCAATGACAGAGGCGGACATACGGTCTTACGCTGCTCATACGAGAGTCTGAACTGCGCTCGCGAGCAACAGCGGCATAATTCTGGGCGCCGCCAGCCGCACACCAAACGTGGTAGGGGCGGGGGATCTGAAGCTAAGATCATCAAAAGACAGGTGTTCGCCACGAAACGTGAGCATCGTTCTTGCCGGTTGCGATGGCCCCATAGATCTCGATTAACTGTTGTGTAATGGCCCCAGGTTGACCGCTCCCAACAACCATCCGGTCTATGGATATCACCGGGGCGATTTCCGCAGCGGTACCGCAATATAATACTTCCTGCGCGAGGATCAGTTCGGTCCGATCTACATCGCGCTCGACGGTCTCTAACCCAAGATACTCGCGGGCTAATTCGATGACGGTTTGGCGCGTAATCGACTCCAATATGTCATTCGTCACGCTCGGCGTGATCAGTTGACCATCGCGAACAATGAACACGCACATCGCGGATGCCTCTGCCAGCTTTCCCCTCGAATTAAGAAGAAAAGTCGCATCGTAACCATCGCGTTGGGCCTGTATAAGAGCTAATCGGGAGTTATGGTAATTTGCATTGCATTTGATGCGTGCAGGCATCACGTTGTCCGGCATGCGCACCCAGGAACTAATCTGAACAGAAGCACCGTCCGCAACTTGTCTATCGGTCTCCCGTGGCACCGCTGTGATAGCGGTTCCTATGGGTCCCGTTGCGTCCAGCTCGCCGGATTCAATGAAAGCCATCATCCGGATATGTACGTCGGTAGAAAATGAATTTGCATGACATAGTTGAACGAGCGCCTTGCTTAACTCCTCGCTGGATGGACCCTGATCGAAACGCATTGCCTTTTGCGAGAAGGCATAGCGTTGAAGGTGCTCTGCGACACGAAATAGGTATAATTGCTGTGCTTCTTCGTTCCAGTAGCCACGCATTCCCTCGAATACGCCTAGGCCATACTTTGCTACCGGTGCAAAAATATGCACCTTAGCGTCATTCCACGGGACAATTTGGCCGTTGAGATATGCAAATTGTGGCGTCGACATGTAGTTCACTCCATTTAGCGGGCAATCGCTCTGTTCGAGACTTCGCTCGAAAGACGCCCAGTCGGCGAGTCAGCGCGTCTGCTATTAGAGATACTTTGCATGCCGAACTCTTGCAGTGCCTCTAAGTAATCCCACGTCGCTAAACGACTGGTGGCATGCCTTTGTCATCTGAACAATTACCGATACTGGTAGTTGATGGTTGGAGGCCTTAGAATCCGACCGTACAAGGATACAGAAGTGTCGACTAGGTGCTGACAATTTCAAGAGGCTCCGCTCATTGCTGCAGAGGTGCAACAGAGGGTCGGTTTCAACCAGCGCATGTCCAATCGTAGCCGTCGCGTCGTACCAAAGTTGATCTTGGAAGGCCTCCCCCCGGGGCCTTTTGCCACCTTCGGCACGATTGTCGCGTCGCTCGTCACGGCGGTGCTCATGGTCGCCCGCTTCTTTGCCTTCCTCGTTTGGCGTGGTCTCTACGCACTTTTAGACAGTCTTAGAGAACGTGTGGTATATGTGCTGCTCCTTGGCATCGGAAAGGTCGCGAACTTGCCGATGCGGAATCCGGCAGGATTTAGTCCCGCTATCGCTGCTGTAGCCACGCTCCAGATGCTGTTTGCGGCTGTTGTGATCGTCGTTGGAGCTATCGCCAAATTTTGGTGACGCAGGAGCCGGTCAGGCCGCGGCCGTTATGGGCTGACGGTCGGTCGGCTTGGCGATGACCTCGAGCCCATCGTTGATGTCACACGGAAACGAGTTTTGGCAGCTGGTTGTGGCCATCGAGACGACGCCAGCTTTTCTGCGCGGTCTCAAGCAGTCTGAAGACCATCGCGAGTGCCTTTTTGTTGGACAGGCAGCCCTTCGATCGGATGGTGCGGTGGCGCACGGTGGAGAAGGTGCTTTCGATCGGTTTGGTAACCGTTAGGAGATTTCTCGGTGCCAACGTTCCGCTGCAGTGTTCTGCATCGTGGCGTATGATGGCCGCATCGGGACAGACGCACCGGGAGCACGATGTGCGGGCAGGCCGATGCATACGACGAGCCGAGAGCTCGAGTTAGTAGCTGGCCGCCTCTGCGACTCGCCCAGTTGGGCTGGGAGCGCGAATCCGTAGTTGTCGTGTCGCCCGCAGCTCCCGTCATATCAAGCAGGAGGTGCAAATGCGACGGGTCATTGGCATCGACGTGCACCCAACTTTCGGGGAGGTGGTGTTTTGGGAAGACGGCAAGCTCCGACATGCGGACCGCGTTGATATGACGCGGACTGCGCTCGAGGGATTTGGCAAGACCCTGCTGGCCAGTGATGAGGTGGTGCTCGAAACGACCGGCAACAGCATGGCGGTATCGCGGGTTCTGGCACCGTTCGTGGCACGGGTGATTATCGCCAATCCGCTGCAGGTGAAGGCGATCGCCCAGGCTC
>NZ_JADPIX010000098.1:0-811 GCF_023073155.1 Bradyrhizobium sp. 45 | reverse complement strand
CGGCGATGCCGACAGATCCATTGCTTGTTGTGGGCATCGATGACTGGGCGTTCCGGAGAAACCATCGATACGGGACGATCGTGTGCGATTTGGAGCGCCGGCGGATCGTTACCCTGCTGCCCGACAGGGAAACTGCGACGGTTCGGGCGTGGCTATCGAAGCACCCAGCGATCAACATTGTGTCGCGAGATCGCGGTGGTGGATACGGCGAGGCAGCAGCCAAGGCGCTGCCGAACGCCATCCAGGTCGCCGACCGATGGCATCTGATGGAAAATGCGAGCGCCGCCTTCCTTGATGCGGTGCGCCGCTCCATGAACAGAATCCGAACCGCAATTGGAGCGACGACGATCAACCCGGAATTGCTGACCTGTGCGGAAAAGCTGCGCTATCAGGGCTATTTGCGGCGGCAGGACAGCCATGCCTTAATTACGGCTCTCGTCAGCGACGGTGTGCCGCTCAAGGAGATCGTCCGCCGCACAGGACATAGTCGCAATCTGGTTCGCCAAATTAGCCGCGGCGGCGGTACGGATATGTTCCGCACCCGTCAAAGCACCCTGGACGGGCATCTGCCGTTCCTGGACGCGCAGTGGTCAGGCGGCTGTCGCAACGGTGCCGAGCTCTGGCGCCGCTTGAAGGGACAAGGCTTCAAGGGATCGCTGCGCGTCGTGGCGGAATGGGCGACGCGACGGCGGCGTGCCGAGACCATCAGCCATCAACAATTGCAGAAGGTCCCCGCCGCCAGGACGATAGCGCAGCTGATGACGACGAAGCGCGACCACCTAACCAGGGCGGAGACCGTCACGCTTGCGGT
>NZ_JADPIX010000031.1:0-40942 GCF_023073155.1 Bradyrhizobium sp. 45 | reverse complement strand
GCAGGTTGTTCCCCCAGGTCGAGGTCGAGCCGACGCTGAAGTCGAGGGTTGGAAAGCCGGCAATCTGCATGAACTGGCTCTTGATTTCGCCCGACGCCGTCATCGTCACCGTCGATCCCTTGCCGCCGCCGTTGTTGGCGGTGTAGGTGGCGGATGCCTTGACGTTCTGGCTGTCGGTCTGGGTATATAGCCTGACCGCGTCCGGGATACACCGGTAGGTCTTGGCATGTCGCGAGGACGGGGCCAAGCATGATCAAGTCGCCTCTTCCAGCGCTTTTGCGGTCATCGTCTTTGGTTAGTGTCCGCACCCCGCTTGAATTCGCCGGCATTCATTAAAGCTTCGTTGACTAACACTTCATATACAGATCCGGTATTTCCGTCCGAGGAGCCAATGAAGGTCTGGGTCAGCCTGGCTTTGCTTGCGTCGTTTTTGCCGCTGGGCCAGCGTTTTGCCTGGTGGTCTACCGCGAAATCGGGCGAGGCTGCGGAGATCCGTGCCAGCTATCGTCGGCCGACGACCGTTCCTTTTCCCGAGGACAATCCCTACTCCGCGGTCAAAGCCGCTCTTGGCCAGCAGCTGTTCTTCGATCCACTGCTCTCAAGGTCCCGTACAGTTTCCTGTGCGACTTGCCACAATCCGTCGCTTTCGTGGGCTGATGGCCGCTCGCGTGCGATTGGGGAGGACCCGAAGGGTCTGCCGTTGCGTTCGCCTACTCTGATCGATGTGGCCTTCAGTGAACCGCTGGGCTGGGACGGAAAATTCAGGGATATCGAGGCCGTCACCTTTGGTCCGATCACTGGCCGGGCGAACATGAACCTGACGGAAGTGGAGTTGATCGACCGTCTGTCCGCCGCACCGGCCTATGGTGATGCATTCGCAACGGCGTTCGGAGACAGTGCGATTACGCGCCCCAGGATCGAAGCTGCCCTGGCGACCTTTCAACGCACCATTGTCGCTGGCGAGTCGCCATTCGATCGCTGGATCATGGGCGATGAAGCCGCGATCAGCGCACCGGCAAAACGCGGCTTTGAGATTTTCAACGGCAAAGCACGCTGCTCAAGCTGCCACAGTGGGCCATCTTTTACAGATGGATCGTTCCAGGATATCGGCACCGCGACGGATGATAATATCGGGCGCGGCCGACTGTTTCCGACATCCCAAAAGCTGCGATACGCGTTCAAGACGCCGACCTTGCGCGATGTCGCGCGTCGCGCGCCCTATATGCACGACGGATCGCTGGCAACGCTCGAACAGGTGATCGAACTCTATGACAAGGGTGGAATGGATCGTCCGAGCCGATCGCCTTCGATCCGGCCACTATTCCTTACGGCGGACGAAAAGTCCGATCTGATCGCCTTTCTTCAAACGCTTACCGCCTCGTCCCCAACCGTGCCTTTCCCTGAGGTGCCCGGACAACGAACTCCCTGATATCGGGCGGCCGGGAAGGGCCTCAATAGAGGTGCGGCAATGCCGACCCGAACAGGCCCAAGCCGAGGATAAGAAGGGCGCCTGTCCAAGCCTCCAGGGATTCTGTACGCACGGCGTACCGCTTTGCGCCACGGGCCAGCACCGCGCCCACCGTCACACCTGCCGCACTTAGCGCTCCGAACATGGACTGCTCCAATCATCCGCTTGTTCCCCGTTCAGTACGCCCCTCGGATTGAAGGCCCGTCCTCGAAATCCTTAAAATGTGAAGGATTTGTGCGGGGCGCCTCCAATCCTGCGCAGCCCCATTAACCAGTAAACAACCGGTCGATGCGACAGGCGCCACAAACCTTAAAATCTATGCTAAGGTGAATAGATCGTTAAGGCTGTGCTTTTAAGACGGGCGGTTTTTTGAAATGTTCAGGTCTCTGGGACGAGGTGCCGTATCGGCATCCCGAGGAATCTACCTGTTTGCCTCGTCCATCGCCGGATTCTGCTTCTGGATCCTGGGGACTGAAGAGGCCGCCGCGCATGTCAAATGGTTCTGCGCCTATGACGCTGCGGGCCAGCCGCGGGGCCTCGAGAACGTTCTGTGCCAGGATTTTGAGCTCCTCCTGGGCGTTGCCTTGCTCTGGTTGTTTTCCGGCTGTGTGGTCGAGCGGACCTCTCTGGGCGAGCTGATTGCCCGCTCGCTAAACCGCTTCGCGCAGAGCCTGGAGCTGCACACCGAGCTGATGATGCGCGCCGTCTGCGGGTTTTTCTTCATCTCGCTCTGGGCGGTCGGAGGTATCATCCTGACCCCCGAATTGAAAACGACGTCCCCGCTGGTCGGGCCTTTGCAGCTCGTCATCGCCGCCGGCCTGCTGTCGCGTCGCACCATGCCCCTGTCCGCGGCCGGGATCGCAGTGTTGTTCGCGGTCGCGGTACGCGACTACGGCACCTTCCATCTGGCCGATTATCCGATCTTTCTGGGGGTTGCGGCCTACCTCGCTCTCACCGGACTGCAAAAGGATCTGTTCGGCGTTTCGGCGCTCGACGTGGTGCGGTATGCGACCTCCGTCACGTTGATGTGGGCGTCGATCGAGAAGTGGGCCTATCCGGAGTGGAGTTTTCCGCTCCTGATCGAGCACCCCGGCATCACGCTTGGATTCAATAACGAGTTCTACATGCGCGCCGCGGGCATGGTCGAGTTTACCCTCGCTTTTGCCTTGGCCTGGACGCCGCTGGTCCGGCGGGTTGCGGCGGCCATGTTGCTCGGCATGTTTATCAGCGCGTGCTTCGAATTCGGCAAGCTCGATGTCATCGGGCATTCGGCGATCATCGTCGTCCTGATTACGATCATTTCCGACACCCGGCAGGCCCAGGCAGACTATCGCGCCCCACTGCTCGCCCCGGCAGGACTATGCGCGGCGCTGACGGTCACGCTGTTCGCCTATTATGTTGGCCACGCCGCGATCTTCAACACGACGATTCTCTAGGCCCGTTACTTGGTCACGTGCACGCCGAGCTTCATCTTGGGATGAATGCCGCACAGCACAGTGTAGTCACCAGGCACAGAAAAAACCACCTCAACTTGGCTGCCCGGCTGCTGATCTCCGGTATCGAAATCAAAGCTACCTGCGCTCAAATAGGCGTGGTGTAGGAGCTCGCCATCGTCGTTAACGAACCGTAAAGTCTCGCCTCTCTTGATGATGATCTCTCTCGGCCTGAATTCTCGATCCTTTTGCGAGATCGTGTAAGGGGCCGCGGCCAAAGCGGCTCCCGCGAACAGTCCCGCCATAATTGCGGCCGTGATCTGAAAACCGAGCTCGCCCGTACGCAATGGGAAAAGCCTCGCCATAATTTCAACCCCGCTGAAAACTTCAACTTTACCAAGAATCCGTCCGGGCTCGGATCTGCCGAGCCACGTGAGTACTCCTAAGCTTATCACAGGTTGATCTTAACGATTTCCGCATCCCTTGCAGTCATTACTAGGGAAATTTTAGGCGGGCGGCTGGCTGCCTCCGCGCGGTATGTTTGCTATTAGGTGTTTACAGCGAAAGACACTGTGATGGGTCCTTTCGTCGGCAGCGTTGCGCCGAAAGCGGTCGTCGAGACCTTCCGGTCGATAATCGCTCGGTTGTCGCGGCTTGTCGCGCGCGGTTCGATTAGAACCGGGATCTTGATCTTCTGCCTTGCGATGAGCGCGATTGCGGCAGCGTTGGGAGGATATGCCAGCCTCGGCATCCGGCACGCTGGCGACTTGGTTGCGAAAACCTTCGACGAATCATTGATGTCGATCAACTATGCGCGGGCGGCCGGCGCCGATTTCGCCGCCATGCGCGTGGCATCTGCACAACGGCTTCTCACAAAAGACCCGGCGGTCCATGCAAGGCTCGACGCCGAAATTGACGAACTGGCCAAGTCACTTTCTGAAGACGTCACCATAGCGGCCGAGCGATCACAGTCCTCGCGAGCCGCACAAGCAGCCGCCAAAGTGCAGGAGGCGGCAAATGCATGGACCGCGCTTCATCGACGTCAATTTCAAAGATTTGCTGACGACGCTGGGAAGATCGAAGCGAGCGGTCGTGAGATCAACGGTGCTGATCCGTATTCCAACACGGTAAATCAGCAGATTGAATTGCTGGTGAACTATACGGCCGGCGATGGATTTCTGTTTCGCCAGCGGGCGCTTGCCGCGATCAACCGGGATGTACAATTCAACGCCGCCGGGCTGACCATTGCCCTTCTTCTGTCCGGTCTTTTCTCCTGGCTGTTGGCGCGGCGGATCATTGGTCCTGTCGCCATCGCGTCCAAAGCGGCCAAGAGCATCGCCGACGGCGATTTGAACACGAGCATTCCGGAGGGCGGCGGTGACGAGCTCGGTACGCTCCTGACTGCTATGGGCAGAATGCGGGACAACATTAAGGCGATGGTCGACCGAGAGGTGGCGCAGCGACGTTCGGCGCAGGCGCGGCTTTCCGATGCGCTCGAGCACTCCCGTGAGGGCGTCGTCCTCCTCGACCAAAACGGCCAGGTCGCGCTGGCCAATTCCAGAGCGAGCGAATTCATTCGCTGCTCTCCGCAGCTTGTCGATCCGTTGCGGATGGCACGGGCGCCCACCGCCCAGCACTCAACGGAATTCATGCTGCCAGAGAACGCTAACGAGGCGGACGGGGTGGAGAGCGAGGCCCAACTCCCGGATGGAAGATGGCTGCGGGTCAGCCGCAGCCCGACCCAGGAGGGCGGCGTCATCCTTGTTTACAGCGACATTAGCGGTTTGAAGCAGCAGAAGGCGGAGCTGCATGCGACCAATTTGAGACTGGATGCGGCGCTGACGCACATGTCGCAGGGACTCTGTCTCTATGACGGAGAAGGACGGCTGCAGGTCGTCAACCGGCGCTTCTGCGAAATCTTTGATATTTCGCCGGAGCTTGTGCGTCTAGGGATGACGTTCGAGGACGTGCTCCGCCTGAGTGTTGCCGCCGGAAATCATGGCAGCCAGACGGTGGCCAATCTTCTGGCAGAAGGCGAGGAGCTCTTGGCTCGCAATGGCGGCAACTACCTCCAGCAGCTCAGCGACGGACGCGTTGTCTCCATCGCTCATCGCTCCACATCCGATGGCGGCTGGCTCATCAGTTGTGAAGATGTCACCGAACAACAGCGGGCTCAATCTCAAATCGCCTTCATGGCGCGGCACGACGCTCTGACTGGATTGCCAAACCGGACTCTGTTCGCTGAACGGATTGAACAGGCTGTCGCAGCGGCTGTTCGAGGTGCAGGCTTTGCCGTGTTCTGTATTGATCTGGATAAGTTCAAACAGATTAATGATACGCTGGGCCATCCGGTGGGTGATGGGCTGCTTTGCGCTGTCGCGGCGCGATTGAGTGCCTGCGTCCGAGAGGGTGATACGGTTGCGCGTTTGGGGGGCGATGAGTTTGCGCTCATCCAATCTGAAGTCCACAACGCTGAAGATGCTGTGCATCTGGCCCGACGTATCGTCGAGCGTGTCGCGGCGCCCTACGAGCTGAACGGACATCAGGTCGTCGTCGGCTGCAGCGTCGGAATTTCCCTGGCACCGGGTGACGGCACGACACGCGAAGCGCTGCTGAAAAATGCCGACATGGCGTTGTACCGGTCCAAAATGGACGGCAGGGGAACGTGGCGGTTTTTCGAGCCGGCCATGGATGCGAGCCTACAAAACCGCCGCGCGCTCGAAACCGACCTGCGTGCGGCCATGGACAAGGACGAATTCGATCTGTTCTACCAGCCCATCTATGACTTGCGGATGGACCGGATCAGCGGCTTTGAGGCACTCTTGCGCTGGCGACATCCCAAAAGAGGGCTGGTGCCGCCCGACCAGTTCATTCCTGTCGCCGAAGAAATTGGCCTCATCACACCGCTTGGGGAATGGGTGCTCAATCGCGCCTGCGAGCAGGCGGCGAGTTGGCCGAACGAGCTCAAGATTGCGGTCAATGTCTCGGCCACTCAGTTTCGTGATCCACGGCTCGCGGCCGTCATCGCAAACGCCCTCGAGGTTTCGGCGCTGGCGCCGCACCGGCTCGAGCTCGAAATCACGGAATCAGTTCTGCTTGGCAACAGCAGCGAAACCATTGCGACGCTGCACGAGCTGAAGGCGCGGGGGCTGCGCATCGCGTTGGATGATTTTGGTACCGGCTACTCCTCGCTCAGCTATCTGCGCAGTTTCCCCTTTGACAAACTCAAGATCGATCAATCGTTCGTCCGCGACGCGACGGCGACAAAGGGATCGAAATTGATCGTCCGCGCCATCACCAGCCTCGGAAAGAGCCTCGGCATGACGACGACGGCGGAAGGCGTAGAGACGATTGAGCAGTTGAACCAGATGAAGGCCGAAGGATGCAACGAGGCGCAAGGTTACTTGTTCAGCCGTCCGGTCCCGGCAACCGAACTCGCATCAACGATCCTGAGTTTGAGAAACGGCCTCCAGAGCCTCAAGCGATCTGACTGGAACAATCTGATAGCCAGCTAAGTCTATGGGTCGCATGCCAGAGAAATCGACCCTGGCATCGGCAATTTCGCGGCGCTGCATCACTGACGATCGGTACCAGCTTGCGCACGTATCGGTTTGGGTAGGAAACTCGGGCGGCACAGGTGCCGTCGCGTCATAGTGTAGACGGCTCACGCTGAGCGCCGAGCGATGGCTCAATCCACAGCTGTTCCTCTTGGTCATGGTGAAGTGCCCAGCAGGCGTTTATGGGTGCGGCATCGGCCATAGCCGTCGTCCGGACGACTGCCATTCCAACCGTTTGATGGTACGGCATGACGGAATCAAGCCACAGTTAGCTTCATCAGGAGTAATGCACATGGCAAGTCCTCCAACTAAAAAGGACATTGAGCGCCGCGCGTATCAGCTATGGCAGCAGGCCGGAATGCCCGAAGGGCGCGATCAAGAATTCTATTGGGAAGCGGAGCAACAGCTGAAGGAAGAGCTCCGGTCGCTGCGAACTCAGGACGCCGAATACGCTGTAGAACCGCGAGAAAGGAAAGGCCGCGGGGCTTGAAAGTCGCCATTTCTTCTGGCCCATGGGGTCCCTCCTTTCGGCTCGAGCTGAGGCGACCCTAACGCCGACAGAGAGGCTTGCGATATGTGAGCCGTCGACCTTCCGGTGTTCTATCCTTCCGGGTCCTTCGCTGGTGGGTTGCGTCCGCCGGCAAGAGCAGACCCGCGTCCCGAGGCAGGAGGTCGGCGGAATCTGATTGATCCAGCAGGCCTCGCGCGAATGCCTGGCCTGCATGGCTCCGCCACTAAGCCCCCAACGTCCTCGTCCATCGTTTCAGCTGCCAAACTTTGGGCGGCACGTGTGAAAGTGTTCCGCGTGGAAAACGACGCTCGCTTTCAGGGGCGCTGCGTCAGCGGCACGGCTCGCGGTGGCGGCCAGGTTGTTTCTCAATCAAGATCCGAGCCGCACTATCTCTACGACCACTATTTCGCCTCTCTGGTAGCGGTAAATGCGCCACTGGGGAGCAATGGGTCATGGAAAATGAAAACAACCGCGCGAGAATTCGTCGTAGGCATAGTAGCGGTGCTTTTGATTGGCAGTGTAAAGGCGCGCGACTTGGATAACCGATACAACGACTCGGGCCTCAAACATTGGTTTGATCAACTCGCCAGCGGCAAGGGACGATGTTGTTCGATTGCGGACGGCCAGATAGTCGCCGATTCGGATTGGGATTCCAGAGATGGCCATTATCGGGTGCGCCTAAATGGCAGTTGGGTCGATGTTCCTGACGATGCAGTAATTGCCGAGCCAAACCGCGCCGGTGCGACCATGGTGTGGCCGCTGAATAGCTTTGATGGCCTCGGAATTCGGTGCTTTATGCCCGCAACCACAAGCTAGTACTCGACAGCGCGCTTGCTCTCGGCTTCGCTTTGATACGTTTGTCGTTGTCTCCAGCTCGGGTAGCACACTACAGCTCGCAAGATTTCGGAACTGAGTATTGCAGAAATCCCCGCGACACACGTTCGGATTTGCCATCGCACGGCAGGTCCAAGAGTCGGGGTGCAACAAGGGAAGCCGCCACACAGCATCCGAAAAGATCTGAACCCTCTAACCAGCTCGCCTCTGGTGCGGGGCATCCCGCGCGGCTTGTTCGGCAGCAAAATCCGACGCGCCCTGAAGAAAATCCATCTGCCCGGGGAGGAAACGGTCGAAGGCTTCAGGGGGTATGGGTACGCGCTGCCGGGACAGAGCTTCGATTACTTGTGAGATGGAGGCTTCACCGGAACATCTGCAATGGGTCCAAAAGGCGAAGAACTCAACGTGAGCCAATCTACTCACCATGCCTCGGTGAGCGGACCTCGTGGAGGGCTGCCGCTACTTCGCCGATGGGCCAACGAGCCACGTCATTCGACAACTTGACCGGCGCGGACGAGCAGTATCGCGGGCAGTGCGAGCCCGAGCGCCTTCGCAGTCTTGAGATTGATACTCAGCTCGAATTTAGTCGGTCGGTAGAAGGGGACATCTCCGGGACTGCTGCCTTTAAGAACCTTGTCGATGAGAGTGGCGAGGCGCCGAAATGTCTCTGGTAAGTCAATCGAATAAGCCATCAGTCCACCGAGTCGTACGTACTCGCCGTATGCGTACATTGTGGGAATGCGGCCCGTCGCCGCTAGTTCAATAATAGCCGCGCCAGTGGCGAGATGCTCGGCCTCGTCTGACACCATGAGCGCGTCTGTTCCATCGATCTGAAGACCCGCCGGTACTCTGTCAGGTAGAAGCCGCTGCCCAGCAGGGCAGCCTTCAGCGAAATACCGGCTCGTTTGGCTGCCTCGCGCGCTGCCGCAACCTCTCAAGTCTTCCCAGTACGACCGCGACACAAGGTAACCGAGGGTGGACAGTCCCGGCAGCGCCTCGACCAGCAGCTCGATACGTTTCCAATGAGTTCCAATTCCGTCGCGATGGTAACGCCTGTGATGTTGCCGCCCGGCGCGCGATGCTGGCCACAAGTCCCAAGGCAACTGGGTCGTTGACTATCGTCACAATCGGAATTGTCGTCGTCGCCATTTTAAAATCCAGCGACAGACGTGCGGCCACCGCTAAAATCAAGTCGGGATGTGTGTTGATCACATCCCGAACCAATTCGGAATAGCGTTCTGGTCGACCTTCTCCCGAGTAGCGATCAATCACGAGGTTTTGGCCCTCGACGTAGCCAAGGCGGCTCAGCTCCTCGAAAAAGGCGCGGTATTGCGGTGGACCGCTCAGGCCCATTTCACTCACTTTGAGAGCCGGACTAACGAAGGCGATCCGCTATAGTCTCGCCGGCTGCTGCGCTTGTGCCGCGACTGGCCGCGTCGCCGCCATGCCCACAAAAGCGTAATGAATTCGCGCCGTTGCATGTGCCCCCTGACGGGAAAACCTGATCGACTACTCAAAGCCTAGCATCTTACGATTGGATAGGAGCGAGAAAGGTGGAGATCGACCTCAGCACTCGTGAGCCGATGCCAGCCCAGGCTCATTCGAGTCCGTTTGCCCCGTGTCTTCCCAATGTCTGATCTAACCTCGACAGCTGCCGTGCAGGAAATGCAGCAGTTGCGACGACGATCAGCTGCACGACGGGACGCCCGGAAGTGGCGGACAGCCCGCTGCGCCCGCGGCGGAAAGTAGGAGATTTCCCTTGAAGCCGGCGTTCTGGTATGACCCGGCCCCTAGATCGCGAGGTCTCGCGCGGGTTTCGTCAAGCAATAGAACAGGACGCGGCCCGATCCGCGTTAAGGACAGACGTTTTTCGCTGCATCGAGAAGTCGTTTCGTTAATCCCACGAAGTCATTCTGAAACGAACGCCTGCTGTTGTGGTGTGCGTCGGATCTTGGCTGTCTTCAACGGAGAGTGACATGAGCGCTGCAATTGCATGGCTGCTGCCTCGCGCGTCCGCGAAATCGGTCGCCGACATCGACACCGCGCTCTCGGTGGCGATGTTTAGTGGCTTGGGCCTGTTATTGTCCCTCTCTGTTCTGATCGTCGACAAATACACCCCGGGCGAATGGTTCTGAGCTGAGCGCTACCACCCCTGTGTCTGACCGCGTCTGCGCCTTGACTGCCGGCGAGGCCGCTCGAGCACGGCATGCGGATCAAGTTTCCGATGTTGCTGATGTCGTCCCGCGATTTCGGCCGTTGGGCCCATGTGAGCCGGGGAAGCTTTCTTCGCCATCCAGCTCGTTCAGCGGGTGCCAGCAGGTTGGGCTTTCGTTCGTCCTCTGAAGTCCTGTCTGATGAAGGTCACGCCAACTTCGCCGCCGTTTAGCCACGCGAGTTCGCATCGGCGATAGGCAAGGCCGGTCGACGAGAGCACCAGGAAGAACTCGTTCAACCGCAAGCCCTCCACCGAGCCCTCGATCAACAGCTTGGCTCCGCTGTCGGATACGTCCTGCAATGTGCAAGCGCGCTGCCACGTTCCGTCGATCGCCATCATGCTCGCTGGAATTGCCCGCTCGAACGCAACTCGCCGTGTCCCTCGCTTGTCCGGTGCTCTCATCGCGCACCCTCCAGATCAGGCAGCGAGGGCACCAGCGACGGCATCTCCAGACGCGAGGATACGAGCGAAGAGCTTGCAATTGAGCAGTCCCGGCCTTGTTCCTTTGCGTGGTACAAGGCGATGTCAGCGTCACGGGTGAGCGCCAACTCATCCGTGGTGGCGTCGCGCTTTTCGGCGACGCCCACGCTTATCGTCACGTACTTTCGTGGCGAGCGCGGATGGTGGATCTGCAAACGAGCGACCAACATTCGAATCGCATCGGCCACCTTCACCGCCCTTTCTTCGTTCACGCCGGGCAGGATCACCGCGAACTCCTCGCCGCCATACCGCGCCGACAATCCTCCCGTCTTCGCGGTGGCGCTTCCGATCACCTCGGCAATGCGCTGGAGGCAACCGTCCCCGGCCTGGTGGCCGAGGGCGTCGTTGAAGCCCTTGAACTGGTCAATGTCGATCAGGAGAACCGATAGCGTGTCATGTTTGGCGTAGGCCTCCCGCAAGAAGGCATCGAAGCTGCGCCGGTTCGCGAGCCGCGTCAGACCGTCTGTCGTCGCGAGCTGCGCCAGTCTAAGGTTGGCTGATGACAGCTCGTCCTCGAGGCGCTTCTGCTTCGTGATGTCGCGAAGAGTTCCGACGATCTCCAGCTCGCCGCCGAGGGACTGCTCGGCCAGCTTGAAGTGCGCCTCCAACCAAGCCATGGTCCCATCTCCCCGCCGAATACGAAACCGAACTGAGCTGGAGGCGCTCGCGTGCTTCACCTCTCGGCTCGCGGCCATGACCTTTTCTCGGTCGTCGTCATGGACCACGTCGAGACACGACCTGCCGAGGAAATCATTCTCGGTCATCCCGAGCACAGCCACCACCGAAGGCGACACGTAGCGGAGGTATCCCTTTCGGTCCATCACGATGACGATGTCGGCGATGTTGTCCGCCAACAAACGCAGACGCGCCTCCCGCTCCCGCAGCGACCGTTCCAATCCGGTCCTGAAGCTGAATTGGCTCCTCAACAGCGCCGCCATAGCAACGATGATTGCGACCAGCAGGGCCGCTACGATGGCATCCGAGATGAGATCGGTCCGCCAGTTGGCCAGCACCTCGTCCACTGATCGCGCCACCGTCACGACCACCGCGTATTCGGCGTCCAGCTCGTATGCGATGTATTTGGTGAGACCATCAAACGGGGAGGTGATCTTGTAGGACCCGCTGGGGCTTTCATTTGTGCGCTTCTGGAACAGAACGGTGTCGGCGATCTTTCGGCCGCTTTCCACCACCGGCCAGCGAGCGAACATTGTTCCATCGGTGGACAGGAGGCTGATGCCGCCTTGAGCGCCGACACCAAAGGACGAATAGAAATTGCTGAAGTAGTCGCAGTCGATCGCAGCGACCACAACACCTGCGAATTCCCCGGTTGGAGTGCTGATCCGCTTCGACAGGATGATGGATGGTTGCCCGCTAGTCCTGGAGATGATCGGCCCGCTCAGCAGCATCTTGGGGCTGGGATTGTCTCGATGCTGCGCGAAGTACGCCCGATCGGAGTTGTTATGGTCGGGTAGACGCGCGAAGGATGAGTAACGCCAGTTACCCTCCGCATTCAAAACGCCGATCTCGCGGATCTGCGGCAGAGAGCGGGTCGTGGCGACGAGGTGGGGATTGAACCGCTCAGGCAGTGGGCTCTGGTACTTCAGCAAGTCCGCCAACCCGGTCATGGCTACATCAGGGGCCTTGAGGGTAGTGGTTGCGTGCCTGGCCAGCGAACGGGCCAAATTGCCCAAATCCTCCTCTGCCCGGACCAGGGTCGCCTGACGGGCCACCGACGCCTTCCAGGCAACGAGGCCGAGGACGCTCGTCATCATGACGGCCAGGAAGGCGCCGACCACCAAGAGGGGCTTGCGGTGTATCGCCTGATGGAGTGATGCCACGACCGTGTCACCTGTTCGGGTGCATTCGATATGACGATCATCATTTTTAGCTTCAAAGTTGCTAACGACCGTGGCCGAGGTTGAGGCAAATGCAGGCTTTGGCTAACAGGCCTTTGAGAACCCGAGCGGAATCCGGCAGTGCCGTGGTACTTCGGTAGTGCGTCCGGCAGCGGCGGGCACTTCGCCCGCCTTCAAATTCGCGGCCCGCGAGGAAGGCGGCACCCGGCCAGAAGGAGATGCTGATGCCGATCGCCGGCAAGAAGCCGGCGAAGAAGCCGGCAGCTGGGGCGCGGAAGTCAGCGTAGGTCGTGTCTTCACGGTTCGTTGCGTGCGAGCCTGCCGCGGGTGAACGCATTTCGATGGTCGCTCCGGAGCGCAGCACCGCGGACAGCGCAGGACCCGCAAAAACCCGGGAGCCGCATTGCTACGGGGTTGCCCGTCGACGAACGTTCACGCTTGATGACTACATTTCTTCTCGATGGAGGACGACTATGACCTCGAGCGCCAGGCGCTGGGGGCGATGAAGCTCGCCGTAGAGACCAATGGGGCGGAGCGGCAACGCCTCATCCGTCTGGCTTTGATTTGGCAGGAGCTGGCGCGCATCCGTGGCCACCGCGGGTCCAAGCGAAAAGTTCGCTTAGGGCCTCCGCCGCGGCGAGCGTGCGACTTCCGACGACTTAAGGACTCCGCCGCCCCTGAATCATGGCTTCACGGCATAGCCTTTCAGCGCCGAGATCTGGTCCGTATCGTACCGCGCCCTCAAACTCGCGATCTTGTCCGGGTCCGCCGCATCACCCTGAGCCACCGTTTCCGCCAACTCCGCGAAGTAATGTTCATGCCCGGGCGGCGATACGGTCATGAAGACCCGCGCAGGCTTGTCGGTAGAGTTGGCGATGTTGTGCGGCACGCCGGGAGGCACAAACAGGTAGGTGCCCGCCGCGGCGCACACCCGTTCGTCCCCGACCTGCCAGTCGCATTCTCCCTCCAGGACGTAGAACGTCTCCTCCTGCACCCGATGAACGTGCAGCCCGGTGGCGAAACCTGGAGGAACCGTCCACTCGAACATCGAGGTGTGCTTCGTGTCCTCACCGGTCACGAGGAAAGCCGTGATGCCATCATTCGCGCGAGGCATGCGAGCTTCCTCAACGGCTACTTCTTCAACAGTATCCCTATCCTTCGCGCCATTCGCCTCACCGATCCTGCGTGACGGCCCAGCTCGGCTGCGATCTTCGATACGCCAGCGCCTGCCCGGGCCAGCTTGGACAGTTGCTGGACCTCGCGGTCGGCCCATTGCTTTGGCTTTTGTGTTTTCATGATGCGGCGCTCAAACCTGTCGCAACTTAACCATTGCGCCTGGTTGCCGGCACTTGGGAAATTTACGGGTGGTGCCGGCCACCACGAGGCTAAGTGGTGCGGCGGCTTTCCAAACGACAAGAACGATAACTTATCGACCGCTGAAACTGAGTTGTGTAGCCGCACGGATATCGTGCAGCGCGCGCGAGCGTCATGTCGCTCACATCGCCCTTTTCCATCTATGGAAGGAAGACCGGGGGATGGTGGTTTTCCCTGACGATCCGACATCGGGTTGCACGCTGCGGGATGCCTGCCGTGACTACATCGAAGCTATGGCCGTCGATTCGGACGAAGACGATCAGGACGACGATGGCGATGATGATGAAAGCTGACTCGCAGCTCCATTTGAGGGAGTCAAAAGTCCGGGCATAATGATCTTTAACGCAGCTGAGAATTGCGATGGCGGACGCTCTGGGGGCGTTTCCCCTGGGGGCGACCGCGGATGGTGGAGCAAGCGCGCGTTCCAAGTCGTAACTGCGTGATCAGGCCAGGGCTGAAGAGGTCCTTCTCTCCGCGCCGAAATTCCTTCCCTGTATCGTTCGCGAGCACCGCATGTGCACCAAAAGGCGTGGCAGAGCCGTGTGGTCCGTCAGAGCACAAGGCTTCAACCAGGACGAATGTCCAGTCTGCGCTAAATGAACAGCGTTGGCGCTCGAAACGAAAGCCAACCGCAGCAAGCGCGTATCGAGTCGCGGTCGGAAAAAACAAAAATTAGTTCTGACGCATAATCATAATGACTCCAACGTAAAAACAAAAAATAAGGTGGGGAAAACATGGGAGGCTGGAATGGAAACCGCACAGCGCTTGCGCGCGATGGCGGCGCTCTGTCGGCAGAGTGCCGCGCTTCATCCTGACAGAAGCTGGAAACTGCTCGCCGAGGCAGAATACTGGGAGCATTTGGCCGCGACTCCTCTCCCAACCGACATTGAAGGCTGCTTCACCCCTAGTCAGCATGACTTGGCTGCTGCCTAGCACTCACCATTTGTCGTTTCGAAAATCGAATTGGGTAATTGGGGTAAATGAGTATTCTTTGGGGGCAGTGGATGACTGCGTGTATCAATGAACGGCCGATGTGTCCGGTATGCAAACACCGGATGGCATTGGCGCGCATCTCTCGCGGCAAGTCCGGATTCGAGACGCGCACGTTCGAATGCTCTACCTGCGAACGTACCGAGACGGCGTCGTTCTCTGTGGATCCAATGAAGACAGATGCGGTCGGTTGGCTTGCAGGCGAATTGAACCCGCCTCGGTGAGCTTGGGTGCAGTTGGTGATGCAGCCGGATGAATGTCCAATCGGCAGCACGGAACGTTGTGCTATCGTGAGTACAATGGTGTGCCGGGACCTAGGTGGCGAGTGCGATAGATTTCAGCGTTGCTGTGATCTCGAACCCGAATTGCAGAATTGTGGGACATCAGTTCTGGTCGCACCAGCGTGAGCTCCGCCGCGAGACGTTCTGCTTGGTCCGCCGTTTTTGAAGGACTTCTGCGCTGCTGAAAGTCGGTGGCGGAGAGAGTGGGAATCTCTCCCCCAATGACGAGAATGCGCCAAAACCCGCAGAAAACAAGGATTCCTAAAAAGCCCGGCCGAGTTTTGTGACCACCCGTGTGTACCACCTGATCCGCTGAAAAGGTCGTCAACGTCCGGCGATGTCGGGGCAGTTCGGGGCCTTTCCCGTCCGACCATTTTTGCGATGCATAACTGTCCCGCCCCCGCCGTCGATCTAGCACCTCACCGACGTCATCTCGGGCGGCAGCCGGAACGCCCGCGGGCGGCGCGGGCGAGACCATAGGGGGCTGTAAGGACTGCGGTGAGCACCCGTCTGTCAGTCCGGGAAAGTCCAATTCCGCGCCTCGGCCGCCGAGCATTGTTGACTCCGCCGGACAATAGGCCAACCTCGACCCTTGCTCGCCCGGCAGTCGGGCAGCCGTCGGACACACGCGCTTGAGATGCAGCTTCGTCGCTCGGACCTCGCCGACCTCTCCTATTTTCTGGAGATTGCCAAGCACCGGAATTTCCGACGCGCCGCGATCGAACTCGGCATCGGAGCCTCCGCTCTAAGCCACGCGCTCCGCAGCCTGGAGGAGCGCCTTGGGGTTCGACTGCTCAACCGGACAAGCCGCAGCGTAACGCTTACCGCCGCGGGCGAGGCGTTGCAGTCAGCGCTTGCGCAGCCCTTCGACGAGATCGGCAGCGCCCTGGACGTTCTCAACCGCTTTCGCGACGTGCCGATGGGTCGGGTGCGGTTGAGCGTACCGACGGAAGCTGCCGAGTTTCTCGTTGGACCCGTGATGGCCACGTTCCTGGAACGGTACCCGGAGGTCGAGATCGAGTTCTCGGTCAACAACCGTATGATCGACGTCATCGAAAACGGGTACGACGCGGGTATCCGGTACGGAGGCACAGTGCCGCAGGACATGGTCGCGCAGCGTCTGTCCGCCGATATCCCCTGGCTCGTCGTCGGGGCTCCTTCCTACCTCGACCGCATGGGCACTCCGGTGAATCCAGGTGACCTGCAATCTCACCGCTGCGTGAAGATCAGGATCGGGGACGAGAGCATCTATCGCTGGGAGTTTGAACGCGGCGACGAGAAGATCGAGATCAATGTTCCGGGCGGGATGACTGTTGATCAAGGGCAGATCGGATTGGTCGCCGTCCGAGACGGGGCGGGGCTCATGTACGTGGCCGAGCCGATGGTGCGCAAGGACCTGCGGGACGGCACGCTGCGCACTGTGTTGGAGGAGTGGGCGCCCCTCGGGCCTGGCTTCCACATCTACTACTCGAGCCGACGGCAGGTTCCGGCGGCGCTCCGGCTCTTCATCGATCTCGTCCGGGAATTGCGACCGCTAGGCCTCTGAGGCCCCTCCGATCGATGAATCCTTCTCAACGGAACATCCGACAGCGCCAGTCTGCTGTCGGGCCTCGCGCGGAACTATCTGAGAACGGCGGCCGATCGCCGCCCGGACCCGGCCGACCGGGTGCGGAGCAGTTTGTTTCCGAGGCTAGAATGACAAGCGAAACCACTTTCGAGGACGGTGCCGTCCAGCGAGAAGCGCCGGCATGGGGCGCGGTCTTCGCCCTCACTCTCTGCGTCGCGACGCTGATCGCGTCCGAATTCATGCCCGTCAGTCTCCTGACGCCGATCGCAGCGGACCTCCACATTACCGAAGGTCAAGCGGGCCAGGCCATCGCAGTCTCCGGCATATTCGCCGTTCTTGCGAGCCTGCTCATTTCGCGGGCGACCCGCGGCATCGACCGGCGGACCGTCCTGCTGTCTCTCACGGTCGTTATGGTGGCGTCGGGCCTGATTGTCGCGCTCGCGCCGAACGAGGCCATCTTCATGGCGGGGCGGGCGCTGATCGGGATCGTCATCGGCGGCTTCTGGTCGATGTCGGCCGCTACCGCGATGCGCCTCGTTCCCGAAACTCAGGTCCCGCGGGCGCTGGCCATCTTCAACGGCGGAAATGCGTTGGCCACGACGATTGCCGCGCCGTTGGGAAGCTTTCTCGGTCAGTACATCGGCTGGCGCGGAGCCTTCTTTTCAGTCGTTCCGCTCGCCGCGCTCGCGCTGGCCTGGCAATTTCTCACGCTCCCCTCGATGCCAGCCGCGGACGACAGCCGCAGGGGCTCCGTGTTCGGAATCCTTCGCTTGCCGAAGGTCGGCCTTGGGATGATCGCAGTCGCGTTCTTCTTCATGGGGCAGTTCGCGCTGTTCACCTACGTGCGCCCATTCCTTGAAGCGGTCACTCACGTGAGCGTATCCACGCTTTCCTCGCTGCTGCTGATCATGGGCATCGCCGGTCTCCTGGGGACCTCCTTCATCGGTCTGCTCCTGAAGAACAGGCTCTACGGTCTTCTGATCGCGATGCCGCTGTTCATGGCGCTGATTGCAACCGGACTCATCTTGTTCGGAGGGGCGGTGCCGGCCGTCGCGGCACTGCTCGCCGGGTGGGGGTTGATCGGCACAGCCGCGCCCGTCGGCTGGTGGACCTGGCTAAGCAAGATGCTGCCCGACGATGCCGAACGTGGCGGAGGGCTCATGGTCGCCATCATCCAGTTGGCGATCACTTTGGGGGCCACTATCGGCGGCTTCTTCTACGACGGCAGCGGCTACCAAAGCACCTTCAGCGTTAGCGCCACTATCCTTTGTGCCTCTTCGCTCTTGGCCTACTGGGCATGGCGTGCAAGTTGCCGATCGCCCAAGGATGAGGCCGCTGTTGATCGCCCGGCTTTGCATACATGAGAAACATTCATCGTGGCATTCGAACCGCTCGCAAGAACTTGCGTACAGTTTGGGAATTGATCGGCAGCGGAACCACGCCTGCGACCGCACCCGGGCCAACCCACCAGGAACGAAGCGGTGAAGACATGCCAAAATCCGAACTGGAAGTTTCGAGGCGGCGTCTTCTCGCCGCCAGTACGGCCACAGCCATGATCGGCGTCGTCCCGGGCGCACCGGCGCAATCGCAAGCGGCGAGTCGGAAAGCGCCGCAAGCCGCTGTCGCCTTCGAGGTGAACGGGAAGCCGTGCAGCCTTCAACTGGACACCCGCACGACGCTTCTCGATGCCTTGCGCGAGCATCTCCGTCTGACCGGAACAAAGAAGGGCTGCGACCAGGGCCAATGCGGGGCGTGCACCGTGATCGTGAACGGAGTGCGCATCAATTCCTGTCTTACGCTTGCGGTCATGCACCAAGGCGACAGGATCACCACGATCGAAGGATTGGGTCAGCCGGAGCGCCTTCATCCCATGCAGGCGGCCTTCGTCAAACACGACGGCTACCAGTGCGGGTACTGCACGCCCGGGCAGATCTGCTCGGCGGTGGCGGTGCTCGACGAGATCAAGTCGGGAATCCCGAGCCACGTCAGCGGCGACCTGACCGCTTCACCTGAACTGACGAATACCGAGTTGCGCGAACGCATGAGCGGCAACATCTGCCGGTGCGGTGCCTACTCCAACATCGCCGAGGCAATCGCCGAGGTCGCCGGGAGCAGCACATGAAGGAATTCACCTATGAACGAGCCGCTTCGTCTCAAGAAGCGGCCGCAAAGGCCCAGCAAACGAGAGGTGCGAAGTTCATCGCGGGCGGCACCAATCTTCTCGACCTGATGAAGCTCGAGATCGAGACGCCCCGTCATCTCATCGATGTCAATGGTCTCGGTCTCGACAAGATCGAGAATACCGAGGGCGGCGGAATCCGGATCGGCGCGTCCGTCAGGAACACAACGCTCGCCGCCGACATGCGCATCAGGCGCGACTATGGTGTCCTCAGCCGGGCGCTGCTCGCCGGCGCCTCGGGCCAGCTCCGCAACAAGGCGACGACCGCCGGCAATCTGCTCCAGCGCACGCGCTGCCCCTATTTCTACGACACCAATCAGCCTTGCAACAAGCGAAGCCCCGGCGCCGGTTGCGCAGCGATCGAAGGCGTCAGCCGACAACTGGCGGTCATCGGATCGAGCGAAGCATGTATCGCGACCAACCCCTCCGATATGGCCGTCGCCATGAGAGTCCTAGACGCTCAGATCGAGACGGTCGACGACAAAGGGCAGACGCGCAAGATTCCGATCGCAGAATTCCATCGCCTGCCCGGAGATACCCCTCACATCGAGACGACGCTCACCCCAGGTGAACTGATCACCGCGGTGACGTTGCCGCCACCCGTCGGCGGAACGCACATCTACAGGAAGGTGCGCGACCGCGCGTCCTACGCCTTCGCGCTGGTCTCCGTCGCTGCAATCCTGCAGCGCGACGGGACCGGGCGGGTAGCCGTCGGCGGCATCGCCCACAAGCCGTGGCGGGTCGAAGCCGCCGAAGCCGAGCTTCCTAAAGGTGCAAAGCCCTTCTCCGCAGGGTTGCTCGCCGATGCAAAACCCACCAACGCCAGCGCGTTCAAATTACCGTTGGTCGAGCGGACCGTGGCCGCCGCCATGAACGAAATGAGGCAGCGATGAAGTTCGACAGACCCGCCGAAACCAACCCCATCGACCGCTTGCGTGTCGTCGGTCGCGCCCATCCCCGCATCGATGGCCCCTTGAAGACCACCGGGAAAGCGACCTACGCATATGAGCACCACGACGTCGTGACCAATCCGGCCTACGGTGTCATCGTGGGGTCGGCGATCGCCAAGGGACGCATCAAGAGCATGAACCTGGCGGAGGCGCAGCGCGAGCCTGGCGTCATCGCCATCGTCACGGCCGAGAGCGCCGGCAAGCTCGGCAAGGGAAAATTCAACACGGCAAAGCTGCTCGGCGGTCCCGAGATCGACCACTACCATCAGGCGGTCGCGGTGGTTGTCGCGGAAACGTTCGAACAGGCGACGGCGGCAGCCGGGCTGCTACGGATCGAATACACGCCCTGTGAAGGCAGCTTCGATCTCGAAGAGGCGCTGAAGGCCGCACCCCTTGCGAAGGACCCGAACAGTCCCGAGAAACAGGGGCCACCCGAAAGTCGCGTCGGCGACTTCGAGGCGGCCTTTGCTCAGGCGCCGGTGAAGCTGGACGAGTTCTACACGACCCCCGACCAGAGCCATTCGATGATGGAGCCTCACGCCTCGATCGCGGCCTGGAACGGCGACAAGCTCACGGTGTGGACGTCGAACCAGATGATCGACTGGGGCAGGACGGATCTCGCGACCACCATCGGCATCCCCAAAGAGAACGTCCGCTTCGTGTCGCCGTACATAGGAGGCGGCTTCGGCGGCAAGTTGTTCCTGCGCTCGGATGCGGTGATGGCCGCGCTGGCAGCGAAGGCCGCGGGCCGTCCGGTGAAAGTCGCATTGCAGCGGGCGCTCATTCCCAATAACACCACACACCGCCCCGCCACCCGGCAGCGTATCAGGATCGGGGCGGGCCCTGATGGACGCATCGTCGCCATGGCGCACGAGAGCGGCTCCGGAGATCTTCCTGACGGTCAACCGGAGACGGCAACCAATCAGACGAGATTGCTATATGCCGGCGCCAATCGCCTGACAGCGATGCGCCTCGCCGTCTTGGATCTGCCGGAAGGGAACGCGATGCGCGCTCCTGGCGAGGCGCCAGGCATGATGGCGCTCGAGATCGCGATGGACGAATTGGCCGAGAAGCTTGGTCTGGACCCGGTCGAGCTACGCGTGCGGAACGACACCCGGGTCGACCCCGAGAAGCCGGAACGTCCGTTTTCTCAGCGCAATCTGGTGCGCTGCCTGCGCGAGGGCGCCGAGCGGTTCGGCTGGCAGCGCCGAAACGCGTCCCCGGGCGCGGTGCGGGACGGACAATGGCTGGTGGGCATGGGCACAGCAGCCGCGTTCCGCAACAATTTGCTGATTCCTTCGGGGGCGCGCGTTCGTCTGGGAACGGACGGGGTGGTTGTCGTCGAAACGGACATGACCGACATCGGCACCGGCAGCTATACGATCATCGCGCAGACGGCCGCCGAGATGATGGGGGTCGACCTCGACAAGGTCGTGGTTCGGCTTGGCGATTCCTCTTTCCCTGTTTCGTCCGGATCCGGAGGACAGTTCGGCGCGAACTGTTCGACTTCGGGCGTTTACGCGGCATGCGTAAAGCTTCGGGAAGCCGTTGCGCAGCGGCTCGGCTTCAACTCGGCGGACGCTACGTTCTCGGATGGGCATGTGCTTAGCGGCAATCGTTCTGCGAAGCTTGTGGACGCCGTCCGCCAAGGAGATCTGCTCGGCGAGGACAAGATGGAATGGGGCGGCCTCGACAAGAGCTACCAGCAGTCGACCTTCGGTGCCCACTTCGTCGAGGCTGCCGTCGATAGCTTCACTGGCGAGATCCGGATCCGCCGCATGCTCGCGGTGTGCGCAGCCGGCCGAATCCTGAATCCGCTGACCGCGCGCAGCCAGGTCGTCGGAGCCATGACCATGGGCGCGGGAGCCGCCTTGATGGAGGAACTCGCGGTCGACAAGCGGCGCGGGTTCTTCGTGAACCACGACTTGGCCGGTTATGAAGTGCCGGTTCATGCCGACATACCGCATCAGGAAGTGATTTTCCTCGACGAGGCTGACGACAAGGTCTCGCCCATGAAGGCGAAGGGCGTGGCCGAACTCGGCATATGCGGAGTTGCCGCCGCAATTGCCAACGCAGTTTACAACGCAACCGGCGTCCGTGTCCGTGAATACCCGGTGACCCTGGATAAACACCTGGATCGCTTGCCGGCGGTTTCTTGATTTGTGCTGCCGTCCGCATCGGTCTCGGTGGTCACAACCGCTGGTCACTAAGGCAAGTTCGTGTTGCGCATCGAGCATCTTTCACCAACCTGACGGAGAACAGTCATGCTTGCCACAGTCATGTACGGGGCGGGCGACGTCCGTTGCGAACAAGTCGACGACCCGAAACTCGTCAAGCCGACGGATGCCATCATAAAGTTGTCGGCCACCTGCATCTGCGGGTCAGACTTGTGGCCGTATCGCGGATTGCAGCCGACGGATGGTCCGGCTCACATGGGTCACGAATACTGCGGCATCGTCGTCGAAATCGGCAGCGAGGTCAGAACCGTCCGCCCTGGGCAGTTCGTCGTCGGCTCGTTCTGCCTGTCCGACAATACCTGCCCGCACTGCAAGTTCGGCTTTCACTCCTCCTGCGTGCAGCGCGAATTCATGACGGGCGCGCAGGCGCCGTACGCGCGAGTGCCGCTCGCCGACGATGTTCTCGGGACGGGCTGGTACGCCGCGGACGCCGCCAACGTCCGAGCAGGCTCGACGGTGGCCGTCGTCGGCGACGGCGCAATGGGACTCATGGGGGTGCTGGCAGCGAAGGAGATGGGGGCAGAACGCATCATCGCCATGAGCCGGCACAAGAGCCGCCAGGAACTGGCACGCGGCTTCGGGGCGACCGACATCGTGGCAGAACGGGGGGGACCCGGCATCCAGCGAGTGAAAGAGCTCACGGCCGGCATCGGTGCGGATTCGGTTCTGGAGTGCGTCGGCACGCAGGAATCCATGACCCAAGCCATCGATTCCGTGCGTCCCGGCGGCTCGATCGGTTACGTCGGGGTACCTCATGGCGTGACCTTCGACGGCCAGGCGATGTTCTTCGCGCAACGTCGAATGCTGGGCGGACCCGCCCCGGTCCGTCGCTTCCTGCCCGATCTGATGGATCGCGTTCTGAAGGGCAGGATCAAGCCTGGCAAGGTGTTCGATCTCACGCTGCCTCTGGCCGAGGTCGCGGAAGGCTACCGCGCAATGGACGAACGGCGTGCAATCAAGACGATGCTCACGGTGTGAGCGGAGGGCGTCCTTGCATGTCGGTAACAACACTCCCAACGCCGCCCGTGGCGCAGAGCCTCACCGCTACTCTGCTGCCGATCATGGGGGTGGTCTTCGTCGCTTTCCTCGTCATCGGCATCGCGATGCCCGTCCTTCCGCTTCACGTCCATGACGGCTTGGGTCAGGGAACGTTCGTGGTCGGCCTGGTCGCCGGCAGTCAGTTCGCGGCGTCTCTGGTCTCGCGGCCGTGGGCGGGCAACTTTTCGGACAGCAAAGGAGCCAAGCGCGGCGTGGTCGTTGGGCTGGTCGCTGCCGCTGCGTCGGGGTTGCTGTACCTCGTTTCGCTTTATTTTACTCCGGTTCCCCGGGTCTCCGTGGCGTTACTGCTGCTGGGGCGAGGACTTCTGGGCGGCGCCGAGAGCTTCATCATCACAGCCGCGGTGAGCTGGGGGCTGGCGCTCGTTGATGCCGGCAGCACGGGCAAGGTCATTGCGTGGATAGGCATGGCGATGTTCGCGGCCTTCGCGATCGGCGCGCCTGCTGGCTCTGCCCTGTACACGAAGTACGGCTTCGCTGCCATCGCTGCCGCGACCGCCGCAGCGCCTCTTGCTCCCTTGATGCTTGTTGCGCGGCTTCCCGCCGTTGCCCCCACGCACCACGCCCGCTTCTCGTTCGTCGAAGTGATCGGCGCCGTCTGGGTACCGGGCCTCGGCTCGGCTCTGGGCAGCGTGGGATTCGGAGCCGTGACCACGTTCGTCGCCTTGCTGTTCGCGAACCACGGATGGGAGAACGGATGGCTCGCCTACACTGCCTATGCGGTTGCCTTCATCACGGCCCGGATCTTCTTCAGCCATGTGGCCGACAAGCTCGGCGGCGCCAAGGTCGCGCTGGTGTGCACGGTCATCGAAGCCGCGGGGCAGGCACTGATCTGGATGTCCTCCCGGCCCGAGATGGCGTTGCTTGGCGCCGCACTGACCGGCTTCGGCTTCTCGCTGGTCTATCCCGGGTTCGGCGTCGAAGCGGTCCGCCGCGTTCCGGCACACAGTCGCGGCCTGGCGATGGGCGCCTACACTGCGTTTCTCGATCTTGCCCAAGGGCTCGCCAGCCCTGCTCTCGGATTGATCGCAGCCGGCGCTCGGTTGAACCTCGTGTTTCTCGTTAGCGGTGGCACCGTCCTCTGCGCGGCACTCGTCGCTTCGTGGCTGATCGCGCACCCGTCAAATCTGGAAGGATCCTCGCAATGAGAATGCTCGCAGCGGCCATGGTTTCATTTTGCCTGTTTGCTGGCGGCTCCGCCGTCGCGGGACAGGAATCCACCGAAGGAGCAAAGACCATGTCAAAGCCGGAAGATGTCCGCGCGGTTGCGCCTGCCCTCGAAGGCTACGCGCAAAAATTTGTCCAGGGCGATCTCTGGAACCGGCCGGGTCTCTCAGCTCGGGACCGCAGCATCGTCACGGTCGCGGCGCTCATCGCCCGAAATCAGACGGTGGAGCTGCCGTACTATCTAGCTCTCTCGCTCGACAACGGCGTGAAGCCCTCGGAGATATCGGAGATAATCACGCATTTGGCCTTCTACACCGGCCGGGCTAACGCGATGGATGCGATCCCGGCGGCGAAGGCAGTCTTCGAGAGCCGCAACGTCGGGCCCGATCAGCTCCCGCCGGCGTCGGGGCCGCAGCTACAGCTCGACGAGGCGCGGGAGAAGCAGCGGACGACGCTCGTCGCGGAGCAGTTCGGGCAGATCACGCCCAGCCTTGTCCAGTACACGACCGACGTGCTGTTCCGGGATCTGTGGCTCAGGCCGGCGCTGGCTCCGCGCGACCGAAGCCTGGTCACCGTGAGCGCTCTCATCTCGACCGGTCAGGTCGCGCAGATCACCTATCATCTGAACCGCGCCATGGACAACGGGTTGACGCGGGAGGAAGCCGGCGAGGTGCTCGGCCATCTCGCCTTCTACGCCGGCTGGCCCAACGCGTTTTCCGCGGCGCCGGTCATCAAGGACGTCATCGAGAAGCGTCCGTGATCACGCGCAGGGCCGTCCTCATTGTTGGCAGCGTCGCCATCGCTGACATTCACCACCCGCTGGTGTTCGCGGCTGGAACACAGAAGGAGACGGAAATGGACATCGACATCAAGAGAAACGGCTCCCGCCCTTCACAAAAGGGGCCTCAGGACTGGTTCACCGGGACGGTGCGCATCGATCCGCTATTTCAGGCGCCAGAACCGGCCCGGGTGAGCGGCGCCTATGTCACGTTCGAGCCTGAGGCGCGGACCGCTTGGCACACGCACCCGCTTGGCCAGACGCTGATCGTCACCGCCGGCCTTGGCTGGGTGCAGCGCGAGGGCGGTTCGGTCGAGGAAATTCGCGCAGGCGATGTCGTGTGGTTTCCGCCGGGACTGAAGCATTGGCACGGCGCATCGGCGACGACCGCCATGACGCACATCGCCATCCAGGAATCTCTCGACGGCAAGAATGTTGAATGGATGGAGAAGGTCCGGGACGAACAATACCGCAAGTGATCGAGCGGCGACCGAAGCGGTCGGATTCCGGCTTGCCAGGGTTGAGTCCGCTTTTGAGGGCGCTGATCCCGTTCGACGGGGGATTTGATTTCCTCTCAGCCACTCTACGTCCACCAAACTAGCCCGACACAGCCAATTCCAGGAGGTAGACAGCAATGACCGGTTCAAAACGCTTTGAAGGAAAGACTGCTTTCATCACTGGAGCCGCAAGCGGCATCGGCCGAGCGACCGCTATAGCCTTCACTGCAGAGGGCGCGCGCGTTGCTATCACGGACAGAGGAGAGGCCGCGCTACAGGAGACTGCCGAGCAGGTGATGGCCGTCGGTGGAGACGTGCTGACGGTCACCTGTGATGTCTCAAAGCCTGAAGAGGTCGCATCGGCGCTGGCCAAGGCAGTCAAGGCCTTCGGCCGCATCGACTGCGCATTCAACAACGCTGGAGTTGAGAACAAAGCGGCGCCGCTTCATGAAATCGAGTTGGAGGAGTGGGACCGCGTTCTCAACATAAACCTTCGTGGCACCTTCATCTGCATGAAGCATGAGATCGCACAGATGTTGAGGCAAGGCGGCGGCGTAGTCGTAAATACCTCATCGGGTGCCGGCATCCGCGGTGTCGCGGGCGGTGCCTCCTATGCCGCTTCCAAGCATGCGATCATCGGCATGACCAAGTCCGCCGCAATCGACTATGCCAAGCAGAACATCCGCGTGAACGCTGTTTTGCCCGGCAACATAGCGACGCCCATGATGGACCGCTTCACGGAGGGCGACATTCAGAAGGCGATCGATCTGGAACCGGTAGGCCGTCTCGGAAAGCCCGAGGAGATCGCGGAGGCCGTACTATGGATGTGCTCGGACCTCGGCGGCTTCGTGACCGGGGCCTCGATAGTGGTCGACGGCGGTTGGTCGCTTTAGGTGCCCCCCGGCGACTGCAAAATAATCTCGCAACGTCAGGACAGACGAATCTCTATGCGCAATTTCCAGATCGCTGCAGCCGCTCTCGCGTTTTCTTCAATGGAGCCCGCCATGGCCCAAGAACGTATTCGGATTTCATCGGACTGGGGGAATGTCACCGCCGAGCTCTCCGACAATAACGCGGCGCGCTCGTTTGTGAGCATGCTGCCGTTCACGATTCAAATGAGCGACCACCTGCGCCAGGAGAAGACAGGCAGTCTTCCGTCGCCGCTGCCGGAGGTTTCGCGTCAGCGGGATTTCGACGTGGGCACACTAGGGCTGTGGGGACCCGATCACTTCGTGATCTATTATCGCAAAGGGAGGGTCCCACAGCCCGGGATTGTGATACTCGGGAACGTGACGGGGGATGTCTCCGTTTTCGACCGTCCCGGCCCGATCGCTGTTCGCGTCGAGGCCGAGAAACGGTAAGCTAGGGGACAATGGGCACCGCATAGCGATTCCGGCGCTTTCAAAGGTGAGGTGTCTCCGGATTGGCTTGGGCGCGTTGATCGCGGTGCCCTCTCCTGCACGCCCGCCATGGGGCGCCGATAGCTCGAGGCGGTGTGAACCTCCAGGTGACGGTCCTCAACATCCTGGTGAGCTATCCGGATGGCTTCCCCGTCATGGAGGACCTCAAACGCGACATGGCCATCCTTGCGACCAGCGGCCGCGATTGGGCGGACCGGACCAAGCGCCTCGCCGCACGGGTGTCCGATCTCGACATCTTTCCCGGGCTGGTCGGACGCAGCAGCAGCGGATGGCAGATCACTGCCAAGGGACGGGCGGTGCTCGAGTTCATGGAAGCCCGCCCCGCTGCGAGCGAACCGATGCAGGCGCCTTTGGTCGAGGAAGCTCCGACTGAGATAGTCGCTGCGGAGCAAATTCCTGCGCTGCGGCAGCCCGCTGACCGTGCCGGCGCAAACGCCGCGAACGGTGGCGCGAGGCGCGAGCGAGCGCGATAGCGTCCTGATCAAAGAAAGAAGCCGCCAGGAGGGCTCGGCGGCTTGATAGTCCCGAACTGTCGAGTGCTTCCCCCAGCCCCACGTACCGCCGTTACCTTGTTTGCGGCCATACCACCCGATCGGGCGCGTTTCGATTCGGTCATCGGGGTGCCGAGTTGTGCACGGGGTGGATTACAGAGCCGGCAAGGCACGGAAAGAAGATGACGGGAGCCGAACCCGCGCCCTATCCGCAGCCGCGACCGCTCCGCCGACCCTGACCACGCCCAGCACCCCGCATTTGAATGGAGGGCCCGTTCCCTGCGGATGTCCCTTCAGTGAAACGACGCTGCTATCCAGGTTACCGCGATGCGGCCTGCCGTCAAATCGCCTTGCCCCCGATGCCGCGGAGCAAGGGCCATCTGGATGAGTGCCTTCCGCAGTGCTCCGCGGTCAGCCGTCCGGCACGATCGCAAGGAGGCGTCGTTTCAAGACACGCGTGGGGCCGCGCGCTACACGACTCCAGCTCGGTCATTTTGCATATGAACCCGGAGTCCCACGGATAACCCACATCAAAGGAGTTGACGAGGTGAGCTTGTCATCCTACTGGTCTGACCAAGATCAGACCAAAAGAGATCGGGATGGAGCTTAAGCGCGCGGCCGAAGGCGAAAAAGGGTTTGAGAAGGTGTTTGCCTTCCTGCGCGAACGCCTGCTCGCGGGCTCGCTCAGGCCCGGCGACCGCCTGGTTTCGGAACGCGAGCTCGCCACCCTGCTAGGCGTTAGCCGGCCGATCGTTCGCGAGGCGCTGCGTGCCCTGACGGTGCTCGGCATCGTCGAGATCCGCGACCGCATCGGTACTGTGGTGACCCGGCCGGACGTCTCGGTACTGAACGACTTCTTCACCTTCGCCCTCGCCCACCAGGCGGACATGCTTGACGACGTCATGCAGGCGCGCGTCGCGATCGAATGCCAGGCGATCCGCCTCGCCTGCGAGCGCGCCAACATTGCCGATTTCGAACGGCTGCAGCGTGCACTGGCGAAAATCGGGGAGACCATCGACGAGGCCGATGCGGGCGGCATGGCCGACTTCGAATTCCATCGCGCCATCGTCGTGGCCTCGCATTCGGAGACGTTGACGGTCCTGCACGGGTCGCTGGCGGGTCTGCTGACGCATTCGCATCGCAGCCGCCGCAAGCTGGTGCAGGCCTTCCCGTCGATGAAGACGTACCTCATCGACGACCACCGGCGCATCTTCGACGCGATCATCGCGCGCGACCCTGAGCGAGCAGATGCGACGCTGCGCAAGCATTTTGCCATCGGCGACGAATACCGCAGGCGGGCCGTCGTCGGCGATACCGACAAGACCAGCGCCTCACGCTGATCGCGGACTAACCAAGAAACGGACGAATAACATGGGACGGAACGACAAGGGCAGCGTCGGCTTCATCGGCGTCGGCACGATGGGCGTGGAGATGGTGCGCAACCTTCTGAAGGCGGGGCACGCGGTGCACGCGTTCGATCTCAACGAGGCCGCCGTAGCCGATATCGTCAAGGAAGGTGCGATCCGGGCCAAGAACCCGGCCGATGCGGCGCAAGGCGCAGACATCGTCGTCACCATGCTGCCCGATACGCCCCATGTCGAGGCGACTGTTTACGGCGAGCATGGGCTGCTGAAGTCGCCGCCACCCGGCAAGCTGATCGTCGACATGAGCACGATCTCGCCGGTTGCGGTCCGCCGCATCCATGCCGACCTGCAAAAAATTGGCGTCAGCTTCATCGACGCGCCGGTCTCGGGTGGCCCGGTGGGCGCCAAGAACGCCGCCCTCTCGATTATGGCCGGCGGCGATGCGAGCGCCTTCACCCAGGCCGAGCCGTTCTTCCGCGCGATGGGCACCACCATCACGCATGTCGGCGCGTCCGGTGCCGGCCAGACCGTCAAGCTCTGCAACCAGCTGATCTGTGGCATCAACATCCAAGCCATCTGCGAGGCCCTCGCGCTCGGGCGCGCTTCCGGCCTCGATCTCAATCTGCTGCGCCGGGTGCTGCTCGGAGGCTCCGCTGCCTCCTGGATGCTCGACAAGCTCGGCCCCGCGATGATCGCCGGTGATGTCTCCGCCGGCTTCCGGATCGATCTGCAGCTGAAGGACCTCCGCCTGGTGCAGGAGCACGCGCAGGCGCTAAGCGTGCCGTTGCCGGGCACGGCGCTCGTCACCAGCCAATATGTGGACGCGCGCGCGCATGGCGAAGGCAACAATGGCAACCAGGCGCTTTTCCGCGTCTATGACCGCATGACGAACCAGACCACCGGGTGACCCGACACAATGAGCATCCAACTCGACTTCCCCGCAGTGCTGGAGCGTTGGCCGAGCTTTCTCGCCGGCGCCGCGCTGACGCTGGAGTTGGCGGTTTTTGCGACCGTGCTCGGCGCCCTGTTCGGCACGCTTACAGCCGTCGGCCGCGGCTCGCATAGCGCGCTGATCGCCGGCGCCTGCAAGGTCTACGTCGAATCAATCCGCAACACGCCCCTGCTGGTGCAGATCTTCCTGGTCTATTTCGGCCTCGCGAGCCTGGGACTGAAACTCTCGGCGTTCACCGTGGCGGTGGCCGCGCTGACCATCAATGTCGGCGCCTATACCGCCGAGATCATGCGCGCCGGCTTCGAGGCGATCCCGCGCGGACAGATCGAGGCCGCCGAAGGGCTGGCGCTGTCACGCCTGCAGATCTACTGGCACATCATCCTGCTGCCGGCGATCGAGAAGGTCTATCCGGCGCTGACCAGCCAATTCGTGCTGTTGATGCTGGCCTCCTCGGTCTGCTCGCAGATCTCGGCCGAAGAGCTCACCGCGGTCGCCAACTACATCCAGTCGGACACGTATCGCGCGTTCGAGACCTACATCATCGTCGCCGTGCTCTACATCATCCTGTCGCTGGTGATGCGCGCGGGCTTCTGGGGCCTCGGCCTCGTGCTGTTCCCGCGCCGTCGCCGGCTCGGCACACCGTTGTGAGATGACCATGGGCGGACATCTCAACATCAACCATCTGATGTTCCTCGGCCAGGGCGCGCTGTGGACCATTGGTCTATCGGTGATCGCGCTGATCGGCGGCGGCATCGTCGGCTTCGCGATCGCGCTGGCGCGAATCTCGCCGCTCAAATCGGTGCGGATCGTCAGTGCCATCTATGTCCAGCTCATCCAAGGCACACCGCTGCTGGTCATCCTCTTCCTCGGCTATTTCGGCCTCGCTGCAATCGGGCTCAAGGTCTCCTCGCTCACGGCCGCCGGCGCCTCGCTGACGCTCTATGTCGCCGCTTATCTCGGCGAGATCTGGCGTGGCTGCATCCAGTCCGTGCCGAAGCCGCAATGGGAGGCTGCCGAAGGCCTGGCGCTGAGCCGGACCCAGCGCATGATGAAGGTGATCCTGCCGCAGGCGATCCGCATCGCGACGCCGCCTACCGTCGGCTTCATGGTCCAGATCATCAAGAACACCTCGCTCGCTTCCGTCGTCGGCTTCGTCGAGCTGATGCGCTCGGGCCAGATCGTCAACAACTCGCTTTTCGAGCCGTTCGTCATCTACGCCATCATCGCGGTCGCCTATTTCGCCATGTGCTATCCCCTGTCGTTGTTCAGTCAGAAGCTGGAACGTCGCATGGGGCGTGGCAAGTTTCACCTTGCACCGGCCTGAAGATGCAGCAGAACGCCTCCTCCTCCGAACCGATTGTGTCGCTCCGCGACGTGCAAAAGAGCTTTGGCTCGCTGCGGGTGCTCGATGGTGTCAGTTTTGCCGTCGAGCGCGGCGAGGTGCTGGCGCTGATCGGCCGCTCCGGCTCCGGCAAGAGCACGGCGCTGCGCTGCATCGACCGCTTCGAGAAGGTCGACGGGGGCGAGATCGTCGTCTGCGGACATCGGGTCCATCGTCCCGACGTCGACCTTCGCGCGCTGCGCCAGGACGTCGGAATCGTGTTCCAGAGCTACAATTTGTTTCCGCATCTCACGATCGAGCAGAACATCACGCTGGCGCCCTCTGCCGTGAAGGGCATGACAGCGTCGCAGGCCAAAGACCTTGCGCGAAAAGTGCTGGCGCAGGTCGGGCTCGAGGAGAAGCTTCACGCCTACCCGGAGCAGCTTTCCGGCGGCCAGCAGCAGCGCGCCGCAATCGCCCGCTCGCTCGCCATGCAGCCGAAAGTGATGCTGTTCGACGAGGTCACATCCGCGCTCGATCCGGAACTCACCGGCGAAGTGCTGAAGGTGATCGAGCAGCTGGCGGCTGATGGCATGACCATGGTGATGGTCACCCACGAGATGGGCTTTGCCAAAGGCATCGCCGACCGGATCGTCTTCATGCATCGCGGCAAGGTTCACGAAACCGGACCTGCCTCGATCCTGACGTCGCCGACGACCCCCGAACTCACGCAATTCGTGGGCACGGGAAACTTAAAATCATAATAGGGAGGAACTAGGGATGACCAACAAGACATTGCTGGGAGCTGCCGCCGCACTGTGTGGCCTCGTCATGATGGCGGCGACGCCGGCGTCGGCCGACTTGCTCGACGATATCACGCAGGCCAAGAAGATCCGCATCTCGACCGACCTCGCCATCCCGCCTTCGGGCATGATGGACTCGAGCATGAAGCCGACCGGCTCCGACGTCGAAGTCGCGCAGCTGCTCGCCAAGGACTGGGGGCTCGAGCTCGAGTTCATCCAGACCACCGGGGCAACTCGTATCCCGAACGTCCTGACCGGCAAGGCCGACATCATCATTTCGACGCTGTCTGTGACGCCCGATCGCGCCAAGGTGATCGATTTCACCAAGCGTTATGCGACGCTGCAATCCGATGTCGGCTGCCTGAAATCATCGACGGTCAAGGACTGGCCCGACCTCAAGGACAAGTCGATCGGCGTCTCGCGCGGCACCACGCAGGACACGACCCTGTCCAACATGAAGGACAAGGACCTGAAGATCTCTCGGTACGATGACGACGCCACCATGGTGACGGCGGCCGTGTCCGGTCAGGTCGACTGTGTCGCCTCGTCCGCGACCATCATCAACCAGATCGGAGTGAAAAACCCCTCGCGCGTGTTCGAGTCCCGGATTCCGCTGGCGACCTTCGACCTCGCCATCGGACTGAAGAAGGGTGAGCAGCGCCTAATGGACAAGCTCAACGGCTGGATCACCGAAAACGTCAAGAACGGCAAGCTCAATGCGATCTACAAGAAGTTCCACGGCGTCGAGCTGCCGCCGGATATGCGTAGTTAAGACCAGAAACAATCGTGGCAGCCGCGCGCGGCTGCCACGACCCATGCAAAATCAAGAAGGGCATCACATGCGTCTCGTCATCGGATCCGACCACGCCGGCTGGCCGCTCAAGCAGACCGTCATCGACCACATCCGCAGCCTCGGCCATGACGTCATCGACGTCGGCTCCTATGACGACAAGCCAGTGGATTTCCCCGACATCGCGCGCGCCGTGGCGCAGAAGGTGACCTCGGGCGAAGCCGCGCGCGCCATCATGGTCTGCGGCACCGGCGTCGGCGCCTCGATCGCCGCCAACAAGATGAAGGGCATCCGCGCCGCGGTCTGCCACGACATCCATTCAGCCCATCAGAGCGTTGAGCATGACGACGTCAACGTGATGTGTATCGGCGCGCAGATAGTCGGCGCGTGGCTTGCCATCGATCTCGTCTCGTCCTATCTCTCGGCCGAATTCTCCACCGACGAGGATTTCCGCCGCCGCGTCGAGAAACTGCGAGTCATGGACGAGCAAGGGTGACGGTTTCTCCGCCATGATCCTAGTGTTCGGATCGCTTAACATCGATCTGGTCGCCCATGTCCCGGTCATTCCGGGCCCCGGCCGCACCGTGCTCGCGCCCTCCTATCGGACCCATTTCGGCGGCAAGGGCGCTAATCAAGCCGTGGCTGCCGCGCGCATTGCCGGGCCGGGACGCGTCCGAATGGCGGGCCGTATCGGACGCGACGGATTCGGCGACAGCGCGGTAGAGAATCTCCGAGCGAACGGCGTCGACACGGATCTCGTCGTCAGATCGGACCAGCCGACCGGCTGTGCCTTCATCGTGGTCGATCAGGCCGGTGAGAATGCAATTACGGTGGCAAGCGGCGCCAACACGACCGCCAGCGCCCATGACCTCCCCATCGCGCTATTCAGCCGTGACACAATCCTGGTGCTTCAGATGGAAGTGCCTTTCGCAGAAGCCCTGGAAGCCGCACGCAGGACGAAATGCGCCTCCGGCAGCGTCATCTGGAATCTCGCACCCGTGCCGGAGTCGATGACCCGGGAGATGGTGGTCCAGCTTCTCTCCGCGACCGATTATCTCCTGGTCAACGAGCATGAGGCTCTGGATGCGGCGAGGGCGATCTGCTTCGCCCAGCCGCCCGATCACGACGCCGCAGCCGCCGAACTTGCCAGGGCCGGTGACCTCAACTGCATCGTAACCGCTGGCGCGCTAGGCGCGCTCGCCTTCACCGCCGATGGCAGCTGTCTCCGCGCGCCTGCACCCTGCATCACCCCCACCGACACGACCGGGGCCGGCGATGCCTTCGTCGGCGCTTTCGCGTCTATGGTAAGTGAGATGGTGCCGTTGCAAAAGTCTTTGGAAATTGGATGCGAGGCTGCCGCATTAAATTGCCTTAAAGAGGGGGCGCAGGACGGAATGCCGGTCAGAGGTGCGGTAAAGTCGATCGCCTGACCATCAGAGATCGTTCAGGCACGATGGCTGGCAGCAGGATTCTTGACTTGCGGGTGATCGCCTTCCGCCGACGAGAGCACCTGTCGTTTGAAGCCGTTCTGAACAAGGGGCCGTTGAGAACACACGGCGTCCAGATTTCGGTCAGCTCGATATCGCCATGGGTCCGAGCTGGATGATCGTCCCGACGGCATTCGTTCGCGGTCCAGACCAGCAGATGTTCTCGCCCAGCCCCCGCCGCACTCTCGGAGCCAGCTTCAATCAGGGACGAGAATAGCTCGGATGGGATCAGGTGGATTTGGTGCAGATTGAGGAGGGAGGCTGGCGACGGCTCGATAGCGTTTACGGACGAACGCGCCGGCTTGGACGTTGCCTTTGACGCGATCTGATCCGGCGACGGCTTGCTGATGTGGTGGTCGAGATCGTGGCTACAGCCAATCCTTTCGCTAGGCCAACAGATCCTGTGTCGACGGCATCGACTCCGAAACAAGCCCACGAGCAGGGCCTTAAGCTAGGGGAAGTGGGACGCCCGTCAGCCGCCCTTGGTCACACGAACCCTTTCTCGGCGAGTGGTGGTAAGCGCTTGACCGAGGAAAAGCCGCGCCCTCGACGAGCGCGGCTTGTTGCTGTCGGGGCCTGTCACCAGCGGTGATGGTGCCAGCGGTGTCGCACGACCGGATATGATCCGCGGTAATAGGCGTAAGCGGGCCGCACGGCTCGGCGGTACCGGTAGCCGTAAGACACGGGCGCCGTGTAGTAGGTCGTGGTGGCGTAACCACCGCCCCAGCGATAGGGCTCGTCGTAGCCGTAGCCAGGTCCCCATCCATAAGCCGACGAGGCAAGCCCGCCGATTACGGCGCCAGCCAGCAGACCGCCAGCGATGCCCGGTCCCCAGCCACCTCGCCAGTGCGCTTCGGCAGGAGAGATGGTGGCCACCGAGGATAGACCAAGAGCGCCGACCATCAGCGCCGACATCGCGATCTTCTTCATCGAGATTCCTTGCACATTGCTCGCGCCCTACCGATAACGGGAAAAAGAGGCAATGGTTGCAGCTGCCCGGGCGGCGCGGGCCATGGAATCCTCGCCGCCAGAGACGGCGCGCGAAGCTCCAGTGCGGAGCCGACCGCCGCAACCCCGACAACTACCACCTTGCATCCAGAAGGTCCGGCCGAAGCCAACGCCTGCAGCGCCGGCGTGCGGCACGTACGCGGGCGCATGTCAGAGCATCCTGAGCTTCCTCCCTTCGTCTACTGTCGGGGAAATCCGGAAACTTTCCGGAGCGCCTTGAGTTGGCAGCGACTGGGTTCGGTCTCTGGAGAGAGTGAGTATGGTCGACGAAGTCGTCTTGAAGAACGCCGCGGAGACCGCCTGGACGGTGTATCGGACGCGGCACCCCGAGGTCGATGCGCACGACAGCCGGCGCTGCCTGCTGGAGCGTCACCTCCACAGCAGGTCGGAAGCGCGCGCAAGCGATACCGAAGAGCTCGCAGGCTTCGGAATAGCCTACCTGCAGCGGCTTTCTCGAGACGGATGTTGACGGCCGTGAAGGCGCTCGCAGCGCGCGTGGCAGGGGGAAGCACGAGGCCCAATTGGACGCTGCTCGCGATTTCGTCGCTCATTTCTGGGACGATCGTGACGGTCGTGCGGTTCGTGTTGGGGGCCTAGCCGATGCGGATCGCCCAGCTTGCTCCGTTGGCCGAGAGCGTACCTCCAAAGCTCTACGGCGGCACCGAGCGCGTGATCGCCTGGCTGGTGGACGAACTGGTCGAACCGGGACACGACGTCACCCTGTTCGCAAGCGCGGACTCTAAGACGAAAGGAAAGCTCCAGGCGGTGTGGCCGCGCGCGCTGCGGCTGGGGCGGAAGGGGTGTCTAGTCAACCCCGTTGTTCTAACATCAATTTATGTGAGCTGAGCGGCACTAGCTACGGTCCTTACAACGGTCATTTTCATAGCATCAGAACCGTAGTTTTTAGCGCAAAGCGCGGCTCGGGTCGCGCCGCCTTTTTACTTGGAAGCGGCCGCTGGGGGTGAATACCGGCAAAGCCGACCGGGGCGGCCTCGATTTGAACGTCAAAGGACCAAGGTCCGAGCCCCAGCGCGCTTACCAACTAGTCCGCCGCAATCACCGGTACCGACCATTGGACACCGGAAGACGATCTAAAACTCATCGTGCTCACGGCGAAACGTTCCGACGACCGCAGACCGCACATGTCGACCCGCGACCAATTGCGACGCCTGCGAAACATGCTTCATGAACGAGAGAATCCCAAGTCCCAGGTCCCATCGAGCCGGGCTCTCTCGAAGAGACCAATCAATTGGTTTGCAAATGATAGTTGTTGTTCAGCTCAGGCGGGTGCCGGGCAATCATGGCGCCTGTGAACGCTGCTTTTCGCTCGAAGTATCGGAAACTGCGGGATTGGCGGGGCCTTGGCCCACGTCGTTGCGTTTGTGCAGGTCTCCCAGCCAAAGGATGGGTCCTCGCAGCTTTTCGCTGCGTGGGCCGTGCCGAATGCCGAACTGTTCGACAAAGCCCCTGAACGCATTCGTGAGGGCCACGAGCTTCACCCCCATGATCCGGATATTTCCGGGTAGCCATCGGCTCGCTGGTGTCCTGGGTGAAGAGCGGCTCATTGCGCGTTCCTGGCGTCATAGAATCAAGAAACCACGAGCGCCGGATTATTCCGCGGTCGAAGAAATTCTGGGCGGCAGTTCCAGGTGCAGTTTAGCTTTCACAGCGTATCAAGCTACCGTTCGCCCTCGCTTCGGATCAGGATTGATCGGGTGGCCGATGAGATCGTCTTCCCACCCGAGACCATTTCGACTTGCAGTCCATACTCCCCTGCTCGTTGCGCGGGCTTCCCTCCGGCATAGGCGATGTAGTTCGCCTTCCGCCTTTCGAGCGGTTTGGTTTCGATTTGCATCAGCGTTTTTCCGTCCGGATCGACGATGCGCATTCTGAAAACGCTGTCGCCCTCGACGTTGATCCCCCAGACCCAAGCGATGACCGGTTGCGACGTATTGGGCACGGCTGGTTCACCTTCGCGAACGAGCCTCGGAAGCTCGGGCGGAGCGTTGGCGAGCCCGACCAGCAGGATCGCCGAAGCCGAACGGGAAAGTGCATCCCGGACGGCCGGTTCGAACAGGCTTCCCCCGGTTGCGCCGCAGGTTTCTCGACCGATTCCAAGTGGCCGGCCCGTCAGGGGTTCGATCGTCCTGCCATCCTTTCGGACCGACAAGTGCAGATGGGGAAATTCGGCCAAGCCCGATGCCCCGATCGACCCCAGGCGGTCGCCTTTCTTCACGTGCGCTCCGGGCCGGACGACGATGCTGCCTTCCTTGAGGTGGCAGTATTGTGAGGCCAGCCCCCCGGAATGCTCTACAAGGACGCCGTTACCGCACTCCTTTCCCCCGGTATCTTTATCTTGTGCCCGATCGTAGATGCGGTCTGGAATGCCGTCCCTCACGCGCGCGACGGTTCCTTCGGCGGTTGCGATCACGGGCGTTTGACGATCGATATCCTTGAGCGTGCGGATGCGAATGTCCCAACCGTCGTGCCCCTGGTACGTGGCGTTGCCGCAGAGCGGATCCAACGCCTGGTCGCCTGGATCGACGTCCGGCATCTGCTGCACGAAGCAGTCCACGCCCAGGCGGCAGTCGACAGGCAGTCCCAGGTTGGGAGACAACTGGTCGTCCGCGCGTGCCGGCTGGATTGCCGCCGATAGAATCACGATCAACGCCGGCGCCAGCCGGTATCGGCTGTGCGTCGCGCAATGGGACTTGAGCTTGAACATTTTCGCAGCAGGGAACAGAACTCTACTCCTCCCGGAAGGATTTCATCATCTGATCCGTGAACGGCTTTATCAGGTAGGAAAGTGCCGTCCTATCGCCGGTGGTTAGGAAAACCTCAACCGGCATGCCGGGCACGATCGGCTTGCCGGCTACTTGCCTTTGGCCACCCGCTATCGCGATGGTGCTGAGATAGTACGTCTGGCCGCTGGCCTGGTCCAGGGTCGCCGCCGCCCCGATCGTTTCGACCGTACCCGCCACTTCCGGCGTGGTCCGCTGGTTGAAGGAGGAGAATCTGAGCCTCGCCGATTGCCCGGTCGTGGCCTGGTCGATGTCGGTCGGAGACAGCTTCGCTTCGACGACCAGGTCGGCGCTTTCGGGCACGATGGACATGAGCGTCTCTTTGGGGGCGATCACGCCGTTGACCGAATTGACGGCGAGCTCGTTGACGGTGCCGGAGATAGGCGAACGGATCACCATGCGCGACAGGCGGTCCAGCGACGCCACGATCCGTTCCTGAAGCTCCGCCAGTTTTCCGTCGACGTCGCGCAAGTCCCGCTGACCGTCGGTTCGCGCCTGCTGGTCGAGTTCGATGATCTTGATCCGCGACTCGCTGATCTGTCCCTTGACGCGGGCGATGTTGGCGTCGATCTCGCCTTTGAGGCCGTCGATCTTGACGAGATCGCGCTCCATGGTGCGGATCTTGCCGATTTCTATGAAACCCTTGTTGTAGAGCGGCGTCAGACGCTCGAGATCCTCTTTGACCATCTTGCGCTCATTGGCGTTGGCCTCCTGCTGCGCGGTCAGCCCGCGGACCTGCTCCTCGAACTGCGCGATCTGCAGCGACAACTGATCGCGCCTGGCCTCCCGCACGGCCAAGTTCTCGTTGAAGAGCCGGATCTCGCCCCGCGCGATCTCCGCCGTGAACGGGTCGTGCTCGAACCGGGAGTCGAACCTGATGGCCGTGGCTCCTTCGCGCTCGGCCAGATGCCGCGCCCTTCGGCCCTCGAGCTCCGCGCGCTGCCCCTTGAGCACGCCTAGTTCCGCCTTGGTCTGGGTCTCGTCTAGTCTGACGAGGACATCGCCCACCTTCACGGCGTCGCCATTGGCGACCAGGATCTCGCCCACGATGCCACCGTCGCGGTGCTGGATCAGCTTGACCTGCTTCCTGACTGCGACCTTGCCTTGCGCGATCACGGCACCGGTCAGCTCGGCGTGCACCGCCCAGCCGCCGCATCCGCCGATCAGGGCGATGGCGAGAACGGCCACCATGGTCACGCGCGAGCGGATCCCGAACGACTGCTTCGCAGCGCGCGCGGGCCGTTCCGTGGGCTTCAGGTTCATCGTTCATTCTCCGTTGTTAGAGCCGGCACGTGTCCGCCGATTCACGATAAGTGGTGCGCGTTCGTTTGCTGGGGGGCAGTGAAAACAAAATTGCTCTCGTTGAGGTCGAGGTTACCATCCAGCACGATCTCGAAATCGTGCTCCGCGTCGCCGTCGAGATGGCCCGAGACGATCGTGATCTCCTGGTCCGAAACGACTTCATGGCGGTAGGTGACGGCGCCGACCTCGTCGAAGGTGGCCTGGTCGGCCCCGGCGAAGAACAGCCTCTTGCCCGAGAAATCGTCGAGTTCCTGTCCGACTCTGGACAGATCGAGCTTGTCGCCGACGCTGAAGTCCACGATGTGGTCGCGTGGTCCGCCGTCGTTCTTCAGAGAAGCCAGGTCCTGGAAGACGAAGGTGTCGTTGCCGTCGCCGCCCTCCATGATATTCACGTGGGCGTCGGCAACCAGGCGGTCGCGTCCGTGGCCGCCCTGGACATTCTCGATCTCGAAGATCTGTGCGCTCTGCCCGTCGCAGATTTCGACGATTCCGTCGGGGAGGTCGACGTTCTCGTCGAACACGATCTGCGACAGATCCAGCGTGTCCGCGCCGTCACCTCCGTGAATGACGTCGTGGCCCGCCTCGACGCCGAGGACGATCACGTCGTCCCCGCAGCCGGCGTCGATGCAGTCGTTGCCCGAGCCCCCCGCCAGCACGTCGTCGCCGGCGCCGCCGTCGAGGTGATCGTCCCCGGCGCCGCCCTGCAGGGTGTCGTCGCCTGCGCCGCCCGCGAGCGTGTCGTCGCCGGTACCGCCGTCCACATCATCGCCGCCCGCGCCGCCCGCGATGTGGTCGTCTCCCGCGTCTCCGCGGACGGTGTCGTTACCGGCACCGCCGTCCAGGTGGTCGTCCCCTTCCCCGCCATGGATCGTGTCGTCGCCGGCGCCCCCTGCGATGCAGTCGTTGCCGGCCCCGCCCAGCAGCACGTCCTTGCCGGCGCCGCCGTCGATATGGTCGTCGCCTTGCTCGCCCTCGATCCTGTCGTTCCCGTCGTCACCATGGAGGGTGTCGTTGCCGGGACCGCCTATGAGCGTGTCGTTGCCCCGCCCTCCGGAGGCAAAGTCGTCGCCCTCGCCACCTAGGATGAGGTCGTTGCCGTCCTCGCCGTAGAGCGTATCGTCGCCGGCTTCGCCGAACAGCGTGTCGTTGCCCGCCCCGCCGAAGATGATGTCGTTGCCCGGGCCTCCGAACAGGGTGTCGTCACCGTCGCCGCCCACCAGCCGGTCATTGCCCTCGCCGCCGTAGATCGTATCGGCGCTTTCGCGGCCGTAGACGATGTCATTGCCGGCGCCGGCGTCGATCACGTCGATGAGAGGCGTTCCGATCAGAAGATCGTCGCCTTCGGTACCGTGTATCTCCTCGTCGGGCGCGGCGTGCAGATCCGCATGCGCCGCCTGGACGATCGAGACGGTGCCGTCGGAGATGCGGTAGCTGAACTGGACCGGGCCGATATCGTCGTGTTCCGGCGTGTAGAGCCAACGGTCCGCTCCCAACGCCTGCAGCGACCCGTGATCGACCTGGAGGGCCTGCACCGAAAGCCGGTCGCCGTCCGGATCGCTGGCGCCATTCAGCAACTGACCGAGCGAGATGATGAAGGCTTCGTTGACGAGCCCGCTGCCGAGATCGACCGCCCCGGCGCTCACCGGGGCGTGGTTGACCCGCTTCGTCGGATCGGGGGGCGGGTCCTTGATCGTCGGTGGCGGCTTTTTTGGCTCGTCAACATGGGGCCTGGTGTGGTCGTCGGAAGACCCTCCGCCTCCGCCACCTCCACC
>NZ_JADPIX010000149.1:0-41355 GCF_023073155.1 Bradyrhizobium sp. 45 | reverse complement strand
GCGACGGTGACGCCGTCCTTGGTGATGCGGGGAGCGCCGAACGACTTGTCGAGCACGACGTTGCGGCCCTTCGGACCGAGCGTGACCTTCACCGCGTTGTTGAGAATTTCGACGCCGCGCAACATGCGGTCGCGGGCGTCTACGCCGAACTTGACTTCTTTGGCTGACATGTGGGTCTTCCTGAATGTTTTACTTGGTCTCACCCTTTACGACGCCCAGCAGGGCTCCTCAGGATGAGCGGTGCGAGCGATGGTTTAGGCGGCCTTCTTCTTGGCGGACGCGTCCGTGAGAACGCCCAGGATGTCGCTCTCTTTCATGATCAGCAGGTCGACGTTGTCGATCTTGACCTCGGTGCCGGACCACTTGCCGAACAGGACGCGGTCGCCGACCAGGACGTCGATCGGGATCAGCTTGCCGCTCTCGTCGCGGCCGCCGGGGCCGACGGCGATGACTTCACCTTGCGAAGGCTTTTCCTTGGCAGTGTCCGGAATGATGATGCCGCCAGCGGTCTTTTCTTCTGCGTCGATGCGCTTGACCACGACGCGGTCGTGAAGCGGACGGAATTCCATGCAGATCTCCTAAGCGTTTACTTCAGTTGAAGATTTCCCGATTGCTAGCAATCGTGGCCCGCGAGTGCCAACGCAGGCGCAGCTGAAATAGGACCGATTTTTTGGGGAACAAGTGTTTGTAGCAGGAAAAATCCGCTGGGCGGGCGGATCTCTGTTGGGGCTGCCCAGATCACTTTCTCGGCTTGCCGCCGAGCACCCGACCTTCTTCTGAGTGAGTCGTACGGCTCTGCGTCTCAACCCAATCCCGCCTAACCGTTCAATTCCTCTGCCCTAAATTCGAGGTGGTAAAGGCCCGCCGATCTGGTGCCGGTTCAAATGCGAATCGTCGGCTGACTTCGTTCTAAGATTGGGATGCGTTTAGAACCTGACGCAGAGGTCGCGAATTGGGGTATCGCTCCGCTTGATCGATGATCCGATACTCAGCACCTCGAGGCGAGGCAACACTGGCTGCGCGAGCTAGCGCAGGAATGTGCTCAGATCGTTCGGCACCTCGTCCAGTTTCAGATCACCTTTGCGCGCCGAGGTCGCTGCTGGACGGCTCGCCCGTGCTCCAGACAGCGAGCGCGCCGATGTCCCCGGTTTGCGCGAAAGGGCCTCTGCCCGCATCGCGACAGGTCTATAGGCGCGAACAGCTCGCCGAGCTGTCCCGCGACCATGACCTGGCCAACCGTTCAACTAAATGCTGAAGCGATGGGCGAGCTGTGAAGACGCCGCTGGCGGCGTGCTGATCAATACCGGAGCCAGCGTGGGTGTGGATCTCGACAGGAACAAGAGCTGGCACGAAATCTCCGCCCGGTCGCCCTGGTGCGCTTGTCGGCGCCTGGTGAACAGCAGGCTGTAAGCCACCCCGTACCGGCGCGCGAGGCCGCAGACCGTCTCGCCAGCCTGCAAATGGCGAACCTGCTCGTCGCAGCTCCGTCGCCACCGACGTTCGGCGCCCTATCGCTACGTGACCTCAAAGCTAGACTTCAAACTACACAAGACGGCCCCCGCCGGCTTTCAATTACCCACAAGTGCTTGATTCATTTGCGGGAGGCTCGATCGAAGAATCTTGAATCGGATGAATCGATTGTGATTCATTGTTGAGCACCTGAATCGCGACGGCGAGGTGCCTTCATGTGTTCGAGCGGTGCGATATCTCGTCGTTCGACGGGGCCCGGATGGTTACCAGGATAATCGTGATGAAAGCGCCGTCGCACACTGGACTGAGCGCGAGATCGACAAGACGGCTTTCAAGGACGCCCGTCTTGGTCAACGATTTGGCGAGCTGTTAAGGCAAATTGGTGATGGCATGGGCGGGAGCATACCGTTCGCGTGCCAAGACTGGGCGAACACGAAGGCAGCCTACCGCTTCTTCGCCAACGAGCGCGTGGAGGAAGCCGATATTCTTAGCGGCCACTTCGCCGCCACGCGCACCCGTTACGATGATTGTACAGGCTTTGGAGCTTGATAGGATTCATCTTGGACATCGTACACATACGGTGGCGCCTCGGATTACATGCGACACAGCCGCATTGTCCGAAAAGTTTCACACGATAAGCTATCTGAGGAGCTTGAATCGCACCCTACGTCAAGATGTAAGGTGTCGAAATGGGCGGTGACAGACTTCGGCACCCGAAGCCCGTCCTAACGAGTAACATACAGTGCGAATGTCCCAAATCCGAGGCTCACGCAAGGCGAGCCCGGTCATCGACGAGTGCCGTGAAGCTCCCTGTGTCTGGGTCACAGCAACGCGCGTCCGGCAGATGCGTTTGGCTCTCCGTCGGATCGTAAGACGCCGCTCACACGTAAGTAGAGCGGCTGATTTGCCTGTGAGCGACGCGAGATGGTGGCCCTCAAACCTGCATCTCAATGCCAGAAGGAAGCTGATGCTTCGTGGCAAGTGCGAACGGCTACGTGGTGCGGTACCGGAAGTTGAAGCGTTCTCCCGTTCCCGGCAATGGGAGTGGGAAGCCGTTCAACATCAACTCTCCGACTGTGAACGCCAGCGGTACTTCGAAGCGATTTAGCAGGTATGCCGGGCGTCGGTCCGAACCGCGGTTCATGTTGGGGCTATCATGTGAGACGCGAGTGAGGCTGGCATTCTGGTTGAATACTATCGCGAGCTAGCGAGGGTTCGTAGCATTCGAGCGTCGCCATCACTATGACGGCGCATGACCCACTTTGGCCGGATGCCCGGGTCGAGTGCTTTGAAAGAGGCGCGCGTCGCGCCACGGATCCACAACGGTGAAAAAGCGGCTGATCACAAAACAGAACCGGCTTGGCCGAGCGCGGATTTCCTGCCCAGGTCATTTTTATCTATCCAATGAATGACGCGGGTTACTCCCGGGAAGAGCCGGGTGCGGGAAAGCCGGCTCCCGGGTCTGTGAGGGCAAAGCCAAATGGCCGAGCTACTCGACCGCGATCGTCAGACTAGGGTACGTGACTGGCGGCATGGACGCGGTCAGCCGCCACACAAAGCCATCTTGGTGCCCGCCGCGTGCTGCCCACACTGTTGCGCCACAAAAACCAGAAACCCACGCATTCCGAAGAATTCCCCACCAATTCCATCGCAATTTGAAACGGCTGACACCTGATGGGCTTGCTCTAAGCTCGCCGCGAAAATGCCGCCGCGTTCAATGCAGGCTGTTAGGCTTGCAAGTCGAAAAGATAGGCCCACTCAGTCGCCAATCGATATTCCTTGTATTTTCGAGTAAGTCTGCGAACCGGGTGGTCACGCTTGAAAAATGCACCGCGTGCGTATGATGTCCTTGTGGCGGTAAGACGTGGCCCCGCTACGATGCCGATCTCGCGATGCCAGCCCATACACCGGTAAATTCCGGCATAGGGGAGCCGTGGCTCCTGGCTCAGGATCCTGGTTAAATGGCTCGCTGTTTAGAGTCGCGCAGATAATGCCCGTTCTTATAGATCGCGATTCGTCATCTCTCAGTCGGCTAGCTTTAACTTTGCCTGTAGCCATCGGTTCGGGCGCGGAGTTGATCTGAGAAGCTAGCTGAGCCCGCCGCTCTGCGAGCGTGCTTGTTTATCTTTCGACAACGCTCCCGGCAGATTGCCGCTGGTGCGGAGGAGCCCGCGCCATCGCGAGTGTACTTAGAGCTATGGACGCGATCGTATCGTGCGTGTTTTCGTTGCCCGTGCAGCGTTAATGCGCCGAGTGCCTGTTGGCGCTGGAAAACATCGATTCGTTGCACGAGCAGAGTCGTGCTGGACGCTGAAGCGGCATGATCTTTCCCGATATCTTTGTGCGCATGACCAATTAGTTTCGCATGGACGCTCTTGACCATCATCTACTACCGCGGCAACGAGAGCCAATATAGAGCGAGAGAAAGAATGATGGATGTGATTGATCAAGCGAACGGTTCGGAGTTGCCGCCCGTCTTGCAGACGTCATCAAAACGCCTTCCGTGGGTTGTTGGATTTGTCGCCATCTTCATCGGGCTATGCGTTGGGGGTCCATTTTACCGGCCCCATATCGACCGAATGATCGAGGCGCTAGTGGCACATGAAGTCGTCTCAATGCCGGCGTTGTCACCTGAAGACAAGGCGGCCCTTTCGGAGATTCGGTCGGGGCAACAGCAGGTGAGCGAGGAGATTTCAGCGCTCAACCGCAACATCGATGCGCAGCAAGCCGATTTGAAACGCATGTTAGATCAAATCGCAGCCCTGACCTCAAGAATTGAGTCTCTGCAGAACATTGCTGCGCATCTTCCTGCAGATATTCGTCCGCCAGTAGCCCAGGCCGCTTCAAAGCCGGCTACACGAGCCACTCGCCCGCCTAAAGCAGAAGGGCCCGTTTCCGTCGGGGGCGCGCCGCTGGGTTCTCGAGCCGGAGACGGACCGCCGATGATCCAGTGATGAAGCGTCGAGCCTGCCAGACATGGCGTGACTGAGAGGATGCAAGTCGAACTAGGAGCGAAGATTGCGGTGCTCACGTTCGGTCCTCCCAGGCGCGTTCGGTGAGGAGGACGAGAATGCGGCTCAACCGGTCGAGTCCGAGATCCCTTGTATGGCTCGGGTCTGCGAGGGCAGCCATGGCACCCGCCAGGCCCGCTGCACCGGACGGCGTGGTGGCAAGGCCATCGTGGGCGGAGAGTACGCGGACAGCATCCACCAATTCCGCCTCGGGCACGGTGATGGCGCGAGCGCCGTGACGCCTGAGCACCGCAACGGCGGCCGCACTCGCCTGGCCGCAGGAGAGCATCTCCGCGGATGTTCGGAGATCGCCCATCACCCGAATCGGGCGACCGGCCGCGAGCGCGGGCGCGAGACACGCTGCGGTTTCCGGCTCGACCGTCACGATGCAGCCCGGAGATGCCAGCCAGCCCGAGAGGCCCTCGGCGATGGCAGCGGCGAGTCCGCCGACCCCAGCTTGTATAAAGACGTGTGTCGGACGCCCAACGCCGGCGAAATCCACCTGATCACGGATTTCCGCCGCCGTGACGCCGTACCCCGCCATGACGTCGCAAACGATGGGGTCGTTCGGATCGTCGGTCGTGTCGCCGACAAGAATGCCGGCGCCTTGGCAGGCCGCGGCTGCGGCCGCATCAACTGCATTGTCGTAGGTGCCCGGCACCCATACGATCTCGGCACCCTGATTCTCGATGCGGCGCGCGCGCGCTTTCGGCACGCCCTCGTGCAGGAACACGCGGGCAGGCGCCCCGGCAAAGCGCGCGGCGGCAGCTACCGCGAGCCCATGATTGCCGTCACTGGCGCAGACCAGGGTCGGCTGCCCCTTAGGTCGGGCCGCGAGAAGGTCGGCCAACTGCATGCGCGAGGCCCGGGCGAGCGCGCGCAGCCCGGCATAGGTGCCACCAAGCGACTTGAAACTGCCGAGCATGCGGCGGCTCTCGTCTTTCGCTAGGACCTGCGCCACTCCGAGCCCCTCCGCAAGCGCCGGAAGGTTCAGGAGTGGCGTCGGCGCGTATGCGGGATCGAGGCGGCCAAGCTCGGCTGCGATCGCATTGACTGGTGAAGAGGAGGTGCTGTTCATGCGTTGATCTTGCCCGCTACAGGTGACGGCTGCTGCTGGACCGTTGCACAGCAACTGTTTGCGTCGATCATAATCAGCTGTATTTGCGAGCACCACCCTCGACGACTTCGATCGTCCGCTTTTCGCGGAGGCCCCTTTCGCGCTCGAGTCCGCCTACGCCTTAAATTGCGCATTTGCGCAATGATCTGAGAGGTTTATCCGGCAGGAAGTCTCTTGGAGCCGTAAGAAGTTTGCGAGCAGCACGCGCCCTCGTTGCGTAAGTATCGCGATCTTGCTGTACTATCCTATCGGGACCTTGCCTCGGACTTCACAATCCAGCCTTGGATCCATCACACTCAAGGAAGACGCTTTACAACAAAATAAAGAAACTGCGGATACTGGAATAGCCTACGATCATGTCTTGCGAATAGGTTGTTTTGAAGCCGTCGCATGCAAAAGCGAGAATTTTGGTGTGGACGACCCCTGTTGGTCGAGCCGGACTAATTCCATCTCGTCGCGAATCCTCAACTCAAGAGCCCCTTCGGGCAAATGCACAATACCTTTGAGATGCGAACCAAGTCTTCTCTCTGCCACTCTGACCTCAGAATCACTGACAGCAGCAAACAAGTTATTGAATCCCAAGCTAGCAAACCATTCCATACGCCGAAGTTCAAGCTCCAGTCCGGTGTTAACCCGCATGGTAGCCGAAGGCTGCTCGATGATAGATGCAGGTGGAAAATTTACGACACCGCAAATTCTCACCTCTTTTAATAAATCGGCAAAATCCTCCCAACAGGCGAAGGAATCGATCATTACCATTGCTGCGTAGGCATGAATGAACGTTTGCTTGCCGAGGCTGCGCAAATCGCGCAAAAGGCAGTCATTCCAGTCAATGACAGGCAAGGTCGCCATCACCAGCATGGAGCCTGCTGGAAGGCTTCGCAGGGACGGCGCGTAGATTTCGAAGGGCGCGCCATTAGGCGCAGCCGTTAACTGTGTAGCAAGCTTGCAGATGACTTTACCCATTCTTACGCCTCCGGCCGTATGGCCGATCTTATACACTGCTTTAGAGCAGTTAGGTGTTTCGTCCTGGCCTTTGCTGCAGCGGATTGAGTTTGAATCGTGCTGGCTGGGAAATCCAGCATTGAAGACGTATTCGCAGGGTGTGAGGCCCTTCAGGGTCTCCAGCCGCCGAGCTTAGTTTTAGGCGGTGAGAAAGTTGGCAAGGTGAGTTCCGAGCTGATCGTCTCGATCGTGATGGTAGCGTTGGACGGTCGCGTCCTTGATCGTGCGGTTCATGCGCTCGACCAGGCCGTTGGTCCAGAGATGCTGATCTTCGCCAGCGATGTTCGCCCCCATTTTCTTGGCATCGCACAGAGTGCTCTCGGGCTCTCTTGACTATTCTGTATTGCTCGACGGGAGGTTGTCCCGTGTTCTGTTGATTTTCTGAAGAGGTTGGCGTTGCCCACCTTGAGCCGGTAGGCTCGGGGTGCTGAGTCCACAAACGAGAGCAACGCCAAGACGGGAGATATCACACCGGCTGGTTCGCCGGCGACCGAGGCTTGTGGACGAAGCGTTCGCAGAAGTGCGGGCGAGCTTCGACCAGTCCTGCCTTCCGGCAGGGACGAGGCGCTCGGCACGATGATGGAGGCGGATGTCACGGCCGCCTGCGCGCCGCGCCACGGTCGCGACGCGGCGCGGCGGGTGAACCGTTGGGGCCGAACGCGGGGACAGATCGGCTTCCACGGCGGCAAGATCGAGGCGAGCGCCCGCGGGTCCGGGATGTGGACGGCCGCGAGGTGACGATCCCGAGCTGGAACCGGCAGCGCAGGAAGACCGGCTCGGTCGCTGGGCGATGAGCCTGACGCTGATCAATGTGTCGACGCGCCGATTCGGTCGCGCTGTCCGGCTGCCCGAGACGTGCCGGCACCGCCGGATCGCGGGCTTTCGAAGTCGGCGGCCTCGCGGAGGTTTGTGGCGTCGCCGGCGGCGCGGCTGGCCGACTCCATGGCTGCCGATCTGTCCGCGCTCCACCTTCTGTCGAAATCGACGCGCTGCATCTCGGCGATGATCTCGTGCTGGTCGACGCGATCGGGGTTGACGGAAGGCAACAAGCATCCGCTCGCGCTGGTGGAAGGAGCGACCGAGTACGCCGCAACGGTTCAGGCCATGCTGGACAACGTGGTCTCGCGCGGGCTCGCCCGACAGTGCCAAGACTGTTCATCGTCGACGGCGCGAAAGCGTTGTCGAAGGGATCCGCCGCACCTTCGGTTCGGCCGCCGCGATCCAGCGCTGCCAGATCCACAAGGCGCGCAACATCACGGAACGCCTGCCGAAAGAGCATCATGCGGCCACATGTCGCGTGCTCCGCCAGGCCTGGGAGCTCGATGCCGACAAGGCTGAAAAATTGATCCACAATCTCGCGCGTCGACTCGACCAGCAATGGCCCGGCGTATCGGCCACCATCATCCAAGGCCTCGAGGAAATCCTGACTGTCGTCCGGTTGAAGGTGCCAACGGAGCTGCGACGATCGCTCGCCTCTACCAAGATCGCCGAGAACATGATGGGCACCATTCGCCGCGTCACGCGCAACGTCAAAAGCTGGCAGGATGCCGGCGTGGCCTTGCGATCGGCCGCGGCCGGCATGATCGAGGCCAACAAGGGCTTCCGACGATTGAAGGCGCATAAGTAATTGTCGGTCTGGGTGCGACCATTCAAGCTTCACCACGATCGCATGACAATCAAGTCCGTTGCCCACGTCCGAGCGCCGCGTAACATCCATTCCGGCAACGTCGGCCCGACGTAGTTCAAGAGCGATCGGGACATCTCCCTCGACGGACTGCCTCGGTCGTGGTGGCGCAGCCGTGTTAAACAGTCCCATAGCGCATGCTTCGAATCGTGCGACAAGAATGCACCATCAAAGCTTGGGATTAAACAACATCGGAGAACGTCGGACGAGGCAAGGATCGATCTGGTCGCCACCGATCCTCATTGCGGTTCGATAGCCGAGAACTTATGGGTGAGACAAATGAGGTAGTGTCAGTTCGCCTTTACCCCCGGCAACTGCGTTGTTTAACTTGTGGGCGGTGGCAGCCAGGATCGGTACCGAAACAGCGCTCTCGCCCGCCAGACGCACTGCGCACCCAATATCCTTTGCAGAATTGGCAATTGAGACTGCCAGAACATCGGGTTTCTCGCCCAACAAAAAGGCCACGAAGGCTTGGAATATTCCACTATTAGTGGAACCGCGACTAACTAAAGAGCGGAGTGTTACAAGATCGATGTCAAGAGCGTTCGCGAATTGGCAGACCTCTGAGGCTACCGCCGCTATGCCCATAGTCATGCTGTTGTAAACAAGCTTGAGCTCATGACCTTGTCCGACATCTCCGACATGAAGAACGGTCTCACAAAAAGTAGCAAGAATGCCTTCAGCCACAGGAAAAAGCGTTTCGTTCGATCCAACAATCGCGTTGAGAAGGCCGAGCTCTGCTTGTTCAGGGCTCCGTGTTACTGGGGCATCTATAAAAGCGAGGCCGCGTTTTTGAGCCTGCTCCGCCAGTGCAACTGTCGAGCCAGGATAAGACGTGGTGCAGTCAATTATTAAACCTCCACGGGACATATGGACAAAAAGCCCGTCCTGCCCAAGGCACACTGCCTCAACCTCCCGGCTTGATGGCAGGGACAACACCACCGCACTTACATGCGGCGTCAACTCAGCGATGGAAGGATGCTCACGGGCGCCTGCCGCAGCCAATCGATCCGCACCGAAACGACTTTTGTTCGCTTTGATATGCAGCTCAACTTGGTGCCGCAACAGGCAGAGACCCATTCCGGTTCCCATGCGCCCGACCCCGATAAGGCCTATTTTCTGGTTCTCAGCTTTTGGACGTGCGTTGGGTAATAGCTCGGCGGTCATGATTTATGCATTCTGAAAGAAGCCGTGCCGTAAGATCGGCGATAACTCATGATGGTTGTCAATCGTGTAGTCAGGATTCGCCGCGTGCAAGCGCGAATCCGAAACAAAGCCGCGGGTGATCCATACGCTTTGAGTCCGAGAATGGCGTGTAATGTCCATTTGGACGGCATATCGCCGATGATGAAGATTGACGCCGGCTCTAGGTTGTTCTTCTGCATGTACAGACGAAGCCGCTCTCCGTTGCCCATCGACTGGTATTGAGTGGTGCGGCTTTCAAAGGCGAGAACCTCGTTAATGTAGTTGTTGATTCCAAGTCGTCTCAATTGAGATCGGAGCGGGGCGACGGTATGATTGCTCACGATGATGGACAAAGCTGCTTCGCGCCGCGCCAGCTCCAAGTGTCTATGTGGGCCCTCGCGTAGATCGGCCTTATCCGCAAGAGGTTCATAGGTCTCGTGAGAAGCGGCGCTCCCATCGCGACCCACCTCCGCAACCTCGTCCCGCGACATTCCGAGACTGCGATAAAGAAGTGATAGCAGAACATCGCAATGTTTCCGAAACGTGTCCATGTGGATCGTCGCACGACCAAAGCGGTCGAGAATGGCATTTGTCGTTTGGAGGAGCGCGTGCGCATCATCGAGCTGCGTTCCATTCCAATCAAAGACGAGGAGGGGATTCATGAACTGACCTCAAGCGCGGATTGATTGCATACAAGGAAGATCGGCGGTTAGTTTGCGTAAGTTCCTGTCCGCGCGCTGCTGTCCCGCCGGGGTTGGCATCTCGAATGTAAAAGGTGACAAATCGAAGTTCTCCAGTCTGCCGGGCAGCAACGATCCTAGGAGCGGGAAGGGCAGATACGTTGTCGTGGCTGCGTCGATCGATGCCGCGATATTGCTTTCGATTAGTCTGAGAACGTGGGGTTCCATCTTATGGAAGAGCATGCTTTGAGCACGCTGCTCGGACGGCAATCGCTTCCAAACCTGCCAGAATGCGAGCTCATCTAGTGTGTCGATGCCCATGCCGTAGTAGTTCGGAGCTACTATAGGCGGCGAACCGATCGCCCAATGCACGGCTTTGGCTCCAGCGGTAAGGAGCATACTCGTTACTGCTTGACAGGTATCGCCGCGAATGAGGGCTTCGTCGACAACTATTATGCTGGCCTTAGCAAGGTCGGTGTCCGACACGCGGTATTTTCGAGCTATGCGAGATTTTCGTCCGCCAGGTGTGCCGATGAGAGTCCGCTGAAGAAGTGTCGTCGCGACCACTTCGCGACGCTCGGCCAACAGCCCGTATTCAGCGAGAGATGCAAACAGGCCATCGGCGTACGGGCCACCAGTATGCGGCATGGAGGAGACAATTGTGGGCGCAGGGCCCGCTTCCGCTTGCAGTCGACGCGCAACGAGTGCCCCCAAGACGACCCCGATGTTGTAGCGGGTTTCGAGATGTGACTGGCCTTCGATCGATGTGTTCGGACTGCCCAAGTAGAGAGCTTCGTAGGTGCAGAGCGTGGCTTTATGTCGTCCGTTGCTCACCGAGTGATCAACGCTGCACCCCGTTTTCCCGTCCACATACTTTATGTGGCCTGGCAAGATTTGCTGCGTATCACCCTCTAGAGCGGCAAAGGCACAATTTTCAGAAGCAAAGAGCAAAAACCCGTCATCTGTTTGCATCTCCTCCAATGGTCGCAAACCGGTCCGATTGCGATATGCAACGAGATTTCCGTCTCCGTCCAAAAAAAGCGCGCTGATAGCGCCATCGATACGGTCATCAATCTCTCGAAAGACAGTTTCGTAATTAGCGGCTAGACCGTGGCGCCAATAATCTCGTTCACAACACCGTTCAATACACTTGAGCAAGAGCTCAGCATCTGTGTTGACGGTTGTTCGTTGTTGCTTGGAAAGGAATTCTCGTCTGAGTTCACGAGCATTGACCAAAGCGCCGTCCAGAGAAATTGCCAAATGGCGGTGGGTGCTCCCATTGTTGTGAATCGGCCGAATGTCGCCGCCATCGCTGAGTTCGCTGCACCCGCTACGGACCTGAGCGATCGCGACATGAGGCCGAAAGCTTCGATCTTGTTCGCTGGGTTCAATGCGCACTGAACCGCTCGATGATTGAAGCGCTCTCCCATATCGAAAACCTTGCTTGTGCATGAAAGCGGCAACCCCGACTCCCGCCTGCCCACGAAGTGCAAGTTTCGGAATCATGTGCTTGAGTCGATCATAAGCAGTCGATGGTGAATGGCTTGAGGGGCATAGAAAGGCTGCAGCAACGCCGGACATACCTTTACCCCTCGTGTTAAACGCCGATGTTCCGGCTGGCATCACAGGCGAATGTACTTAGCCGAAAGAAGTTGCTCCGCTCTATTTAAGCAAGCGCCATACCAGTCCTCAGGCGACCCGGCTCGCGCTGACGGAACGACGCAATTCGAGAAGCTTAAACAATTGGGCTGCCCGGGATGAGTGTTTGCGTGTCCGTGTCCCGACATGCTGACCGAATTGCGACGACTTCGTCCGAAAGCCGCCAAGCCCCGACAACTGGTCGGAGGCTCTCGCGCTCGCGGTTGCTTCGAGGTAGTCATCTCACATGAGCGAGCATGGCGAACTCGAGCGGCGCCGAGCCCGGCGAGGACTCATCCTGCAGGTCGAAGGTTGTGCCAGCTATAGTCGGCTGGCGAGGGCCGTAGGTACGAATGAGGGCGTGACCCTGGCGGCATGGATAACCTCACTGTCACGCTCATCGCGAACACGACAGCCGCTGCTCGTTCTCGCTTATTCCGGCCCTTGCGTGCTGCGCAGGAGGTTGCGGCACGTCGATAATTTCGTAGCTGGCCCTGAAGCGATCCGGACAGGAGCAAGAGCCGGCACCGTCTGGACATGTAAAAGGTTCCTAGCGCTCCTGCCGCAGGTAAACGGTAGGATCGCAAGCCGGTCACGCGTAGCCGGGCGGACGGTCCCAACAATTTGCAAGCCTCTTCGACCGGACGAACACCGCTTCGATCAGCCGGGTGGGACGCTTTCGGGCGGAGAGCGTAAGGTCCTGGCGATCGGCGCGCAGTATTGGGAAATCCAAAACTGCTGCTGCTGCACGAACCGACCGAGGGAGTTTGGATCGGCGTGATCGAGGAGACCGCCTGATTGAGCTCGCCAATGAGATTGCGGTAATCCTCATCGAGCAGCGCCCTTCGTCCCGCATGCACGTGGCGAACCACGGATATGAACTCGATCTCGGCCACGTCGCGCTGCGGGGTGCGGCAGGTGATTTCCGCGGTAATCCGAAACTTCTGCGCTAGCTCGCATCTTAAGTTTCTGGCACCAGCTCTGGAATAGTCCTGTTTGAGTGGTTGCTCAAGAAGCCGGATTTCAGGGTGCAGACGAGCGTCTGGCATACCAATCGCAGGAACCAGGAAGAGTTGTCTGAGCCAGGCGAGAGCGCGGCCAAAGCTGCCGCCTATGGCTGAGAGGACGACGTTGGCAGCACCGCCGGCACGGGCTAGCGGCGACTGAGGCGACCGTAGGCCTTGATGTGTCCGATTCGATCATGGGTGGGATGGCGGCGCCGCCCGTGCGGGTTGCGCCCGATCGACGTCGAAGACGCGGCGCAGTTCTCGCCGTAAACCGAAGCGATCTCGACGCCGATCCAATCCAGTCGAAGTTGCCGACAAGCAGAACCGGGCGTGCCTCACGGACACGATCTGAACCCAATCGCAGCCGTAACAGGCCATTCGATCCTGTCGTCTTGTGCATCTTCGGCCGCATCGGTCCCTTCGATGCAACATCCTCAGGCGGTGCCATGCCGACGACCACGCAATTGTGCGTTTGCCCGCACCGATCTTTGACCGGAGCACTCTTCCGCAACCATATCGACTTGCTCGACATGATGTCGCTACTCTGGAGATGCGTTCATCTTCGCGCGAGAGGCGCCTTCGGACGCCAATCGCTCGTTTATGGAGCTTTCGTCCACAGTATGCCGTCGGCCCATACGTGCTCAACGCGTCCCCACTCGCAAGCCGCTGCGACATCCGGGAAGAACCCATGTCCATGCTGATTGGCACTCGTATTGCAAAGCAGCGGGATGCCCGTGAGCTTTTCGTATTCGACGAGAAGCTCGGCGACTTTGTGCTGAGAGGTCCTGCAAATCGTCTGCAACCGCGCAGATCCGTCGAGATGTACAACGGCCGGGATTTTGTCCCGCCACTCTGTTCGTGTCTGGTGATCGAAAAGCATGTAAGGGTCCGGCGTTCCGGGATTAAAAATATCTGGCGCACGATCCTCTAGGCATATCGGCGCCACTGGCCGGAAGTGTTCACGAAGTTTGATGTCGTTGAGATGATCCTTCATTTGCGGCGAAGTCGCGGCTGCAAGAATGCTTCTGCTGCCCAATGCCCGCGGTCCAAGCTCGGCGGCGCCTGCAAGGAAGATCACGGGCTGGTTGCTGGCCAGAATGGTTGCAAGTTCATGCATACTGCACGGCGCAGCCTCCCAATCGGGCGGCACATCGCTAGGCTGCAGGGCTGGACCACTATATACCGACCATTCCAGCGGCACGAAGCCTTTGTCCGCTACCATTGCGCAGCAAGCGGCACCGATCGCCGAGCCACTGTCATTCGGAAAAGGGGGTACCCAGACAGCATCGAACAGGCCTGACGCACGTAGTGCACTGTTCCATTTGATGTTGAGACCGCAGCCACCGGCTATGCACAAATTGCGCGACGTAAAACACGCATGCCGCTGCAAAGCATTCGTCATTTCGCCGATTAGCAGGCGCTCGAGGAAGCAATGAAACGATGCGAGCACATCTTGGGGTGCCGTGACCTTCAACCGGAGCATGGTGGCATCGAAGAAGTCACGTACACTCGCAAGTGCGGATCCCATGCTCTCGATGTCCGTACGGAAAGCGGAAAGCGTCGTGTCCGCCGCAAAGCGCTCTTGGTAGAGTTCCTCAAAGACGGCGACGATGGTTTCACTAACACACCCGAGCGCGATATAGGCCATCAGCTTGCCGGCAATACCCAGGTTGAGCTTGCCGGCACCGCCCGGGTCCAGCTTGCCGGGATCGGCTAGATCCCAGTTGCCGCGGTTCGCTTGCTTGTAGGGTCCATAGTGAAGGCCCGCAGCCGCGTATACGTGTCCAATAAGCGGGAACAGGGATTCGAGGAATCGTGCGCCCCTGCGTTCTATATGATAGAGACGCGGAAAGGTGCCGCCGTCCCACACGAGGCAAAAAGCCGGCTGTCCCGCCTTGGCAAAGGGGCTGGTGCAGTATGCGGAAGCCAGATGGGCTGTGACGTGTGGATAGCTCGTATAAGGGAAATCTCTGCCGTCGAGCGTGAGGCCAAGACCGTCGCGCGAGGTGAGAAGGCCCTCTGCATGGCGTTCAACATACGGTGCCCCTTTGAGAGTGATAGGTGTCGTTCCGCTGAGGACCTGGAATTGCGATTCCACTTTCCCTGCCCAGCCGTCGATGACGAACTGATCAACTTGCTGCGGATCTAGACCGTGTTCCGCCAAGGCGAGGACGACTGCATCAAGGTTGCCGATCGACTGATAACGCGGATTATTGCTCCGCTTCTCCTGCTCGCCGCAAAAAACAAGCCGGTTGTCCTCGACAAGAGCGATCGCTCCGTCGTGCGTCAGCTTGATACCGCAGATGCGCATAGTGCCTCCATGTTTAACCCGGAAATTCGAGTGATTTGAAGATCAAGTCGGTCCGAGAGCATGCGAGCAAGCGGTCGTCGTAGCCGACTCATCTCCTGGTACTGCTCGTTCGATCTTGATCAACGTGTCATGCCGTATGTCGATGACTCGTTCGGCATCGGCAGCATGAGCTAGCGCGGAGATCTCATTACTAGATGCCGCGCGTAGCGCAGTGCATGATTTGCGCCAACGCCAATCGGAGCAAGCCAGCAGCAGACAGTCGAAGCATGTCGCCGATTTTGCGCATAGGTAATCTCGCTCGTGGCCTTTGCAGCGGAGCCCGGATCATGCGACGGGGCCCGTACACCCGTCCACAGGCCGGTCGCGATCGGCCGGAATGGGTGGTCTCGATCAATCGGAATGCCTGGTCGCGATTCGGTATACACAGGCCGAAGTGAAGAAAGTGCCGCACGCGATCCCTGGACCGGCTGGAGGCGCGCTAGGTCTCCAAATTGTCCGTCGTCAGCGGCGCACCTGTCGAGTCCTTGCGTGACGTGTCGCTGCGCCGGCGAGTTCATCGTATTGCCCGGGCGTTGAAGTCGGCAAAGAATCAGGCTGTTCCTTGGGAAGTTGTTGTCGGACAGGTGCGGCGATGGTCGATTAAGTCGTAGCCCTCCCCCGCAGCATTCAACTCCAAAGACATGGTCGTCGAAAACGAGTTCGAGCGGCAGCGCCGCGCGACAGCAACATCAATGAGAAGCCCCCGAGGTACTCAGGTTAGCGAAACAATCACACCTATCGCCATTTTCAACGCATTCACATTCCTGAGATGCAGGTTTGGAGTTTTGGAGTTCTCACCGGCGCAAGCCAAAACAGCCGCCCAGATAGGCAACTTGATGGCCCGGAAGGTTCAGTTGACTCCTTATTACTTTCCAAATCCCACCATCTTCATGGTCCAGCGGTTGACGCCCCCCTTGTCGTTGCGGTGGATGAACATCTTCCTAATTGTGGTCTCGAGGTTTCTGCGTTCAATCGCGGTCAGAAACGGAATGTCAAGCTGACGCGTCTGGGTGAACTTCTCCACTACCGTCTCAGTTGAATTGCAGGGCGGCAATCGTGTGGCAACCGCGTGCGTGGTATGGAGATCCTCGATAAAGTAAAAACCGCCAGGCTCGACGATGGGAAACAGCTTCGCTAGAGCAAGCTGCTGGTGGTAAGCTGCGTGTGAAGCATCCTCGATAATGATCCTTACAGGCGGGAGCGAACTCGCAAGGCGTTCCAAGGCTACCGCATCGCCCATGTCAAGGCGCTCGAAACGGAACCGATCCATCTTAAAGGCGCTGAAGTCAGCAATGTCGCAGCCGACGATCTCAGCTTTGGGAAAGAACTCCAACCACATTTTGATAGACGGAATATCGTCAACCTTTCGACCAACGAGTAAATCTGGATCGAGAGAGCCGTTCCCGTGCTGTAATCCAATCTCGACCATTGTGAAGGGTTCGTGGCGGAACTCCTCGAACAGAAAAGAGTAGAAGCCGGTGTAGCCATGGGTGTCGCCGACCTCATCACCCTTGTCGGTTCCGAGGGCATTTGCTCGTTTCGTCAAATTTGGGACGCTCATTAACACTACCTCTTTTTGACATGGTTCATCACACGACGGGATGTGCCTTCATTAATTTCAAAGAGCATTAGTTCAAAGAGCGTGCCAAACGGGCGCACTGATATCCATTGCCAATTCCCATTTGGCGCGTGTCGCGGGTAGGATGGGGTGTCGCGACTCCGACAATTCGTCGCGACCTCCATCTCGCTTCTTTTCGCCTCGGCGGCGCTCCCATTTAGGCAGTGCCGTCAGCGCGAACGCGCGCTGGACTTGTCGTCCTTCCGAACGCTACCGGAATTGGTGCTGTTGCGGACGCCATTTGCCAAGGCCGTGGTGCTGGCTGCGCCTGCGAGACCGCTGCTCGCGGTATTCGAGGAAGCGGATCGCCAAGTTGCTGGAAGGGGCGCGGCGTGTTCGGTGCGCGCACCTCCGTGGCCGGCGGGCTTGGCGGCCCAAGGTGTTTGCTGAGGGCACGACACGGAAGATTCATGCGCCACTGCGGCGCGGCATCAGAATAGAAGTGCGTACGACACGCAATCCGATGCGCAGGCTTGGGGCCAAGCACTTCGACAGCGTGTTGTGTAGAAGGCCCGCTTTCGCGCCATCGACGCAAGCGGCTCGCTGGCTTCGTCGGGACCAATAGGCGTCATCCTCGATGGCCACGATGTCCCGCTTCCGTGCGATCTCGCGACGGCGCCCGCGCTCGTAATCCTCGCCTTGGACTCTGCATGGTCGGAGGCGCGAAAACGCCCGCGCCGTCGGGCGGCGGCCGCCTTGTCGAACGGCCCCGCAAGCAGTCCTTCCCCGCCCGTCGGCCGCCGACCAGCTAGAGCTTGGCGAAAAGTGCGTACGACTTCATGCCATAGTAGGTGGCCGCTTCGACGAAGACTTTGTCTCCGGCTGGCAGATCGAACTGAGTGCCAGCGCTGTCCCATGCTGCGCTCCATAGGTAATGGAGTTTGTCCGAATTGGCCACGAAATCCTGTCTCGCGAAACAGGTTCGCCAGTTGCGCCCGGTGTTCTGAAGCACCCGAGTGGGATAGATACTCCACGTATTCCGAAATATCGCCCGTTGAAAAGTGATCGCCGCGTACATGTGGCGGCGCGCACCTTTGGAGACGTTTTGAAAATCTCGCAGCAGACAGTCATTCCAATCGATGATAGGCAAGGTGGCCACAACGAGCATGGAGCCTTTTGGCAAATTGCGCGAAGATCGTGCGTAGATTTCCGATGATGCGCCTTTACGGGCGGCCGGTAGAAGCGTGGTAAGTTTTCCGACAGCCTGTCACTTTCGCCCCATTGTACCCGATTTTACTCATCTATGGAATTCACCGATCTGATACGTGGTTTCAACTCCGTCTAGATGTGAGCACGCGCCGACCTGTCCTGGCTGCCGAATGTTTTCACTTAGAAACTGACCCCCGATGGGTCAACTCCGGCCAAAGCTCTATCGCCGGCTTCTCTGGAGTGCCGATCCGCTGGCAGGACCGGGCTCGTCTGCTTCCTCCCACGAATCAAGCCGCTCCTGGATTAGTCCAGCAGCGGCCTCTTTTTGGCTTCCGCCCAATGCGGGCCCGGCACTTCCTCGGCCGAGACCCTGATGAGGCACACCGGTTGAAGCCGCTCGGCGGGCAGCCGTCGTTCGGATCTTTGCGCGAACTGGCCCGCGTCGTCGGCAACGACTGTGCCATCGAGATCGACACGAACGCTGCCCTGCGGCCGTGTGGGGCGGCCGCCAAAAGCATGAGACGGGATGGCTTCTTCGAAGCAGCCCGCGGAAGAACTGCAGATCAGTCCCGGGGCCGACTGAACGCGTAGGGCGCCGCGAGCAAATCCTGGATGCTACCGAACGGCATTTGTGAGAGCGCGGCCAAGCGGCCTCAACTCTACGCGAAATTGCCACTCGTACGATGTGCATCACGCAAGTGAGCAAGGCTTCACGATCCCGCGCGGTCCTCTAGCTGGATTCGCTGGCTTGCGCATAGAACTATCTTAACTTGATACGAGTGCTTCAATTGCGGCGTAGAGAACCCATTTCAGCGGAAATGGCGCGTGCAGCGTCAATGATCAATTGGCCAAGTTGCGAATGCTCCGGCCCGCGGAGAAGCGGGGTGCACCGCCGATCGTCTTCGGCCTTCAGATCGCTATCGAGGCCGCGGTAGTCGCGCGGCTCGAAGTGACACGGCTACCATCGGTGCTTTCAGGAGACGGGCTCCGACTTCCAGGGCGAGATCATCACGCGAGCCTGAGGGGCCGGGCGACCGCATCGTCGCTGAGGCCAGCCGCTCAAACGAAAGCGCTCCCAGCCACTTGCGTCTATGTGGGCCGGGCGGTTCGAGCAGGGTCACCACAGCGGGATTGGGTCGAAACTTCCGCCCGCTGATGTATTGCCCGGTAGCTTCGGCGAATCTCTCCTGCGTGAAGCCTTCCGCTTCCGCAGCCTTTCAAAACTCCGATACACCAAATTGCAAATGTTTTCCGCGAACCCATGCGAGCAGCGCGCTATTTCTTCCTGTGATGTGAACGAGCCGGCTTGCGACCTTTGGGCAATGTCTCACGGGACGTTGCTCCTTTGGGCGGTTGGACAAAGAACTCAGATAAATGGACACCGAGTGTTTCAGCGACCCGATCGAGCAGATCGATTGATGGATTCGCGTCTTGCCTCTCAACAGCGCCCATATATGAGCGGTCAGTATTCGAATCGTAAGCCAGTTGCTCCTGCGAAATACCGCGATCCACGCGGATCCGCCGCACATTCCAGGCCACAATCGCACGAGCTTTCATGCGCCAAAGCAGCCATTTGGCAGGCAATCAAACCACTGGCTATAACCCGTGTATTGTCTCGAGTTCGACAAAAGATAGCGAACTTGCAGCGTGAGCTTACATGAATGAGCCGGCGTTGGACCTAGATGTCGGGCACGCGGCGCCGATTGACTTGGTCCTGACTTCCCATGAGGAACACCATCTGTTGACTTACTGGCGACGATGGCGCCAACCGGGAACGGATTGCTTGGATCGAATGGCTTCTCGCCGGCCCTGCCGCCCCGTTCACCTTCGGCGGCAGCAACGTCGTGGCCATCCTGGAAAGCGCCTGCAAGGAGATAGGAGTCCTGGCGACCATCGCGTCGATCAGAGCAGTGAGGTCGGGTCGCGCTATTTGAGCTTGGCCTGGGCCTAGCGGCGCGGCGTCACGCCGGCTTTCATGTGTGGTCAGCGCACTCGGCTATGAGGCTGTGGGCATCACGCACTCACTGCCTTCCACAGAGCATGTCGGCACCTCTTGGTGGCAAAAACGTGGCGAACTCAGACACCGCGGTGTGCAGGACCGGATAGGGGCCCTGAAGGCATTGCGAGCCACGAGGGTCCGATAGTGCTGCCAGTTGTCACGCAATACATCACAAAAAGAAGCGCATTCACTCGCATGATTTGATGTTGCCGTCGGATCCATAGTGCCCACGCTTGCAACTACGCGCTGGTGCCAAAGTTCTGCTCCACAGTGTCGATCCACGCATCCTGATCGCCGACGAGCCGACCACGGCTCTCGACGTCACCGTGCAGGCACAGGTGCTGGGACTGCTGGAAGAGAGCAAGGTTCGGGGCAAGGCGCCCATCTTCATCAGCCATGATCTGGCGGTGGTCTCCTGCATAGCTGACGAGGTCTTGGTGATGCATGAAGGCGAGGTCGTTGAGCGCGGATCGGCAGACCAAGTCTTCGAGGAGCCGCAGCACGCCTATACGCGCCAGCTTCTGGATGCAGTGCCCTCTGTTCGCCCGTGATGCTCTCGTCGTCACTATTGCCCGCTGCACGGCCGCCGCGGCCGCAGTCACGCTCTCTGGAGCAATTACCCGCGCAATTGCCATCGACATTGCCTCCGGTCGTGCTCAGCGCGACAAACCTTGTGAAGCGGGCCAGATGGCGTGCCGCGGACGATCGTCGACGATGCCTCCTTTGAGCTGCGATCTGGCGAGACTCTGGGCGTCGTCGGCGAGTCCGGAACTGGGAAGTCGACGATGGCACGAATGGCGCTGGCGCTCGACGTACCCGACGGCGGGGCCGTTCTGTTTCAAGGTCAGGCCTGGACCCCTCACTAATCGCGACCGCAGGACGTGGCGCCGGGCTATCACGGTTATTTACCAGGATCCCGTCAGCTCCTTTGATCCTCGCTGGACTGTGGGACGCATCATATCCGATAGCCTCGCCAATGACGTGTTGACCAGAGGCGAGCGCGATGCACGCGTCGTCCAGCACCTTGACCTGGTGGGACTATCCTCAGCGTTCTTGGATCGCCAACCGCTTGAACTCTCGGGCGGTCAGCGCCAGCACGTTGCGATCGCCCGCGCGATCGCTCCAAGGCCCGCCGTGATCGTCTGTGATGAACCGGGTCTCAGCGCTCGACGCCCTAATCCAGGCACAAGTGCTGAACCTGCTTGCCGATCTGAAGGCGCATCTTAACATGAACATCTTCATTTCGCATGATCTCGGCTTTGTCCGCCATCTCAGCGATCGCGTCATCGTCATGCGCAAGGGCGCGTCGTCGAGACCGGCACCAGGGACGAGATATTCCTCAATCCGAGTACCGACTACACCAGAGGCTTGATCGCCGCAGTCCCAAGTCTTGCGCGCGGCGGGCTGGCCAATCGTTCATTCAGCCGCTCTAAGAAGACGCTCATAAGTGCGCTCATTCCCGATCCTGTGATGAAGGCCGTATCGACGAACGGGCCACGGCCTTTGGCCATTGAAAACGCGTCGAAGCCATACCCTGCTCAGGCAAGCGACGCCTTTGTCTTGCGCGCAGCGATTATTGCAACCCGAGTCGAGAGTTCAGTCTAGCCGAATTGCGGCGCTGGCGAGCTCGGAGGGTCGTCATATCGGCATCCGTCTATTCGGATTCCTGGTGGATTTGCGGGATGTCTGGGGGCTTTGGGCTCGTCTTTGATGCTGACCGTGGGATTTGGGACATGTTGTCGGAGGAGGACACGCCCGGCAAAGCAAATAGCCATTACAAATTAAGCTATCGCAGTTGGCACGAGCCTTAAAATGGAGCTGTCATCCAGCATGGCATGCTCAAGGAATGTAGTGATGGCTCAGAAGATCATAGCCTCTCAGTTCACGTATGCGTCGCGTGCGATTGCGACTCCCGAGCGCCACTGTCCGACTCAGTGCGCGCTCGCGCACGCTTTCGCCAAGGTGATCGACCAAGCCTCGATTGCGGTCCACGCCCGCACCTATCGCGCTGCCGATGACCGCCAGCCACCTGCCGCCTTTGCGCTTAAAATGCGACTCGATGCGCTGGCGGAGGCGCTGATGAAGCCGCGCATCAGCGCGCGAGCACTCGCCAAACCACAGGGTTAACGGTAAGCCCAGGCCGATGCGCGCCTCCTCTGTGAGGCGCAGCTGCCCGGCCGGACTGATCCCGCATGGGCAGGAAATCGCGACTTCAGGGCGAAAAAGAGCATCATCTCGGCGGAACAAGAGTCGTTTGCGGCCGGGGCAAACAAGTAGCTAGATTTCCAGGGACAAAATAATCGAAGCACAACCAGTATCAGTTTTGCGGCAGGGCACGAGACGGGCGGCTGGCCAACACTTCACGATCGAGCTCAACGAAACTGTGAAGCTCGCGTGGCCGATGGTGTTGACCCAGCTTGCGCAAGGTCGCGATGATGACGGCGGATCTTGCCTTTATCGGGCACATCGGGCCTGAGGCACTCGCTGCGGCCGCCCTGGCCGTCACGCTCTATCTCGTCAGCTTCACCGTTGGCGCGGGCCTGGTGGCGCCGATCGCACCTTTGGCGGCGCAGTCGTATGGGGCCGGTAATCTTGCTATGGTACAGCGCGCACTGCGCACGGGCCTATGGACGGCGCTGTTACGACCGTTCCCGATCGTGGCGTTTGCGTCTCGTGGAGAGCAAATTCTGCTCGCTTTCGGTCAGGCCCAGACGCTGCGCGGCTCGCTCAGCAATATCTGTTCGGACTGGCCTTGTGGCGTAGTGCCGGCGCTATGGCTGCAGGCCATCCGTAATTTCATGGTCGCCGTCAACCGGCCGGAGCCGATCTCGTGGATCACGCTGGCGGCAATCCCTCTCAACGCGGTGCTCGTGTATCTGCTGGTCTATGGCAAGTTCGGGCTGCCCCGGCTTGAGCTGTTCGGTGCGGTGCTTGCGAGCACGCTGGTGAACTGTGCGATGTTCCTCCGCTTTGTGGTTTGCCACAATGCGTCGTCCTTTCCGTAACTACCACGCGCTTGCAGATCTCTGGCAATTGGATTGGCCCTTCTTGCACAGCTGATCGTGATCGGAACTCCTATTGCAAGCGCCTCCCTGATGCAGTACGGAGATTTGTCGGTTGCTGCGCTCCTGGCGGGCCTGATCAGCACCAGTGCACTCGCGGCTCATCGGCGCTTCAGATCACCGTGATGACATCCATGATCGCTTTCGGCATCAGCATGGCGGCGGCCGTACGCGTTGGCCATGCGGTCGGCCGCAACGACGGTCCCGGCATCAAGCGGGCAGACCTGGTCGCGATGCTGCTCGGTACGCTCATCGCTGCCTTGCTGACAGTTGCGGTGATCGTCGCGCGTTTTTAGATCGCCGAGCTGTTTTTGGACAAATCGGTCGGAGATGCCGACGCAACGATCGGACTGACTGCAGAGCTCCTTATAGTCGCCGCGAGCCTTTTTGTCACTGATGCCGCGCAGAGCATTGTGGCGGGCGGTCTGCGAAGGAAACTCGGGTGCCGCTTCTGTTCGTCGGCATTGCCTACTGGGCAATTGGCTTCTCACTTGGCCACGTGCTTGGTTTGAAGATCGGGCTTGGTGCGACCGGCGTCTGGACTGGCTTGTCAATCGGGAAGAACATCTATACAGGGCCCCTCGTCCTCCGTTTCCCGCTGCGGGCGAGCAGGTGTGCATTCAGAGCCGTCACTTGATTGCGTAATGGCGGTTCTTGGCGAGCGGGAATCCAGGAATGCGAGGCGACTCCGCGGGTCCCTCCGCCTTCAAAGAGGGCAAGGCGTCCGATTGGAAACAAAATTCTTGACCGCGCAGTCACCAGCAGTTCCGTGCCTTTGCAAAGGCACATCGAAACCAATTTGCCGGCCCAGTTTGACATCCATCTCGTCCTTGGCAACCACGCGACCACAAGCATCCAAGGAGCTGTCCTGCCCGAAGTCCAGGCTGGCACATTCTCTCCAGCCTATGCTTCCTGCCTCAACCAGGTCGAGCGCTTCCTCAGGCTCATCACCCGTCACGCCCATCCGGCATCGCCGAGCTCGTCAAGAAAGTGCGATAACCGACCCACGCATGTAATACAATTGTACGCCCTGCATGTGAACTCCTGACCCGAACACCGCCCCCGGAACCTCGCGCGACGTTGTTGGCGGATTTCCGGAACGGAGCTGCGTCGCCGGGACGGAAACTGAGGAACACAGGCGGCGAATTGTGGCTCAATAATACGACATCTGGAGAATGCGCCAACGTGCATTGAAGGCAACCGTCACTCGACGGTCATGGAGAGGGACATCGCACTTGTCGTCGAAGCGATAGAGAACAAGCAGGAGCCGCCGTTGCGAGCGTCGGGAATGATTGTACGGTTTGTGACAGGACGCAAGTCCTTGTCAGTTACCAAAGCCCAGACGCCTTCTGCCGAGCGCCGTTTCTAGACAATGATTCAACGTCTGACAGGATAGATGAGGGACTGGCACAGACGTTGCTATTGAAGTGCATCGTGAGGCCGACTGTTAGAAGCACGAACTCGGGGGTAGCCGAAGTTGCGGCGTTTTTCGCTCGACTGTCGACAGATCGATTAAGTACCCAAGGGTGACGTCCTGGGAGATCAACTCCGTCTGCTGCAACTTGCTCAGGCTTTTCGTGCGTGTCGGTTCGTGATGGCGCAATTCAAGAGGCCCGGTCAGGTAAGTTAGATCCTGATGAGGGATGATGCTTAACTCGCAGAAAGAAATCCCAAGAGGCGCTCGCGGCAAAGCTTGGCGACTTCAAACAGGCGGGCCATGCAAAAAGCGCCCGGCAAACGAGGCTGAGAAAGTGCGCTCGTCATGGAGAATGGAAGACCCCGGCAATGACGCAAGCTATCGACGCCACTAGCCATCTCAGCGTGCCTGAGGAGTTGGGTATCCGTGCAACAGCGATAAGCCAATCTTCGGCAGATGGCGACTTTGTCCGCTACTGGAGCCGAAACGGTGATCGGGCGTCTGCGTTGGCTGCGGTGGGAAGGCGAACCGAGGACGCGATCAAGAAGACCGGCATCGGCCTTCGGCTATCTTCCGAGAACTTCAACGGTCACGATCTATCTGGATTTCCGTTGCGGCGATGCATCCTCAATCGTGCGCAACTTCACGGAGCGAAGCTGGATGGAGCCGATCTGTCCGAGGCCAACCTCATTTGCCCGGGATTAGAGCGCGCAAGTTTCCGCGGAGCCAAGCTCGACTTTGCGTATATGCATGCTATTGCCGCACAGGTTTGCAATTTCGACGATGCAAGTCTGCGCAATCTCATCGATGCAACGGGTAGCCTATTCCACGGGTGCAGCATGCGAAGGACCCGTTTCGACAACGCAGTGCTAAGTGGCGTCCTCTTTTATCAATGTGACGCGAGCCAGGCTGTCTTTGATGGCGCTGAACTGCAAGGATCGACCATCAATGAATGCTACCTGCCTTGCTCGTCCTTTCATTTTGCCAAGTTAAACCAAGTTACGATGACGAAGGCGCATCTGACCGGCAGCTCGCTCTTGCAGTCAAGGGGGGAGTATCTATCAATCCTGCGCCCCACTTCGGTCGATGATCTTGTCCTAGAGAACGCTCATCTTCCTTACTTCAGGCTTTCAAAGGCGAGCGGTCGCATCCTGGCCAAGGCGCTGAGCGCCCCCTTTGCCGATTTCAGCCTCTCAAATCTCGCGAAGGCGGAGCTCGAGGAGGCAGATCTATCGGAGGCGCGACTTCTGTCGGTAAACCTCGCTAATGCCAACCTCGTCGGCGCGGTGTTGAACGGAGTATCCGTTCGTTCTTGTCAGCTCGATGGAGCTGATCTATCTCGCGCATCAGGGGAAGCCATTTCGATCTTCGAGAGCACGATGCGATCCGCCCAGTTGCGCGGCTTCCGTGCGCGCTGTGCGTTTATACGCGATTGCGATATCGATGAATCAGATTTTTCGCAGGCCTACCTATATCGCTCAATGATTACCGGTGATCCTCCGCAGTCCATGGCTTTGAACCGCGCCAATTTCGAGGGAGCCAACCTTGTTCAGTCCTATATTGCGGCAGGAATGACTGGCAGCAACCTGGAAGCGGCCCGTACGGCATACGTTCGAATGAATCAATCCTCGCTCTGCAAGACTAACTTGAGTGGAATTTCACCTTTCCAGGCAAGCTTTGTAAAAACAGACTTCTCGGGTGCAAGGATAACGACCTTTGAACCGCCCTTCTTTGCAGACAGATGTCCTGGGCTCCAGGCTGCTTTGAAGGACGTGGAAGATCAGAAATCCGAACCTTCAGGGTATCTGGCTGAGTTCTCATCGCTAATGAGGCGCGGTCGAGAAGGATCGACCTGATGGGGCTAAAGGACGCATGACGATCTGGGCCCCTGTCATCACAGAGAAGGAAAATGGAGAAGCGGGATGCGCTCCCGTTGTGGCCGGCTCCAGGCGCTCATGAGCTCATTCGCCGCGCGGTCAATGTGGCCGGTAGCGCTCGCCAAGCGTGATGTCTGATCGAGCAGCAGGGCTGCTGGGCAATCAACAAGACGGAGTAGGAAGCATGCATCTTGCGTCTCTTTCAGCTGGCAAGGCCTTCATTACGGACGTAGCAAGAAGAGGGCAGACTATCGGCACAGTACACACTTTAGGAGCGTTGCATCTGGGACACGCGGAGTTAATCAGAAGGGCCGCAGCCGAGAACGATGTGGCCATTGTCACAGTGTATCCGAACAAGATTCAGCTTAGCCCAGGTCCTGAGTACGAGTTCAATTTGGAGGGCGACATTGCGCTTGCGTTGGGAGCGGGCGCTTCTGCCGTCATTTCAACGACCGACGCGGAGATGTTTCCGCCAGGATATCGTACCTTTGTGTCTCAAGGGGATTATCCGCTGCGTGCGAGCGGGCCTCATGGGCTCCTCAAGGAAGGTATCACCGGATGCATCCGCTGGATTTGTTTTGCGCGACCAACTCGCAGCTATTTCGGTTTGAAGGATATTGGACAGGCCCTTCTGGTGAAACAAGCGGTCGCAGACCTGCTTGTTGATTGCGAGATACGATTTGTGCCGACAGTACGATACAGGAACGGAGTGCCCATTTCGTCGCGTTTGCGACACTTCAATCGTTGTGAGCTGGACGAGCTTTCGTCTCTCTTCATGGCGCTGGACCACTTGAGAAAAGAGGCCGCGCGGGGAGTATCTTGCGCCAAAGACCTGATAGCGTCGGCAAAACCGCTGATGAAATTCCGACGGTTTGAACTGGAAAGTCTCCGAATTGTTGGCGCGGACAGCTTTGAAGATCAAGAGCAGATCGAGCTTCCCTTTGTAATCAGTGGAATCGCCGTTGGTCACGGTCTCAGAGTCCCAGATAATATCTATGTGCCGGATCAAGATACGCTTTTGGATGGTCCTGCAGATATATGGATCGATTTGCCCGAAGCTAGGATCTGATGTCCCTGCACAGTCGCAAGCTTGAAGAGACGGGCTGCGGTTCGCGCATTGGGCTCTGATCAGGAAAGACTCTTTTTAGGAAAACTCCTCGGGCCAGCGATAGACCGCATTTCCCGTGATCTGGATGACCGTGCCGGCATTCACAACCGGCTCAGCGTCACTGGCATCGAAGTCCGTAGCGCGGCGGATGCTTTGGCAGGCGATATCCACATCGGCGTGACGGGGCCACTCGGCGCGCTCTACTTCGGAGCCATGCGGCGAGGTTGGCGTCGTTTTCTCGACGAGTTCGGGTTGTCGGGGGCACTCCAAGGCAATCCTCGCAGCGTCAATGTCAAACGCGCGCTGCAGGGGGCATTTCGTCGCTTCGAGAGTATTTATCGACGAGCCCATTGACGAGGTCTTTTAGGTAGGCGCCCGTTTGCCGCAAATGAAGTCCGGGTCCTGGCTAAAGCGCTGACCGCCATAGCAGAAGCGTAGGCGGTGCCCGCAAAAGAGCATGCTAGAGAACATCAGCTTCGTGGTAACAAAAGATGAGAGTGAATCGCCTCCTTCATCCGACTCTGATCTATCTCCGCGGTGGTGGAGACGTCGATTGCGCTCTTAAGCCCCTCGCTTTGTTGCCCATCTTGGCGCTTTCCTTGAAGATCGCGATGGCAAAAGGCTCAAGGTTGATTAAATGAAGACTTTCTGCCGACGCGGCGCAGATCGCGAACAGGCAAGCGGATCCATAATTCCAGCGAAGGCGCCGGTAGGGTGGCTAAGTGGAGCTTGCACGCGGCGGCGCGCCAATCGACCACCGCGGCAAGCATTCGTAAGAGAAAAACTCCGGATAGGACGCTCATTGAGACGAGACTGATTGCCTCTTTGTTGGGTGTGTTGCGCGCACGAATTACTCGCCCAGGCATTGTCGTTGGCCGCTTCGCGGTGCTTGGCCACTCCCGACTTCTCGAGGGAAACATGTGACGGCGCTCACCTTATCGTGACATTTATTGCGAGTGGGCGGATCCTCGTCAGCTATACGTTGCTCCAATGCTTGATCATGATGTTCCCAGCTTAAAGTAAGTCCGACGTCAGGTTGCATCTCGATGTTCCTCGTGTTTGGAAAGCTGATCCCGCAAAACGGGTGATATAGCCCGTGTTAAACCGTGGCGGGAACTGCTAAAGCATAGGGCGTATCGATCTCTCGCTTCGCGAGCAGTCGGCACCTGCTCCATGTGAGACAGACGGGTGAAACAGCCGCACACATTGAAACTACGGCGAAAATCGTGCCCTAACGCGGAAAGTGCGCGTGAAGGTATCCACAATCGAAGGTGTAATAACTTTAATCGCGCCGATTGGTCAAGACCACGAGCGATCCATCTCGTCCTGACCACCGCGATCGTACCTATTGCGATGCGTCAGAAATCGTCTTCCTAAAAATAGCTCGGTGCTTGGCTCGCCGACAAAATGAACATTTCTCATCGTCGAAAAGAAAGCTGGTTTCGTTTCATGGACTAGACATCGATTGACCGTATGATTGAGATGTAAGAGCGAGGTGATTAATCATGCTGCAGGTCAACCTCGGCAGTGTTGCCGGCCTTTTCCGTCGTCTGATCGGAGACGATGCGAGAGTGGCCCTGATCGCCGCAGAGCGGGGCACATGATGATGGTGGTGCGTGCCGACGACCCGGCGCGGCTCTTTGTGGCGGATGCTGGAGCGCATTGCGGCCGAGTAGGATCCGCCAACAAACCGATTTCCTTGGCCTCCCTCAGTAGTCTCGCGACGAAATATCGCGCAGCTTTGTTTTAGGCATCACGATAGTGAGAGCATGATCATGAGCAACGTGACGACCATGGATAATGTCATTCCGCGATCGGACATCGTCAAGTCCGCGGCCCGGCTTGGTGCCGAGATCAAGAACATTAGGCTATCGGACGGATTGTCCGACGAGGTCATCTGCGCCATTAGCCAGTTTCTTCTCGAGCACAAAGTCATCTTCTTCCGTGATCAGGGACATCTCGATGATGCCGAACAGCAGCGCTTTGCCGTCCGCCTCGGCTCTCTGATCCCGCGTACCAAAAAGGGAACATTGCCCCCGGACATGGCGCCGGGCCGGGGCAGCGGTCGTGCCGACCGGATGCACATGGATCTCAGCTTCGGTGAGTCATGTCCGAAAATCTCGGTACTGCGCGGTGTCGTGATCCCGCCTGATGCCGATGACATTATTTGGTCAAACACTGCGGCTGCATATCGGGATCTTCCCGAGCCGCTGCGAATGCTGGCCGACAACCTCTGGGCGGTGCACTGCAGCGCCGTTGATTGCACCGTGACCAGGCACGCCATCGAGATGGACACGCAGCAATTCGATAATGTCTTCACCGGAACAATCTGCGAAACCGCGTGTCCGGTTGTTCGCCTCCATCCCAAGACGGGCGAGCGCTTGCTCGTGCTCGGACATTCTGTACAAAGCTTCGTTGGCCTAGAAAAATATGCCAGCCAGAAGCTGTTCGACCGGCTTCAATCCTACCTCACGGCGCGGGAAAATACCGTGAGCTGGAGCTGGAAGTCGGGCGACGTCGTAATCTGGGATAACCTGGCGGCCGAGCGTCGCTCCCTCAAGGAATCCAGCGATCGAGATCGCGTGGTGAGCCGCATCGCCATCGATGGCGATGGGCCGCTCAGTATCGGTAGTCCTTGCAGCCTGGCGCGCACCAGGTCAAAGCCGCAGGCCGCCAAGGCTGCCTAGTTGGGCCTGATCTGGTATGACGCGACAGACGGAAGTGATTTGAAGGTGCGTCGCAAGACGGCATCCTGTCTGGCAATAAGCTACAGCGCCGAGCTCGTCGATGCGAACTGCCGGCGCGGCATTCTGATGCAGGGCATGGGTCGCCTCGATCGTGCTCCATCCTCGAGAACGACCTGGTTCGCACCTGTTCGACGAGCATTCTGAACACCAACCCCTGCGCTGCGGCGGAGATAAGTAACTAGGGCGATTTTCACTGAAGCCAATGAGTGCTGGATGCTCACCATCCCACCCACCAAGCCGTAACGAGCTCGGCTTGAACGGCATGGCCAACTCCCTCGAGGAACAGTGACGAATATCTGATCTCAAAGCATTGCCGTTCGAAGATCGCATCGACGACTGCTGGTCGACCGAAAAGCCGCAGAGCGCATAGATTACCAAGCCGCGAAGCAGCGGCAATGTTGAAGACAAAGGACTCGGAATTCGAAATGAAGCAGACGTTTCGGACAAATGCGTCAGTGAATCGCTGCGCGGTGACGAGCGTCTTCTCGTATTTGGGCCTCTTTCGACGTCGCCATTATTCGACATCTGCATGAAAACGGCCAAGTTCTCGTCGATTGTGATCAGTTTGGTCGCAAAATATCCATGTGCCCCTTTAAGCTGATGAAAGCAGAGCGTCCCCCAATGGACGTCTCGAATTTCCATCGATCGCAATTGTTGGCGCGCCCCTAGTGGAGCCGCCGGGAAAGCAAGCTCGAAGCAATATTTCGGAGTGGCACAGCGGACCGAGCCGCTGGTCAACGCCCTCAGTGGGCGAGGTCCGGCCTGGCTAATCCGCGCGTACATGCTGAACTTGGCTCGGGATCGTCCTTCTTGTTCGCTCACCAGACCTCGTTCAGAGTTTGCCGGACATTCATTCAGCATGCGCTGGCGTGAGTCCGGTAGCGAACCCCCGGAACATTGGTCGCGCAGTCTTGGGCCGCCGCCCCGAACCAGGGCGCCTTGTTGCGCCATCGAGCGACAGGGCTGCTGGTGCGCGGGAGAGCTATGACGGCTTACGCCATCCGAGCTCATTCTGCTTTAAGCGGGTTCTTGGTTGGCAGGGCTAGGGAGGGAGGGGGCGGTGGCCGTGCTGGATGACGACGGGCTGCCGCTGCCATGCAATGCCCGTATGACACTGGATGTTCTTGTGAACCAACTGAAGGAATTGGACCAGCAAGTGGATGCCATCGAGCGAGAGCTGGCTCAGATCCACAAAGTAAATCCGGTGGCGAAGTCGCTTTCCTCCATTCCCGGAATTTGTGCGATAGCGGCCACGGCTCTCGTTGCGACCGCGCCCGATCCGACCATGTTCAGCGCTGGGCGAGAATTCGCGGCCTGGCACGGCCCGACGCCTAGCAGAATTCTACCGGTGGGAAGGATCGGTTCGCGGATAGGAAATAGGGCGAATACTATCTCAGACACTTCCTTGTCATCCAATCGGCGTAGCGGCGTCTGGTAAACAAACCCGCGCTCCCGAGCCGGAGGCGGATCGAAGCTCTACTTTAACGGCGTCGGCGCATGGGCGTCGGCCAGTGCCTCGCGCCGCAAGACGGTGGTTCGACGCTCTAAGAGGGCCTTCTTTGGAATTCACCGTCTCATTCCCTTCAGGAGGTTGGAAGGGCAAGCCGCTCGATAGGTTGAATGTGGCGCACGAGACGGTTACGAGCCTGATCGACGTTGCGCGATCGCAGTGCTTGCAGGATCAGGCACTGATTAGGCCGTGCTCTCCAGCCGCTACTGCACGCCATCGCGACCAATAACTGAGAATCTGCAAGCTGTAGCCCGTGGCGAGCAGGCCCGACATCGCGGAAGGTGCCACGATGGCGCAAAGGCAAGGTTAGCCTCTCAAATTCCTGAACTGCTTTGCGCCTTGTCTCCTTCAATCAGGGCGAGCTCTATCCGCGCCAAATGGTGAGAGACGCCCGCGACCAGTTCGAGCGCGTCGCCCATCCCGGCGATCTCCTTATGGGTATCGAACGCAGCAACCCGTCCACCGCGAGGAGGCAGGGCAATGACAAGGTGTTGGGCCTCCACTTGCCGAAAGGCCTCACGCACGTTCGACCGTTCCGACCGAGATGCCCGCGCCGTCCTCGCGTCCTCTCACATCGTGAAAATTCGTCCCGGGTTCAGGATATTGTTCGGATCGAGCGCTCGTTTGAGCGTACGCATCGTTTCAATTTCCTCCCGTGTCCTACTCATTTTCAGATACGGCCGCTTAACTATGCCGATGCCGTGTTCCGCTGAGATTGATCCGCCGAATTCGCTGGTGATCTGATAAGCAAGCCTCTCCAACTCCTGCCGCCTGTCGGGCGTGTGCTCGTGATGTGGCTCGACATGCAGGTTACCATCGCCGGCGTGACCGAAGACGATCGTGAATGCGCCGGGGTTGATCTCCTTAATACGCGCGACAATTGTCTTCACATATTGATCCATCCGGTTGATGGCGATACTGACGTCGAGGGCGATACGTGCAGCATAAGGAAACGTCCGGGCAAGTTGTAAGCTGCAATCGCGGATACGCCATATCGCTGCTGCAGAGGCATTCGACCTCGAGAGCGCCGCGTCAAGGATCATGTTCGCGCGCATTGCCCTATCGAGCAGCTTTTCGAGATCGGCGTGGACACGATGGGCATCGTCGCCAGAGGCCTCGATCAAGACATAAAAGGGATAATCGACCGGCAGCGGCCGAACCATGCCGTTCACGCGCTCGAGCGCGAGGCGGTAGTACTCGTTCCACATCACCTCAAATGCTGTCAATTTTCCGCCAGATGTTTTCGCGCCATTCCTAAGACCGAGATGAGTTGCGTAAAAGAGGGCGGGCGCAAAGCGCCACTTGCCGCTCCCTAGGGGCGGGAAAGATGCGCAAGGCGGCTCGCGTCACCACGCCGAGAACTCCCTCGCTGCCTATGAAAAGCTGCTTAAGGTCGATGCCAGTATTGTTCTTCATGTATTTGCGTAAGCCCTGTAGCACCCTGCCATCGGCGGTAACGACTTCGAGGCCGAGGATCAAGTCGCGCGTCATCCCGTACCGAATCACGCGATTGCCGCCGGCATTGTCGAGATGTTGCCGCCGATAGTACAGCTACCGCGCGCGCCGAGATCGAGCGGGAACATGTACCCTTCCCGCCCGACCCGGTCCTGTATCGTTTGCAGCGGCGTGCCGGCCTGCGCCACGGCTGCGCCTGACGAGATGTCCACCTCCTCGACCGCATTCATCAGTTCCATCGACAGCACAATTTCATGGGGATTCGGCAGAGCGCCGCGCACCAACCCGGTCATGCCGCCCTGCGTCGTCACTGGCACTTTTTCGCGGTGACAGAGCCGAAGCAAGGATGAGACATCTTCCGTCGTCCTTGGACGGACGGCCGCTCGCGGCTGGCTGACCGGTTTCCCGGCCAAATCTTGCTAAGAGCGCGAGGCAATGTCCGTGCCGGTCAGCACCGAACCCTTGCGGAGCGCCTTGCACAGTCGGTCGATGAAGCTGTCGGTCATGTCTCTCACTCAAGTCAATCATGATGGCATGGCCCCTTGTTAGAATGCTGCAGCGTTCTCATTGGCCTACGGGGCGAGGTTCTCAGCAGCCATTTTGCTGTTTCGAGAACCACAAAGTCGTTCGCGCATTCATGCACCCGTGTAGCAATCTTCATCGACGCCCCGGGAAGAACCCAACTGCTCTCGGGCTGCGGTGTTTCCCAGTAGCAATCGACGTGCCACTCATGGAATCTTATGCGCCTTCGTTGGCAGAAGAAACCACGCGTACCTCCCAACACAGCCGCGCTTGATGCGCTGTACTTGCATCGGCCAGAGTGAATTTCGACGTTGGTTGCGTCTGCCGCTGGGGTAGGTCAGCCGTGCTCGACAGTAACCGCAAGGCATTCTTTCGGGCGCAAACGACCGCCGATCCTGTTCGGTTTCTGACGGCGGTATGTCGGCCGTCGCGCTCAAAACACCAGCCAGCGTCTGGCGGCGTACGGTTTTACAATCCCAAACAACAACTTAACAGGTTTCAAACGTCCTGGCACGGGTGTTGCTAAGTAAAGGCAGCTACAGAGGCGCCACAAGACCGATGCTCTGTTTTCCGGTGTTCGAGTCGTGAGGACATTCGTGCTGCAGCCGACGCCACAAAGAAGTTCGGCCGCGCTGTTGTATGATGCTGGAGCGAGAGACGGGAAAATGGCCAATTCGAGAAAATCGGTTGCCGCCGGAAAGCCGTCGCGTGCACAGCGCGTTCTATCTGAAAGGGAGCGCGCGCAGCGGCGTAACAGCGTCAGGCCATTCCAGCGCGTCTTTTATGTGAGCTGACGCCTAGCAGGGATGTCGCACTTGTTCCGTCAATGGACCTGTGTGCAAGTCGGGAATATGCACGCTATGAAAGTTTGTGATGCGAACTGAAGTGGGTTTTTGGCGTGACGACACAACGGTTACGCTTGCTTCAAGCGGTAGCGCCAATTCAGCGGATCTCGAGCCTGCGGTGGAGATCCCGCCTCGACTCTGGAGGTGGACCGCAGGATCTATTGGCGTGCTCGTCGGCGGCGACTGTGGCCGGAAATCCTTCGGAGACTACGGTCCATCAATCTACCGCAACGTCACCGATATCCGTGTGGTCTTGCAAGACCGCCAGATCGGCTACAAACGAGGCCGCCACCGTGGCGGCGTCATTCGACGACGTGCATTGACATGGATGCGCTCACGGGCTTGCCATTTGGCAGATTGCACCCAATACATCCGTAGGCTGCGCCTCGCCACTCCAACGGACGAGGCTTTTCGTGGTCATGCCTTGTTCAACGATCGCGCACCTACGCCCGCTGTTCTTGGTGGGTTTTCGTCCGTGCCGTTGACCGCCGGCGTTGATCCGGACCAACGTGCCGCTCGCCCAAAGCACCCCACGACCTACTGTTTTCCGATGACACTTCTGTCGTTCCTTGCGTCACCGCGCGTCAATTTAGATGGAGTCGGCTCACTCTGTGAGTGCGGCCGGATTGCGCCATGATTGTTTCCGACGACAAACGACCCGCCGCGATCCGCGAGGTGATCCCTTTCGTGTTCCAGCAGTGGCTGAAGCAGCCTGTCCGCCTCACGATCGTCTTCGTCGGCTTCTTAGGTGCATCGGTCGCCGACCTGTTCATGCCGGTCTATTCGGGCCATCTGGTCGATGCATTAACGTCAGGCCCGTCCGATTTGGCCGCACGGCATGCGGCGCTTGTTGCGTTCGGCGGCATCGTCGGGCTGGGGCTCGTCTCGCTCATCCTGCGGTTCGCTGGCCTGCAGGCGATTGTGCCATTCACGCTCAAAACGATCTCCGGTGTGGTGCGCGAAGCCTTTATGCGGGTGCAGCGCTTCTCGACCGATTGGCACGCCAATTCCTTCGCCGGCTCGACCGTGCGCAAGATTACGCGGGGCATGTGGGCGCTCGACCTGCTCAATAGCATCATTCTGATGGCATTGTCGCCGTCGCTCGCCGTGCTCGTGGGATCGATGATCCTGCTAGGCCTGCACTGGCCCGCGCTAGGCGGCGTGATCGCGGTCGGCACCGTAATCTATGTCGTGATCACTCTCGCAATGACGATCGGCTACATCGCTCCGACTGCACGAATAGCCAATGCCTGGGATACCAAGGTCGGTGGCACGCTGGCGGACGCGCTCACCTGCAACGCCGTGGTGAAATCATTTGGCGCGGAGGCGCGCGAGGATGCGCGGCTCAACGGTGTTATGAACCGGTGGCAGGCACGGGTATCGCGCACGTGGCTGCGTGGCAACGCCACCAATGTGTCGCAGCATGTGATGCTCTTGTGCTTTCGTGGTTCGGTAATTGGGGGCGCTATCCTGCTGTGGTTATCGGGGCACGCCTCCCCGGGCGACGTCACCTATGTGCTGACGAGCTATTATCTCATTCACGCCTACTTGCGTGACTTGGGCATGCACATCAACAATCTGCAGCGTTCGGTGAACGACATGGTGGAACTTGTTACGATCAGTGGCGAGCCGATCGGCATCATCGATGCACCCGGTGCCAAACCGATCGATGTCAAGGGCGGAAGGATCACATTCGAGGATGTGACCTTTCACTATGTGGGGCACCGCGCGCCGCTCTACGACGGATTGTCGATCGACATCCGTGCCGGCGAACGCGTTGGGCTGGTCGGCCGTTCTGGCTCGGGCAAGACCACGTTTGTCAAGTTGGTGCAGCGGCTCTATGACCTCTCCGGCGGCAGGATCCTGATCGACGGTCAAGATATTGCTAAAGCGACACAGCAATCGCTGCGCAGCCAGATCGCGATCGTGCAGCAGGAGCCGATCCTGTTCCACCGCTCCCTGGCTGAGAACATCGCCTACGGCCGCCCCGGCGCCAACATGGCGGCCATCGAGCAGGCAGCGCGGCTCGCCAATGCGCATGACTTCATCCTGCGGCTGCCGAAGGGTTATGGCACGCTGGTCGGCGAGCGCGGCGTTAAGCTGTCGGGCGGTGAGCGGCAGCGGATCGCGCTGGCGCGGGCGTTCCTCGCGGACGCGCCGGTGTTGGTTCTGGACGAGGCGACTTCGAGCCTCGATTCGGAATCCGAGGGACTGATCCAGCAGGCGATGGAGCGGTTGATGAAGGGACGCACTTCGATCGTGATCGCGCACCGGCTGTCGGCGGTGCGCAACCTCGATCGCATTCTGGTGTTCGATCGCGGTGAGATCGTCGAGCAGGGCACCCACGGCTCCCTGACTCGGGCCGACGGCATCTATCGATGGTTGTTCGAACGGCAAGCCAGCGATAGGGTCTCGGCGACAAGCGAGCCGGTCACTCCGGACCCCTGCGACGCATCGAAACCCGACAATCGGACGCCTTCTGGTCACGTCTATATGGTGGGTCAAACTTGAGTACTATTATCAGGAGTTGGCAGGCCGTGTGCCCCGCGGAAGTATCCGGATGGGTGTTCGGTCACGATGCAAGTGCAACAACTCCTAAGGTGTTGTTGCGATGGGACGATGTTATGGCTAGCTCAGCCTTGAAGAGCGCGTTGAGATATACCGCCTGCAGGCAGGCGGTATATCTCAAAATCAGATTGCGTCTGTGGTTGGCCGGGCGTCATCGACGATCAGTCGGGAACTTAAGCGTAATTCGAGGCCGAGGAAGGTTTGGGCCGGCGGCTACGAACCGGTCCGAGCCCAGCTATTGGCCGATCGACGCAGGCGGTGGGATTGACGCTTCAAGCTGGTACGCCAGCCAGGCCTGCGAAACCGCGTGAGCAAAAGCCTTGCGATGGGACATTCGCCGGAGCAGATCGCTGGCCGACTGGCGCTGGAGCATGGTCGCGTTATCATAAGCCATGAGTCAACTATCGTTATATCTATCATCGGACGGCCCAGAAGGATTACTGGTACCGTCTTCTGCCGCGTCACAAGAAAATATGAGGGCGCCGGCGACGGGGCGGCAGCTCCGCGAGCCTGATAAAAAACCGGCGCTCGACCACCGAGCGGCCTGCTGAGGTCGATGATCGCAAGGCGCCGGGCCATTGGGAGGCCGACTTCATGATGTTCTCCCGATGTGGTCAGGGGCTGATGGTTCTTCACGAACGACAAAGCCGCTTCAGCATGGTTTGCCGTCCGGCCGATCGAAAAGCTGTTCCCACCGCCCGGACCATCGCTCGTCAGCTCGGCAAACTGCCACACGTCTGCGCCGGACTATCAGCTTCGACAATGGAAACGAGTTCGCCGAACACCACCAGCTCCACATGACGCTCGGTGTCCAGACGGTCTTCTGCGATCCTCATAGGCCTTGGCAGAAAGCAAGGCGGCGTGGAAAACTTGCACTTCAAACGTGAATCCATCGGTGTTCCGAACGACGTTGTTCGTACTTGGACGCAAACGCCTGCGACAGGGGTCGCTCGCCCAACATGAACATTCGTCTTAGCGAGACGGATCATCATCCTCTCGGACGAACGGGAACGATCCTAGCCGCGTCACCGAGCCGTGCAGAAGCTGCAGGCTATTGCCATCCGCCCTCTGATCCGCGCGACCTGTTCGGAGAGCCTGTTCAACGAATGGCAGTGGAGTTGCACCACCTGATCCGGCTCGATTATCATAAGAAAGTACGGAGCGAGGGGACTTTGTCCGATAGCTTCATCCCGTTCCGCGCCTCCGTCTGGGTCCATGTGTTTTGGTCGCCTGCCAAACATGTTTGTCCGCTCAGTTACTGGAGAGGGCGCGCAGAGTGGGTGCAACTTGCCGTGGACTGCGTCTGCAATTATCCGCGTTCGTCATTCGCCTCCGCTTGCCGCGTCTACGCTACGGTCGGTTTGCCTCAATCCGGGTGCCCACATTTCGGGACCGCGATGAGGTTGTCCGATTCGTCAATCAAGATCCATCAGCTGCATGCATGTGCTAAAGCTTGAGGGAAATTCACTCCAATTTAGACGACCAACTGGAAACAGAATTCAGAACCATGGGCGCGCTCGGCGGACGGTGCGATTCGCGCCCGGTCGCCCCAGGTAGGAAACGTCAGTATACTTCGCGTACGAAGGCCAAGGCTGCGAGTTTTGAACGTCGGCAGCTGGACTCAAAGTAGCCTAGCACGGATTGGAAAAATGCGCCGGGAGAGCGGCAGAATATTGAAGCCGAAATCCATTCTGCTGACCCTTTAAGCTGCGTCCTGGCGGCGCCGAGCGCTCTGTTCTTGTCCAATTTCTGACAGGCACAAGCCCCGGTCAGGTTCAGAACACTGCGGATTTGGATGTTGTTGGGGTTTCGAATGCGTGATCAGAGGCTTAGAAGCGGTGAGACCTTGGCACGGCCGTTGCTATTGAGATCAGCAACACTCGGTTGGGGCGCCAATCTCGCACGGAAGACGATGGATGCTGTTCCCTTCAAGCTCTGTGTCGCCTGTCCTGAACAAAAAAACTCACGCACGAAACCGCGCAGCTTTGGCAACAGCTTCGGAGTGCAACATGATGCTGCGCCTGGAAGCGCTGGTTCATTCCATTAAAAGCGGAGAGTCGGCCAAGAGGCCAGCCGGTGGCGGATTTCCAGCCGGCAAAGTGTATAACGTGAACGGCAACGCCCGCTTCGTGGCGCTGAAAGTGGGACTAGATGCGGGCATCCCTGAGGTGCAGATCAACCTGTTCTGCGCCTTCGGCCTCGATGCGGTCGATCCCGCCGAAGTCCAGATGATGAGCGGCCAGCATGAGCATCGCGGTCCGCGCACGCGCTTCGCGCGACTATGTCGATACCTATGCCGTGGAGCGCCAGCGAGCAGCCAAGCCTCGAATTGGGTCCGGTTCAACTCCGCCGTGAGAGGCCTCGCCATCGCCGCATGCAAAAACACGCTGTCAGCCAGCGCCGATCTTGCGACGCCCGGGCGCATGAGCCGCAATTATGCGCGCGTATTGAGAAGGGGCGAGGTCGCGATAATATGTTGCTATTGGAGCAGAGCCGCCGCTTCTCGCTGTCGTTGCGACATAAACCTCGCGAAAACCTTGGGCCATGGCCATCAACGGCCGGCTCGCATGTACACAAAAGTTGATCGAACGTGGACCTCCACTGCCGCGCTGTAAGGTGGCCTGACGTCAAAGGGAACAACGAGGGAGCGGCCCGATGCCGATCGACTATCCCGCCATACTCGATCTCAAGTCCGAAGCCGCTCCCTATTCGTGGAGCGATCGCGAGGTGATGCTGTATGCGCTTGGCATAGGCATGGGCTCCGATCCGCTGAGCTTAAAGGAGCTGCAGTTTGTCAACGAGGCATTTGCAATATCGAAGCCGCTGAAGGTGGTGCCCACCTTTGCGTCGGTCTGCGTCTGGGGGGCGCGACCGGGAGTCATCGACATCGACCGCGTCATGGTCGTTGACGGCGAACGGGACATCACATTTCACAAGCCGATGCCTGTCGCGGCCAGCGTTACGGCGGATGCGCGCGTGCGCGGCGTGTACGACAAGGGCGAGGAGAAAGGCGCGATCATCCAGAACGAAGTCGTGGTCAAAGATGGCGAAGGTGACAAGATCGTCACGATCGCTTCTTCGATCTTTGCCAGGGGCGACGGTGGCTTCGGTGGACCATCAGAGGGAATGCCCGAGCCGCACCAAGTACCTCGCCGAGCGCCGGACAGATCAGTGGATATCCCGATCCGGCCCGACCAAGCACTGCTCTATCGTCTATCGGGTGATCGAAATCCCTTGCACAGCGACCCGGAATTCGCGCGTAAGGCCGGTTTTCCCAAGCCCATTCTCCACGGTATGTGCACCTATGGACTGACCTGCAGAGCCGTGTTGCAGACGTATGCTGACTACGATCCCTCTGCCTTCCATCGTCATCGCGTCCGCTTTTCTGCCCCGGTGTTTCCGGGTGAGATCATTACGGTGAATCTCTGGAAAGACGGCGATTCGGTTTCGTTCGAAGCTCATGTTCGGGAGCGCCAAGTTATCGTCGCCAGAAATGGGCAAACGCTGCTGGGCTGAGCTGTCTAGGTGAAGATGCCAAGGAATTGGCGAGGCGCCCGTGCGGCCTTAGGCGCCCGGGAATCGACGCCTGCCGGTATGGCGAGGCGGCGCTTGGTGCGCCAGCGTTGCTTTGCCCAATCACGATCCCGCAAAGGCCAAGGCGCAAAATCTGAAAAGAGCCTTTCCCTCTGCTGCTGCCTGGTGATCCGCCTGAACGATCCGGCCGCGCTTGGTGGTCCGCCAGGCCGCGGAAAGTGGGATGTGAGCGGCTATCTAATACTCATATTTCTCCGCGCGCGTGCTGCGAGTGTACTGCAGTACTGCTTCAGAGCGCGCTGACGGTGTGAGCGTCCGTAAGGAGAACAGCCGCGCCGGCCATCGAGGATGGAGCCTCCGCCGAGCGCATTGTCGCAACACTGACCTTGCTGGCCGCACTGCGTAGCCGTTGCCAGATGCAAGCGGCGCGGGTGGCGCCAGCAAGCGCGCACCTTTGGCGCGGAGGATGAGTAGACCATAGCGCTCGTCAGCTGGGCAACAGCTCGCCCAGCGGAGAAGCCGGATAGAAGGCCATCGAATGCAACGATCGACCTGGAAGCTCGTTTCCCGGATTGCCTTGGAGATACAGGGAGCAGAAGGCGCTTGCGAGATTAGAAGCCGCTGTAGGCTTATTTCTGCGGATGACAGCGCGGACGCGTTTCTTCGTTCCAATTGCGAAGGTTCACGGGACGTCGATCTAGCACTACTTTGGCAGATTGTTGATTTTGCCGCGATTTATAGGATTCCCGAATCAATTTTTCAATGATTCATGGGTGGTCGGCTCTTGGAGGGCTGAC
>NZ_JADPIX010000126.1:0-45158 GCF_023073155.1 Bradyrhizobium sp. 45 | reverse complement strand
GATCATCGTCTGCCATCACAAGGTGTCCACCTATTTTGGTGGACACCTCATGCATCAGAGCACTCAAAAGCAAAAGGTGCAGGGAAATTCGCGCTTACGTTCAATCGAGAGTCGTGAGATGAGCTTCGCTGTACCAGTCCTCTAGCCGCCGGGTTTCGACCCAGATCTGGCGATCGAACGTAATCCAATCACACTCGGCGAAATGTTTCTTCGAGTGCCGTACTGAATCCGAGACGTCCCAGTCGTTCGAATCTCCGTCTCGGCCCGCAGTTGCCCATGCACTACCTTGACTTGGAAGGCGTCCAGTTTACGATCGAGTCGCGCAAACCGTCCGGAAGACGACATGACTCCTGCGACGCGGGGAATGCTGCGTTAAGGACATCAGCTGCCCAGCGCGAGAGGCCCTCCTGCAGCAGCTGACGGTCCTCTACATAGCCTGCGTCTGTGCCAAGCTGCAGGAAATCTCTAGCGTTGCGTATCGTGTCCTCGGGACTGATATGAAAGCTGAGAAACGGCATGTCAGCTACAAGCAGGGCGCGAGGCCTTGTTCGCGCGACCGCCTCCAAGTGGTGATTCATCATCCCATGCTGACGGGTAAAGTGTCATCACACCCAAGGCATACATTGCCGACGCTATCGCCGACAAGAATGACGTCGACGACAGGATCGGCGATACATGCCGTCACCGCATCATAACCCGTGGTCATGACGATGGTGTGCCTTTCCTCCTTGCATCATTGCAGAACTGGAATCGTGACGCGTTCAACTGACAGCTGCGAAATGTGGCTCTGTTCGATCTGATCCGGCCTCCGCATGTCTCTGGAAACGGCCTTCCTTGGAACCCACATTGCAGATGCGAGGTCACAATCGCCCATTTCGAAAGTCTATGGCAAGGCTCTCTCAAGTCGTTCGGGAAGCCGACGACAGCTCAGGATCCTTCATCTTGCGCTACCGCGCGTCTTCAGGCCAGCGCATCGGCAGCGTCACAGATGCGTGCATAAATTTCGTCCAGGTCACCTGCTGTTACATAATATGGCGGCATCACATAAATCGTATTACCGAGTGGACGCAGCAAGAGATTGCGGTCGTTAAGAAGGCGTGAAGCCTCGGGCCGACGCCTGCGAGATAGCCGGTATCTCTCGTCTTCAGGTCGAGTGCTGTGATGGTGCCGCTACGGCGAACGTTTGCAAAGCGCGGATCGGCGCGGAATCCTTCAATTGCCTGCTCTTGCATGGTTGCGACCGCAGCGATGCGCCGGTGACATTCCTGGCCTTTCCACAGATCCAGGTTAGCTTTGGCGGCGGCACAGGCCACCGGATTTGCCGTATACGAACTCGAATGAAAGAATGTGCGCGTACGGTCTTTTGAATAATGGGCATCGAAACTCTCTGCCCGGCAGAGTGTCACCGCGAGCGGCAGCGCCCCTCCCGTGAGACCCTTGGAATAGCACGCTATATCTGGCACAACATTGGCCTGCTCACAGGCGAAGATTGTTCCGGTGCGGCCCCAGCCCGTCATGACCTCATCGGCAATGAACAGAACGTCCGGCGCCTCGCAGATCCGCTTCATCTCTCTTAGCACCCAAGCTGGGTACATCAGAATTCCGCCTGCCCCTAACATCAGAGGCTCGACAATAAAGGCTGCGGGATTTTCGTTCCGACATGCTGACTCAAGCGCATCGAGCGTCGCCCGCTCACGCCGCTCGCAGGGAACGGGATTGAGGTCACGTCGAACAGGAGAGGTCCGTACGCCGCGTTGAAGACACCGCGGGCACCAACTGACATCGCGCCGAACGTGTCCCCGTGATAGGAGTGCTGCTACAATGATGCGTGTTCGCTCTTCGCCTATATTGTGCCAATAACCGAGTGCCATCTTCAAGGCGACTTCCACGCTGGCTGACCCGCTGTCCGAGTAGAACACGTGGTCCAAGCCTTGGGGTGTGAGTTTCAAAAGGAGCCGAGCGACCTCCTCAGCCGGATCATGCGTGTAGCCGGCGAAAATGACTTGGTTTAGCTTGCCGGCCTGTTCCTGAATCGCGCTCACGATCTACGGATGGCAATGGCCGTGAGTGACGACCCACCAGGGTGAGATTGCATCTATGATTCGATTATGCATCCGCAGTGTAGAGTTAAGCACCATCGCCACGCACAACCTTGGTCATCTCGTTGTGAAGAGCATGCTGCGTGAATGGATGCCAAATTGGCGACCTCTTGTTTGGCTTCATGGCGTGAAATCGCCGCGAATAAACGAGCCTTTGAAGACAGCCTGCAGGCTCTCTGCCGTCAAAGGAGAAATCCAGGGCAGCCGTCCTAACCAACGCACCCGCGCGATGTCACAAATTGCGCTCTCAGTCTCCGAATTTCTTTCTCCGATGAATGCGATCCCAAGAATGTCGATCTGGCGCTTTCGCAAGGCCTCTATCGAGAGCAGGGAGTGATTGATGGTTCCGAGTAGCGTGCGCGCGCAAAGCACGACGGGAAGTCGCCACCGCTCGAAGATGTCGATGTAGAGTGCACTAGAATTCAGCGGCACCATCAACCCGCCAGCGCCTTCGATGACGAGCGGTCGCTCCCCGGTTTGCGGCAGGACGAGCGAATCGGGGTCGATGCGAATTCCGTCTATTTCGGCGGCATGGTGCGGCAAGGCGGACGTTTTAAGGCGGTAACGCTCCGGAACGATCCGATCGGCCGGGAGACCGCTCAGTCGTGCGACCTGCTCGCTATCGGTCTCTCCTTCAACACCGGCCTGAATTGGTTTCCAATAATTCGCGCCGAGAAGATGGGCAAGGCCTGCCGAAAAGACAGATTTGCCGATCCCTGCATCTGTGCCGGTCACCACGATCCGCTGGCTCATCGAGATTCGCCCCCCGTCTCCTCAGCGAGGGCATCGAGCATCGCACGCACCTCATCCTCTCCGACGTTGACCGTCAGTGAAATTCGTAAACGGGCCGTGCCGGTCGGCACTGTTGGCGGTCTGATTCCTCGGATGTCAAATCCGCGAGCCTGTAGCGCGGACGCTAGCCTCATGGCGCGGGCATTCTCGCCAACGATATAGGGAAGGATCTGCGAGTTCGAAGGACTTCTCTCGCCTCGCGCAACCATCTCCTGATGCGTGAACGCGACAAGCTTCGCCAGCCGCTGTTGGCGCTCCGGCTCCTCCTGCAGGATCAACAGAGCCTCCCGTACGGCCACCGCCATTAACGGCGAAGGGGCGGTCGCGAAGATAAACGGGCGACAGCGATTGATCATGAAATCGCGCAGCACGCCAGAGGCGGTGACAAGCGCGCCGGCAGCTCCCAGCGCCTTGCCGCAGGTATGAACAACCAGGAGATTTTCGCGTCCTTCAAACGGCCCTGTGAGCCCTCGCCCCTGCTCGCCGTAAACGCCGGTGGCATGAGCTTCGTCCACAACCAAGAACGCATCGTGCCGGTCCGCGATCGCGAGCAGGTCTTCAAGTGGTGCGAAATCGCCATCCATGCTATAGAGGCTCTCGACTACGATCCAGACCTGCCCCGCTCCGCCCGCGGCACGCCAGTCGCAAATTGCGCTTTCGATAACCTGCGGGTCGTTATGGGCGGTGATTCGAAACGCGGCTCGGCCAGCTCGTGCTCCTTCGTGAATGCTGGCGTGAACCAGGGAATCAAGGACGAGCAGGTCATCCCGTTGCGGCAACGTTGTCAGCACCGCAACCTTTGCAACATAGCCACCGCCGAAGAAGAGCGCGGTCTGCGCGCCGAAGAACCGCGCCGCTGCTGCTTCGAGGCATTCGTGCTCCTCGCAGTTGCCGCCCAGAAGCCGTGATCCGCCGGCTCTGATCGAAGTACCGGCTTCAAGCGCGGTGACGATCGCTTTTTTCATCCGCGGCGCGCTCGCCAGGGCCAGATAATCGTTGGATGAAAAGTCAATCCCGGTGCGCGGCCTGAGACTCTGCAGGCGGTTCTCGTGTTTAAGCGCATCCAAGCCTGCCGCATAGCTGGTGACTTTACCCGCAATGATGGTATTCATTCTTCACTCGCTGAGCCAAGGATCGACGCCGCAAAACTCCTAACTGGCCACCAACGACAGGGCTCTACGCGATTAGCTTGTTGGATTCAAATCGGCACGATGCGATTTTGTCGATCAACCAGCACAATGCGCGGCCTGAAGATTCTTGCCTCCGCCTCGTCAACTGAGGCGTATGCAACGATGCTTATCCTATCGCCGGGCATCGCCAGTCGCGCCGCCGCACCGTTCACGTCTACCGTGCCGGACCCTCGCGGCGCTTCTGTCGCAAACGTTGCAAAGCGTGCCCCCGTCTCGAGGTTGTAGAGTTCGACGCGTTCGTTAATCAGGATACCGGCCGCGTCCAAAAGTGCGCGATCAATCGAGATCGAGCCTTCAAAGTGCAGGTCGGATTCAGTTACCGAGGCGCAATGAATCTTTCCCTTCATCAAGACAATCTGCATTTCTTACCTACGCTAGTGGCTTGCGCGCAGCACGCCGTTCTTCTGATGGCTTAAGCGAGTCCAGACGTAATGCCGAGCCGAGCTAACAAACTTGCATCACCGTCAAATTGCGGGTTTTTGGTAGTCAGCAACACATCGCCGACAAAGATGGAGTTCGCACCCGCCAAGAAGCATAGGGCTTGGAGTTCATCACTCATGTACTGGCGCCCGGCGGCCAACCGTACGACGCTCTTGGGCATCATGATCCGCGCGGTCGCCACCAGGCGCACCAGTGCAATCGGATCGGGACGCTCCGCCGTGACCTTCACCGGCACGCCATTCACCTCGTTCCACAGGTTGATCCTCGGGTGAAGTGTCCACGTTATGATTGTAGAAGTCGAGGCCGGCGTCGGCGAGGCGTGCGGCTTGCTTTGGCGTGAGCATGCCGAGCGTTACGCACGTCTCCATGCCAACACGTTTAACGGCGGCAATCATGTCGCAGACCTTATCGAGGTCGCGGTCCTTTGGACTGCGCCACGCCGCGGCCATGCAGAAGCGACTCGCCCCGGCCGCCTTGTCGCGCTGCGCGGCGGCGACCACATCAGCGCGATCCGTCAAGCGAGTCGCCTTCAGGCCAGTGTCGTAATGCACGCTCTGTGCGCAATAGGCGCAGTCTTCAGGACAGCCGCCGGTCTTGATCTGAGCAGGCTTGCGGTTTCGACGTGGGTCAAAATTACCGCGAGGAACGGTCTGGGCCTGAACTAGGAGCTCGGGAATTGGCTGCACGTAAACCCCCTCCGCCTCGGCACGTTCGCAGTCGCGGCGGACCGGCGCGCCGTTGCGGCCGCTATTGCCTTCGACTTCCACAGCACCCTCAAGATTTTCGCTCGATCGTACAGACGACAACGTCGTGCGTAGCTCCGCAAAGCAACACTCTTGCCCTGTATTGAACGAGAAATATCGCCGAGTTGCGCGGGCATGGCGCTGATATCAGGCTAATCGCCGCCCCCTCATGCAGGATTTCCCCGCGGGCGCGCCTCACTCAGGTAACTAAGCGGTGCGTCCGGTAGTTGCGCCCCCTAGGAGACTCTTCCGATGCAAATGTATTTGGCCGCGCGCCGTGTATAACGGAGCGACAGATCTGCTCACCTGGCTGAATCCTCAATGGTGTTGTTATGCGCGTCACATTCCGCACAACAAACGGCGGCCTCAACAAGCCGACTCTGCGAGCGTTACCTTCCGCCCCTTTCAGAAGTGCAGCGGGTTGGGCTCTGGGGCGCAGAGTAGTGGCTGACGGCCCCTTGGCGGGCCTTGGCCACCTAGGCTCGCTCGCCGCTGTGCTCGTCGTCCCTGGCTGTGGTGAGCAACTCCGCGGGACTCTCGATTATGTCGCCGCCGCCCGACTTGGCGTCGGCGGGGCGAGATCCGCTAAGGTGTCGCACTCATCTGCGCAAACAGAATTGCCGCTTCAGACGGCCCGAGCCCGACGATGCCCACGAAGGCTGCCGGAGGCATCGGAATGACCTGACGCGTCGGCCTCCAGAGATGCAGGCAATAGCGACTATTGTTCACATACTGCGAATGAGGAGGATGCAGCTGCATCACGCATTCCTCTTCATCCCAAAACATATCTTTAGCGAGGCACATCTCCTCCCAGTTTGGAGATCGCCGTGGCGTCGACACTGAGACATGCTCCCATCCCGGACGGATTAAGCCGATGATCTTGAGTTGGCAGCCACAAGGCCCCTGCACGAAGAAGAGACCAGAAGGGCCAGACCCTGGTGCAGTGGCGAATTGGCCCTCGCGAACGCGCCCCGCTTCCAGTCTTTCTACACTGTGCCTCCTCATGCGTCCTCCATTTGGCCGATAGAGTTGCATTCGGCACCACTCGTCTTGTCCGAGTCGCACATCGAACGGGCACCCGGGCATGGGCAGCCCCAGCTACCGCTGATCATCTGCACCGAACCTACTTGGATGAAGATCATCGGTTCTATCCGCACCGTTCACCGGGGAGTTCTCTTCGGTTTGTCTTTCGACATCTGATCGTCTCTTCAATTTTCTTGTCATTCGCGCCTTCGTTGCGAACCCGGCCTCATGCAGACAATCTGCGCAGAGATCTATGATGGCCCGTCTTGGCAAGCCGTGCCAGCAGGAGCTTCTGCTCGCCTCTTCGCCTGAACATGTCCGCAATGTATGGCGTTGAGTTCAGCAGTGCTTGGTGCAAGATGCCAGAATTCGACTGAAACGCCTCACGCCAAAATGGCGGCGGAAGCCAATTCGCGTGGCATGATCCGGCGAACCGGCTACTTTGTCACCCAAACAAACGTCCTGGCTTCAGCAACATGATGCAAAGCGCGACGCCAATGCCTCGCCAGTTCATCGAGCGAGAGGCTTTTGATTCGACGAGCTGACGGTGGGCTTTCATCTCATCCTTCTCATGTCTAGCGGTTAGCCGGCTTGCCGCCTGAGACACCGTCAATGCGTCATCTATGTGGCCGGCCCCGCGACTCAGAATGGATTCATGGTCAGAGGCTCGGACGCGCGGACCGCACTCGTTCAGCAGCCTAGCTCATTGGCCTTACCGCATGACGCAGTTTCGCAGTTCAGCTAACGGGCTGTGAGCTCCAACGGAGAGACACCCGCGCCGGGGTCACAAGGCGTTGACGATCGGTGCAACCGTCCGCCCGGTGGCGATCAGAACTGCCCGTCAAGCTCATTTCTTTGCCGCCCCTCCGCGAGGCGAGCCAGCTTATCATATTCTTCAGCGACCTTGAGGAGCCTGCATCTGGATGTGTCGTCCTCGAGCGACTCCGCTTTTCTTCGGGTCGCTTCAGCACGGCTTCTCCAATGTTTGGCGTCTGAGAACAGCTTTTTTTCCTTCATGCGGAAGACGATGCAATTTTTAGATCACGAAAATGCGACACATGCCCTACGTAAGATCCCGTAGGTTGGCTTTCGCAAAAGCACCTCATTTGCGGTTATCTGCCGACCACTCTGTTGATGTCTGCGATGCGACAAGCCGCTCGCAGCAAGCGCGGCAAAGGGCGCGAATGCGCGACTCTCGACATTAGGGCTTGAATCGTACGTAGCGTCAGATTGTAGGGTCTCTTACAGTTGGCAAGCGTGCTTGGCCGTACAACAGCTTCCGGGCGACACAATTTCGAGTGTATCATTTGGCGCCCAGATTGCAGAACGCCCGCCTTGTCCCGGGCGCCGCAGTGAAGTCGCCTCGGCGAATCATTGCACGTGTGGCGACTAAGCCAGGCTGCAGGGGAACCGGATTCTAAGATCGCAGCAGCATCCTCGCGTGGCGGTTGCCCGATTTGACAGATTGCTCACGCAGAAGGTCGCCGTCCGGAGATCGGGGCCTCGCAGCTCAGAGTGGAATGGAAGTTGGAGGCCATACTCATCTTACGTAGCCGTGATGCGGCCGCGGCGAACCTGCAATAGCTTGCTCACGCCAAAACAGGTAGCTCCAGGCATACACGGTTGCCAGCATTCTCGCCAGAGATGCGTCGACTGGTCGCTCATGCCGAAGCCGCCTTCGGGTGCCTGGATTGCCTCCGCCGCCGCCTCCATCACGTTTTTCGTATCCAAAGACGGGCAACACGGCCTTCGGAGTAGCAATGACTTCTACAGCTTTGGCTAGCAAGTGGCCGTTCAACTGATGGCCATGGCGAGCGCGCGAGGTCAGACCACAAGGAAATCTCGATCTATGCTCTGTCCGAAATGTCACACAGATAACTGGTGCGAGATCGCAATGCACGATCCCTGGAGCGGCCGACCAGTGATCAACTGCAATACTTGCGGTGAGTATGCCGAATACGATTGCCTCCAGCGCAAAACAGCGCACGCGATCATCGCAGCTACCTTGGCCTGTAACGTTAGCAAAGAGGACGAGCGAGATCCGCGGGCGGTTGCTGAAACGATTTTGGATGTGCTGGAGAATGCCGGCCTAACAATCGCTCGCGCCTCAAGATGAATGGGAGGACGCCGATCGGCGCCCGCTACAAGGCCCCGGCCATCCATCAGAGAGCATTGCCAACTGCGCCGCTCGTTCCAACAGCCATTTGATTGCCTGCAAAACCGCGGTCTTTCCCCCGGCCGACCTGGAGTAGTCGGCGTAGCAAGTCTTCAATACCAACACGATTGTAGCAAACGCGCCAATCTGGACTCGAGCCGCGATGCTCTCAATGGGACCAGGGCTGAGTACCGCTTAGGCCTTCCAACGTGACGCTCGGCAAATCTTCCCACAAATATCGAATCCGCGATGATCAACCCGGCGTGGCCTGCACCTGACGACGCCTTTCGAGCTCGTCCATAGTTCAAGGTTATCTAGAACGGCGAAGTCATTGTTGGGTTACCTGACGGGAGCTTGGCTCTTTGACCAGGTTAACGGGCTGCCGATTGATCTCGTTTCCAATCTTCTCAGCCGCCGCGGCACCGACAACTCCCGGGAAGCAGCCCCATTACGATGGTGACAGCGGCAGAGCTCGGCTGGATAGACAAAGCCAATTCGCACCGACTCGCCAGAGCATTCCAGCCATGGGCGATCGATTGCGTCGCCAAGGCACCTCCTATCCACACATTTAAGTAAGCTTGATTGATTCGCTTGATCACTCGTGGCCACCGACGAGCAGCCTCCCAACTGGGGGGTCGCTATGCGCGCACACTCGAGCGGACCTGAGCTGCGCCTTCCGCAGACGATTGATACCCAAAGCCAACTGCCTTGGTGAAGCGCCTCCCGCCCTGCTCGTCTTGCGGCTGGCTCCTGGCAAACGAATACGGGTTCGACATATTCACGCGATAAGCTCGGAGGGGGATTGAATCATACGTAGCGTCGGATTGTAGAGTGCACAGCTAGGGAGCACCAATGTTCGGCCGCTTCCAGCGGAGCAGGCCGACCGCTTGCGATGAGAGGTCTTCTGCCAAAGCGGCTGAGGATCGCGCTCAGCCGAAGAACGCACCTTCTGTCCTGTCCACGCAATCGCCGGCCCCATGAAGACAAGATCGCCCACATGTAAGAAGGACCAATCCAGCCTTGGAGGCTACGAAATACGTTTGCGGGCACTGAGTTCCAAACCAGCCGCCACGAGATCGATGCGGTATCCCGGAGCGGTCATGTGAGAGGACCCGATGGATCCAACAGGGTCTTGCTCGTCGATCACTGTGAGGGCCAATGCCGGGCCATTGTTGGTTTCAAGAATGGCGATCCGGGAGCCGCGTATATGTGCGGCGACCCCGTTGTGACGGGGCCTCGCCAAAAGCTGTCATCGTGGTGCGCTTATCACCATTCCCGAATGCACGTCATGCCATGGTCGGACGGACGCAGCCTCGTTGAACGAAAGTAGACTAGATGAACAACCGTAATCCGAGACGAGTCCGCGCAAGTGCTAGGCATGGGCAGGGGTCATCGCGGGAGCAAGAGAGCTGCCGATAGATCCGCGAGCTGGGTCTGCTCGAGGTGCAGGCCTGACGATTGCCCAAGAGCCGAACGCCGATCCGGCAATGAGGCCCATCAGGACCTGACGAGCGATTATGGAGAAGCTCATGTGAGCGCCTTGGAAGAGATGATGTGGAAGTTTATACCCGCGAGGGACTGAAGATTGATCTCGGCACCATGATTGAGGGAAACACCGCGTTCGAACCCGATAATCCGGCGATTCATTTCGAGACGCGCCTCTAAAGCTTACGCTGCTTTCGGCGCATTCGAGCGGGGGCACTTGGTTTAATGACCCGGCTCGACCTCTCCACTCTCGACGAGCAGCTCATCCGACTTCCTTCTGCCGAGGGGCTGCAAATCAAGTGTGATAGTTGAGGTAGAACGCAGTTGATCCGTCAGCTCAGGCTGCTATCCGCAGAATGCTTGCTCAAGAACCGGACTTTGCCGACAAGAGAAGGGGCGCTCGGGACCAGCAAACCGCCAGTTTCAATGGCAGCGGCACGTGCTCGAGGCGGCTTAATTCACCCACAAGCGGGCTTTGCCTGGTCATACTACGGCCGGCCCGAAGACATGCTTGCGAGCGCGGAAAACACCCCCCGGCGGAATGGTCGCCGAACCGAGCACTGACCTTGTGAGCCATATCGTCCGCCCGCTAAACGCACCATTGTTGTTGATTCCTTGGCCACTCGCGAGCAATGAACCGCCAGATGCCTTTCGCTACTGAATTCGCCCTTCGGGGGCGCAGGGCACACTAATCGTCGCGATAACCCCCTTGAGGTCCCATATAGCACTGGCCTCATTCATCCAGCGTTTTTCTGTGAACTCAAACAGCACGGAGGCAGTATGCGCGCCTTCACTTTTGCTTGCCAGATCACCAACTTGATTGTCCAGAAATGATCGACGATGATAAGTACTGCGCGACAGAGAACGAATTTCAATGCTTTGTTTGGCCGGCTTGCTCGCGGTTGCACTGGATGAACAGCAAGATTGGAAAACTCTTAGGCAAGGACACGAAATGAGGGAAACTCGCTGGCTCAACGTGCGAGTTGACCACGAACGGACTGTGGAACGCTTCTCGGCCAAACGGGTCTGCTTACCTCCCATCCGCGCCGCAATTTCATTGGTCGCGCCCACGCCGAGAAACGCCTGACGAAGGCGGAACGGAATCTTCCGGACTACAAACTTTCGTATAGTCCTTCAAAACCCTTTCGATGTGGAAGGTTACCTCCGTACAGTTGAGCGCTTGATGCAATGCCTATACAGAGTCCAGAACTCGGCCGTTCGAGAGCGTGACGCTTCCGCATTCGAAGAGGCCAGACGCGATTGACGTCGTCGATCGGGGACCGACATTAGCCTGCGCAGAGCAACGATTTGTCAAACCAAGAGAGCAAACGGCGGGTCGCTCTAATCACCGGCGTGACTGGACAGGACGGCGCCTATCTGGCCGAATATCTGCTGTCGCTCGGCTATGTCGTGCACGGCATCAAGCGGCGCTCGTCCTCGTTCAACACTGCGCGGGTCGACCATCTCTACCAGGACCCGCATCTCGGGGACGTGCCGTTCCTGATGCACTACGGCGACATGACGGACTCGACCAATCTGATCCAGCTGGTGCAGCAGATCCGGCCGACCGAGATCTACAATCTGGCCGCCCAAAGCCACGTCGCGGTCAGCTTCGAGAGTCCCGAATACACCGCCAATGCCGATGGGATCGGCGTGCTGCGGCTGCTGGAAGCGATTCGCATCCTCGGCATGGTGAAGGAGACGCGGTTCTACCAGGCCTCGACCTCCGAGCTCTACGGCCTCGTCCGGGAGATCCCGCAGAAGGAGACCACGCCGTTCTATCCGCGCTCGCCCTACGGCGTGGCAAAACTCTACGGCTACTGGATCACGGTGAACTACCGCGAAGCCTATGGCATGTTCGCCAGCAACGGCATCCTGTTCAACCACGAGAGCCCGATCCGCGGCGAGACATTTGTGACCCGCAAGATCACGCGCGCTGTCGCCCGTATCGAGGTCGCGCTGGAGGAGACGCTCTATCTCGGCAATCTCGAAGCCAAGCGCGACTGGGGCCACGCGCGCGATTACGTCGAGGGCATGCACAAGATCCTGCAAGCCGACAAGCCCGACGATTTCGTGCTCGCCACCGGCGAGATGCACTCGGTGCGCGAGATGGTCGAGCTATCGTTCGCCCAGCTCGGCCGCCGCATTGCATGGCGTGGAGCAGGGGTCGAGGAGACCGGCGTCGATGAGACGAGCGGCAAGACGGTGGTGAAGATCGATCCGACCTATTTCCGCCCCACCGAGGTCGATCTCCTCGTCGGCGACGCCAGCAAGGCGCATCAGGTGCTCGGCTGGAAGCCGAAGCACACGTTCGCCCAGCTCGTCGAGGAGATGATGGCAAGCGATCTGGCGGAAGCAAAACGGGAGGCGGCCCATGGCAAGCGCACCGTTTGAGCTGAAGGGCAAAAGCGTCTACGTCGCCGGCCATCGCGGTATGGTCGGCAGCGCGATTGCGCGCCGGCTCGCGCGGGAGGACGTGCAGCTCGTCACGGTCGACCGGCGCGAGGTCGATCTCTGCAACCAGACGGCCGTGTTCGAATGGTTCGCGAAAACGCGGCCGCAGGTGATCTTCCTCGCCGCCGCAAAAGTCGGCGGCATCGTCGCCAACGACACGCTGCGGGCCGAGTTCATCTACGACAACATCACGATTGCTGCGAACGTGATCCAGGCCGCGCATCAAAACGGCGCCGAAAAGCTGATGTTTTTGGGCTCGTCCTGCATCTATCCGAAGCTAGCCCCACAGCCGCTGCGCGAGGTCTCGGTGCTATCAGGCCCGCTGGAGCCGACCAACGAGCCCTATGCGATCGCCAAGATCGCCGGCATCAAGATGGCGGAAGCCTATCGCGGCCAGTATGGCAGCGACTTCATCAGCGTGATGCCCACCAATCTCTACGGCCCCGGCGACAATTATCATCCCGAATTGAGCCATGTCGTTGCCGCGCTGATCCGCCGCTTCCACGAGGCGAAGGTCGCGGGCGCAAAGAGTGTCGCCGTGTGGGGCACCGGCACGCCACGGCGCGAGTTCCTTTATGTTGACGACATGGCGGATGCCTGCGTGCACCTGATGAAGAGCTATTCGGGGCCGGAGCTGATCAATATCGGCACAGGCGAGGACATCACCATCGCCGAGTTCGCCCGTGTCGTCGCCGAGGTCGTTGGCTACAGCGGCGAGATTGCCTTCGACACGTCGCGCCCCGATGGCACTCCGCGCAAGCTGCTCGACGTCAGCCGTCTCGCAAGCCTCGGCTGGCGCGCGAGGACATGGCTTGTAGATGGAATGCGCCAGACCTACCGGGCCTTCTTGGCCGTATCGGGTACATCGGACAAAACGAGAGCCTCATGCAGCTGCTAACTGCTGACGGCGCTCATTGTGCGATTGCCAGACAGTTGCTTTAGGAATCTCCCGGCGAATTCGACAGGGCTCCACGTTTTCTTGGAGTTCGAGCACCTCCGGGTGCCGCGTGCCCGATGGAGGGCAGGCACGGCTAGACTGGCGGATAACTAAAGCGAGCGAATTGGTCAGGCGCGCCTTGCGGGACGCTCTGTTTTGAACTTGAGGTAAACTGACTAAATGTGCGGAATTGTCGGCATCTTGGGGCGCGGTCCGGTCGCGGATCGTCTGATCGATTCACTGAAGCGACTGGAATATCGTGGCTATGACTCAGCGGGCATCGGAACGCTCAAAGGAAACCATATCGAGCTTCGACGCGCCGAGGGCAAGCTGAGGAACCTTGAGACACGCGTTCGCTGCCATCCGCTCTCAGGCCATGTCGGGATTGGGCACACGCGCTGGGCTACTCACGGCAAGCCGACGGAGCACAATGCTCATCCCCATGCAACGGACAATGTTGCAGTCGTCCATAACGGCATAATTGAGAACTTCCGCGAGCTGCGAGCGGAGCTAAAACAGCATGGCGCCTGTTTCGCCTCTGAAACAGACACCGAGGTGGTGACGCATCTCATCGACTTTTATCTGAAAGATGGCTGCTCGCCGCAGGAGGCAGTAAAAGCGTCGCTGCCGCGGCTAATCGGCGCGTTTGCGCTTGCAATCCTGTTCAAGGGTCAACACGACCTCATGATCGGTGCGCGCAAGGGCTCACCACTCGCGATCGGACATGGAGAAGGCGAAATGTATCTCGGATCGGATGCTATCGCGCTCGCGCCCCTTACCGGCTTGATCACCTACCTTGAGGACGGCGATTGGGCTGTGCTCAACCGCAACTTCAGCGTGGTCTACGACGCACAAGGCACAGTTGTCCGCCGGGAGGTGATGAAATCTGGCGCGTCGTCGGTTCTCGTCGACAAAGCAAACTACCGCCACTTCATGGCGAAGGAAATCCACGAACAGCCAGAGGTGATCGGGCAGACGCTGGCGCGTTACGTCGATATCGCCACCGAGAGCGTGGCACTGCCGCAGGAGCTTCCGTTCGACTTCAACGAGATCGGACATATCTCGATCACGGCTTGCGGTACGGCAGGCTACGCCGGCCATGTCGGCAAGTACTGGTTCGAGCGGCTGGCTCGTATTCCGGTCGAGCTCGATGTCGCCTCCGAATTTCGGTATCGTGAGGCGCCGATGCGCAAGGGAGATCTTGCTATCTTCATCTCGCAGTCCGGCGAGACGGCCGATACGCTGGCCGCGCTCCGCTATGCCAAATCGCAAGGCCTGCATACCCTCTCTGTCGTGAACGTACTGAGTTCGACCATTGCGCGCGAAAGCGGGACAGTGTTGCAGACGCTCGCCGGACCTGAGATCGGCGTTGCCTCGACCAAGGCGTTCACATGCCAGCTGGTCGTCCTTGCGGCGCTTGCGGTCGCTGCTGGCAAGGCGCGCGGTGAATTGCCGGATAGCGACGAGGTCGATCTCGTGCGAGCGCTGATCGAAATCCCACGGCTTGTTACCGCGGCGCTTGCCAGCGAGCCGCAGATCGAGAAGCTCGCACGCGACATCGCCAAATCGCGTGACGTGCTATATCTTGGTCGCGGCACGTCGTTTCCATTGGCCCTGGAGGGGGCACTGAAGCTGAAGGAGATCTCCTATATTCACGCGGAGGGCTATGCGGCCGGAGAGCTCAAGCACGGCCCGATCGCCTTGATCGACGAGAGCGTTCCCGTAATCGTCATTGCTCCCTGCGACCGGGTGTTCGAAAAGACCATCTCGAACATGCAGGAGGTCGCCGCACGCGGCGGCAAGATTACCTTGATAACGGACGCTCGGGGAGCCGCAGAGGTATCCATGGATTCACTCGCGACGATTGTGATGCCGGAGATGGATACGACGTTCACGTCCATTGTTTATGCGATTCCGGTGCAGCTTCTGGCCTACCACACGGCCATCCTGATGGGCACGGACGTCGACCAACCCCGAAATCTCGCGAAATCGGTAACTGTCGAGTAAGGCAAGGTGATGCGACCTGGACATCGTGGTCAGATTCCGAATGCGCACAAGCCTCGGTCACATCGAATTACGATGTGCCGCCCAGCTCCTGGCCCGATGCCACCGCATGGTTTCGCGGCGGTTCATAGCCCTCGCTTACGGAGGCGAGCCTCATGTGCAAAATTTACGGCCAATCAGGTTGCGAGGCTGGCGTGGCCTTGCCTCCGGCAAGCAAGCAGTCGCGCAGGGCTTATCACGACATTCCGATTGCTTGGACCTGGTCATAATTCGTGACAAACATCCAGGTTTCTAATACGACGTGGAAGCCAGATGAAGCTGTTCGATTAAGCCCATTATCGCTGAGGAGGCCCGCTGTGATCCTCCCCCTCAGCGCGGGTTTTGGACCGCATTAGGACCGCAGCGCCCCTCGAAGTACGAGGCGCGCCTCGCTTCGAAGGACAACGTGGCACTTGCCCGAGCATGGCGATCGGCGCTATCGGACGGGCTCGATCACCAGCACGCTCACCAAATCTTTTCCGTAAACCTCAGGTTAACTTGAGCAACTCGAGGCCAAATCGCTGGACATCGGGTGAGATGCTAACGCACCTCGGCTCCAATCGCAGGCTCGCGAGCTGTTCTAGCAGACATCTCACGGCAGCTCTTCCCTGCCGCTCTATCCCATGCATCTCGTCCTTGCTTTTCATTGCATGTCGGTGCGCTCAATGAGGAATTCGGCCACGCCACAGACAACAACCTTTCCACCGAGAATTGCCCGAGGTTTCAATAGGTTGAGAGTCACTCCTGCGACGCGAGCGGAATAACGCCCGAAAAACTGTGCGAGTTTGCGGCAATTGCCGAAAATATGCCGGAAACGTCAGGCGCTTACGGGTTGGTCGATAGTGCCCTTATGGCAGATTCGCGGCCATGAAACTGCACTCGGCTGGCGTGAGATTTTCTCCAGAACCGGCCATTTCAAACCGAGAGGAAACTCGCCATGTCACCAGCGTCCATCGCGCAAGCGTCAAAGGCCAAACAGCGCATTGGCGCCATCTTACGTGCGACGAGCGGCAACTTCCTCGAGCAGTTCGACTTCTTCTTGTTCGGGTTCTACGCCAGTGCCATCGGAAACGCGTTCTTTCCATCAGGAAGCGAAACCGCTTCACTGCTTAACACCTTCGGTGTGTTCTGGCTGGGGGCGTTGATGCGACCTGTTGGCGCGATTGTGCTTGGAGCCTATATTGACCAGATTGGCCGTCGGCAAGGCCTGATCATCACGCTTTCGATTATGGCTATTGGCACCGTCATCATCGCCTTTTGTCCCGGCTATGCAACGATCGGCATTGCCGCACCCGCGATCGTGCTGTTCGGACGGCTGTTGCAGGGCTTTTCTGCGGGCGTTGAGGTTGGCGGCGTTTCCGTCTACCTCTCCGAGATTGCCACCCCGGGTAACCGCGGCTTTTACACATCGTTTCAGTCTTCGAGCCAGCAGGTTGCGATCTTTGTCGCGGCTCTTATCGGATATTTTTTGAGCGAAGCACTTCCGGCCGAAATGGTTGCCGCCTGGGGCTGGCGGATCCCATTCTTCCTTGGCTGCTTGATCGTTCCGCTTATCTTCTTCCTGCGCCGGACGCTGGAGGAAACTCCGGAGTTTCTGGTCATGAAGACCCACCCAACGGCCCGCGAGGTCTTTGCCTCCACAGTTGCGAACTGGCGCATTGTCATTCTTGGCATGATGATCGCAATGCTGACGACCACGACCTTCTATTTCGTCACAGTGTACACGCCTACGTTCGGCAAGCACGTATTGCAGCTGTCCTCGCAGAACACGCTCTTGGTGACGCTTTTGGTCGCCGTGACGAACTTCATCTGGAACCCAATTGGCGGCGCGATCTCTGATAGAATCGGTCGGAAGCCGGTCTTGCTGACCATTGCCGGCCTTGCCTTGGTGACTGTATATCCGGCGTTGTCCTGGCTTGTGACCGACCCAAGCTTTGGCAAGATGGTGGCAGTGGAGATGATGTTCTCGTTCTATTTTGGCACCTACAGCGGCGCCATGTTGGGCGCTTTGGTCGAAATCGTGCCGAAGCACGTTCGCACAACCTGCTTTTCTTTAGCCTTCGCACTCGCCGCAGCTCTCTTTGGTACCTTTACGCCGCTGGCATCGACTTGGCTGATCGATCGGACCGACGACAAGGCTTCGCCGGGTTTCTGGTTGATGTTTGCAGCTTTGCTCGGCATTATCGCCGCGCTCAGGATTTATCCAGGAAACACCAACAGAGTTGCGAAGCTGTCGCGACCCGAGGGGTCTAACGGGGCCGTAAGCGCGCAATTTACCACACGTTAGCAGCGCGCCCACGGGGGACCTTCACGTCCAAGACTGAACTGAGCGGGGTGCGTGGCGGTCCTTGCGGTGATCTCGGTAGTCCGCGTGCCACTCGGCGGGCCGCGGGCCACTGCGGAATTCATGCAGCCTCAAGACGTGCCCGTTAAGTTTGCATGGCAGCGCACGTGGAGCTCGCGCGAGGGATGTATCTCCCTCGCGCGAGCTCTGCTCGTTTTTCACCTAACCGAAAAGTGCGAGTCGCGCCGCTCGACCACACAACGCATCGAGCGTTGCGTTAGTGCTCAGCCATTCCGACTCAGCATCAGCGACGGCTCGTCCCGATACGGCTCGTCATTGCATAGGAAGAAGGTGTATCGCAGCTCGCCAATTCTCAGCTAGCGGTCGAAAAGCTTGAATCGTGCCTGGTGCGCCGAGCGTCGGGCCAGCATGACCACGACCCGGGCCGTCGCTGGCTCCGCTAGATCAGCGGCGACTTCACGCACCGCTAGTTTGGGCGGATGAGGTACCGCGCGCAAGCTGTGCGAGCTCCGTCTCGAGCGTAGGGTTGCGCTTGAACATGGCGTCGATCAACGCTTGCGCCGGCTGCTCGGCCGCTTCCACCCACGTCGCCTTCTCCGCTCGTGCGGAGGGCGCGAAGACACGCTTGACGACCGTCGGCGACCCCCTCAGACCGCATTTGGCCATGTCATCCACGCCGGCAGTTTGAGCGCTCCATTTTACGACGGAGGCACGGGCCGCACGCAAGGCGTCGATCATTGCACCGCGGCGAATTTGATTGCTTGCCTCTAACATGCTGATGAGACAAGGAAGCTTGGAACGCAGCACCTGGACTCCTCCTTCGCAGCGCCGTTCCGCATCGATCGTGCGTGCTTTGAAGTCCAACGCTTTGATTGTTGAAACATACGTAAGCTGCTGGACCCCGAGCCTCTTTGCAATGCCAGGTCCCACCTGCGCCGTATCGCCGTCGATAGTCTGCTTGCCAGTGAATATGACGTCTGGTGGGCCATATTCCTTGCCGATATTGCGAATCGCGCACGCCAGAGCGTAACTCGTCGCCAGCGTATCAGAGCCTGCGAAACTACGATCGGTGAGCAGGACAGCACGATCGGCACCAAATGTCAGCGCCTTTCGGAGAGATTCTTCGGCCGACGGCGGCCCCATTGTCAGAACAGTGATTTCACCGCCGAACTTGTCTCGTAGCTCGAGCGCAGCTTCCAGTGCGAACAGATCATATGGGTTGATGATCGTCGGCACGCCCTGCCGCATGATCGTATTCGTGACAGGATGCACGCGGATTTGTGCGGAGTCGGGGACCTGTTTGATGCAGACGATGCTGTGCATATGCTTCTCCTAAGATGTTGAGCAGGCTCCCCACGAATAGCAACTGTCATACCACCCCAGGCACTTCGCCGATGTGCGACGAATGCAACGGCTGGCGATTGACGGCGAGACCGTTGGGACTGCGACGAGCTGCGTAAAGCGGGACGTGATCTCTCTCATCTGAGTCGCGCCATAAACGGCCCGGCCGCGATCTTGCGCTGGTTCGACACCTAATCATTTCTCATAGGGCGAATACATTGCAAGCAGACGATGACCAGCACGCGGCTGACGCGAAGATGGCTTACGCTCCCGGCATGGCCTCCCAAGCAGAGCACATCGGTTTCGTATCCGCTTCATGGACCAGAGTACCGCCTCTTGCGCACGCTCTCCTACCGCGCCCGGCGATCGAGAGAGACGCGAGCCGACTTTTTATTCAGAAGCGCTTGATCTCGATACCGTGCCTTCTCAAGGCATAGCCAATCTGGCGCGGCGTCAGTCCAAGCAAGCGCGCCGCCTTGGCCTGTACCCACCCGGACGTTTCCATCGCGGCGACTACGCGCTCGCGATCTGTGACCTTGGCGGCACCTATGTTGGGTCGGCCGGGTGGCTCTAGCGGCGTCAGTTCGCTACCGACCGGCTGAACGTGTGCCACAGCTTGTGTCGGCGGCATGCTCAGCCTCGCGGGAAGTGAGATTATCGGGCTCGGCTGTCGTGCCACTTGCTCCAGCCCGCACTTCCATAGCGTGGCCGACAGGCATTGCCCGTGGCAGCAGGCAAAATCGTCTCTTACGATCGACGATCCGTGCGCCAGGGTCGCGGTCCGCTGCACACAGTTCTCCAGCTCACGGACATTACCGGGAAATCCGCAATTCATAAGAACGTCTATCGCACTTGACTCGAAGACCAGAGCACGGCCGTTCTCATTGTTGAAGTTCTTCAAGAATCGAGCGGCGAGAAGCGGAATATCAGTGCGTCTTTCGCGCAGCGGCGGCAGTAGCAGAGGAACCACGCTAATGCGATAATAGAGATCGGCACGAAACTCCTTCCTTGCCACCGCCTCTTCAAGATTCTTGTTCGTGGCAGCAATCACGCGGACGTCGACTTTGATCGTCTGATTGCCGCCCACCCGCTCGAACTCCTGCTCCTGAAGCACGCGCAGGAGTTTCGCCTGGAACGACGCCGAGATCTCGCCAATCTCATCCAGAAACAACGTTCCCTTGTCCGCGAGTTCGAAGCGACCCTTGCGCGCGTTGAATGCGCCCGTAAACGCCCCCTTCTCGTGACCGAACAATTCGGATTCCAGCACCGTCTCGGTGAGGGCTGCGCAATTCAGCTTGATAAAGGGGCGTTTGGCGCGCGCTGAACGCTCGTGAATAGCCTTCGCGACCAGCTCTTTGCCGGTGCCCGATTCGCCACGCAACAGAACGGTGCTATTCGATTTTGCGATCAGCTCGATCTTCTCAAGCATCGCGCGCAGCGCCGGACTGTCGCCGATAATTCCCTCGACTTGGACCTTCTTACGCTCCCGGCCATGAGGCTTGAGCTCGGACGAAGGCTGCGTCTGCAGCCGGAACTCCTCGTCCATAAGCCGCCCGCGGTCGCGCACAAAGGTGCAATGCAGCTTTGCCGTCTGGCCCAGAAGGCTTGCGACCATCGTCAGCAGGCGGAGGTCGTCCTCGAGCTGCGCATGCGTCCCGTTGTCTGCGATGCGGTCGATGCTCAGCGTACCCACAACTTTCTCGTCGATCTCTATGGGAACCCCGATGAAGGCAACACACGTATTACGGGCGGCGTCTAGCATCATCTCGACTTCCGAAAAACTGAAGATCGAATGCAGCGCTACGTTCTCGACGATGAGCGGCCGCCCCGTCGCCACAATTTGATCAATTGCTCCTTGCGGCAAGCGCCCCCCGCAACGCGCGTCGCGCCCTTCGCTCCGGCCGTCGTCTACGATGATCTCGGGCAGCCCGTCATGTTCGAACAGACATACGATGCCGCGCCGCATCTGCACGAGCGATGGCAGCCGCTCGATGACGCTCGCCAGCTTGGCTTCGAGCCGGGATAGGCCAGTGAGCGTGTGCGCTATTTCAAAGATCGTGCTTAGCGATTTCTCTTGCGACGGCAGAATAGAAGCGGAAGGGTCCGCGCCGGAGGTTGAGTTTGGTGTTTCGCTCAGGGAAACGCTGTCCAGCATAGTGACTTCTCCGTTCCTTTCTTGATCCTCCCCATCACCTCGATCGGACTTGTTAGACTCGTGTTGCATGCCTGCCTCGATCTGACATCCAATTCTCAGGCCGGGGGCGAGAGATGACGGCTCTTCATGGCACGCCGGCAGCACTTACAGTGACTAGATTTTGCGCTTATTCTTTCCAACTCGCTGCGCGGATTCGCCCGGCCAACATGGCTTCGATCGATGAAGCTGAGTTAGTCGGGTTCGCCAGGAACGGATTCACTCACAAGTGTTGCCCGCCATTGATCGGCACTTCGGCACCCGTGACATAACTTGCCGCATCTGAACATAGGAAGAAAATGACCTTGGCGACCTCTTCGGGTGTACCCACCCGGCGTAGTGGGATCTTTGGCACAAGATGCGCTTCCGTATCAGGCGACAAAATGTCCGTCTTGATTTCGCCGGGCGCGATCGCATTGACGCGAATGCCATGTGAGGCGTAGTCGTGCGCCATTTCGCGCGTGAGACAAGCGAGCGCAGCTTTCGACGTGGCATATGCCGTGCCTGCAAATGGATGCACCCGCGCTCCGGCGATCGAAGTCACATTGACGATCGAGCCTGACGCCGCTTTTAGCTCATCGAACAGACCTTGAGCGAGCAGGATCGGCGCCACCAGATTGAGGTGGAACACGCTCATCCAGGTATCGACTGAGGTCGCCAGCGACGTGAGCCGGGCACCGTTTGGCGTTTTTGGTGAGTTTCCGGCATTGTTTATCAGTCCCTGCAGCGGTGCGCCGGCAAGGCGCTCCTTTATCTGGGCAAGCACGCGCGGTAGCGTCCGATGATCGCTCAGGTCGACTTCGATATAGCTATCCCCCTCTGAGTCCCATGGGCAGCGCACCGCGTCGAATGGTTGGCGCGCGCAAGAAATGATGCGCCAACCGGCTTCCGAAAACAATCTTCCCGTGGCGCGACCGATACCGCGCGATGCCCCGGTCAATACCAGCGTCTTCCGCTCACGCAGCGGACGGCCCGCTCCATCGGCGTGAATTGGACCACGAGGGTCCGTTTCCGACGATTTAGCTGCGACCGCGTTGTCATCTGGTAGACCTAGATTCACACGCGACTCCCTTCCGCTCCCCTCGCCCGTGCACCTGGTGCAGGATCCAGGCCAGAGCGAAGCAGGGCACAGGTGGCGCGCTTTTACGACGCAAATGGCAGGTTCCGAACATCTGGCCTGTTTGCTTTGCGACACCGGCAGCGCCGCAGCAATGGCTGTCGTCGAGCTCCCGGGTGCTGCCCACTGCGTGCGCTACGCTTCGAGCCAGAGGCTGGGGTTTCCATGGCGAGCTGACTGCGTCACCACTCCACGAGTGGTCTGTGGGTCATGCGCGCTAGACGAGATAGATTAGCTGCGGGCGGAGATCAGGATTTAATGGCCGGTTCGTCCAAGTTGCTCTCGGCCTGGTTACGCGCGGCCGCACATACGGCTCTTGAGCAATACCGATGGGCCGCCGGCCGCGCGGTTCATCACACCTCCGTCCGAAAGGACTCCGCGAGCGGAGCATGAACAAAGGCCGTCGTCCAGAAAACGAAAGCCCTGCCCAGCAAAGGCGATCCATCTACCGGACGCGCCTCCTTGCTGCTGGGACATTCTGTCGTGACTGTCTGTTACGTCAGATTTCCTCGGCGACCCGGACCGCCATTGCCGTGCTTTTCACCGTCTGGCCAGCCACGGCGGACTTGGCTGGAGGATGACAGAACTGTAAGCTTTCCGCGCGACTCGACTTGCACCGGAGGGCCCGAAGTGTTGCCGGGCAAGACCGCCGGCCCTCGCTGGCATCCGCCTTACGCTTCTCAGGCGTTCGCCCTCCCACCGCACCGCATCCATGGTAGTGCGCCGGTCAGCCGTCGCTTGCGGGACGGAAGTCGCCATCCAACGTTCCTGCGACACGTTACGAAACTCGACCGTGTCGAAGCCAGCAGTATCAGACCGATGATCTAGCCCGTCATTGTTCAGGCCCACATTCTGGCGCTTCAGGAAGCCGCGAAATGCTCGTATGGATTATCGATCAGGGTCAAGCGCTCCGGATTGCTCTGGTCGAATTCAATAATCCGTGGCACGAGCAGACGGGCATAGCGCGTGAAGGCGCTGGTGGGGGGAAAGCGGATCACGGTAGCGCACCGCGCAAGAAGATACATGTCGATGAGAGCCGAAGCTCCACCTTCAATTCCCATTTCCGCACTATGCAACGGCCCTGCCCGATCGGCCTGGAAACGTTTTGGTACGGCGAAGACATCGGGAAACAGACCCGATAGGCGATCGAGCACCTGTGCACTGTCAGTGCACAGGAAGACCTTTACAGGCTTTGGATATGGCAAAGCATTGGCTTTACGGATTGCCATGCAAACCTGACGAAGGGCGAGCTCCGAATCGGCCCAGTACGGCGCATGCCCCATGATATCTTCGCCATTGCCGTGCCGAACATGAACGCCAATGATGCTATGGCCGCTAAAATGTTCCTCATACAAGGCGTCGATCCGCGCTTGAATCTCAGACCTGAGCTTGATGTTCCGAAAGATCAGTCGTTCGGCTGCCTCGCCACAACGCCACATCAGGCAGGCGTCACAGACAATGGTGTTGGCTTCGTTATCTTCTCTCGCCTGGAACAGCTCGGTCAGTTCGTCACGTTCTCGGAAGATCTGCTCATCCGGACGATTGATGCAGTCGATCGACGGCCTATTCCACCACCGCGGGAAGAACGGTCCGGGAAACGAGAGCTGGTTGATCCGGTCATCGCAAATCACCGGTACCCCAGCGATGTCCTCAACCGGCTCGAAGAACACCGGAAAGGCGTTGCTGAACGGTCGGTCGATGTAGCAGGAACCGCGCCAGTCAACGACGAGCGTCCGCCCGGTCCGCTGCGCGTACGACCAGGCCGACGCCAATGACCAGAGGCAGTCACCGAAGCCGGTACGCCTCCGAGAAATAACAAAGCGTTCCTTGGTCAAGTTATCAAACCCTTCTCGTTGTGCAAGATCAGCTTTGTGTGGCGCACCTAGCATCTGCGATTCCGATCCACGCCAGTGGACGGCTGGTCACCGGGACGCAAGGCGATCAACCCGCAACCCTCCTCCACGGCACCGCGCTTGGGAGGTCATACGAGAGGCCTCCAAAGAGCCCTCTTCCGCATTGCTCACCTTTTGCAATCACGCAGTCGGTGACGGATGCAGCCGTATACGGCGGAGATCCCAGAGCCCACGCAGTTCGTTCACGAGAGCTTCTCGCCTAGTCCTGTCAGTGGTGACCCTGGCGAGAAGATCGGCAAGAACAGCTTCCTTCTCAATTTGCATCAGCATGTCGAACAGGTCATGCGAGACGCGCACGCTCTCCTGGCTGGAGTGACCCATGCGGATCTCGCAGACTGTCTCCTGGCGTTCTCGGCCCGCATGAGCGCGAACCCGGTAAAGAGATACATGGGGCGGCAGTGATACAGCGAGTGCAGTCCAGCTTTCGAGCGTTGTCGCCCGCTTTTTGACGAGGAATGAACCGATTACAAGGCCATCCAGCTCGGTTGACAAAAACGCCGTAATCGCATCGGCAACGGAATCTACGATCGGTTCGGCATTGTTGTTGAACGACGTGTTAAGCAAAATCGGGACGCCTGTCCGGCTCTTGAACGCATTGATGAGTTCCCAATAGGCGGCATTGTTCGTGCGGGAAACCGTCTGCAGCCGAGCCGTACCATCGATATGCGTGATCGCGCCCAGCAAAGCACGCTTGGATTCCCGCACGCGAACGACGAAATTCATGAAGGGGTATTCTGCGCGACCATCCGGCAACTCAAAGAACGCGCCCGCATCCTCCTCCAGAACTGATGGTGCAAATGGTCGATAACTCTCGCGCTTCTTGACCATCGCATTGATCCGGTCCTTGTTCGCCGCGGGCCTCGGGTCCGCAAGAATACTACGGTTGCCGAGCGCACGAGGGCCGAACTCCGATCGGCCCTGCACCCACCCGATCACGGCGCCATCAACCATCCACTCGGCTGCTCTGGTTGCGACGTCAGCGGTCCGTTCAAACTCGAGGTGTCCGGCCCATCCCTTCAGTTCCTTTTCGATGCTATCGTCGCTGCCGACATCTGGCCCCCAATAAACCGCCTGAAGCCGCTCGCGGGGCGCAGGCTGCCCGGCCTCGTTCGACACCATCAGCGCCGCGCCCAATGCGCATCCGGCGTCATGCGCAGCCGGCTGCACGAAGATGTCTTCGAACAGGCCTGAATACAGGAGTTTTCCGTTCAGCGTGCAGTTATGGGCCACCCCGCCAGCCAGGCACAACCGTTTCATTCCGGTCGACTCACGGTAATGCCGCAGAATGTGAAACACGATCCGCTCCAGCGCCTCCTGCAACGATGCGCTCACATCTCGATGCTGTTGGGTGAACGGCATTCCCTTTCGCCGGACCTCGATATTTTGCAGCAATGCTGGGCCGATACGTTCGAGGTGAACGCGGTAGCCACCGTTTGCGCAGAGCTCATAGAATTGGGAAAAGAGCTCGCGATAGCGTGCGGGATCTCCGTAAGGAGCCAGTCCCATAACCTTATACTCGTCGAACAGGCCGTAGCCGAGATATCGGATCGTCTCCAGATAGAACAGTCCGAGAGAGTTATTCTCTGGAAATGTCATAAGCTCGGTCATTTCGCTGCCTGACCCGACAGCCAAGAGACCCGACAGGAAGTCGCCACAACCGTCGATCGCGAGGACCAGGCTATCTTCAAAACCCGACATCGCCAGAGCGCTCACGGCGTGGGCCTGATGGTGGCCTACGAATGACACCCGGGAAGGATCAACTTGGGTACCGAACTCCGTGGCTAGAAGGTGCCGTAGCAGCAGATTCGCATCTAGGGGAATTGAGATTTCCGGTTGTGAGATGAACAACCGTTCGAGCATTGCATTGCAATAGGCTTCAGTAGCGTAGAACGCAATACGATCGACGTCGCGAAGCTCCACACCCGCGGCTGCAAGACAGTATTCGATCGCACTGCTCGGGAGCTTGTTTGAATGTTTGATCCGGTTAAGGCGCTCCTCTTCCACGGCAGCGATCACGCGCCCGTCCTTGACAAGTACCGCCGCGCCGTCGTGCAGAAACGTGCCCGGCAGCCCAAGGGGGTTTTCATAGACCCTGTCGAGGCCGCCACTCAATCCTAGACACAGCATCTTGTTCTCCGTTAATCCTGAGAGGCCTGTTGGCCTATTTCGTATCGCTTGCTTTGGGAGTAGGCCGCGCGAGGCCGATCAGGCATCGCTAGCTGACGAGACGCATATAAGCGTCGCACGCGATTGGAAATTCGCTAAGCCAGATATCTCATCTCGCACACGCGATGCTTCGCTTAGATCTTATTCCTCTCACCGCATCAGGCGCTGCCGAAGGAGCACGGCCGAGACGAGGAAGGGAACTGCTGCGTAGATGCAAAGTGCGCCCACATGCAATCCGACGCTGTCAACCGGTCGACCAAGCATTGTTGGACGAATGAGATCGACCGAATGACTCAGCGGCAATAAGGCTGCGATGCGTTGAAATGAACCGGGCAACTGGCTCATTGGGAAGATCGTCCCGCTTAAATACATCATGGGCGTAAGAATAAGCGACTGGTAGAAGATGAAATAGTCGTGGCTCGGTGCAAGTGCTGAAACGACCATTGCGAGGCTCGCGAAAGTAACGCCAGTGAGGGCGATGGCTGGTAACGCATAGGGAATGGATGACCACTCTGCGTAACCCAGCGCGACGGCCACAATCGTGATCGCGGTCCCGGCGAGCAAGGCCTTGCTCGCTGCCCAGGCCACTTCACCGAGGACAATGTCGCCGAGCGTAAGGGGCGTACAGAGCACTGCCTCCCAGGTGCAATTTGTCTGCATGCGAGCGTAAGCCGCATAGATCGTTTCGAAGGTTGCGGAGACCATCGCGCTTGTGGCAACCATTCCAGCCGCCAGAAACGAGATGTATGAGGTGCCCTCAACCCCACCTATGATCATTCCAAGGCCAAAACCGAGACCGAACAGAGAGCTCATCGGCTCGGCCAGATTCCCAAGAACCGATGCCAGAGCAACTTTCCGCCAAACCAGAAAATTGCGGCGCCATACCGCCATCCAGTTCCATGGATTAGCAGGGAGCGCCGGCGCAAAACGTTGCCACATCGTTCAGTCCTTTATCTCTCGCCCGGTTAGCCGCAAGAACACATCCTCCAGATTTGGAGGACGCTGCAGAAAGCGCAGATCCGTGCGGTTGACAAGCCGGAGGCGCACCTGCTCTGGATCCGTGACATAGCAGAACAGCGTCTCCCCGCTCACCTCAGCGCGCTGCACTTGGGGTCTGACCAGCGGCAGCAGTTCGTGCGGGTTACCGCCGTAAATCTCGATCACTTGGCAGCCGATCTGCTGCTCGATCAGCGCGCGAGGCTGACCTTCGGCGATCTTACGGCCGTGCTCGAGCACGCACAGGCGGTCGCACAATCGCTCCGCCTCTTCCATGAAGTGGGTGGTGAGAAGGATCGTTTTGCCGCGCCCTAATAACGAGCGCAAGCGTTCCCAAATCAGGTGACGGCCGTGCGGATCGAGGCCGGTCGTCGGCTCATCAAGGACCAAGAGCTGCGGATCGTTAATGAGGGCCCGTGCCAACGTCAGGCGTCGCTTCATGCCGCCGGACAGTTCGGCGACTCGCGCGTCCGCCTTGTTCTCCAGGCGTGCGAATTCGAGCAGTGACGGCGTGACCGCTTCCACCTCAGCCGCGCTCATGGCGAAGTAGCGCCCGAAAACGAGCAAGTTTTCGCGCACCGTGAGCTGAAGATCAAGGTTATCGAACTGTGGGACAACCCCGATCCCCCGGCGCGCCAAGCGCGCCCGCGCCGGCACTGGCTCGCCGAGCACGCATATCTTACCTGCGTCGGGCGATGCAACACCCAGGATCAAACGCGCAAGCGTGCTTTTACCCGCGCCGTTTGGTCCCAGCAGACCGAAGCACTCTCCCGGCGAGACCGTAAACGAAAGAGCGTCCACGACGACCCTGTCGTCGTAGAACTTGCTCACCTGGAAAAGGTCGACTGCCGCGGTTGACATCTGCTTACGCCATCGCGACGGACGTTGTTCCCGCCGCTTCCCCGCTTGCGCGCTTTTTTGTCCAAAGCAGGCCGTCACACCATACGTGATCGACGCGTCCCCACTGGCACGCGGCGGCAGCATCCGGGAAAAAGCCGCGTCCATGCAGATTGGCGCTGGTATTGCAAAGCAGCGGAATGGCTGTGAGCTTCTCGTATTCGACGAGAAGCTCGGCCACTTTATGCTGGGAGGTTCTAGAAACGGTTTGTAGACGAGCAGATCCATCGAGATGCACGACGGCGGGAATTTTGTCCCGCCATTCTGGTCGCGTCTGGTGATCGAACAGCATGTACGGATCGGGTATTCCAGGGCTAAAAATCTCCGCGGCACGATCCTCCAGGCATATCGGCGCTACCGGCCTGAAATGCTCACGAAGTTTGACATCGTTGAGATGATCTTTCATTCCTTCCCAGCTCGCAGCCGCGAGAATGCTTCTGCCACCCAAGGCTCGCGGCCCGAGCTCGGCACGCCCGGCAAGGAAGACCACGGGCTTGTCGCAAGCGAGGATTGCCGCAAGTTGGCCCATAGTGCAGGGCGCGCCCTCCCATTCGGGCGGGACTTCGCTGGGACGCACGGCCGGTCCGCTGTAGACCGACCATTCCAGAGCTCTAAAGCCTTGCTGTGCCGCCAATGCAGAGCAAGCAGCACCAATGGCTGAGCCGCTGTCGTTCGGAAAGGGCGGCACCCACACGAAATCGAACAGGCCTGTCGCACGAAATGCACTATTCCACTTAATATTCAGGCCACAGCCGCCGGCTATGCAGAGGTTACGCGCCCCCGCAAGATTCGAATGCCGCTCCACCACATCAGCAATGGTGCGAACCAGCAGACGCTCTAGAAACACGTGAAATGACGCAAGGACGTCTTGGGCCTGTTTTTCCTTCAATCGCATTGCGCACGCATCGAAGAAGTCGTGCAGAGCTTCAAGTGGCGATTGTGAGCTGTTGATCTCTTCAAGCTCGGGACAAGCACCCTCAGCATCCGTGGCAAAGTGCGCCTCATAAAGTTCATGAAACGTCTTAATACAATCCTCGTCGGGCGATCCCAGTGCGATATAGGCCATCAGCTTGCCGGCAATACCGAGATCCCAGCTGGTCCGGTCTGCCCGCCTGTAAGGTCCAAAGTGGTGTCCTGCCGTCGCATAGGCGTGACCTATTATCGGAAACAGGCACTCGATGAACCGGATGCCGTGGGGCTCTACATAGTAGAGGCGCGGAAACATGCAGCCGTCCCACACCAAGCAGAAAGCAGATTGTCCGGATTTGGCAAACGAGCTGGCGCAGTATGCGGATGCTACGTGCCCGGTAACATGGGGATAGCTTTGATAGGGATATAGCTTCCCATCAAGCATGAGGCCGATCCGATCGCGGGACGTCAGGGGGCTATCGCCTTGCCGTTCGACATACGGCGCGCCCTTGAGCTTGATGGTCGTCGTCCCACTAAGGACTTCAAACTGTGACTCGAACTCTCCATCCCAGCCATCAATGACGAACTGATCAACATCGCTCGGATCCAGCCCGTGCTCCGCCAAGGCGTCAACAACGGCATCCAGGTTGTCGATGGTTTGATAACGCGGATTGTTGTTCAGCTTCTCCTGTTCGACACAAAACACCACCCGGCCGTCCTCGATCAGAGCGACTGCCCCGTCGTGCGTCAACTTGATACCGCAGATGCGCATAGTAGGTCCTTTCAAGCTCGGCCGTTAGAACAAATCGAAGATCGCTCCGGATTGCGAAAGCGGACCAACAAGCAGTCTTCGTCAGCCGACTGCCCCTGGCACTGCACGCGTTCGACCTCAATGAGCGCTTCAGCCAACATCGTGATGACTGTCTCGGCGCCAGCGACATGCCCCCATCGCCTGCAGGTGGCATCACGTGCAGATCCGAAGACCAGGTGCCCACCTGGAGCAAGCATCTTCACCAGCTTGTCGATTGCGGTACGCATCCGTGTCATGTCTTCGAGATAGTAGAGAACTTCGGCGACCACGATCAGATCGAACAGCTCTTCGGTCGAGAACTGCAGAATATCGGTCGCCGCCCAGCTGATATGCGACCACCTCTTGGTCCGCTGGACCGCTCGACCGATCGCTCGCGGCATAACATCGATGACCGTGAGCCGTTTGCAGTGAGGAGCAAGCTTCTCTGTGAATGCACCGGCCGCGCACCCGATCTCGAGGCCGGTTGAGACGGCGCCGTTCGACAGCGATAGTCGTAGCAATTGGGTGTGACGCTCACGTTCGAACGGATTGTCGTCAAGCCGCCACGGGTCATCGTTGGTCAGCTCCCGTTGCAACGATTGATATGTCTTGTCCACGCTCACCACTAAATCCCCTACAAAGCTGTCAGTCAGTCGCGGCGGCAATGCCATCAGACGCGATCAGCTGCGAGGAAGCGCGCGAAAGACCTGCCCCGCGAATTGAGCCTGGCGCTTCCGATCCCGGGTTAAGGCTTGGTCCATTTGTCGCGTCTTCGATCGAGGCCTTCGACTCATCGACGTCTGATGATTTCGCTACTTTGCGCGAGAGCCAGTCGCTGTTGCTCAAGGTACAGAGCGCATAGGCTTTCATCGGGAGCAGGAGGAAGATGTTGATAGGCGTGTGCAGCGAGAAGCCGATAAATCGAAGCTCGCCGGCACGAAGGGCCGCCACGCTGCATCGAACCATGGTCATCGCGACGATGGTCAGACCGGTCCACCAGGGCACGGTGCCGGTGAGCGCGAGCTGAGCGAGCGCGGCAATCGATGAGATGGCGAGCAGCAGCGGCCCGAGGTTCTGTCCGAGCACGTCGAGCGTAAGGTACCGGTCCAGGCCGGGCAACAGGTGCAAACCCAGCAGCGTATCGCGGTAAGTGCTCCGCGCCCAGCGGAGCTGTTGCCGCAGATAGGGCAAGAGCCTGTCCGGGACCACCGTGGCGGCGATGGCGTCCGGAACGTACTCGGTTCGAAACCCTGCCTTGAGCATGAGGATCGTCAGATGGCGGTCCTCACCGAAGTCGCTCGGCTTTCCTCGGAAGAACTGCGTCTCGTACTGGTCCAGCAGCAACAGCAGCGCGGAGCGGCGGTACATGGCACACGGCCCGCAGCAGCACATGACGGCACCAAAGCGCGTCTGAGCCGCGCGCTCCTCGTTGCAAGCCAACCAGTACTCCATGTCGATCAATCGGGTCAGCCAGCTGTCGTTCCGGTTGCTGGCCATCAATTGCCCCATGGCCGCGCCGACGGCTGGATCCTGCATCTTGCGTACGAGTTTGCTGACCACGTCGCTGGCGATTTCCGTATCGGAATCGACGTTGAGCACGAGATCGCCGAACGACCGGCGTATCGCTGCGATCTGCGCCTTACGCTTTCCAACGTTACTTGGCAGCAGAATGACGGTGAACCTCGGGTCATACGCGTAGCTCCCATGGACCGGGGCCACTGCAGCGACATTTGCAGAGCCGTCATCGACCACATACACCTGCAATCGCCCTGGGTAATCCTGGCTTGCGAGAGATTTCAGGCAGGCCGCCAGCGTGCGCGGATCCTCGTTGAAGCAGGGCACGATGATATCCACGCTGGGCAGAGCTGCGCTCTCGACGAGGTCGTACGGCGGCAGTGAGGCGTCGGTTCGCAGCGCATAAAGCGCCTGCGCGGTCTTATGGACGCTGGAGAGCAACGCGTAGGAGGCAACAGCAGCGGTGCTGATGGTGGCAAGCAGGCTCATGTGATTTGATCTATTCAGTGAGTTTGAGGAAGCGACCGGATTGCAAATCCAAGGTCATGCAGTGCTGGAATGAGCTGGGCGAGCGCCGTCACGGTCTGGTCGCGCCGACTAGAGTGAGGGCAGCGTTTCAACTCGTCGGGAGGGCACCCGTCGTGCAGGAGCACGATTGCTCCCGGCCGGACCGAGGCCAGCACCGCGGCAACAATCGCCTCGCCGCCAGGACGAGACCAGTCTTGCGGGTCCACTGACCAGTGCAGGGCTGCCAGTTCGGCCTTCGCCGACACGGCGAGGGCCTCCTTGGTCCAAGTCCCATACGGCGCACGCATGTGCCGCACAGAGGCTCGCGGGCAGGCCATTCCGATGACCTTGTTCGTCGTTAGGATCTCGTATTCCACCTCATCCGGCATGCATTTGGATAAATCCGGGTGCGTCATTGTGTGGTTTGCGAGTTCGTGGCCTTCTGCAATGATGCGCTGGATCAGCTCCGGCTGGCCCGCTGCATATGCACCAATCACGCAGAAAGTGGCGGGGGCCCGATGCTGCGCCAGCACATCCAGGATAGCCGGCGTGCAATGCGGGTTGGGACCATCATCAAACGTCAGATAGACACAGCGCTCTCCGCCCGAGTCGGCGCAGTCGCTCCGCGCTTCAGTCTCGTTGTCTGCGGACGTCACAGTTCTGGCCCGTTCCGTTCAATCATCTCACCGGCCGGCCATTCGCTCATTGGCCTCGCAATCGGCAGAACGAGGCCGACCACGTCCTCCACGCGCGTCGGAGGCACAGTGAGATAGATATCCGGACGAGCGGACCGGACACGGAGCCCTGGCAGAACAGTCGCTAATCCCTGTCGCCCGAGCAGCCTGGTAATATGTTTCTGCAGGGCAGATCGGACCGTGCCAAAACCGAACGGCACCCCAAGATCTCGCAATACGGGATACATCACGCGGATGGAGTGGCTGATGCCGAGCCCCTCGAGATCCGGGCGCACCCCGTACAATCCGAGTTCAGCCACAAGCAGATCGACCTCACCCACTTTTATGAAGCGGCGCAGTGCGCCGATGTGAATCGCAACACCACGATCATCGTAGCCGATTGCGCGAATCTCAGGCCTTGCGCCGGCCCAGCTTCGATGACCTTCAAAGGGCTTTGCATTGAATGCCCCGGTCGGACCATAGGTCTTCCGGAAGAAGTCGGACAACTCAATATGGTCAGCAAGTTGAAGCTCATTCTCCCAGCACAGCCTCCAACGAACTGGAGGGCGCGCCGAAGCACCTCGTGTGGATCCGGGCGCGATCATTTTCATAGAGAGTAATTCCTATTCATTATCTGGCTCCTGACGCACGCCAGCAGTTCGCTACGCTCGAAAGGCTTGCTCAAAAACTGGAGTCCAGTTTGCAGGACTCGCCTCATATCGTTTTCGAAGCTGTCTGTGAGCAGAACGGTGGGAATCGCGCGTCCGGATGCAGCCAGATGATGGAAAAGCTCAAAGCCACTCATCACGCTCGACTGCATGTCCGCGATCAAGCACGACGTGATCAAACGGCGGCCCGATTTCAAGAACTCGTCTGCGCTCTCGAAGGGTTCGGGTACGTAACCCGCCGAAAAAACCATATCTGTCAGATCTTCACGCACTGACCGATCTGCATTCACAATGGATACGACGTCGAGCGTGTGCGCAACTCGCATCAGATTCACGAAGGACGGCTTCGCTTGCATGTTCGGCACGATTTCTCCGCAGCAAGGACGCAATCGGATGCGACCAAAACACATTTGGCACCCGCAACCGAAGGGGTCCAACTGGAGGGAAATCTACGGTCAGGTTAAGCGTTCGCTCAATTCTACAGCGGTACACGGCCGGTATAGAATGGGTTGGCGAAGCCATACGATGGTTTGCTCGTCCTATACGCCCACGCACATTTGCGGATCCCCACCGTGCTAGCTCGCCGAGATAGGACTTGCGCAACACGCGCGAAACTGCGACCGCACGGTCCAGATGTCTTGATCGATCCCTGGCGCTGGGCTGAGACGCGCTACGATTTGTAACCATTCTGATAGATCTGGCATCTCGCTAAACTATCCTTTGCTATCCTCAGTCGGTACAAATGGTAAAATCGATTGTATCGATAGAACACATTCACACGGTGGATCACTCAAGATTATGCGTTTCAAGGGCCTCGATCTGAATCTCCTCGTCGCGTTCGACGCCCTGGTGACGCAAGGCAATCTCACGGCGGCGGCAAGAAGCATCAACCTCAGTCAACCTGCCATGAGTGCTGCCGTCGCGCGGCTTCGCACTTACTTTCGCGATGAGCTATTCACGATGAGGGGTCGGAAGCTTGTCCCAACGCCGCGGGCTCAAGCGCTCGCAGCCCCAATTCGCGAGGCTCTCGCTCACATTCAGCTCTCCATCATTTCTCCGGAGGGCTTCACTCCGTCTCAATCGAATCGGCGATTCAGGATCATCCTGTCCGACTTCATGACTGTCGTGTTTCTTCGAAGAATCGTGGACCGCGTCGCGCGGGAAGCTCCGACGATCAATTTCGAGTTGCTGCCGCCCTTAGAAGAACCCGATGAACTTCTCCGGCGCGGTGAAGTCGATTTTCTCATGTATCCGGAGATGTTCATGTCGAGTGCGCATCCCAAGGCGGCACTGTTCGAGGACACGTTCGTTTGCGTGGGCTGCCCCATGAACAAGCAGCTGGCGCCGCGACTTACGTTCGAGAAGTACATGTCGATCGGGCACGTGGAAGCCCGGTTCGGGGGCTCCCTGAGGCCCTCCTTTCACGAATGGCTCTTGCTCGAGCATGGTTTCAAGATACGCACCGAGGTCGCAGTGCAGGGTTTTGGTATGATTCCGCCTATGTTATTGGGCACCAACCGTATAGCGAGTATGCCCTCAAGACTGGTCAGCCATTTCGCAGACACGATGCCCCTGCGGGTCATCGAACCTCCGCTGCGACTTCTCACATTCACCGAGGCCGTCCAGTGGCCGGCCATTCATAATACTGATCCTGCAAGCATTTGGATGCGCAACATGTTCTTGCAAGAGGCATCCATGATGGTCTCTCCGTCCGAGACCAACCAATGTCACGGCCCGTTCTAGCATTGTTCGGCCGTTTGCGATCTAATCTCGGTTAACCAGATCTACGCCAGGCTCGAGGCTCCGGTCCTCGCTGGTGTTCGGATTGGCGCGTTTGAGCGTAGTTTGATCGGGTCGGCCGCGCTCTTGATCTCGCGCTGGCGTGACGATCTTGCGCTTCATACAGCTCGTTCGGCGGCGCTCCGCCTGACTTGCCTGACACGACGGCTGCATCGCACTGTTCTACATGAGCTGAGGCTCAGAGCTCGCGAAATGATCCGGCCAGTCAGATGAACGAAATCAGGCCTTGGCACTAAAATCCCTCGAATCGTACACCGCGTCAGGTTGTAGACTAAGACCTGCGATCGAGGCTGCAAACGTGGACACTGGCAGGCACCCACACCGCTCTTAACCTGCCGGTGGGCATTCTCCTTGCCGTCTACTCTCCCGGTGAACGCAGCAGCAATGCCAAAGCACCACATCGGATCGGTGGGTGCAGGTCATCCTTTCGGATCGCGACAGTGGTGTTATTCGAGAGTGTCGTGGCGCGTCGCGCGCGGGATGCCGCCGCCGTTGGTCCCGAGTTGCGGCCACTCACCGCTGACCTCGAAGAGCTACTTCGGTGCGGTAACATGATTTGCCAATCTTACCCAAAGCATCTATGTCCAGCGCTCGCACACCAAAGCGATACTGTTCGAGAATGAAAGTGAGTGAGCTTCTGGACGAGCAAGGGACTGTGCTGCGCAACACTGATCCGGCTCACGTCTGGATATGCGAGTTATTGCTGTAGGAGCTATGGCACGTCGTTGTTTCCCGGCGCGCCCGCGCGGCGCCGGGGGCGTGTTGCCCGTTTTGAGTGTGCCTCCACGTCCGACGGATATCGGAGCGATCCTTCGAGGCTCCGTCCTCAATCGCGAGTAACGCTTCGCCAACCGCGCGAGGTGCGCTCGCGTTGAGATACATGCCGGAAATGGTTTTGCGGCCCGCCTTCTCTCATTATACTGGCGCTTTGCGTCGCAGACTTTCGCCGTTGAAGAGCAGCCATCATCTTGTGGCATTCCAAAACCCGATGTTGCCATGCGCGAACAACGCCTTCGCGGCCACAAAGCCATCAACAGACTAGCAGCGCGTCGAAAACGCTGCTAGGTGCCGAGCGGGCGGCCGCGCCACCCATCTGATCAGATCAGTACTTTGTCTGGGCAGCCGTTCGTGAAGCTGTGTCTCAAGAGCAAGCGGGGTGGCATGTACCTGCTTTCGCTTCGCGTGGCGATCAGACAGCAAATGGCCGCTGCTGCGCCAGCATCCAGCGGAAATTGCACAGTTTCGGTCAGGCAGTGTTGGACAAAAGGGAAGTAAACGCCGTGTTGCACAACGGCACCACACGAACGCACCTGTCACATTCTTTCGCGCACGTCGCCGCTCCGTCTTCTTTTTGCCCTACCACAGCCAAACGGCTTCCCCACGTGCAGCGAAGGTGCCGCAATGAAAGGAGCATACTGTTGGAGAAGCCGAGCGGAGTCTACGACCCGGAGGATCTCGCGAGCTTGGGAAACCTTTTTGATCGAGCAATCGGGTCTTTACCGACATGCATGCGAACCGGCGAGAATCGCGTAGCGATCGCCAGACTTGTGATGCAACGCGCAGCGAGGGACGAATTGGCGTCGCTGGCGAACTTGATGCTTGCACTTGTCTCGGCTGATTGATTAACAGCATGCGCTCAGTGCTCCTGGGGTTCGCAGCGAGAGACCATCATCTAGATCATTGAAATCACTTGATTCTCACGTGACGTCAGGTTGTAGGCTTGCAAATTGAGGACCATGACAAAAGCCACACCACGACGGCGCCGATGGCGCATTGGAGAACTTGCAGAGGCGACCGGCGTAACGGTACGCACTCTGCATCATTACGAACATACGGGGTTGTTGACGGTCGCGGAACGTACCGGTGGCGGTCACCGCATGTACGATCGTGAAAGCCTACAACGCGTCTGTCAGATACGGGCGCTACGTGAGCTGGGCTTCTCGCTTCCTGAGATCCGCAAAGCCATCGAGGGACGGTCGTCTCTCACGGACCTATTGCGCAACCATCTCGAGCGAATTGAAATTCAAGTCGCGCGGGCGACATTATTACGGGATCGATTGCGCAATATGACGACGCAAGGTGAGACAGAAGTTAGTGTCGACGAGCTACCGGCCACGTTAGATGCAATGTCGCGGATTCAGGAACGTACCCCCTCGGCCATCTGCACATGCGCCTCTAACGCTAGCCGCGAAGATCGGTGGCGCAAGATTCGGGACGAGCTACGAAGCTGCATGGATCGGGGCGAGCCGCCATGCGGTGAGCGACCAAATGCGGTCGCGCGTCAGGCCCGTTCGCTGCTGACTGAGATCGCAGGAGTTGATTCGACTGTCTCGATGATACTGAAGGTGCTGACGCGATTGACTGAACCACACAATCTCGCCGGCTGGGATGCGAGCCTCATGCGATACCTGGATCTCGCCCTCGCCGCGCTGGAGAGCCAGCTCGGAACGAGTTGACGCACCCGGCTGCCGGACTCGGTTGCTCAAATGTCTCTAACTGAATGAGCTGATGCTGATCCTTGTCTGACTGAGGATCGTTGGCCCGTAGCAATTCGCCTGCGAATGTGCGTTGTCGACACCCTGGGAACTTTCGCTCTGCCAACCTCGACGAGCACGCTTCGAAGTACTTGATCCGTACGTAGCGTCAAATTGTACCTTCTAAAAGTATCGACGCAGCGGCGGGGCGACCTACAGAGCGCCGGCTACGCCGATGGAGACTCCAATGATCTGCACCACTTTTGGAAGTTCCCGGTGAGAGCGCTGGGCGAGAACAATTCGGTGGATGACCGTCTTTGGCCATTGCCGGCGACTCCGGCACGCTCCTTTACCTCCATGCCGCACTCGACGAAGAATGCTGCAGGGGCAGCCGATGTCGCCAAGCTCAAGGCTTCAAGCCAATCTGCTGCAGGTTGCAGGCTACGCTTATGCCCCAGTTCAAGCATGGGCAGGCTCGGTCAGACGGGCGGGCACCGTCGATGCCACGCGGGTCGCTGCGGCCGAACCTCGGGCTCAATCGAAAGGGCCATTGCCACGGTTCGATTCGACTCCAAGGGAGACAATGCCGCCCCTGGGTCCATCGATTACCGCTGGCCCGATAATCCGTCGAAGGGGTCGCGCAGACCTGGCCGCCCGCACCAACACCGCACGGAGCGTTGAATGATGAACCATCCTAGGCCTCGCGATTGCGCGCTGGTCACGTGCGTCGCAGTCGCCGCAGTCGCGGCATTTCTCGCCCTCGCGGCAATGCTATCACAGCTGTCGTACGCGCCCGAACGGCCGCCCGAAGAGTACGTTCCCATTCGTCTGGTACCACTGGAGTGAGCATCACTTCCACAATCGTAAGGCCGACGAACATCAGTGGCTTCTTCCACCTAGTGACACTGATGCGCACCTCGCTCTCGGGAGTGAGCTGCCATGACCTCTTTAGAAGGAACGTAGCTTGTGGCAACATGTCAGGCGTGCGCAGTCTGTCTGCGGATTACGAGTTCAAGCCACGTTAGCCGCGCTGTTCGGCCGAGTGGACGTGGCGTTTCCTCCCCTCTTAAAACAGGTATTCGCCGGGATAACGCCGTGCGCCCGCCTGATCCGCACTGATCGCTGCCGGACTTTGAGCCGGACTCTGATCCGGTGCGGCGCTTAGATCTGAGCCCGCCTGTGGCACCCACCCTCACATTCATGCACGCCTTGCGCTTCCCGGCTCCGAATACGGGGCGCGCATCAGGTAGGCTCGATGAAGGCCGTCAACTGCTCTCGTCGACGAAAGGGAGAACATCAAATTGGATACAAAACTGCAAAATATGCTTTCCTCGCTCTCGCCGGTGGCTCGCGAATTGGATGCTCTGCCGTCCGGGCGGCCTACGCGCGACAATACTTCCGTGAAACTGAATACGAATGAGAACCCATTTCCTTTGCCAGCCATCGTGATGCGAAGCGCAATTGCAGCTCTTGAGGTGCAATACCGCTATCCAGAAGATGACAATATCAGCTTGAGGCAAGCGGCCGCAGCGGCGTACGGGATTGCCACTGATCGCGTGATGGCTGGCAATGGATCGTCTGAACTCCTCAGTCTCATTTACAGAGCCTTTCTTGCCCCGGGCGACAGCATCGCAATGATGTCGCCCGGCTTCTCATTCAATCGCAAGCTTGCCATGTTGCAAGGGGCTCGGTTCATTGAAATTCCCTGGTCTGAACCCGACTGCTTGCCGATGGACGAGCTGCTTTTCGGTCCGGCTAAACATGCCAAGTTCATTCTGCTGGCCAATCCGAACAATCCGACCGGAACCTTCGTTCCGGTCGCTGAGATCGAGCGCCTCGTTACACGGTCTGACCGATTGATCGTATTGGACGAAGCTTATGTCGATTTCGCACCTGAGGACGGCCTACGCCTCATTGAGCGCCATTCGAATCTTCTGGTCCTGCGCACGCTTTCCAAGAGTCATTCCGCCGCTGGCATTCGCGTCGGCTTCGGTTTCGGCCATCCCGAGCTGATTGGGCGGCTTCGCAACATCCAGAATGTTTTTAACATGAATGTGGTCGCTCATGCCGTAGGCATGAGCGTCCTTGCGCATCGCGACGCCTACGAGGAGAACCATCGCCACGTCAGGTCTGAGCGTCAGCGCGTAGCGGCCGCCCTCTCGGAATTTGGGTTCTCCGTAACGCCTTCCCACGCGAACTTCCTCCTCGCCCGTGTGCCGGTAGGCCAGGGTGGCAGATGGTGGCAGGCGGCGTTGCAAGACCAGAGCGTCCTCGTCGCCTTCTTTCCGGATCCCGGCCTGGAAGAGTGCATTCGGGTTAGCATCGGTACAAAGCGCCAGATGGATGCGTTTCTTGCGGCTGTCGGCAGCATTCTTAAGAAAGTGGGATGCCGTGGCTAGTGAACCCTTCCACTCAGGTCACAGATCCCCGTTCGTCATCGAACAGGACCCGCACATGATGCAGCTTCGCGACCGGCCTCAGTCAGTTGTTGTCCGGTCGGCGCATTGCGAGCTGCTGAGAACGGCTTCGCAGCATATGCACGCCAGCGAGCGCTTCTTGAACCCCAAAAACCTAGCGGACTCCGGTCCTCTCTATAGGAGATAACTGAGTGAGAAACGTTCTTCCCTCAAACCTGACCTGCGGCATTTTTGATCATCTTGACGAGGATGGTCCCGATATCGCCAGGCAATACGCGGACCGCCTCGCGCTGGCGGAGGCCTACGACCGGCTCGGTTTCTATGCCTATCATCTGGCAGAGCATCATTGCACCCCCCACGGACGCGGTCCATCGCCGAACTTGTTTCTGTCAAGCGTCATACAACGCACACGGCGACTTCGCGTTGGTCCGTTGGTCATGCTGCTCAACCTCTACCACCCGTTGCGGGCATTCGAGGAGATCTGCATGTTGGATCACCTGAGCAGCGGCAGAGTCGAGGTCGGCCTTGGTCGCGGCTCCCTCCCGATCGAACTGAGCTATTTTGGGGTTGGAGCCGATGTTGCCTCTAGCCGTTACGAGGAAGCTTCCCAAATCTTCGTTAACGCGATGAATGGCGGCCCGCTCTCGTACAAAGGGCAACATTTTGCGCTGAGCGACGTTCCTTTGACGCTTTCACCTCACCAGCGTCCTTGTCCCCCGACATGGATTGCTACAAATCGGCCAGAGTCCGCGCATTGGGCGGCGGCGAATGGCGCTAATCTGGCGTGCATGGGACCCTCTTCTGCCGTTCGCAAAGTAACAGATCGCTATCGCGCTCATGGAAACGCGAAGTATGACACCAACGGTTCAGCACCATTTCTCGCATTACTCCGCATGGTCGTAATTGCCAGCTCTGAAGCAGCCGCCCGCTCCCTCGCCGCGCCAGCCTACGAAACCTGGCTCAAGAGCTTTAAGTTCTTGTACGACCTCAATGACATCCCGCCTCCATCCAACCTGCCCCTAACCTTGGATGCCGCAATTGAGAGTGAACTGTGCGTTGTCGGATCCCGCGCTTCGGTGCGCCAAACTCTTCTCGATCACGTGGAAGAGGCAGGCGCCAACTATCTCCTTTGTCAGCTCGCCTTTGGATCTCTGTCACTGGATGCCTGCCTCAACACAGCAACTGCGATTCACTCCGAGCTCATGGCGGCGGAGCACTGATGGTGAGCCGATTCCAAGCAGTTCGCCCTTGACCATGCAATAAATGGCAACACCGAGGCCCATGAGCACCGCAGCCGGATGCATTTGTCAGGCCGCTCTTATGGCTCAAGTGGCTCTTACGCGCATGAGACCCTTTCGACTACATCACCAAGGTGTAGTCTCGACGGCAATAAATGCCGCGTCTCCCATTTTGCATGTGTTGATATTGCCCGCGCAGTGGTTTGCTTGGCCAGGTGAGTTGGCTCACGCTCATCCCGCTTTGGCGCACCAGTTCGTCGATCGCATTTCACACGAATCCAAGATGTGGCTTATCGCACGGGCGGGCCTGTCGTGACGCGGTCCCCGCAGCGCTTCGACCAGATGGACGAGATCGCGCGTAAGCTCGAGATCGTGCTGGCGGAGTTGGCTTCGCTGCGCATTCTGCTGGCTGCGCACGGAATTAGCACCCCTCCGCCTCTGCATGAGGACTACCTCACTGTTCAGCGATACGCAGCGATGAACCACATAAGCCCCGAAGGGGTGCTCTCTCGGATCCGCCGCGGCAAGCTGCGCGCGGAGAAGCGCGGTGGCCGCTGGTGGGTGAAATGCACGGTTTGCACAGCATAGCCGTGCAGTGGCGAGGACAGTTATGGTAGCCGAAACGAACCAATCCGAGATACGGAATCCAGCACGTGAAAATGATCTGCGCGTTTAAGTTGCCGCCCTTTCTGCGCTCGACCCGATGACCAATGGAGAATCAAGAGATGATCGAGGTCAACGTGGCGCACGACCAACACACCGTCGCGGGATCGGTAGGCTCGATGTCGATGCACCCAGGCAATCACAAAACGCGCGCGTGGCAGAAGTCCAACTCCGATGCCGCTGCATGTATTGTGGCAAATGGGAAGCGGCGCATACCCTCCGTTTTGCACGTGAGCCACCGCACGCTACCGAGTTACGGCTTGGAGCGCAGGAAAGAGAAGTGCCTTGCTCGCAAATCGCACCTTGCGAGTTCCGCTGAGCATATCTTGAACGTCCGTCTCACGCGGGCTGGGGTGTAGCAGCCGACATGTATCCCAGTCATTCGCCTGTTCAGGGTCGCCTCGCGCGCCGGTGCGAGACGCGGACAGGTCTAATTTCGCTGGGATAGTCCGAGATTCAGGCTGGAGAAGGAGATGGCCAATGATGTCACCAAGGCTAATGTCAGTTCTCGGGTCGACGGTAGCAGTCGAGCGTATATTTTGGAAATTTCGAGAATTGATTGATGGCGATAGCGCGATCTCACCTGAAGTTCGAGAGACGCTTCATGTAATCCTAGATGCAAAGCTTCTTTCCGCAAAAGATAAGATTATGAGCGACGCGCGCGCTGCGATTGACGCAACTCCTGATTTGCCGCAGGCGGCCCGCGATCGAGCATACCGGTCGCTCGACTTTGCAATGAAGATGTTCATGACCAGTGAACCGCGCCGCGCTGAGGATCCCTTTAACGAAGTTGGTATCTGCAGCGCTCATCCCAAGACGCGTTGATGCAGGACCCGCTCCAGCGATCGGCGCCTCACTGCCGCCGTACGACCCGGTCAAGACCGGTGCTTTGCCCAGCGTGGATGTCGTCGTGCCCTGCTTCAACGAGGGACCGGCGTGCGCTTGCCGCCTGCCTGAGGTCTCTCGCAAGCCAGGGCTTCCGGCAGTTCTGCTCCGCCGCCGCTCCGAGTTCCCGCACGCCGTGGTTCCTAATGCGGCATTCGGCCTTGCTCAAGCAAGGAACTGCCGATCTGCCACAAGAGGGCGAACGCCGGGCGCCGTCAGTTCGTCGAGCACAAAATCGGGAGGCGGCGTGGAGGGCACGCGCGTGCAGTCAGTCCCAACAGCGCGGTGCAAGGTACGACTGCTGGCCGATTTGACCCGAGACACTGACGGTGACGACGGCGAGCCGGCCGTTCACGGATGATCGGATCGGCAGCCGTGTATTCGCGACCGGCCCTGGACCTTGCAACGTACGTTTGTGTGATCTTAGCATGCGCGGAAGCCATTGCCGGACCGAATTCTAACAAGCGCTAGTGCACACCATCGACAAGGAGCACCTTTCACTCTCCTGCGGCATCTACGCCGGTTCAATGCCCGTGTCCATCTGCACTGGGCCAGAAGGCTGATCCAGAGCCACCGCACGACTTCGAATTTCATCTCGCGCAGGATCAGCGCCGCATTGACCGCCGAATTGAAATCTCTCAACTCGCCTACCTAAACCGAGAGGTTTCCAAGGTTAGGCTCTCCTCCTAGAACTCGATCCGCGATAGTCACTACAGCGGATGCATCATGAAACCTGACGAGCGCCTCGCCGAGGTCCTGGAGAATAGCGCGTGTTTTGATCATGAGGCATCGGAGGTGTGGGCGCAGTGCCTCTCACCCACTGAGCGGCTGGCGTATATTCGAAAGCATCGCTCTCACTTCCGGTTCGCAGATTACGATGACGTGATATCTGTTATACGGGGTCGGCGCTTCACCGGTTGCTCATCGCAGCTCCTTCGGTGGCGTCACAGGATAAGAGCAAGGGCGTTGCAAGGCGCTTTGCTCTTTTCGGTTGCGGTGTGGCTGGGCCTCGTGTGGGTTGCGGTGCGCTTCATCCGCTGAGATCAGCAGCTCGCTTTTCGCCGAGGCCACGCAATCTGGTTCGCACGCGAAAGAGCATTGCGAAGCGTGATCCGCAACGCCGCAACCTGACGCAGGGTTCGGTTCAAGCATTCCTTTCCGACGAAATGTTGCGGTGCAGCTACAGCTATCCGTGCGGATGTTGTTAAGACGCGCGAGGCTCGGGGCACTCAAGACATGAGAGTAGAAATGAAGAACTTGTTGCTCGCGACTGCAAGCATTGTGGCGCTCGGCGCGATTGCGCCCGCATTCGGCGCGGATCTGGCTGCGCAGCCCGTCCAGCCTCTCTATGGCAAAGCTCCGCAGCTTGTTGCGGCTATGATCTATGACTGGAGCGGCTACTACGTCGGCTTGAACGGCGGCTTGGGCTCAAGCGCGAATTGCTGGGACTTCAATGGCGGCACACCTGAGGGCTGCCATGATGCGACCGGCGGTACTGTGGGTGGCCAGATCGGGTATCGAAGGCAGACGGGCCAGATCGTGCTTGGTGTTGAAGGCCAGGGGAACTGGGCTGGTTTGACCGGCTCGAATGACAGCGTCGCGTTTGCGGATATCAACCAGACCAAGATTGATGCGTTCGGCCTGATAACAGGGCAGATCGGTTATGCCGTAGACAACGTAGTATTTTACGCCAAAGGTGGTGCCGCAGTGACGAGCAATACCTATCAGATTAGCTCGACCCTCACGGGCGCGCAGCTTGGGAAGAGCGACCACATTCTTTGGGGTGGTGCGCTGGGAGCTGGGATTGAGTACGGTTTCGCGCCGAGCTGGTCGGTCAGCCTCGAGTACGACCACCTATTCATGCAGCCCGGAGCGGTGCACTTCGCCGCGCCCGCAGGCGGAACCGATCGCGTCCGCCAGGATTTCGATCTTCTGACTGCCCGGCTCAATTATAAGTTCGGCGGCCCGTTTCTTCTGAAATATTGATCAGCAGTACGAACGAAGAATCGGAAGCCCCGGCCCATGGCCGGGGCTTGTTTTTGCAAGGGCAGGCTTGCTGCATCAAGCAATACCGTTATCCCAGGCGACTAGCTTGCCGCAATCCAGGCCCAAAAACCGCTCCCATATTGATGGGTATCGGCATCCACAACCAAGCACGCTTGCGAAGATCACTGTGATCGCACGCGCGTCATCGATGCGCCGAATGGTCTACCGTCATGGCCAGTCCATGTGTAAGCGCTTAGCCGCAACCCTATTGAGGCTGGCTTGACGTTTTGCGGAATCGCCACGGCATGAGGTCTTCGATGCGGCTATGGGGATGGCCGTCGATG